>DATIXJ010000054.1:0-82829 GCA_035518715.1 Bacteroidota bacterium | reverse complement strand
GATATGGTATCCCGCACTGGGTGTCATGGTAAAGGATTGATTGGCGCCGCCGCTCACCCCGACGGGACCGGATGGGCTGATCGTACCGTTCGCACCGGCCGAGGCGGTGATCGTGTATCCGTTCACCGTGAAGCTTGCCGTAATTGTGTGAGATGTTGTAACGCCGGTGAATGTGTATGAAGCCACTGGGCCGACGGACGCGCCATCGACCACGACATCAGATATATGATAGAGCCCCGTTGGCGTAATGGTGAACGTCTGACTGCTGCCGTACGGCACTTTGACCGTCCCCGAAGGAGAAATCGTTCCGTTCGCGCCGGCACTTGCCGTGATGATCATGGTGTCGACCACAAAGTAGGCAGTATCAAACACAGGGCCGTTCATCGTGACTGATGTGGGGTTTGCAACTCCGGTATACGAACCCGATCCGCTTCCTCCCCATCGCTTGAAGATGAAGCCGGTGTTGGGGATTGCGGTAAGCGTCGTCACGGCTCCGGAATCGACGAAGCTCGTTGCGGGAGAAGCGGAACCACCTGCACCCGCGGCGACGGTGAGGTTATACTGCTTCTTGAATGTAACGCTGTACGTGGTATTCGAATCCGGGAAGATTGAATGGAAGATCGCTCCGCTGTCGCTCCAGTTCACGAAAACATACTGAACATTTGTTCCGCCGGATTGCGGGTTTGCCACGTTCAGAAAGTGTTGATCGCCCGGATTGACGGTCCGCGTTTGCGGCGTATTGTACGTTACACCATCATAGATGAAACTCAATCCGTTGGGTAATGCCTGGATGGTAATCTGCACCGGTTGCCGGACGAAGTTGGCCGTTTCGGTTATCGGTCCGCCGATCGTCACTGTCGTGGGATTGTTCGAGCTGCTGTTGGATCCGTTGCCGCTGCCGGCCCAGACCTGGAAATTGTACTTCGCCGCGGGGAAGGCCTGTATCGTGACAACTGCGCCGTTATCGAAAAATCCCGTCGCAGGGGTGACCGTTCCTCCTGCATTGGCGTTCATCGTCAGCAGGTACTGTGTGGTGAAGTTCGCGGTGTATGTCGTGTTTGCCAGCGGCGTAACTGTCTGTGATTTTGTGCCGGCATTACTCCAGGAATTCCAGACGTACCGGGAGCTTCCCCCGTTCGGCACGGTATCGAGTACACCGAGAGTGTGGTTGACACCCACAATCCATGTCACCGTGTCCGGGCTGGTCGCGGGGATGCCATCGACAACAACTTTGAGCCCGACGGGAGATGCCGTAATGATAATCTTCAACGTATCCGGAGCGAACGTCGCTGAAATGGTGTGATTCGCCGTTACACTCGGGAAATTGTAGGATGGAATCTTTCCCTGCTGGATTCCATCAACCAAAACACCCTGGACCTGATATCCGGAGTCGGGGGTAATGGTAAAGAGCTGACTGCCGCCGTACGATACGTTCACACTTCCCGACGGCGAAATGGTACCGTGGCTTCCGGCTGATGCCGTGATGGTAAATTGATTGATCGCAAACTTCACGCTAATCGTATGATTGGCACTCACGCTCGTGAAGTTGTAAGGAGAGGTATTTCCCGCATAGGCCCCATCAACAAAAATGCTGTCGATATGATAACCGGTGTTGGGGGTCATCGTGAAGGTTTGGCTGTTCCCGGCATTGACCACGACTGCTCCGGATGGACTGATATTCCCGTTGCTCCCTGCACTTGCGGTAATCGTGTAGACGGTGACTGAAAAATACGCGGCGATGGTATGATTGGCGACGACGTTTGTAAAGGTGTACGTTGCCTGCGGGCCAACGTTGACCCCGTCCACGACAACGCTATCCGTATGCGAGCCGGCATTCGGCGTCATGGTAAAGCCAAGGCTCTGCGTTCCCGGAACTGATTGAATGCCCAGCGGGGCGATGGTTCCCGGTCCCGTCTCCGATGCCGTGATCGTGAAATCCGAAACAGTGAACGAGTTGCTCGTTGCAGAAGTGAGCCCGCTCCCCGAGGCGATAATCTGTTTGGAGCCGCTGACAGTAAAGCTCAAGTTGTTGAATGTGGCCAGGCCTCCCGCGTTCGTTAATTGCGTCGTCGTGCCGGAAAGCGTTCCGGTGCTCGGAGCACTCTTTGCCATCGCGATGCTGATGCCTGCAGTCGGAACGCTGTTCCCGAGAGAGTCCTGAACCTGTACCGTAATGGCCGGCGCGATGCTGATATTCGTGTTGACATTCGTCGGCTGCTGGACGAAGAGAAGCTTCTTGGCTGTGCCGGGGGAAATGGTGAATCCCGTGCTGGTGTCCGTCGCCAGTATGCCGCTCGCAGCGATGAGCGTCTTGAGACCCGCGGTATCGATACTGAGGTCATTAAATGTCGCGAGTCCTGTCCCATCTGTCGTTTTCGTCTTCGTTCCGAAGAGCGATCCTGTTCCGTTCAAACTGACATTGATGGAAATACCCGAGCTTGCAACAGTATTGCCCGCGCCATCCTTCAACTGGACGGTTATCGGCGCGAGTACGGTCCCCGAAGAAGTGCTGGCGGGCTGAGCCACAAACTTCACTCTCGTCGCGCTCCCCGCGACGACCGTGATGGTGCCCGAATTGGTAGTCGTGAGTGAAGCAGACGTCGCATGAATTTGCGCCGTACCCGTGGCATGGGCGCTGAACACGGCGCTCTTGGAATCGCCGCTGGGCACGAGATCGCCGGCAAGAACCCCGCCGGTCGTATTCTGGAGAGACCACGAGCTTGCGGCTACATTTGAAACGAAATTATTCGAAGGATCCCTCGCGATGGAATATGCGGTAATCGAATTTCCAGACGGAATTGCCTGTGAAGGCACGATGGTTCCGCTCCCGTCGGGCAGTGTTTCAACACGCACCTGTGATGCAGTTCCAGCAACGACCGTCAATGTCCCCGAAGGGACCGTCGTGACACCGCTGAAATTGGCCTTGATCTGACCTGTTCCGATGACATGAGCCGTGAATACTGCGTGTGTGCTGTCGGGGCTTTGAACGAGATCTCCCGCAGATATCCCCCCGGTTGGGTCTTGAATTCCCCAGAAACTTGCACCTACGTTTGCGATGAAGTTGTTGAAGACATCCCGCGTGATCGCATAGATTGTTATCGATGATCCCGAAACGACAGTCTGTCCCGGAACAAGCGTACCGCTTCCATTGGCCGCTGTCTCCATCCTGACCGTTGATGCGGCTGCAGGTGAAATCGCTACAGTACTGGAAGTCACGGGTGTGAGAGCTCCGCTCGTGAACTGGATCGTGATGTTCTCGGCGACGGTATAGGAGAGACTGCTGAACGTTGCGACACCATTGACGGCCGTGGCAGTCAGAGTTCCCTGCAGCGTGCCGGTGCCGGAGAGGCGTGCCGCCGTGACGACCGTGGTGTTATCGGATGTGATGATATTTCCCGAAGCATCTTCGATGAGAACTGCCGGCTGTGTCGTGAACGCTATACCCGCGGTCGCATTCGCTGAAGGTTGTGTCTGGATGCCCAATTTCGCAGCAGGGCCCGGCACGTAGAGATTTGCAACCGTAGAACTCTGATAATATTCTGAGCCGGGAGATGGCGTGTAACTGGTTCCCCCGATCTCCACATACCAGTCTCCCGCACCGCCTGCAGTGAATCCGGTAGGAGAGAGCTCGATAGTCCCGGTCCCCGATCCGCCGGAGATCGTGATCGTGCCGAGTGTTACCTCCTGGTTTGCCGTCCAATTGATCGCAGTCGAAGAGGTGGTCGCATAGTCCTGGTAATTGAACGATCCTGCGGATTGTATCCCCCCATCTTTCAGGATGCCGAAAGAATTCGTCATATCACTCACGGAAATGTGATATGAGGTATCCCATCGAATGGAAAACACGAGATTGGAAACGCTCGTGCCGCTGAATGATGCGCTCGGCTTCACGCGGATCGTCAGCACATTTTGGCTGGAAAAGATCCCGCCCTGCACGATCGGCTGAGAGAGAATGTGTCCTGCACCGGTCAACAGGAATGCGATGAGTACGATGATTTTTCTCATAGGAAGCTCTCGAATAAAAGACATAAACTTCTGGTCGTCCGATTTATGGCGGAACCTGTGTCGTTAGGGTAGCGCTCACTGAACCGCCGCCGATATTGGCATAAATGATTGCCCGATCATTTTGCGCACCGCTGTACTTGACGATGCCGTTCATATTCGTGTCTTCGGGGAAATAACCGCTCACCGTCGCACTGACTGATCCGCCGCCGATCCGGGCGTAAATCGGTCCGCTGTCGTTTCCTCCTCCGCTGTATTTCAGCGTCCCGTTCGCGGTGACATCGCCGGCATAGAGTCCGAACACGCCGCCCGCGAGTGACGCCATTGGAGTTGTACCAAATGCCCGTGTTTGTGCGGCGGTGAAGTCGTACGAAGCGCTCGCGGCGCTCAGCGGGAGAGGCGATGCAGACATCGCTGCGATATGATTCCGGTGACGCAGGACCACATAATAATTTCCCGCGCCGATTCCGGTAAACGTTACTGGACTCGATCCGTCGAGATCAACGACGGAACCGTTCGATAAGAGAAATCCCGCACGGGTTGCCACTTTCGTCGTTCCGGTAGTCCCGGTTCGTAATTCCAGGAGAAGCCAGTCCACGACATTTGCCGGGATTGCGGCAACATGTTCCGTCCCGCTGTAATTCCATGGCGATGCAGAATATGGCTGCGACAGAGGAACGACTCCCGATGTCCGAAGTGCCGTGCTCATGCTTCCGGCAGAAAACGGTCCCTGCAAATAGACCTTCAAAATTGTTGTGAGGTTCGCTACGACAAGCTGCTGAGAATTCGACAGACCTCCCCCGGGCGTTGGGGAGGTGACCGTGACCGCCAGCGTTTCAGCTGTCGACAGATCCCCTGAAAGAACGGAAACGGTGATCTGGGTTCCGTTCACAAATGTCGTTGTCCGGTCGGATCCGTTGATCTGCGCTGTGGATGTCGGAACGAAATTCGTCCCGTTTACCGTAAGCGTAAAGCCGGCATCGAGTACGGTTTTCAGGTTGGGCGTGATCGAAGTCGTAGTCGGAACAGGATTATTGACGGCAAATGGCCCGCTTGTACCACTCGCTGACCCTGAAGTTTGTGTGGCGGTGATCGTAAATGTTCCTCCCTGCAGCATCGTGACGGAATACGATGCAAGAACTCCGGAAACGAATACCGGGGTCGTACCTCCCCCTGCTGAAAGGGTTCCCGAGGAAGTGATATTCACCGTTCCGGAAAAGCCGGTGGCCGTATTCCCGCCTTGATCGCGTGCGGTGACCCGGATGCTGAATGGCGTTCCTGCTGTTTGTGTTGGAATCACTCCTCCCGAGGACGCCTCGACAAGAAAACTGGTTGCCGGTCCGGGGGAAATGACGAAACTCGTACTCGTGTCGGAGATAAATGCGTTTGCCGAGGCTGTCAGCCGTTTCGTTCCGATGAGATCAATGGTCAGCCCGCTGAATGTGGCGAGTCCTGTCACATTTGCCTGCACCTTCACTGGTCCCTGCAAGCTGCCGGTTCCGATCAGTGACACCGTGATCGAATCCCCTGATCCCGGAACAGCATTTCCTCCGATATCCTCGACCTGAACGGTAACAGGAGGTGATATCCCAGAATCGGAAACCGCAGCCGTGGGCTGCTGGATGAAGCCCACCCGCGCAGCGGCACCGGCTGTCACCGTGAGTGTTCCCGAGTTCGTTGAATTGAGCGTTCCGGAAGTCACATGCAGTTGCGCAGATCCAATTTTGTGGCCGGTGAACTGGGCACTTTTCCTGTCACCGCCTGCGACGAGATCCGTCAAAAGAACTCCACCGGTACTGTTCTGCAGTGTCCATGTATCCGCACCGACGTTCGCAATGAAGTTGTTGAGCGAATCACGTGTGATGGCATATGCCGTCACCGTTTGTCCGGCAGTAACGGATTGCGGTACAACTACAGTTCCGGTACCATCGGATGCGGACTCAACGTTGATTTTGAACGGAAGGTTCGGCGCGACCGAGAAAACGTTGCTGACGCCTGTCTGCGGTCCGGAAGTGCTGGTAGCAGTCAGTGAGAAGGAACCCGTGTTACCAATACTGACCGCCATCGAATCGAGGACGCCATTGACAAATGGCACACTCACAATCGTATTCAGCAGGATGGCGGTGGAGGATATCTGAATTTTTCCGGTGAAGCTGGTAGCGGTATTGCCGGCCAGATCGCGTGCCGTAACTCGAATTGTGAACGGAGCTCCCGCAGTCTCCGTCGGAATTGATCCTCCGGAAGAGGACTCGACGAGAAAATTATTCACGGGTCCGGGCAGAATCGTAAAGGTCGTGCTGGTGTCCGGTGTTAGGGAGCCGCCGGTTGCCGCGAGTCGTTTTGTTCCGAGCAGATTGATGTTCAGGCCACTATAGCTCGCAAGGCCTGTGGTGTCGGTCAACTGTTGGGTTGATCCCTGAAGCGTTCCGGTTCCGATCAACGAAAGCGTGATCGTATCGCCGGCCGTTGAGACGGCATTCCCCTGAGCATCTTCCAGCTGAACGGTCACTGAAGGCGTGATCGGCGAATTATTGATGGTGTTTGAGGGCTGCTGGACAAAGCTGAGCCGGGACGCCGCTCCGGAAGTCACGGTAACTGTTCCCGAATTTATCGAACGGAGAGATCCGGAAATTGCATGAATCTGGGCAGTGCCGGTCTTGTGCCCTGTGAAAAATGCGGCCCTCCGATCTCCGCTGGGCACCAGGTCTGAAGCAGTCACTCCCCCCGTGATGTTCTGGAGTGTCCAGCTGTCGGCTCCGATCAGATTGATGAAATTGTTCAATGAGTCCCGAACGATTGCGTATGCCACTAACTGCCGGCCCGCGGTGACTGACTGTGTGGCGAGAACCGCTCCCGTCCCGTCCGGGGCGGTTTCAACGCCGACGGCGAATGGAGCATTCGGCACGACGGAAAACTCATTGCTGATTCCGGTCTGGCCCTCGTCCGTATTGGTCGCCACGAGGAAAAAGAGCCCGGTATTTTTGAAGATAATGGTCATGGAATCAAGAACGCCATTCACAAAGGGTTTGCTGACAACCGGACCAAGGAGGAGACCGTTGGACGACATCTGAATTGTTCCGGTAAAACTGGTTACGGTGTTGTTGATACTGTCCTTTGCAATCACCTGGACATAGAACGGTATTCCCGCGGTTTGAATGGGAATAGAATCAAGTGAAGGAATCGTCAGATCAAAATGATCCACCTGGGCCGCTCCGGTCGTGATCAACAAAACGGATAATGATACTATGATTATGAATTGTCGCACTACTTGTCGACGGTGCTCAGCGCCGTCGCAATTTTCCTGAGAAGTACCGGCACTTCGACCGGCTTCTGGATATAGTCGTACGCGCCCGAACGCATCGCGAGAACAGTCGATTCCACCGAGGGATAACCCGTCACCACAAGCACCTTTGCCTTCTCGTCGATTCGTCGAATCTCTTTCAGCACTTCGATGCCGCTCATGCTAGGCAATCCCAAATCAAGAAGGACAAGATCAAACTTGTGTTTCCTGAAGATGGCTATTCCCTGAGGACCATCTGCAGTGGAGTTGACGGTGTAACCTTCTTCCATCAGGATTGACCGTTCCAGCTGGAGCTGCACCTCGTCATCGTCGATTATGAGGATTCTGGACATATACCGATTAATGAATTAACGTGAATGATGATGATCTGAATTCTAGGACCTATAAGGGCCGATGGTCCGGAGATCCGACCGGCTGATCACGAGTCGTTCGGATCCATTCCTGCGATTGCTTATTTCTTACCAACTTAGTGTACAAGAGGATCTTCCAAAGAGCATAACGCGGGATATAGAAAAATGCCTTATAGAGCAGGCGATCTGCTCCCGCCGCGACAAGCCCGAGGAGAACATGGAGAATTCCGCAAACTACGACTAGAGCCCACCAGAGGATATATAATTGTACGAATTCTCCTCCGGATTCCCAAATGACCAAATTGAGAAGAAAAAGCAAAAAAGCCGCACCAAACAGGTTCACAAACGCCGGAGTCACCAGTTCGACAAATGCATCGAAGGGGCTAAATGAGGCAGTCCGAATCGCCTTTCCAAGGAGCTTAGGTCCGTACATTCGGATGACCGGGAACCGCCCCCGTTCCCAACGTGATCGCTGGCTTTCCGCATTCCGCGCGCTTGTGGGCATTGTGGCATAAACCCTTGCCTCGGGGGCAAAGTCCACCGTAATATCCTTCAACAGGAGGATCAGTCCGTATTCGAGATCTTCATTCAGCGAGTACGTGCTCCATGGGACCGATCGCAGTACGTTCGCGGAAAAACACATGCCGTTCCCACGGATGCCGGCAGAGCCACGAAACACCGACCTCCCGAGAGGACGTACATGATTATAGAGCGTGAAACCCAGTCGCGTGATTTCCGAGCTCCACGATTCTGCCTGCGTCTCCACCATGTCGCTGCACTGCAGAACCTGTGAGCCGTGATCCAGATAGGAGTTCATGACTGTGAGAAAATTTGATGATGCCCGGCTATCCGCATCGATTACGACTACCGCATCATAGGATGATGACCCGGATAAAATCTTGTCGAAACACCAGCGTAGAGCGTGTCCCTTTCCGCGTTTCAATGAATCTGTCCGTTCCATGACATGAGCACCCTCACGGCGAGCTACCTCCGCTGTTTGGTCCGTACAATTATCCGCGATCACGATCACGTCAAAAAGGTGTTTTGCATAGTCGATGTTCATCAGACTCTGTACCGTCCGGGCGAGCCCACTCTCCTCGTTATGGGCGGGTACGACAACGGCAAACTTCCGGTTTATCCGCGCTGCAAATGACCGTTTCTCGCGAGTGAATACCGCAAGTATGCTCAGCATTGCCAGGTAACCTAGAAACCCGCCAAAGACGAGAAGAAGAGCAATCTCTATGACAGAAAAAACGTTCATATCCTCTTGCTATAGTTCCCGATCGATGCCGCCATTCTATTCACGCCGTCATTCATGCTTGGCTTTCCAACTCGTACCGTTGCGATCGTCCGTGAGTACGTTCCCGTCGACAACCCGGGTGGACCGGAGTGCGTTCTACGGGACAGAACAGATGATTTCGCTTGAACCCGCTGCCCGGCCCATCCTTCTGAACTTGCGGACGATGCGCCGGGCCGTTGCAGCCACTCCATCATCCCAGATCTTCTCTCTCACGATTCTTCGTGTCGCCTGAAGACCGGAGAAGAGATACACCTTGAAACCCGCAGGACCTTTTTTCCAGACGAGTGCCTTCGAGAATGCCTCAGGCCGCCCGCCCAGCTGGAACTTATAACTTTCGACCCCGCCCTGAAAATCGAATTCCTCAAATCCGCGGTCTATCGCATCCTTGATGACGAGACTCAGAAGGACCTTTCCGGGACTGTGAGAGATCATTGCATCGTGACGGTCCAGTCCGCTCAGATAGAAGCAAAAATGACGATTTGCAGAAAATGCCTGAACAGCGGCAAAGCGCCGGCCGTCCTTCTTCAGGAAGTAGAGCTGCGCCATGTTGAGCGGCGCGAGGGCCGCAGTGATCGATCGTTGAAACTTTTCAAACTGTCTCAGCGTGCCGAAGTATCCTTTACCGCCGCGGTCGAGCCACGATGCAGTGTGGAGTTTGACGAAATCACGAAATGCATCGTCCGTGCTCCCGGTACCGTCGACGACTTCGAGTTCGACACCACTGTTCATCAACGCCCGCGTCCGCCTGCCCAGTGACTGCCGCTCGCTTGGCGTGAGGGAACTCCGGTATTCATCCCATGTCCGCGGCAGAGGCATCATCACACGGGCAACGCAATTTCTCGTGAAGGAGACATTCAGGTTCCGCGCACGCAGCTCTTCAAGAAGCCGTCCCATGAACGTCGACGTTGATGGGAAGCGGAAAAATGAGAGCATGTCGACATCACCGCTCGAAACGAGCCCGGCGCAATAATCGACCATGGCGTTCAGCACGCCCTCTCTCCGCATCGGATGAATAATCGGCGCATACTCGCCGTAGATTTCATACGTCCCGAGAAAGCGGAGCCGGGACATGTGCGTCACTCTCGCATTGATGGTTTCAAGAAACATCGGCAGCAAACCAACGAGCTGTCCGTTATCCCAGAACGACACGATATGCAGCTGGAGATGATCTCGCCGGTATATGTTCCACCATGTACAATTCCATTGAAACGTCTGGAACACTGTCCCGTCAGCTGCAGTATGAAGTTCATTCCACGTCCGTTCGAGATCCCTCAGTTCTGTTTCGGATGTGTGGGTCCGAACCTCCATCACGTTCCTCCGTTTCCGCTTGCCGGACGTATGTAGAGAATGTCATCGTCCCAGCGTTCCCGGACCTCTTTCTTGACAACTTCGAGTTTCAATTGCCGGAGGGATTCCATCACGAGGGAAAGCTTGTCTTCTTCCGAACGGTGATCATGCACCCTTCGCATCGCAATCATTCCCACTGGAGTGAGAAGCGGGAGGTATTGACGGCAAACCGTCACTTCATGATCCTTTGAAAAGCTCGTGGTCTCGGCGCCTGCGGTATCAATAATGAGATCGAACTTCGATCCGTCTCCCTGGAGTTTCCGGAGCGACGATTTCATATCTCCGACAATAAATATTGTGCTCTGGTGCGGATTGAAGAATTCTTTTGCATACTCCACGATCCGCGGGTTTTTTTCAAGAATAATCACATGGGCGGGATTCTCTCCTCCCGCGACCAGACGGACCAGAGGAGTTCCGCCTCCGCCAAGAATGAGGATGTTGGGTGCTGAAGCAAGGGAGAACGGCGTCCGGAGAAGCTCTCCCCAATATTCCCTCTTCAGTTCTTTTTCTGACCGGGGAGAAAAGATCACCGGATGATGGTCTTCCCCGACCATGAGTCTTCGTTCCGATCCACACTCAATAACGCGGAGGCCGTGATCCATCGATGCACCGTCGTGTGCGAGAAGCGTTTCACCGTATCTCAGCAACCGCACGCGGGCTGCAATTCTGCTGGAGCGAAGCTCCCTGCCGGCACTCGACCACCATTGGGCGATCACTTCCCCCGGATGGAGTCTCTTCTTTGACATGTCACCTGCATTTGAGAAAACCTCCTCGTGGAATGAGCGCTGCTTGAGCTGGTATTTCCGGAGTGCCTGAACAGGAAGATGCCGGAGAATGAAATTGATACCCAGAGCTCCAAGGCCCAGACTCTTGACCGTGAGATATCCGGTCTTATCGAGGAGCGAGCGGTGTTTGATAATTCTAAAACGCTTGTATTCGAAAAGCTCCCGCTGGGTACGGACGCGAGCCTTTTGCAGAAGCTCATTCAGGAAGAACAGTCCGAGCCGTAGCTGGGAGAAAACCGAGGGAGAAATGATACGCAGAAGATAATTCTTGCTGTCGACGGCTTTCCATTCCTTGTACTTGTAGGGTTCGTCGCCGCGAAGATAATCAAAGATCTCCATCTTGAGGTTGATCGCTTCCACGAGCGCGGCATTCCGGATGAGAAAACCGGGACTGCATCTCATAATCTCGTCGGTACCATGAGCATTGCTGTGATACATGTACGCGCGGCGCTTATAATAGAAGGTGTAGCTCACGGCGACCGGCTCGTCGTTGACATACAGGAAGAAAATCTTGAGCCAGCCGCGGTGTGCAAATTTACGCGAAAACTCGATGTGAAAAGTCTTGAGATGATCGTCGTCGAACGCGCTGGGATATCCGAGATTCTTCCATCGCTGCCCGTGAATAAACGCGAACGCGTCGATGCTCCGCTCAATGTCATCCGTCTCCTTCTCCACCGTCTCCATCACCGCCTTGAAATTCTGCTGCAGCCGCTTCAGTTTGCGTTTGTAGTGCTCGCTCTTGGCAGGATCGAAGTTCTTTGCAGACTCGAGCCCGGAAGCGGGGAGGGAAATTTGCGGGCAGACATTTCCCTGGTACTGCACCATACGGAAACGGGAGTCTTGGAGAATTCCGGGAAGTAGTCCAAAGAAAACTGCCGATTCGTTTACGTCCTCCAGATCGAGTATGTCCCATGCCCGGCGCGTGGAGCGCAGATGGGAAACAAAGCTCGTAAGGACCTCATGCTCGTAACCGGGACGGGCGATCACCTCGCAATAATCCGACAGACCATGTCCGATAAATTGGAGCTGCCAGGCATAAGGAATGCCAAGGATTCTTGAGGCTCGGCTATAGAGCGGGATTATGCCGACAAGAAGCTCACGGTGGTAAAAGGTGAAAATGGAAAGCGTGTCGCGCGAGGTGGAAAAGTACTTCCACCAGGTTCGCAGCCATTCGTACGTCTGGTAAATTGTGGCATTGGACGATTCGACGAGGTCGCTCCAGTCCTTTTCCGCCTGATCGAACTCGGCATCCGTCGTGAGAGTCCGAACCGTGAGGGCGCGGCGTTCCTGCATGGAAGCAGGTGACTGCTTCGGCGACTTCTGATCGATGATTACGGAATCCGGTGTATGTTCCATTTGATGTTCGGCTGTTTCACGTTGAGTGTCATCTTATCCGGCGATCGAATTCTCTCAGGGGCAGCAGAGAATTCCGGCAACCGGAACGAACGAATTCGCGTCGATTGCCTGACCGCGCGGAAAGGTGCAAACTATAAGCTAGCGAGATGGATCTGAAGAACATATGATCTCCGTCAATTCTCCCTCTGAAGTGCCCTTGAATCCGCATAACCGCATCGGAAGGGAATCGATTTTCCCGCTTCTTTTGTCGGGTGTTCATTTTCTCACACATCTCCGTTCTGCATGGAAACTTCTAAGAAATCTCCTGCTGGAGTGATGCAGGAGCTCCCTGGAGAAGCTGCAGGCGAAGCTCTTTCCGGGAGACAACATTATTGATTTTCGGCAGGTGTGCAACGCGATAGACGATTCTCGGAATCTTGTCTTTTTCCAGCCGCGTCGCGAGTGCCGACGAAAGCTCCGAGGAAATAATTGTCTTATTTTCTTTTGCTTCATAACAGAGCACCGGGATCTCGCCGACAACGCCGGCAGGATCGGGAATGCCGATGACGCAGATTTCCACTCCCGGATAAATCTCGTGTATCTTTTCTTCGACTTCGACCGGCGAGATCTTCAGCCCTGCCAGATTGATGATTTCCTCCTTGCGTCCAAGAACGCTCAGAAACCCTTCCCGGTCCAGGACGCCGATATCGCCAGTATGAAACCATTCCGAGCTGTCCTGAGGTGCGAAGCCGCTTCCGTTCGCACGCCAGTAACCGGCAAACCGATGATCTCCGCGGACGACAATCTGTCCTGTCTGACCCCGGTGGAGGGGAGCCCCATGATCGTCAACGATGGAAATCTCTGCATAGGGAGCCGGCTTTCCGACGGTTCCCTGTTTGCGCCGATGATCGCCAAAATCCATGAACGTACTTCGGGGAATCTCGGTGAGCCCGTACTGGAGGCATATCCTCGCATGCGGGAACATCTCGGTGATTTGCCGTCGGCCGGAAGCGCTCAGCGACGGCGTCGCCAGTTCAACGAACCGGATTTGGCCGGACACCTGCTTCATCAGTGCCGAAGCGTGCTGGCAGACCAGTGAAAAGTTTTGTGGCGTGAAGGAAATTGCATTGCATCCGTATTTCAGAATGTGCCGGACAACTTCTACCGGCGCAAATTGAGTGCTCCGGGTGTTGATCGTTCCTCCGGCGAAAAGAAGACACTGCAGTCGACCGAAACCGATCGATTGCGTGAGCGGGGAACTGATGAATTCGTTCGTCGTCTCATCCACCCGCGTGAGGGCATTCGTTGTCACCGCCGTCCGTGTGAGACTCTGATGGGTGAATACCGCTCCCCGTAAGTGGCCGTCGTAGTTTCCGGTGTAGAGAATCAGGGCGTTGTCCGTCTCCTTCAGTTCCATGAGTTTCGCTATGCGCTCGAGGGCTTCGTTTGCCCGCGGAACTGTGGACGACTGACTGGCGGTTGCAGAGAGAACGTCCTCGAGAAAGAGAAATGAGCAGCTTACCTTGTCGCGCAGGAGCGGATAGTGTGCAAGATCCGCCTTATTGGTGATGACGATGGATGGTGAGCAATCCTTCGCAATCTGCTGCAAGGTCTCCGGAGATGAGCGTTCCGGAACGGGAACGGCAATTCCGCCGGCTCTCATAACCGCGTATGCCGCAACGACGAAATCGCATTTCCTCTGGAGGAGCAGCAGGACGCGGTCGCCCTTTCGCAGTCCCTCCACGATGCAGACGTCTCCGACAGCATGTATGCGCTCGGCGAGAGATGAATAAGACATCTCCTCAGAGTCACAGACCAGTGCGCTCTTTGAAGGGTGCCGGAGAGCAGAATCAAAGAGGTATTGATGTACCAGTTGCATGTGTCCTCGCTAACGTTCTGTTGCGTTGTCCCGATGCAGAGGAAAGGTGTCGCGAATTTCCGACCTCCTCCGCAAAAGTTTTAATATTGTTGATGAAATGTTCCCATGTTGTGTGCAGTTCGACATATCGCCGGGCTTCTCTCCCCATGGCTTCTGCCTTCCCGGGATTGTTCCAGAGATCGAGAATCACCTCTCGCAACTTGCGTGAATCACCCTGCGGCACGAAGATCCCGGTCTTTCCATCCTGGATAACATCCCGCTGTCCACGAATCTGAGAGCAGATGACGGTTTTTCCCATTGCCATCGCTTCCAGGATGGTGGTGAGTCCGTTGTCGGAATCAGAGTGCAACAGAGGGACGACGACGAATCGAGAGCGGGCATAGAGATTCCGGAGTTCGTTTGGTCCGAGCTTTTCGACAGTTACATTGTCGGGGAGCGGGCCGTGCTCGTAAATTGCCGACACTGTCCTGAAGAGTTTCCCGCGGAAATTTCCCGCCGCGATGTGACAGTGAATGTCGAGCCCTCTCATTGCCTCCAGGAGCGTCGGATAATCCCGCATCTCCACTCCCACAGAGCAGATCATGTCCGTCTGCCGGGGCATCGGGCGCCAGAACTTCTGATCAACATAGTACGGGATGAATCGAATCTTTTCAGGAGGAATTCCGAGCTCGTTTATCGCAAACTCTTTGTGAGTTGAAGTCCACAGAACGATCGTATCAATATGCGAATGCACTCGTTTCAGCAACGCGGCCTTCTTGGGCTTGGAAATCCAGAACATGAGTGCCACCAGGGGAACCCGCTTGCGGAAGAGCTTGAGCAGACCGGCAAACAGGAGAGTGTGCGGATCTGACCATGAAATCACGACGTCATAGTTCTTCCGGAGCGAGAATGCCTCAAGCACTTCGGCGAATACCGGCGGAACAAGACGGTAAAGCCATCTGCGACGAAGAGGAGCATGCAATAACGACTCTTCGCTGAGCATATCGGTATGAAGAGTCTCCTCGTAGAGCGATGCCCGAGGACATTCATCACGGAGTTCCTTCTCTTTATCGATCTTCAGCAAACCGGTGGTGAGTAGTGTGAGCGCCTTCATGAAGTGTAATCGATTTTGGTATTCAGACTGAATGATGCGGCAAAAAGAAAATCTACTCGTGTTCCCGTTGCACGGCAGTGGTATTGTCCCCGCTCCTGCGAAACAGCCCGCGCAACTTTCGCCGAAACCTCGGTGTTCGAAAGCGGATGTAGCCAGGAATACATCCGAGAAGACCGTTCTGGCGATACTGGACGCCGATCAATCGTGCTTCACGATCAACGAGAAATTTTGCAAACCCGAGCCAGAGAATTCCGGCCTGAGGAGTCGGAAGGCGATTCCTCCGGTCCCGTTCAAACGTATAATTCCAGTTGTAACGCGAACTCGAGGTCAGCTCAAATTTGTAGGATTCATCGCCGCGCAAAAAATCAACCCGCCGGAATTTTCCGTCGATCCCGGCGCTGATCATTGCCAGAAGGAGTGCGAGACCGGGACGGCGCTTGGCAGCAGGTGCGGCGTCATCGAACCCGGAGAGATAATCATACAGCGTGTCCCCGAACCGGAATGCAAGCCGCGACGCAATGGTGCCGGATTCTGTTGAGGCACTCCTGCACCAAAGCCAGCCGTTCGCAGAGAAAGAATCAACGATGGCGTGCTGGAATGCCGTAAAACGATCGTCCGCGAAGAGTCCCGGAAACCCCATCTTGTTCCACCGACGTTGATGAAGATCGATGATCGAATCGAGCGCATGGTGGAATTCCGTCGGCGTCGTCGATTCGGAAAGAACGAACATCCCCTCGTCCGTCCCCGCCCGTAGCGCCTGTGTCATTCGACGCCTCACGCTTGCATTCAACGAACTGATATAGCCGTTCAACGAGACCGGAAGCGAGAGAAACGGACAGACATCCGCCTGATCCGCACGAACGCTAACTCCCCGGTCTTGCAGTTTCCGCACGAGAATTCTGCGAACCACGCTCTGCTCCGGGACACTCACAAGATGGATAGCGATTCCCCCTTCAATACGTGCAGAAAGGTATTCCGCGATCTGGTCACAAACAGGTTGCTCGAATTCCGGATCGACGAGAATATCAAGGTAGTCCGATGGGCCGTCATCAAAGAACATTCCGAATGAAGTGTGATATGCTCTTCCTTCACCGATGAAGCCCATCCGCGTTTGTCCATGAATCCCCGCGAGAGAAATCTCCTGCCTGTAGAACGGCGCGATCCCGATTATGCGATCCCCGGCGTTCATGACGAGGCAGCAGAGTTGCTGGTTCGGTTTCTTCCCGAAAATCCGCCACCAGCACGACGCCCATTCATGTGTTTGGTAGGGAGTTTGTCCGGATTTTTCCACAAGGGCGTTCCATGCGCCTCGCAGCTCGAAAAACGCAATCTCATCGGTCACGATCACCGGCGACTGCACAAGACCGGCGCCGGGAGCTGTGTGGGGCTTTTCCGATTCCGTCACATGAACGTCGGGCGATATCATTCGATCAAGTTTCACTTTTGTCCATCTGCTCTCTTTTGCCGGAGAATGCGCCGGAGAATGCTGGACTGCTGCACATCATCGTCACAGGGGTTGAAGTCTTTGCCGAGGATGAAATGCTTCAGTTGGGATCTCATCCATGCGTAGTACTCATACGGTGCGAGGAGACGCATTGCGAGTCCCACGTAATCGGTGTCAGGGGGCATGAGAATTCTCCGGATCTCGAACAGGTCGGTGCCGAACGCAGGAGGGCCGGTGTGTGTTCCACACCCGATGGTGTATCCCGCGTCCCGAAGCATCTGTTTCAATTGATCGTTCAGATAGCCGTACGGAAATGCAAATGTCTGAACAGGTGCGTTCAGGAGAATTTCCAGGCGCATCCGCGAGCGGGAGATTTCATCCCATGCTTCATCATGCGAAAGAAGGGGTAATTTTGCATGAGTCATCGTATGGGATCCGATTTCGAATCCTTCCGAATGGAGTTCGATGACCTGTTCGTCGGTCATCAAATGTTCACCGTGTACCGCGGGGAGTTTATCCCACGTGTTGGATCTGATCTGGCGATCGCCCAGGACAAAAACTACCGCCTTCATCCCGAACTCTTGAAGGAGCGGAAAAGCCAGCTCGTACGTATCCACATATCCGTCGTCAAAGGTGATGATCACCGGCTTCTTCGGCAGGTTCATCTCGCCTTTCTGGAAGAGCCGGAAATCCTCGAAGGTGATCGCCGTAAACCCCCATCGTTCCAGTAAAACGAAATGCTGCCTCATGGCATCAGTATGAATGCACAGATCTGACTGCGCCATATGCTCCTCAACCGAGTCAACGACTCGGTGATACATGAGCACTTTGATGTCTCGCGGATTCCCTTCGCCCGTCATGTTAGCGAATTCCACTCCTCCCCGATTCATGTGTGTATTCTCCCGGTTGGTGATTGAGTTCCTGAATGACTTTTGCCGGAACGCCTCCCACGACGGTATACGGAGGCACATCTTTTGTCACGACCGCGCCCGCCGCGATGATCGAACCTCTTCCAATGCGAACGCCCTTCAAAATGATCGACCGGCATCCGATCCAGACATCATCCTCGATGACAACCGGAGCAGTACTGATCTTTCCCCCCGGGAGAGGATGGAGATCCGAATCCATGATCACCACATCCCAGGAAATCCGGCAGTTGCGCCCGATCTCAATCTGCTGTTCGGCGACAAGAACTGTATTCCGGTTCAGGTATGTACCGTTGCCGATTCTCACAAGAGCATCGGCAGACACCTCTATTCTCACTCCGGGGTAAAAATGACAATTCTCAACAAGGATCTTCCCGCCGCGATTGATGACTTTCGGATGAGGAAATCCGCCGCTGACGACAATGATACCGGATGCGGTGAATTTCCTCGCGAGAAAAAGTCCGCGGACATGATCCATAGCCGAATGGCGCTTCAGACGTCCACGAACGCGATCCCAGTATCGTGTTATCGCTGTCATTTCAGACCTGAACCTCTTCCGGCTTAACCTGTGCGCGATCCGGACGGAATGCCTTGTACAGTGCTTCGACCTGCTCGCCGATCACTGACCAGGTGTACTGTGCGGTTACCGTCTCATACCCGTTCTCGGTGAGCTTCCTGCGCAACGATTGATCATTCATCAAACGGATGACGGAATCCGCGAACGTCTGTGGATCGTCCGCGATCAGCACTGATTCGCCGTTATGGACGTCGATTCCCTCACATCCGATACTTGTTGTCACGATAGGAATCTTCATTGCCATTGCTTCGAGGACCTTGAGCCGCGTACCGCTTCCCATGCGCAACGGTACGACGTAAACGTTTGACCGCCGGATGTATGGCCGGACATCATCGACAAATCCGGTCACGATGACGTTATCGGAAGCATGATGGAGTAATTTTTTTGTGGGAGTGCCGCCGACGATATAGATTTTTGCCTGGGGAACTTTCTTGAGGATCAGCGGGAAAATTGCATCGAGGAAATGGAGCGCGCCGTCGTTGTTGGGTACATAAGACATTGCCCCTGTAAAGACCAGGGAATACGGTTCGGGAGATTCCTCCGAAGGGGTGAAATATGTTGAATCTACACCATTGGGGACGACGTACTTTGGAATCTCGGGTACATCCTGGTCGAGTATTTCCTTGTCCCGCTCAGAGGTCATGAAAACACTCTGGTAGCGGAGGCACGCTTCACGCTCTTCCTTCTTGAACTTCTTGAATTCGTAATAGTAGTGAAGCTTTCGGAGTGGGGAACGCTCCTTTTCGTATATCCTCCGAAAATTGTCATACTCCACGTTGTGCGAGTCGATGATCCGGTAAGCATCCGACGGGAGGTTGTACGCGGCGGTGTGCGTGAACTCTGTTTGAATGATGTCGTACGAGTTCTTCGCAAGAAGACGATGCAGCTCTTGTTTCATCGCAGTGCTTTCCACCAGCATGGAAAAGAAACTGCGGGGCGTGAAGAGAGAAACAAGCTGTCCCATTCTTCTGAATTTCCGGGGCCAATGTTCGGGGACGAGATGGATGTGCACGTTCTCCCCGAAATATGAGCGCAGATCGCGCTCGTCGTTGCTGTCGCCCCACGTCAGTATGGACAGCTCATGATGCCTGGATGCATTTTTCATCATGTAGCAGACCCGCGTGGCTCCTCCAAACGTGGGTGGCACCGGAGAATAGGGAAGAATGAACAGGATCTTCATGCACTCGCTCCCTTATTGAGCGCAAACGTATCCCGCAGATTGCGAAACGACAAAAGACTTTTCATGAGACCAATTTCTTGAGAATTGAATGTTTTGAAGAGGAGCAGACTCCCTCCGTATGTTGCTGCAGCAAAGGCGGCCTGGAGATACCAGGGGATGAGCGTTCTTGTCAGGGCAAACGACAGCGCGATCATCAGGGCGCCGGAGAAGACAGCTTTCAATGAGACACTGACCGAGCCTCCCTCAAACACTGATTTCGGCATGATCACGAGAGCGGAAAACATGACAAAGAATTCAGTCAGAATTGTCGCCACAGAGGCGCCGATACCGCCGTTGCCGGCCTGGGTTTGGGTGAAGGGGATAAGCGCCAGGTTAAGCGACACGTTCACAATGACTGCCAGAAAGGCCACGATGGCCCATTGCCGCTGCTTGTCGCAGGCAAAGAGGGCGGTGCCGAGAACCATGTCGATATACACAAGGAGGAGTCCGACCGAGAAGATCTCCAGGTTTACGACTGAAGGGGCATAGCCCTGGAGCCCGAAAAAGAGCTTGATGATGAATTCCGAGTGGAACGCAATGAGGATACTTATGGGAATTCCCGCAAGAAGAATGAAGTCGAGGCTTTTCTGAGTTGTCCTTGCCAGCATATGTTTTTCTTTTCCCCACATTCTTGAAAGCACGGGGAGAATTGAAAGTGAGAAGATGCCGGGGAGGAATGAGAGCACGTCGAAAAATTTGTATGATGCCCCGTACCATCCGACCACTGATTCAGGAGTCAGAAATGAGAGCATGACGCTGTCGATGCGGTAATACACAACCCCAAAAATTCCCCACAGAAGATATGCAACTCCCTCCCTGGCCATCAATTTGGTTGCGCCCCAGTCGACTCTCGGTATCTTCGGTATGATGCGACCTGCGTACTTGATGCAAAGGAGTGCGTTGAGGAGCGTACCCGAGATCATGATGGCAGCCATGCCGACAACGCCGACCCCAAGAAGAAGTGCGGTAATCCCGACGACGGATATAAAAAGCCGCTCAACGATGTTGCCAATGGTTGCGTACTTCACCACTTCATGCCCCAGGAACAGTCCGCTGAAGACAGTCCTCAATGCGAGCCAGCTCAGCTCGACGGCGAACATCATAATCAGGATCTTCACGGTGTTCGGATAGTTTGCGGCAAAGGCGAAACTGATCATCCCGAGAAATGCAAGAATCCAGAGGATTACTCTGAGAGAGATGGCGTTCATAATGATTTGGCCGCTCTCCTCGGGCTGACGCGCGATTCGCTTCGCAATGGCAATTCGGCCGTCGAAATCCACCGCAAGAAGAAAGATGGCAGAAATCGACATGGCAAGATAGAGTCTTCCATAATCTACCGGGCCGAGGCGTCGTGGAAGAAAGAGCATCAACGCAAAACTCGTGGACCAGGTGATCAGTTGTTGGACCATCTGTGAAATGGTGTTCTTTGCGACAGACTTCGCTATCTCGCCTTCAATCATCTGCTATCCCCGGCAAGAACACTGTGTAACAGAATCGCGAAGGTGAACCTTGGCAAGGCGAGCATCCGTTTCCATCTCCAAGGTTCCTGAATGAGCCGGTAGAGCCATTCCAGGCCGAGTTCCCGGATAACGCCCGGAGCCCGAGATTTTTCCTCAGACAGAAAATCGAATGCCCCGCCGACGCACATGGCAATCGGTACGTCGAGATGTGGATGATTTCGCTCTATCCAGAGCTCCTGTTTCGGGGCCCCATAGGCGATGAAGAGGATATCCGGGCGTGCACTAGTAATAGTACGACGTATCAGTTCCTCGTCTTCCGGTCTCGGGGATCCGGCGAATGTTCCCGCAATCTGCAGACCGGGATATCTTGTGAGGAGATGGGCGGCTGCACGATCTGCCACCCCTTCTCCCGCACCGAGGAGAAATATTCTGAAGTGGCGGGATTCCGCGAGTGCTGCAATCTGCTCCAGGGTGTCTACCCCGGTGAGCCGGGTGGAAATTGGTGTCCGGAGTAAACGCGACGCGATGACGACACCAATTCCGTCAGCGAGAGCGAGTGAAGACCCGTTAATCGCATGACGGAATGCAATGTTCCCTTGCGCCGCCATGATCATTTCCGGGTTCACCGGAATAATGCGTTCCCGGCGACGTTGATCCACGGCTGCTTCAACCATATCGAGGACCTCATGAATTGAAACGCGGTGCACCCGGACCGAGAGTATGGTCAGGGATGATAACGGTCGATGTATGTCCGTGGCGGTATTCGAAGTACTTCTCATTTTGCGTTACGATTCAAAATCCCGATCGATCAATTGATCCGGTTGATGGTCCCAGTCAGCGCGTTGGCGCAGGCGTCTCGTTGCGGTAGTTCTCGTCGAGTGCCTGCAGGACCGGTAGAAGACCCATGACGAGCCCGAGAAAGATCATATTCCGGTAGTATGTCAGCTGAAGGTCAACGAACGAAACGATGATCTGGCCGAAGATGGCGATGATTGTTACGGCACAGATCGACTTCGCGTAGGGATCCTTCATCTTGCTGTGAAGATGTGCCGCATAGAAGATGAAGGAGTCCAGGAAAAGGAAAAAGCAAAAGAACCCGAGCCCTCCTGTTTTCACCATGAGCCAGAAGATCTCGTTATGGGGGATATAATCTCTCAGTGGAAAAGGGATAGCCGGAAGTACGATCGGCTGGTCGTATTTCTTTCCAAAACCGATTCCTATCAGCGGCGACCGCTTGATCGTCTGCGAGAGGTTGTAGTTCTCGAACTCACGGTAAAGGTTAGAGTAGTATCGATCTCCTGCCGTCTCCTTGTCATTTGAGAGGGATGATTTTACGAGTTGGGCAGGAAGTGCGAGTGTGCTCTCACTTTCCCAGAATACCGCAAGATAGATGACGGTCAGGAGGAGAAAGGGAGCAATGATCTTCAACATCCGGGTGCGTTCCTTCGTGGCAAGAAGGAAGAGAAAGACGCAGAGCCCGACTCCCAAAGCGACGTACGTTGCCCGCCTCTGAGCAAGAATGAATATTGCGAAGGAAGGAAGGAGCGTCCATAACACGACCTTCTTCTGGGCAGTCTTGACGGTGTTCAGGTAGAAGCCGAACATGAGAAAATAGATCGAGACCAGGAATAAGGGATCCTCGTGGTTTGTGAGCTCGGTCCGGTCACCGAACTCGAACCCAAGCCGCATTACCCGTATCATTCCCTGAAAAACCTTGAACAGCACGGTAGCGATAAGAATCCAAATCAGTGTCCGAAGCTGGCTTCGATCCTGGATGATTTGAGGGACGAAAAAATACATGATGCCCATATAGAAGAGAGCACGAAGTTCCCAGAGGGCGGGAAGGAAGTCTCCTCCCGTAGCCATTCCATAGATGAATGAGGCAATGAGCCATCCGAAAAACAGAAGCGCCGAAGGCCAGACGGTTACGTGGCGCAGCTCCACGCGTTTTCCGAGGGCGATCAGGAGAAACCACACAATGAAAAGGAGTCCGAGCTGAATTTCCAGCGGATTGACGACCGCGAAGTCGACGGAAGAAAGAAAGTTCAGCGACTTCAGATTCTGAAAATACTCGACACCGATTATGGAGGATTCATACCCGCGGGGGGGAAATTGATCAAACGCCATCACCATGCCGACAAACAGGAAAAAGCCCCAGTCGAGACGTACGAGCGAAACAACGATCATAACGGTGATGCCAATGAGGGCAAAGGAATTGAAGAAACTCCCGTCGGAGGCAATCAGCACAGCCGCAATTGTCACCGATGCGCCGATGATGAAGAGCAGCGTGAGACGGTTGTCGTGACCTCCTTCGCCGTTGAGCGGAGGGTTCTCGGCATCGAGAATACTACTATTCTGATAACGTTCGTACATGTGATGTAAAGTTGACTTACTCAGTCGGGGGCTGCATTGTGTACATCGAGTACAGCACAATGCCGACCTGGAGCAGTGCGATCAGGACGATGACAATGTAGCTCAGCGGGCGAATTCTCGGGAAATTCTTTCCCAGGAGCATGGCAATGATCATTAATGCGATTGTTGCGCCGACAGCCATGGATCTGTCTCAGACCGAAAGGCGTTCGTTGAAACGATTGAGAACGAATCCGAGAACCTGGCGTTCGTTGAGTTGATGGAACATCGAATCGAGCTCTTCACGTTTTGTCCTCCCGCTGTCGATGACGACAATGACGCCGTTAAGCTGGTTCGCAAAAAGCACCGAAACACTCTCATTGTTAATGGGAGGCATATCAACGATGACAACGTCGAATTCCTGCTCGAGCGAATAGACCACGTCCCGGAATGCCGACAGATGATGTATCCCGAGTTCCGGCCGAACGGTTATCGGTTCCACCACGACCGTCGACGAATCTCCCAGCGGACGGGTTTCTTCCAGCGTCGGAACGAAGTTCCCGATCGGCAGGATGGCGAGATTATCGATGGCCGTCCGCGTGACGTGGATTTGGCCGTTGAGAAATGCATCTGCGAGTCCGGGAGTAGGCGAAACTCCAAAGATCGTGTGGAGGCGCGGGTTTGCCACGTGCAGATCAACAAGGACCGTTTTCTTCTGCGACCCCAGCGCCAGTGACACGGCCAGATTGCATGCAACAAGCGTCTTGCCGATGCCCCGGCGTGTGCCGGTGACACCCATCGAGAGATGGATATTCTCCCGATCCCTCGAAAGGAGAGAATAGTTAAACGCATTATAATATTTGAATTTGACGATGGATTCGTCGACATACGTGCCCTGTTCCGCGCTGATGACAACCGATTTGATCAGCCGGACGAGTTTATTTTCTTTGGGCTCGTGTCCGAATTTTTCGTTCAGTTCTGAATCGCTGGCGTTCATCGAAGCCGTCTTTTCGTCTTGCATGGAACTCCGTATTGATGAAGAACAGGTGCTGAAAAACCGCTGCGCAGATTAGTTAAACGATTCTTCGTTTCCATCGGTGATAAAGGCAATGACCGGCTTTTGGAATACCTCAATGTCTCGCGGAGCGCGAATCGTCGTATCGAGCATTTCCTTAAAGATTGCCGACAGGAAGCCGACAAAAACGCCGAGAAACAAGCCGCCGATCATGATCATCATCCTGTTGGGCTTCGTCGGATGAGAGGGTACGAGCGGAGGATCAAGAACGACAAACTGGTTTGCACCCTTGCTCTCCAGGTCACGCTCCGTCTTCGCCTGCTCCAACTTCACCTTCATTTCGTCATACATCTTCTGATAGATACCGTAATCGGATTCCTTGTCCTCATTGGCTTTCTCGCTGAGTGATGCCTGTTTGATATTATCCAGGAGATCCGATCGTTTCTTTTCGAGATCCATCAGCACCGGGCGGTCGTTGTCGATTTCCTGTTCGACTGCATTCCGCATACGCTGGAGGAGATCCAGAATCTGGGATTCGAGTCTTCCGACTTCAGGGTATTGCGGTGTGTAGCGATGAAGATCGTCATCATATTTTGAGACGAGAACACGGAGGTCCGAAGCAAAGGGAATATCCTGCCGCTGAAGGTCAAAGAGCGATTGTTTCCCATCCTCGGTGTGAATGGCGTAGGGAAATGTCTTCAGGACATCAAGCTGCTGCTGGTAGTTCTTAATCTTAGCGTCCAGACTGGCAATCTGTCGTTCAACATCCTCGACCTGCGAATATGCCATCCTGCTCTCGGTTGGCATAGTCGAGAGCCGCTGTCCGAGGATCGAAACGACCTCCTTCTGGCTTTCCTCAAATTTCTGACGTATATCTTCAAGCTTCTTTTCGAAGAACTGAACGGTAAACTCGTTCTTCATTCCCTTGACGCTGATGAGCGTCGAGATAAAGAGATTCGAAAGAACCGCAGCCGCCTTTTGGGCGCGCACGGGGTCGGTATCGACGTAGGTGATCCGGAAGGAATCACCGCCGCGCCGTTCCGTCGCAATATTGTGTGAAATTGCATCCACCAGTCCCTGGCGCTGATCTTCGCTCTTCGCCTTCGATCCGATGCCCAGACTGTCGATAAGCCGCTGAATCGTCGTTCTGCTGTAGATGATTTCGTTGAACGTCTGGAGCCGATCCTCCGTGGCCATAGTCATCGCTTCAGCATAACTGATGAGCGGATTGACGACTTCTTCCCGCTGCATGAGGATGGTTGTCGAGGACTCAAATTTGCTCGGAAGCATAAATGCTCCGGTACCCGCCAGAGCGGCTATCAGAAGCGCAGGCAGGATGAACATCTTCTTGCGGCGGCGGAACATTCCCGCGAATTCGCGGAACGTGAACTGTGCTGATCGCACGATGTATTCCTCTTAAATTGAGTCGTGAAAGGTTAGTGAATTAAGAGTAGTAAAGTTCTGCGACAATATATGTGCCATGCCTCACGTGGAGAATTTTTACCCACTATGGCAGAAAATCAAAAAACCCCGAGATGGAGAGAGCAAACTTCCCACACGGATGTATACAGCTTGAAATTCCGTGTAAATTTTATACATTAACTTCTTTTAAGAACCAGAAGTTGTATAAATTTTACACTATTTTTTGCGAAAGTCAAATGGCAGGGACATGTTCGCTTCCCGGAACTTGTGGTAAATGCGCAAATCGAGTATATTGATCGGCGTTGAAAATAATGGATTTCTATTCGAAAAACGTATTGGTTTCTGCATCCGGCATGATAGTTGTCACAAAATGGTTCCGAAAATGCACTTTCTTATCGGTGGAGAAAAATAAAAGTGTCAGTTTTGGTGCAGGAATCGCCGGTCTCCTTCGATTTTTGCGGTAAACGATTCACGGAAACCCCAATGAAGACAATTTTCTTGAAGGTGTTGCCCTTCGTCCTGACCGGGATGGTTGTCCTTCTCGTCGTCGGCTGTTCTTCCTCCTCCGACGAAATAGCGAAGACCAATCTCGCACAGATCATGCGCTCCGGCAGCAAGCCGGTGGAAGCAGAACAGCAGGCGGATACGTATGTCATCCGTCAGTCGGACACCATTCAGGTATCGGTCTGGGGTTACCCGGAATTCGATACTTCGCGGGTTCCTGTAAAGGAATCCGGAACAGTGACCATACCAAACGTCGGAGAAGTGGTTTGCGCCGGCTTGACGAAGGAACAGTTCACTCAGCGTCTGAAGCAGAAACTCTCCGAATATATTCAGGGAGAGGTCAAACTTATTGTGACGGTAACCAGCACGCTCGTGCAGCGCGTGGCGGTGCTCGGAGAAGTGACGAGGCAGCAGAACCTTCCGTTGACGACGGATGCCTCGCTGATCGAGGTTCTATCGGGTGCCGGCGGTACGACTACCGACGCAGATCTGAAGCATGTGAAAATTCTGCGCGCCGGAATGAAGCGGCAACCTATCGAGGTCGATCTCACGTGGTATATGGAAAACGGTAATCTCGATGCCATTCCGGTAGTTCATCCGGGAGATACCGTCTTTGTTCCGAAAAAGGAAAATGTGATACGAAATCTCTCCGATTTCATGCGGGATGCTATTTTCATCCTCGGATTTTTCCGAGTGCTCTACTGAGAGAGACACGATGAGAACGGCATCCGCGAGGAACATGATATGATCCGGAAGATTGGAATTCTCCTGCTCTGGTGTTGCCTGATTTGCGCTTCCGCCAATGCGCAGATCATCGTGTTGTATAATTCCAAACCCGCACTCGTCGGGGCAAGAGAAACGGGCATCGGAGGCGCATCAACTGCCGATGCCTATGATGTTACGACGATGTACTGGAATCCTGCCTCGATCGCCTATCTTCAGAGACAATCTGTGGTGATGAGTCATCTTCTCGACCAGAGCATCAACACGATGAATGAGAACATTGCTTTCCCCCTGATGTTCGGAAAGAACGAAGGGGTTGGCATCGGTGTCTCAGTGAATCATGTGGGGCAGATCGGAAATACCACCAATGCCGATTTTCACGTCATTCAGTATGGATACGACATCGCCTATTCGCGGGAGATTCTCCCGGCGCTGAGTGCCGGCATCGGCGTAGCGGTCCGATACGCCAGTTCCGATTCTGCACGCCTCTGGGGGGTCTCTTCATCGTATGGCATTTATTACAATCCGTCCCCGGAGATCAGTTACGGAATGACACTCGGCGGTATTGGTTCGGGGATTCTCTATATCTCCAACCGCGTCAAAACGGATCTCAGTTCACAAAATCTTCCTCGGGTACTTCAGGCAGCTGTCACGATGCGGTATCCATCTGCCCCGGATCAGACATTCCTGACGATATCCGTGGCAAATCAAAAGACGTTTGGTGAGACCGGAATCCTCTATAACGGAGGGCTGGAAGCGTATATTTTTCACAATCTTATCCTGAGGACAGGATATTTATACCAGTTGAATACAATAGGGGTACCGACGTATGGGGTTGGAATCCGGATTGGCAAATTTCAACTGGATTATGGAATCGTCCCGAGTAAGCTCGATAATCGGTCATACCAGTTCAGTATGGGCATCGCGTTATGGAATCAGGGGGAGAATCGGTAAAAGCGGCTTGTTCTGAAGGGAGGAAGTGTTCTGTGTCACAACTTGCCATCATTCCTTTATATAAATTTAATCCATTACCACTTGAATATTAATTTTTTTTCACTATAATCAGTATAGGGAAAAATCCTGTCGGCAAATCCTTCACGCATGAGTTAGAAAGCTTAACGGATTCAATCGCCGCGGGATCTCGCTTCTTACTGATTCGTCAACGAAAAGACTCCGGCTTCTACAGCCGGGTGATTGCTCTTCGATGACCGAGCTTCGGTTCCCCGAAGAGAATAAGAGAAACAATCAGTTAATACGTTTAAAGGTTACCGTCGGGCAGACCGCAGAAGTACTACCTCCGCGTGAAGGCCCGCCGTGTTCGAGTCGGTGTATAATAATCATGAATCGATAGTGTAGAACCAATTGCCACCCGTATGATCTTTCAGTTATATATCATCTTCGTTATTCCGCTGGCGTTGTCCCTCATCCTCACGCCGTTAGTTATCCGGCTGGCGAAGCGGATCGGCGCAATGGATCAGCCGAATGAAAGAAAAGTCCATCGTTTTCCTATTCCGCGTCTGGGCGGTCTTGCGATCTACGCGAGTTTCTTCCTGTCGCTGCTGCTCTATATTTATCTTGATCCGGCGCTTCATCCGTTTTCCGCAATGCATCCCCGCACAGGGGTGATGCTGGCGATTTCGCTCACGCTGGTGCTCCTCCTCGGTATCTGGGATGATGTGCGCCAGCTGACTCCCGGCAAGAAGTTTCTCTTCCAGTTTGTAGCGGCAGCGATTGTCTACCTGGCCGGATTCCGGATTTCCTTTATTACTCATCCGTTCAATCAGAATCTTCTCGACCTTGGAATTTTCAATTTCCCCGCAACGCTTCTTTGGATTGTGGGGATTACCAATGCCTTCAACCTCATTGACGGACTCGACGGCCTCGCCTCGGGTGTGGCATTTATCGTCTCCCTGACGATCTGCATGATCTCGTTCATGAAGCAGGACATGCCGACGGCGATGATGGCACTGCTTCTCGCCGGTGCGGTGCTGGGTTTCCTCCGTTACAACTTCAACGGCGCGCGGATCTTCCTCGGCGACTCGGGCAGTCTTTTCCTCGGCTTCGCACTTGCCATTCTCTCGATGCAGAGTTCGACAAAAGGGTCGACGGCATTCTCCATACTCGTCCCGATGCTTGCGCTCGGTTTGCCGATCATGGATACGTTTCTCTCAATGGCGCGCCGGCTCCTGAGATCGATCTTCCCCGAGGAACAACAGCAAAAATCGCTCGTGAAGAAACTCTTTACGATGTTTCTCCCTGATCGCGGGCACATTCACCACCAGTTGATCGCCCGCGGGCTTTCCCATAGGGCGGTCGTGCTTCTCCTCTATGTTGTGTCCTGCATCTTCGGCGCAATGGCGTTCCTGGTGACGGTCTCAAACAGCTTTTACGCCACCCCCATCCTCATTGCGATCGGACTCGCAATGGTTGTGGCAGTCGGTCAGTTGCGATACAAGGAAATGGCGATGGTCCGGAATGGCATTCTCCTTCCCATTTACGAGCTGCCGCTGATGAAAAGCAACGTTGTGCAGGTGTTTCTGGACCTCGGCTTCGTCATTCTGGCGTTTGTCCTGTCGTATTATCTCGAATTGCGATCGAAGGGGCTGGCGTATTTCGACTTCCAGTTCCTGAAAAGCGCGATGCTGGTGGCAGGTCTGCAACTCACTGTTCTGTATTTCGGCGGCCTTTATAAGGGGACGATCCGGCAACTCGGGATCACCGACATTTTGCGGATTCTTCAGTCGGTCATCATTGCCGTGGTTGTCACCTGGGTAGTCTTTTCGTTTCTTCCCAAGGCGTGGAATCCCCTGAACTCTACGATTCTGACGTTGGATTTTTACTTCCTCCTTTCGCTGGTGATGGGGGCGAGGGTTTCGTTTCATATCCTCAATCATCTCTCGCGGCGCGATCAGTGTGCAGGGAAACGCAAGGCGCTCATTTATGGTGCGGATGCCGAAAGCGGTTTGATGATCCAGAAGATGCTCCATGATGAGAAACTGAATCTCTGCCCGGTGGGGTTCCTGGATGATGATCCAAAACTTCAGGGGAAGCGGGTCAACGGGTATCCCGTCTTCGGCGGTCACTGGAAGCTCGAGCGTCTCCTGCGGACAATGAAGATCGAAGAAGTCATTCTCTCCAACGGCTCCATCAAGCCGAAGGTGATCGAGCGTATTCAGAAGATCGCGCGCAATTACGGCATCGTTCTGAGGCGCTCGGAACTGAGGCTTGAAGAAATCCGAGCTTTCTCACCACCTGTCAGGCAACCGGCCCCCGACAAAGAATCGTACGTCTTCGTCGAACAGTAACATCCTTTCCCGGAGGTATGTCAACTCGTTCATCGCTTGCAGGCGTCGAGCGAAGAGGGCTCATAGTATATTCTTATGTTGCGGAATTTCGCGCCCTCTGTCCGGTTACTCCCGTCAGGTCATCTTTGCTTCCCTTTGCGGACACTCCTCGTGATCTCCAGACAAACCCCCGAAGATTCTCCCCATTCTCAAGAGTAAACGCATGGCATCTCAGCAGCGCCGAAATCTGAAAACGCTGACCCTGGTTGTTTCAAGTTTCGGACGTCCCGGTATTCAGGAATTGGAACGCCTTGAACGCGAGGACGTCTCTCCCCGAGTGTCTCTCTTCCAGCGCGTTTTGAATTCGACATTGCTGGACGAACGAACAATCGCCTCAGTTGGATTTATGAAGCGATTGGTGTACGCGGTACTGCCCGTTGAAGCGGCGAGGGTACTGGAAGGATTCCTGCGCCGGAAACGTTACGACGCGTTGATCTCCTGGGGTGAACGGTTTGCAATTCTCATGGGACTGCTCCTGAAGTATACAGGTCGGCGGACACCACACGTTGCTCTCGTTTACTGGATTTCAAAACCAAAACAGTCATATCTCCTCAAGAAGGCATCATCTCACATCGACAGGATCATTACCTGGTCTTCCGTTCAGCGGAATTACGCTCTCGAACGGCTTCATCTTCCTCCCTCGAAGGTCGTCTACGTTCCCTACGGCATTGATCAGCAATTCTGGAGACCTATGACAAGCACACAATCCCCCATAGTCTCCGCGGTTGGTGAAGAGATGCGTGATTATGAGACACTGATCCGGGCAATGGAGCCGGTAAATATCCCTTGCCGTATCGTTGCCAAAACAGTCCGGATCATCGGCCAGTATGGGAGCGAATGGCGGCCGATTGAAAAATACGGACCTTTTCCCCCACATATCACGGTAGGAACGGCTCCCTTCAAGGAGCTCAGGGAAATTTATGCACGATCGAGATTTGTCGTGCTGCCTCTCCTTCCTTCTGAAACGAGCAGCGGCCTCACTGTACTCCTCGAAGCAATGTCGATGGGGAAAGCGATCATCTGCACGAGATCCAATGCCCAGGTCGACGTCATTGTTGAGGGGAAAACCGGTCTCTTTGTCAAAGGCGGAGACCCCTCCGCGCTCCGCGAAGCCATCGAGACTTTGTGGAAAGATCCGGCCAGGGCAGAGGAAATGGGGAGGGAGGGGAGAAAATACATCGAGGCACATCATACTCTTGATGCATTTGTTGGTTCTGTCCGTTCGATCGTCGAGGAACTGATCCCCTAAAATCTGTCCCCTCCGCTTCATAATCCCGCGCCGGTCAATGGATACTGATCGTATGCAATAGTTGATATGTCGTTTTCAGGGGAGTTCCCCCGGGCCGTTGGAGAACGACAGGTCATTGAGCGCAACCCTGGCAGAAGAGTGTTGAATTTTTCCACACCTTTTTCCCCACTGCGCTTCCCGCCCATCTTCCATTCGCACTGCTGCAGTCAATAATACGCTTTAAACTATACTCACGTTCCTCGCGTCAACACTCCAAGGCAAGCACGAGTTCTCATGTTCATGTCAAGTGCAGGTTCATGAAATCTTTTTCACCTTAATGATTATTAAGGAAATTGTATTGACTCGCGCTCCACAATTGGCTATCTTGTTCGAGTTTCGAACATCATCAGGAATTTGGACATTACCTCGAACCATGAGCTGACCGTCACCTCCTCCTACTCTTGTGACGGCCATCATTGCTCAATTGAAGGAACCGGGGTCCCTTTGTACCTTTAGCGAGTCATCAACAGGAAAATTGGGTACTTACGCATCGTCCCCAAGTTCGACAGATGAGTTCCTTCATCCACATTTGGAGTAGAGATTAGAGTATGATAAAATTCGTATCGATTTGCATATTCATTGTTGCAGCCGCGGTGTTGCAGGCCGCCGTTTCTCAATCCGGCACATTCGAGCCCGTAACGTCGGGCGGCAATGGTTCTTACCAGGCCTCGGCCATTCCCAATTTCAGGACCACGGTGTTCTATGCAGAATACGATGACATCTCCCCGACGCCAGCCCAGGTCGATTGGACGGCATTCAATTATGTTATCGTGTTCGGAACCTCAACGACCGGTTCAACCGCACCGTATTTGAGAGAAGCCGGAAATGTCTCACCTTCCGATTCTGCAAATTTCGACGGCGGTTACAACAAGAAGATCAACTGGATCAAGGCAATTACTGATTCAGCCCACGCGCACGGTGTGAAAGTCTATTTCTCAGTAAACGTCGGTAGCGTGTTCAGTATTCTCCTCACGGACGTGACGAATGATGTGAACAAGCGGCATACCTACGAGAGTTATGTTGCGGGTGCGGGGGGCTGGATGGCGCGACGTCATCTGGACGGAATATACTTTGATTATGAATACCCGAACAATGCCGATACCGGTTTCAAGGCACTTGTGAATGAACTCCGTGATACCATGGCAACATGGACCACGCCGCTTGTTGGAGTTGACGTGCCGAACTATTGGGAGCCGGTGTTCGCCGATACCGCATGGTCGAATAATAAATTCGATCAGATTGACATTATGGCGTATGGTTTCGATGACGGATCTTCCGTTGTCGGATTTAATTCTCCTCTTTATCAGGATCTTGCGACGTACCCGAACTATAATGGTACGTCCTGGTTCGGTGACACCAAGAACGGGCAGGGGGTGTACATCGGTTGGATCAATCATGGTATCCGAAAAAATAAACTCGGCGTGATCCTTCCCTTCGAAATGAGAAGCGCAACGGGTGTAAGCGCACCGGGTCAGTCGGGACATGCATCGACGTTCACGTATTACTCCACGGTTGTAACAGCCATTCAAACTGCCGCCGCGCTTTCTCCTCCGGTATCTCCATCGTGGGACGCGGTTGCAAAAGTGCCGTGGCTCGGATATACGGATGCCGGCGGTACGCAGCATTTCTTCTCGTATGAAAATCAGGCAAGCATTCAGGCAAAGGTCGATACTCTCAAGAACGGCGGGTTCAATGGTGTGGGAGTCTGGCACCTCGGCATCGGCTATGCCTCGAATGCAACACCTCACGATCAGCTTCTGCAGTTTGTCAAGAGTGCAGTCGGAGGAACCGGAACAGTTCCGACGGATACGATTAAGCCGACGATTACCATGACGAGCCCCGTCAATGGTGACTCTGTTTCAGGCGTCAAAGTTATCACTGTCAATGCCTCTGATAATGTCGGCGTGATCAGAGTTGATTTCGTGGTCGACGGGACGACGATCGGCAACAGCGTGGCATCTCCCTTCTCATATTCCTGGAACACGACCGGCCTATCCGGGACACATACACTATCGGCAAAGGCGTATGATGCCGCGGGGAACTCCGGTGTGTCTTCGACAATATCGGTATTTGTGAAGCTGCCTCCGCCCGACACGACACCGCCGTCGGTCTCCATCTCTTCACCGCTCAATGGAGCATCGGTTACGGGAACGGTCACGATTTCGGCTGTTGCATCGGATAATGTCGGTGTTTCATCTGTGACGTTTCTTGTCAACAATGTCGTCATCGGGACCGATTCGACCTCACCCTATGCGGTCGTGTGGAACTCATCCGGTCTCAGCGGAACGCAATCGCTCACCGTCCGTGCACGCGATCTCTCAGGCAATACAACGACGAGCTCCGCCGTGCAGGTGACCGTCGTTGTGCCGCCTCCCGATTCAGCGTCTGCCTGGATTTACCAGGATTCGCTGGAAGCTCCGTGGAGAGATACATCGTGGTCGGCAACGAACGTGTACAAGAGTACCGAGGAGGTCTATGCCGGTTCGTATTCACTGAAAACCACCCAGTCGGCATGGGGTGCATTCAGCGTCCACAGCGGAACCGTGAGCGCTCCGGTGAATATTCATCCGAGCGATTATTCACACTTTGAATTTGCAATTTATAACACGACCTCGGGCCTGAATCTCAACGTCTACTGTTACAATGACAGCGGGAATACGTTCCCGAATGTCATGGAGAATAATATTCCCACAAACCAGTGGACGATTATCTCCGTGCCGATAACCCAGCTTGATCCGAACAAGTATCCGATCACCCGGATCAATATCCAGAATTATACCCGGCTGAGCCCGGTCTATTACGTCGACAATGTGCATTTTGTTGATAGCGTTGCGCAGGCACCGATGGCACCTACGACAACTCTTCCTTTGCCGGGAGCGGAAGGAGTCTCAATATCACCGGTGCTGACCTGGGAAGGTTCGCCGGGAGCAGTGTCGTATCGATTGCAGGTCGCGCTCAATACCTCGTTTACGCCTGTTGTTCTTGACGACTCAACGATTACCGCAACCTACCGGCAGGTGCCGCAGCTTTCTGCTTCGACAGCGTACTACTGGAGAGTTGCAGCGAAAAACTCGGCAGGAACAGGATCATTTTCCCAGACATCGAGTTTCGTTACCGCTCTTGGCAATACCCTGGCATCGTACTCGTTGACATCGCTGAATTTTGGTGTGCTGCATGTCGGCACCACGCAGGTCGACTCATTGACGGTTCGTAATACCGGCAGCGTGGTGAATCTCGTTATTTCAGGGATTGCATCAACCGACTCTGAATTTGCCGTCTCGCCGCAATCGGCAACGATTGTCCCCGGAGGCAGTCAGGTCTTCGCCGTATCGGCTCATCCGACACAATCGCAACCGGTATCCGGGTATCTGCTCTTCACGGTGAATACTGCCGAGGGGCTGGATTCCGTCGCCGTGCAAATAAGCGGAGTAACGGATGTCGTGCCGAATCCGAATTTGCCGACGCAGTTCTCGCTGAATCAGAATTATCCGAACCCATTCAATCCCTCGACCATTATTACGTTCGCGCTCCCAACCTCTTCGTACGTGACGCTCAAGATCTATGACATCCTCGGCAGGGAAATTGCGACGATCGTCAATGAGCAGCGCTCGGCAGGGGAATACCGAGAAAAATTTGCGGCAGACAACCTCCCGAGCGGCCTCTACATTTACCGGCTCCGCGCGGGCGGATTCTCGCAAACGGGTAAAATGATGCTCCTGAAATAAGATCGATTCCTGGAGCGCGCTCCCGGATTTAACAAGTCCCAGCCAGAAGTTCAGAGTTTTGGCTGGGATTTGTCTTAATTTAAAGCAGTTCTTCGATTCGCCGAAAACTGCTTGGGTTCCCTCTTTCGGGGGGCATCGTTTTCTGAACAGGAATTAACAATTCGATAATTGCATCTCTGGGGAGAAATACTTAGATTTCAAACGCGCTTCAATCCAGGCGCAAACATCTCCAGGGGAGCTTCCAACAAATTCTAAGCATGAGAGTAGTAATGACACTGAGAAGGGTGTCGCTTTATCTATTTATCGTTGTCGCGTTTTGTGTTCTTTATTTACTGAGAGAGGAATTCATCAGCGCATCTGAGCGTCCCAAGGTGCAGGGTCCGCGCGCAATTTCAAAGCTCTGGGTAACAGCATACTATCCGGAGTTCGGTGACGTGAGCCCCGCGCCATCAGAAATTGACTGGACCGCATTCACGCACATCATCATTTTTACATGCGGCATGAATGCCTCGACACCACCGTATTTCCGGGAGATGCCGGGAACCGCGGATTCGGAAAATTTTGACGGCGGGTATAACAAACGAATAAACTGGGTAAAGGCAATCGTGGATTCCGCGCATCGACACAGTGTTAAGGCCCTGATGTGCATCGCAGGGTTGGGGGGATCTCCGACAGTGACGGGACCCGGATCTACCGGAGACATGGAGAAGGTGATGAATACCCCGGGTATGCGTCATGAGTTCATCTCGTATGTTGCAGGGGTCAACGGATTTGCGCGACGAAGGAATCTTGACGGATTGGATTTTGATTTTGAATACCCAGGGACGTCAGATGAGGGATTCAAAGCGTTCATTCGGGAACTTCGTGATACTCTGGATCATTGGCCGGTTCGGGGAATGATTACCTCGGCCGTCCCTATATGGCAGACTCCGGTCTACTCGGGCGATACCGCTTGGGCAAACAACGAGTTTGATCAGATCAACATCATGGCCTACGGTTGCGCTGATGGTTCGAGCGTCACCGGGTTCAATTCTCCACTCGTGCCGGACGCAACCAACTATCCAAACTATAACGGGACATCCTGGTTCGGAAATGGATACGGTCATGGGCCCTGGGATGGTTGGGTGAAATTTGGCATTCAGCCATCCAAAATCGGCGTCATCATTCCCTTTGAAATGAGGCATGTTGCGGGGAATGACGCGCCGGGTCAGACACGAGTCGGATCTTCCGCGTATGCGAATTATTCCGAAGTTGTGAACGCCATGAACGCGAATCCTTTTTATCATTCTCAGTGGGATCCGGTGTCGAAGGTTCCATGGTTTGGGTATGATGATGGCGCCGGCAAACATTATTACAGTTACGAAAACCGCGCCAGTATCCAGGCAAAAGTGGATACCATCAGAAATGCCGGATATGGAGGTGTGGGAATCTGGGAATTGTTCAGAGGGTATGTCCCCAACGGTTCTCCACCCGACGAGCTCCTCCAGGATCTGAAGCACGCGATCGCCAGTGTGAATTGATGTCTTCTGCCCGGGCAGAGGACTCCTCGCAGCGCTCAGTGGATCTGTTCGCAGTCAGGATTTGTTGAAGATGTCTGTGCAGTTCCGATGTTGCCCGCTGAATATGGTCTGATCCGACGAAAGTTACAACAGAGCATCTTATGAAAAAATCGATATCGTATCTTCTTCTCCTTCTCACAGGGACCTCCCTCTCCGTGCTCCATGCTCAGGGAGTCTCGCCGCGGGGGAGTAACTCGGCGGATCATTCTGTCCCGCAGTCGGCATTGACGACCGGGTTTAAATCGACCGTGTTTTACGCGTTGTATGATGATGTTTCTCCGACACCGGCACAAATCGACTGGACGGCATTTAATCGCATCATCGTCTTCGGTACCTCGATCAATACCACAACTCCTCCATTTCTGCGGGAAGCAGGGAACATCTCACCATCCGATTCCGCCAACTTCGACGGCGGATACAACAAAAAAATAAACTGGATTAAGGCCATTACGGACTCCGCGCACGCGCACGGCTGCAAGGTCTATTTCTCGGTCAATGCCGGCAGCGTCTTTGGCGTAAACCAGGATGATCTGACAAATAATGTTGCGAACCGACGGATCTACGAACATTATGTCGCCGGAGCGGGGGGATGGATGGCGCGGCGACATCTGGACGGGATCTATTTCGATTATGAATATCCCAACGGTGCGGACACTTCCTTCAAATCATTTGTGAACGAGCTCCGCGATACCATGTCAACATGGACGGCTCCGCTCGTGGGTGTTGATGTGCCAAACTATTGGGAACCCGTCTTCGCTGATACGGCATGGGCAAACAATCAGCTGGATCAGATCGATATCATGGCGTATGGCTTCGATGACGGGTCATCGGTGGTGGGATTCAATTCGCCGCTCTTTCAGGATTTCACGCTCTATCCAAACTATAACGGTACTTCGTGGTTCGGAGATACCCGGAATGGTCAGGGCGTCTATATCGGCTGGATCAATCACGGGATCGCGAAAAGCCGGCTTGGGGTGATCATTCCCTTCGAGATGCGGTCGGCAGTCGGCGTGAATGCACCGGGTCAGAGCGGGCATGCGAGTTCGTTCACATATTATTCAGATGTTCTCAACGCAATATCTGCCGCCGCCGCCCTCGGCGTTTCACCCAACTGGGATGCGGCCGCGCAGGTGCCCTGGCTCGGATATACGGACGGGAGCGGCACAAAACACTTTTACAGCTACGAGAATCAGGCGAGCATCAATGCGAAAGTCGACACCTTGATCAATGGCGGGTTCTCCGGTGTCGGGGTCTGGCACCTCGGAATTGGTTACGCGAGCAATGCGAATCCGCCCGATCAGCTTTTGCAGTGGGTGAAGAGCGCTGTAGGGGGCGCCGGTACGCTTCCTCCTGATACGATCAAGCCGGTTGTTGCTCTGACGTCCCCGGCAAATGGCGATAGCGTTGCAGGAAATGTCACGGTGAACGTGACGGCGACGGACAATGTCAGCATCGCGAGTGTTCAGCTCATCGTCAACGGGGCCGTTGCGGCGACGGACTTCTCAGCACCGTATTCGTTTACCTGGAATACCATCGGTCTTAACGGACCCCAGACTCTTGCGGCCAAGGCGATCGACGGATCGGGAAACAGTTCGACGACACCGACCATCACGGTGTTTGTCGTTACCGACAACATCAAACCGGTGGTGACACTGATCGCACCTGCAAACGGCGACACGGTGTCCGGGGCAACGATTCTGTCAGCGACTGCAACCGATAATATGAAGGTTGCCAACGTTCAGTTTCTCGTCAACGGCTCAGTTGTGGGGACCGTTACCTCGGCGCCATATTCTTTCGCCTGGAATACATTGGGATTGACCGGCCAGGAGTTGGTTGCTGCCAGGGCATCCGACCCATCCGGCAATGTGTCCACCACTCCGTCTGTGAGTGTCACGGTCATTGCGCCTCCGGGGGTTCCATCTCTTTGGGTGTATCAGGATTCGCTGGTGAAACCGTGGCGGGATACTTCGTGGGGAGCGTTGAACAATTACAAGAGTACGGAACAAGTCTATGCCGGCACGTATGCGATAAAGACGGTGCAATCTGCCTGGGGTGCCTACAGTGCCCGGAGCGGAACGCTGAGCTCGCCGGTCCATGTCGTTCCGCAGCAATATTCAGAGCTGCAGTTTTCGGTGTACAACACCACCCCGGGTTTGGTTCTGAATGTCTATTGTTATAATGATCATGGAGATGTTTTCCCGAATATCCTGCAGGAATCTGTTCCTCTCAACCAGTGGAGCGTTATCTCGGTTCCAATGAATCAGCTCGATCCGAATAACTATGTCATCGATCGTATTTGCATTCAAAACTACACACCGTCCAGCTCGAGTTACTATCTCGACAACATCCTCTTCGTGACCGCCGTGCCGCTCCCATCAGCTCCGTCGCCCGTTTCTCCGGCCAACGGACTGACCGTGCAGGTGTTCCCCGTGACGTTGTCGTGGACCATATCAGCCAACGCGTCAAACTATTATCTCCAGGTTGCAACGGACTCTCTCTTTGGCTCAATTATCTACTCGGATTCAACCTTAGCGACGACTTCAGGGCAGCTGCCGGCACTGACGAGTTACACATATTATTACTGGAGGGTGAGCGGAGTAAATATCGGCGGACGCGGACCCTGGTCTTCGACATCGATGTTCCGGTTTGTGACCTACACCCACTGGGATATGGTTTCACTCCCGCTGCGGGCGAACGATCCGCGGAGTCATTCGGTCTATCCGACGGCAATTTCCGAAGCGTTTGATTACACGCCGGCGGGATACATTATCGTCGACACGCTGGTTCCGGGAAATGGTTACTGGATGAAGTTCGGGTCCGACGAGACCCTCGTAGCCACCGGCCCCTCGATATTGGCGGATACCATCGACATCACGGCTGGATGGAATCTGATTGGCTCCATCAGCGTGCCGATAGATGTAAATACTCTTGCATCAATTCCCCCTGGTATTACCATTTCGAATGTCTTTGGCTACAGTCCGGTCTACACGATTACAGATTCCATTCGACCGGGCCGCGGGTACTGGCTCCGGGCTTCCGCTGCCGCCAGGCTGATCCTTGCCGCTCCCTCACATGGCATCATGGCAGGAAGAGTGAGTTTCGAGACTCCACCCGATCTCCCGCCGCCTCCGCCTGCAGAGAGTGGAACCATTCGCCCGATCCCGAGATCATTCGCGCTCGATCAGAATTATCCAAACCCCTTCAATCCCTCAACGGTCATCTCCTTTGCCATACCAACGGAGACATTTGTTTCCCTCAAGATTTATGATGTCCTGGGGAATGAAGTCGCAACCGTGGTCAATGAACGGCGTCCCGCAGGCTATTATCACGAGCGGTTTTCTCCAAGGTCCCTCGCATCGGGATTATATTTTTATCGTCTTGCCACCTCGAATTTTATGAAGGTGGAAAAAATGCTGTATCTCAAGTGAAAATGCCGGACATGTCCGGGCAACTCACACGTTCGCTTCTCTCAAAACTCTGATCGACTTCCGGTCTCTTCCCTTCGTGCCGCTCTGCCAAACCCTGTCTCAGCAAATTGGATTACTGCCGGGTTTTGAGTACATTTTGCCTCGTTTGAAGACGCAGCGTTCCTTTGCATAATAGCAGGCCTCCGGGCGCGAACTCCGGCGGGGCATAACTCGGTTGATGATGATATCACGAATAAAGAACCTTCTTCGAAATTCGCTCAAACCCGAACAGCGAGACCGGCTTCTCGCATACCAGGGACTTCATTTTCGCTGGATTCAGCACTGCGTCTTTCGTCTGTTGTTCGGAAAGAACCTCAGGGCGCTGGCATCCGTTTATTCTACCGATAAGTGGAATGTTCACTGGTATGCTCAATACTACCAGCGGCATTTCCAGCCGCTGCGCCGGAGGAGATTGAAGCTCCTGGAAATCGGGATCGGCGGGTGGGATAACCCCCTCCGGGGTGGCGGCTCGCTGAGAATGTGGAGAACGTTTTTCTTCAGAAGCAGAATTTACGGGATCGATATCGAGGATAAGTCCCCCCACAACGAGCGGCGCATACGAACCTTCAGGGGTTCACAGGTGGATGAGGCATTTCTGGAGAAAGTTCTGGGGGAGATTGGAGAGCCGGATATCATCATTGATGACGGGAGTCATATGAACGAACACGTCATCAGATCATTTGAGTTTCTCTTTCCCCGTTTGCGCGAGCCGGGCATTTATGTCATCGAAGATACTCAAACGGCGTACTGGCCCGCCTTCGGCGGATCGAGCAGCAATTTGAATGATCGCTCCACAAGCATGGGATATTTCAAAAAATTCATCGATGGAATTAATTATACAGAATTCGACTCTCCCGGCTACACACCTTCCTATTACGACCAGCACATCACTTCGATACATTTTTACCACAACGTAATTTTCATCTACAAAGGAAAAAACGATAAGAGTCAACGAGTCTGATTGTCTCATGACTCCGTTCATTTTTTGTGGATTGTAAAGAGGGGAGAAGGTGCCAGGAAGTGGGCTACCTCTGTCCGAAACTCTGCAGCTTGTTGTGGAGGGTCTTCCTGCTCATCCCGAGAATTTTTGCCGTCTTTGCCTTGTTGTTGCCCGATGACGCAAGCGTTCTGAGGATGAGCATCCGTTCGGCTTCCCGCGCCGAGCTGCCGATCGGTATGGTAATGGAATGCTGCGATGGTGCCTGCCGGTGAATCCGCTCGGGAAGATATTGCGGGGTGATTTCGTCGTGAGGGCAGATGACGAGTGCCCGCTCTACGACGTTCCGGATTTCCCGGACATTTCCGGGCCAGTCGTAACTGCAGAGCATGGTGAGTGATTCTTCGGTGAATTGCTGCCTCGGCTTGCCGTATTTTACCGCGAAGAGGGAGAGGAAATGGTCCACGAGAAGCGGAATATCTTCCTTCCGCTCACGAAGAGGCGGAATGAAAATTTCGATCACGCTTAAACGGTAGTACAGATCTTCACGCAATTCCTTCGACTTCAGAGCGGCGGAGATATTCTTGTTTGTAGCGGCGATCATCCTCACATCAACACGCACTTCTTCCTTTCCCCCCAGCCGCCGGAATTTTTGCGTTTCGATCGCCCGCAGAAGCTTCGCCTGCGTTTCAGGACTCATCTCTGCGATTTCATCGAACAGAAGAGTGCCCCCGTTCGCAAGCTCGAAGCAGCCCGCTTTCTTTGCAAGCGCCCCTGTGAACGCGCCTTTTTCATGACCGAAGAGTTCATTCTCAATGACGTCTTTCGGTAAGGATGCGCAGTTCAACGCCACGAACGGCTTTTGCCCGCGGTTGCTCTGCTGGTGAATAAGCCGGACAACAACTTCCTTTCCGGTCCCGCTTTCTCCCGTTATCAGGACGGGTGTCTGCGATTTCGCAACAAGATTGACCGCTGACCGGATTTCACAAATCGCAGAGCTCTGCCCCACGAGGACTGCATCCGCATCTTTGACGGCACCATCCGCCTCGGCGCTTCCCGGCCGGCCGAGCCCCTGCTCTCCGGCGGGGATGAAATTCGTAATTGCCTCAACGACACGCGGGGTGGCCGAATTTCCAATGAGGTAATCCGAGATCCCGCGCTTCATCGCTTCGACGGCTTCTTCAACCGTCCCCTTCTGTACGCTCAGGATCACCTTCATCGACGGGAAATGCTGACGCAGGTAGGCAACGGCCTTAAGAATCTCTTTCGTTGACTGTGAGCACCGGACAACGCACAGGGGGAGCTGTTCCGCCTGAAGATGGTCTTCTGCCTCGGCAATCGAGTGTTTCTCAACGATGCCGATCCCCTCGGCGCGGAGTTTCTCGAAGAGCTTGCGGTTCAGCTCGCCGTCGATTCGTATGAAGAGGATGGAATTCATCGTGCGTGGAATCTCATAACGTGTGTTGTCGGCGGAGTTTCCTTCCCGGACAGAGTGAATGCTCTGCCCGATGTCCTGACACCTGAGGACTGGAGAAAATTCTTCATGTTGGAATCGAAAGATGCAAGTTCCTCTCGTCAATGTCAAGTACGCCTGACGAGTTGAGGCATTTTCCGGTGGTGCTGATGAAACGCCCATATCGAGGAGCACTTTGGAATTCAAACGCCGAACGTGTATATTAAAACTATCAGCAGTTCAAGCGCATTCCTCAAATCCCGGTTGCGGCTCCCTCCGCTCTTCAGCATAAAGTATCCGAGTTCCAGGCACTCTTACCATTTCATGAAAGGAAAAATTCCATGCGAAGGATTGTGCACATTCTTGTCTTCACGATGATCGCGATCTCCCCGATACTTCGCGTTGCCGCTCAGCCCGAACACCGCGATCGCGGAAAATTTGTTGAACCGAAAAATGAATTTCTCGACTCTGCCCGCAAGGCGCTCGATGCGTTTTCCAAGAAGGATATCCCGCCGAAGAAACGGTACATTGTCGACTTCAGCGGCATCAACGCGCCGGCTTCACCTGCCGACTTCACCTCGTACTGGCATAATAAACCGGTCTCCCAGGCACTCTCCGGCATGTGCTGGTGCTTCTCCACCACCTCATTTCTTGAGTCTGAAATTTACCGGCTTTCCAAACGCGAGATCAAGCTCTCGGAATTATACACCGTCTACTGGGAGTATGTGGAAAAAGCCCGCCGGTTTGTGACCGAACGCGGCAATTCCGTTTTTGGTGAGGGATCGGAAGCGAATGCCGTGACGAGGATCTGGAAAAAATACGGCATCGTCCCGGAGGAAAGCTATACCGGACTCAAGAACGGACAGCCGTTCCATGATCACGGCAAGCTCTTTGAGGAGATGTCGGCGTATCTGCAATCCGTGAAATCCCAAAATGTCTGGAATGAGGATGAAGTCACGGCCACCATCAAATCGATACTCAATCATTACATCGGCGAGCCCCCGAAGAGCGTGGAAGTCGACGGTAAACAGCTTACACCGCACGAGTATCTCCAGAAAGTCGTGAAGCTGAATCTCGACGATTATGTTGCGGTGATCTCACTCCTCGAAAAACCGTACAACACATACGTCGAGTACGAAGTGGGAGACAACTGGTGGCACAGCGCGGAGTATCTTAATGTTCCCCTCGATGCATATACGAATGCGGTCAAGAAAGCCATCCGGAACGGTTACACGATGGCGATCTTCGGTGATGTGTCGGAAGCCGGAATCGACGGCCATGCGGGACTCGCAGTCATTCCGAGCTTTGACATACCGGCAAATGCAATTGACGAGTACGCACGGGAGTTCCGGTTCAGCAACGGGACGACAGGCGATGACCACGGCATCCACCTTGTAGGATATACACAAAAGGACGGACTGGACTGGTACCTGATCAAAGATTCTGGTTCCGGGTCGAGAAACAACAATCATCCGGGGTATTATTTCTTCCGTGAGGATTTCGTAAAATTGAAGATGCTCGGCTTCATGATCCATAAGGATGCGATCAGGGATCTGATGAATGTGAGTTCGAAGTGATGAATTTTGATGCGTCCGATTGCATTCTGCAACTTCGGTAAGTATTTGTTTGTCTAAAGGATAGCTGAAGTTCCGCTGGCGGGGTTGCAATTTGCAATCCTCGCCTGCGGAACATGTTTGATTCCGACCGAAGTCCGGGGAGTTGGCGTTGGCACCGTTCTTGTAATTCTTCGTTCGGACAATCAACAGCCAGGAGGATCCAATGAAGACAAGAGACATTCTTTTCGCCGCCGCATTTCTTTCCTGTTTTCTTACATCAGTCCTTGACGCACAACCCCTGAAGCAACAGGTTCCGAAGAAGCCGGTCTGGCCTGACCGGATGCCTGTCGTTGTGGGCGATACAACACTTGATCGTCATATGCCAGTGTATACGCCGGATTTTGTGCCGGTTGATAAACAGCCGGTACCCCTATCCAGTGTGAATCCGGTTTATCCTGACTCGGCGCGTCGAGCTGGAATCGAGGGAACCGTTTGGGTGAAGGCGCTCGTCGATACCGACGGCGCGGTGAAGAAAGCCGTCGTGATGAGAAGTGATAATCAAATCTTTGATACTGCGGCCATCGACGCAATCATGAAATGGAAATTTACTCCGGCAATCGATAAAGGGAAATTTGTACGGGTGTGGGTAATGGTTCCGTTTCATTTCAAGCTGTGACCGCGGAAATAATTCGTGGCATATCGAGCCGATGCCGATGCACTTCCCAGAGTGAGAGGGGTCCGCTTTCTCATTTTCGAAATGTGAGAGACCGGACCCTTTCATCCCTGAGAAGAATTTCATATCAGAGGATTAGCCCCTGCTTCTTTTTCGCCACTTTGACCCTATCTCCTAAATCATCCCTCAATCCCGATGGAATTTGAAGTATGCTCTTTGGCACGATGATTGACGGATTGAAATTGTCGCGGTGTTTCTGATTAGTCGACGGAAGGAGTCCACTGTGCAAACGGGAAGAAATGATGAACAGGAAACTCGGGGTGTCGGCGCAGCAGATGAAGAAGAGGTTATCGCCGAAGCGATCCGCCGGGAAACGTTTATGTCGGATTTTTACAGATATATTCTTGATAAAATCGGTTATGATGTACAGCCCATTATCGCACAAATGATCGATGAGCAGCAAAAGAGAATTCAACTATTGGAACGCGTCCAGTTTGATATACATGAGCGGCGGGAGCTCACAGGTTCCATCGCTGATTGAAAAAATGGTGGTATGATGCAGCTTCGTTCTGGAAATCAGATGATCGCGGAGGGTGCCGTGTACGCCGGCTGCCGGTTTTTTGCCGGTTATCCGATTACACCCGCATCAGGCATTTACAAGTCGATGATCGAGCTTCTGCAGCAGCGCGGTGATCTTGCGCTGAGCTCTCCCGACGAAATTTCCGCTCTTGCATATTGTGTCGGTGCATCCATGCGCGGCGTGAAAGCAATGACCGCCACCTCGGGACCCGGATGGGCGCTGATGATCGAAACGCTCCAGTATGCGTTGATGACCGAAACACCGGTCGTGATCGCCCTCGTGCAGCGGCTCGGACCCAGCACCGGAGGGGCGACACAGGGAGCGCAGGGAGATATCCTTCTTTCAGAATTCTGTACAAGCGGAGGTTACACACTGCCGGTGTTTGCACCGAGTACTCCCGCGGAATCCTTTGAGCTGACCGTCCACGCGTTTAACTGTGCCGAGTTGCTCAGGATGCCGGTGATCCTCCTGACGGACAAGGAAGTTGGTATGACCACAGAAACGGTGGATTATGGGCGTCTCGATCTGAAAGATTGTATCGACCGCAGTCAGGTTACGGGTGGCCGAAAGAACGGAGATCTCAAGACGTATGCATTCTCTTCGCTTGGCGATGTTCCCCTCTTTGCCCCGGTCGGAGAAGAATTCAAGGTCACCGCTACCGGCTCTGCGCACAACAAAGCCGGCGAGCTAAAGAAAAATGATGCGGAAACACTCGAGGTTCTGCACCACCTCGAGGCAAAAGTCACCGAACGCAAGAGTGATCTGACGGTGATCAAGAGCGATTGTGCGCATGATGCGGAAACGCTCGTGATCAGTTTCGGCATCACGGCAAGAGCCATGAAATCCGCCGTCAGGATTGCACGTGAGCAGGGTAAGAAAGTGTCTTCGCTGAACCTGCTGACGCTTTTTCCCATCCCGGAAGCTCAGATCCTGAATGCTGCACGAGGTGTACGACGCATTGTAATCGCTGAAGAAAATCTCAACGGACAGTACCGGATGCTCCTCGGATCACTGCTGAAGGGATATGATGTTGTGGGGGTGAACAAGATCGGCTCAATGATCACGCCGGATGAAATCCTCAGGGTGATATGATGGAACTCGACACCTCTCCCACAACATTCTTAACCGAGCCGTGCGCGATGCCCTTCTGCAAAGGATGCGGCCATTCCCATGTCATCCGAAAACTCAACGATGCTCTCGTGAAACTGCAGCTCGACCCGGCAAAAGTGAACCTCGTTAGCGATATCGGCTGCATCGGGCTGGCGGATGCGTTATTTGAGCTTCCCCATTCGGTTCACACAACGCACGGAAGATCGACGGCATTTGCCACCGGCATCGAGCTTGCCGACAGCGTCCTCCGGGATTCCAATCTCAAGACTGTTGTGCTCATCGGTGATGGCGGCGCGATGATCGGTCTCCTCCATCTTGTCAACGCCGCATTGTTGAATGTGGATGTGACAGTCCTCCTGTGCAATAATTTTCTCTTCGGCATGACGGGCGGGCAAAACTCGGCATTTTCTCCGCTCGAATTTATCACCCCGACAACACCCAGGGGAAATCTCATCCCTCCGATCGACCTCTGCCGCGTAGTCGAAGATGCGCATGCAGGGTTTGTTGCGCGAGAGCTTGCAACGGATCATGATCTCGCAGGTGTTATTGTCGATGCGATCGCACATCCCGGGTTCTCACTCGTCGAGATCGTCGAGCTGTGCACGGAGCATGGTACGTCGCGTAATGAGATTTCCGGGAAAGCCCTTCGAGAGATCATCGAACGCTCCGGACAGCGGTTCGGCATGCTGAAGCGCTCGACCGAACGGCCGGAATTCGGTGATGCTTATCGGAGAAAATTTCCCCAGGTGGAAATTTCGTGGTCAGCTCCCGCCGGGTCTGCTGTTATTGCACAAAGCGCACATACACTCCGGAATCAGATGGGGCTGGTCATAGCTGGGAGTGCGGGTGAACGCGTCCAGACGGCGGCCGGCATCCTCTGTGAAGCTGCTGCTCGTTCAGGCCTTTATGCCTCACAAAAGAATGATAATCCGGTTACGCAAGGCTCCGGGTTTTCGCTGTCCGAGGTCTGTCTCGGTCGGGAAGAAATCGAATATACCGGCATCGAACATCCTGATGCCGTCGTGGTCGTCTCTGCGGACGGGCTCTCAGAGCTCACCGACAAGCGGCTCTTCGAACGGCTAAAGCCGGAGTCGACGCTCCTGATTGATGCGTCACTGACGGTGCCCGAAAGTGCGGCAACCGTCATTTCCCTTCCTTTTCGTTCTCTCTGTGGCCCGGGGAAGGCAGCATCCGGGGCAGTCGCATGTTATCTTGAAAAGATCCACATCATCTCCCCCGAACTCTATTCCGATCTTCTTGCGAAGAAATCAAAATCACAGGAACCATTCTTCACGGCAAAATTTCTTGAAGCGGTAAGATCTGCAGTGATCTCGTAGAGTTCCCAGAAGAAATTCGATTCAATCCGTTCTCCATCCCGTTTCGGGATTTTTCATCTGGCCATGTTTCTGAATTGCGCCGGAAAAACTCCTTGAGTATATTTCCCTCGTGAAGCACAACGAACACATCGCGGACGTTCATCCAGCCTTCTCAGCGGGAAAACGGTGCCTCTTTCTGTCTGTTCTCGTTCTTGCCCCATTGCTTATCCTGGGTGCCGCGGAAGTGGTTCTCCGCTGGGCGAATTATGGGGGGGACCTCCGGCTTGTTGTGAAGCGTTCTATCAATGGGAAGAATTATTATTGCCTCAACAGATCGGTGGGAAGGAGATATTTTGATCAGGAGGGAATTCAGATTCCGGAAGCCATCGAGGATGATCTCTTCGAAATTGAAAAAGCACCCAATACAAAACGGATCTTCATGCTTGGCGAATCCACGATGGCGGGATTTCCGTACGACTACAACGCCACGGCTCCGCGGCTCCTGCAGGACCGGCTCCGGCGCCTTCTTCCCCAGTACAACATCGAAGTTGTCAACGCCGGACTATCGGCGATCAACAGTTATACCGTCCTCGATTTCATCAGGGAACTGAATGACTATCAGCCGGATCCCTATATTATGTACCTCGGGCATAACGAGTTTTATGGTGCATCCGGGATCGGGTCAACACAATTTGCCGGCGGGTCGAGATGGCTGATTAACCTGTCAAATTCGCTGATGCACTTCCGCCTCTACCGCCTGATGAGAGATGGAATGACGTACGTCAGCCGCGTCGTTCATCGGCCGGAGATTTCCAGAGGCAACTCATTGATGGAGAATGTTGTCCGGGAAAAAGTGATCCTGTGCAACAGTGACGAGTATAAGAAGGGGAGGGATGTCTTTCGGAAGAACCTGGAAGACATCCTCTCTGCGGCCGCGGGGGAACATGTTCCGGTCATTCTCAGTACACTTGTCAGCAATCTGCGCGACCAGCCGCCGTTCATTCCGATGTTTTCGCCGATGACCGGGGATTCCGCAGAACGACAGTGGATGGGTGCGGACTCCGTCGGAAAATTCCTGATGGAAAAGGGGCGGTTCGAAGAGGCCGCCGGTGATTTCCGTCGGGCAATTGATATGGATTCCCTTCAGGCAGAAGCACATTACAACCTGGCTCGATGTCTCGATACCCTCGGCGAATATCCCGCGGCCCTCGCAGAATACCGTGCGGCCAGGGATTTTGATGGATTGCGCTTTCGTGCAACAACGGAGTTCAATGATGTCATCAGGTCGGTAGCGGAAGGCAATCATGCGCGGGTCGCGGATGTCGAGCGGGTATTTGCCGAAGCGTCGCCTCACAGCATTATCGGACAGGCGTTGATCCTGGAACACCTGCATCCAAACTTCGACGGCTATTTTCTCATGGCGAAGACATTCTTCCGGAGCATTGTGGACAATCACCTTCTTGTTCCCGATGATGCCTGGAACTGGAACAATGACGTGAGCGACAGCTCATACCGGAAGCTCTCGGGTGTGACTGACTTTACAGTTGAGACCGCCAGAATCCGGGTCTTCCAGCTTGTCCATGCATGGCCGTTCAGCACCGCACAAACTCCCGAGAGATTCATTCCGCGAGACCGAATTCAGGAACTTGCAGTGTCCTACCTCCAGAAAAAAATTCCATGGTCATCTGCTCATTACCGGTGCGCAGAATGGTTTGCATCGCAGAATGATTTTGAAAGAGCAAGAGCAGAATATTTTGCCGTGAGCAAGGTCCTTTGGTACTGGTATTATCCCTATTTGCTGACCGGTGACATGGACAATCTCCTTCATCGGCGGGAGGATGCAGAGGAAATGTACGAAAAAGGCCTTCGGGCAAAGGAATCTCCGTACGTCTATGTGCATCTTGGTAATCTCTATGATGAGGAAGGAAGAACGGATGAAGCGATCCACGCCTTCAATGAGGCATCTGAGTGTGAGGCACGAGTGCAGGAGTTTCTTGATAAGAACCAGCGGTCGATGCTTCGCTTCTATCTCGCCGGTGCCTACCGGAAATTGGGAAAGGCCGATCTTGCCCGTCAAAATCTGGAAATTGCACTTCAGCTCGATCCCAGGAATTCCAATGCGCAGCAGTTACTCGACACCCTGAAATGATCTGATCGTTCAAGCATCTTCTCCCGCATCAAAATAAAAAATGCCGGGCTTTATGGCCCGGCATTCTGCTTGAATGAGATTCCTGACACACTATTTCTTGTTCGGGAAGTCGGGGATTGGTGGAATCGTCTTTTCCTGTGTCTTGAGCTCGTCAAGAATCACTTCGATTGCCTTGTTGAGCTGTTCATCGATACCGGAATACTCCTTTGCCGGATCGTTGTCGACGACAATATCGGGGTCCACGCCGTGTCCTTCAATGACCCAGCCTTTGCCGGTTGCATCGTACGGTGCAAATTCGGGTTTGAAGAGATATCCGCCGTCGACGAGCGGGAGCGTTCCCCTGATACCGATGACGCCGCCCCATGTTCTCTTGCCGATGAGTTTCCCCAGGTCGTATTTCTTGAAGCGATACGGGAAGATGTCGCCGTCTGAAGCTGCGAACTCATCAATGAGGCAGACCTTCGGACCCCAGATCATTTCGGCCGGATTGGTTGTGGGAGCAGCATTGCGGGCCATATCGATCATCGCGATTTCCCGCCGGAGCCGCTCAATGACCAGCTGCGAGACGAAGCCTCCTCCGTTCCCGCGGACATCAATGATGATTGCTTTTTTCTTCAGCTGCGGATAAAAGTGCTTGACAAATTCATTCAATCCGTGCTCACCCATATCGGGAATATGCACATAGCCGACCTTTCCGTTCGTTGCCACGTCGACTTTGTGGATATTGTTTTCAACCCAATTATAGTAGTACAGTTCCGATTCGTCGCCGATCGGGATAACCGTCACTTCGCGGCCGCCCTTTTCGGAAGGCTGTGAGTTGAGAGTCAGCCGGACCTGCTTACCCACGGTGTTGACGAGCGACTCATAGATATTCGTCATCGTGTTGGTCGGTTTTCCGTTTACCGCGACGATGTAGTCTCCTTCTTTTGCATTGACCCCGATTTCCGTGAGCGGGCTGCGCACGGCTTTATCCCAGTTCTCACCTTTGAGGATCTTCTTGATAACGTAGAATTTCGAAGCCGGATCCTGCTCAAGCTGCGCACCGAGAAGACCGAGAGGGATTCGGTCGACTTTTGGTTCGTCTCCGCCACCGACATACGTGTGACTGTTGCTCAGTTCGCCGATGATTTCACCGAGGATGTAGGTGAGATCTGCACGTGTATTCACGAAGGCGACCAGTGGTTCATACTTCTTGCGCACGCCGTCCCAGTCTACACCGTTCATGGTCGGCGAATAGAAGAAGTCGCGCATCTGTCTCCAGCAATCTTCGTAAATGTCTTTCCATTCCTGATGCCGGTCGAGCGTGACTTCCATACCCGAAAGATCAAGCCGTTCCTTCAGTTCAAGATGTGCCTTTGGGACGTCGATGATATAAAATGCGCGGTTGTTTCCGATGAGGACTTTTTTCTGATCCGCGGAGAATTCGTAGCCGTCGGCATCTCCGAGGCCGGTTTCCTTCAGCTCGGCGCAATCATACATCATGAGCTGCGATTTTTCATCTTTCGATCCGTGGCGCGAATAGTAGAGCGTATTTCCGATCGAGACGAGGTGCCCGTACGATGAAGGATCGATCGGTAACGCGGCAATCCGGTCTTTCAGACCGTCAACATCGACTTTCACCTGTACTGCAGCTTCCTTCTTCTCTTTCTTCTCTTCCTTCTTTTCTTCCTTGACCTCGCCGGATTTTTCCTTCTCAGCAGCGATGGTAACCTCGTCGCTCTTTGGTTTGAACGGCGACTCTGCCGATTTTGTCAGTGTTACCAGATAAATTCGCTGCATGTCGTGATAGGACTGATCGAACTCCGTCTCGCTGAACGACGGGTTGAAATCACGGCTCGAAACGAAGAAGAGGTACTTGCCGTCGGAACTGAATGCGGGGTCGCCGCAGGCAAACCATCCGTCGGTGACCTGGGTTGTTTTCCCTGACTCCAGCGAATACAGGTAGATATTGTTCATTGCCTGTACTTCATTCTTCGCGTAGGCGATCCATTTGCTGTCGGGGGACCAGATATAATCGCTGAATTCGAACCCTTGGGCTTGTGCGACCTCGGTGATTGCCTTCGTGTCGACGTCAACATATCTCAACCGGAGTTTCTTATCGGCCCAGAGAATCTTCCTGCTGTCGGGAGACCAGTAGATCTGGAACTTGTAGGTCGTCTCACCTTTGGTGAGCTGAACCGGAGGAGTGCTCCCGTCCTGTGCTTCGATGTAAATCTCACCTTCTCCGCTGGCGTCGGAGATAAAGGCGATCCATTTTCCGTCGGGAGACCATTTGGAATCGCGTTCATGAACGCCGGGAGTCTCGGTGAGATTTCGCGTTGCGCCATATTTTGCCGGCACGGTGAACACATCACCGCGGGCGCCAAAGAGTGCCCGCTTTCCGTCAGGCGAGATCTCATAATTTGTTACCTGGTCGGAGACCTTCATAATCCCACCCCTTCCGCCGACCTCATCATCGTCGATCATGATCGAAACTTTTTCCGTCTTTTCCGTCGCCAGATCAAATCTGTAAATATACCCGCCGTTCTCGAAGACGATTGCATTGTCGCCGAGCGAAGGGAACTTCACATCGAAATCGGTAAATGTCGTCAGCTGGCGCGTCTCTTTTGTTCCGAGATCATACACATATAGATTGAACCGCTTGACAGAATCCCGATCCGAAAGGAAATAAATCTTGTTGCCGCTCCACATCGGTATGATATCGCCTGCCGGATTGTTGGTGATGTCTTCGGTCTTCTTCGTGGCAAAATCGTAAATCCAGACGTCGTCCGACAAGCCGCCGCGATAACGTTTCCATGTCCTGAACTCGCGGAAGATCCGGTTGTAGACTAGCTGCTTGTCATCGGGAGAGTATGAGCAGAAGCCGCCGCGGGGAAGAGGGAGCTCTTCGGGAAGTCCTCCATCGACAGATGCGAGGTAGAGCTTGCCTTTGAAATCATCCCATTCCTTCATGCGTGAACGGAAGATGACGTGCCTGTCATCGTGTTTCCATCCCATGACGAGGTTGTTCGGTCCCATACGGTCGGAGACGTCATCGCGTCCAAGCGTGGGTGTATAGGTGAGTCGTTTCGGAATCCCGCCGTCGGAAGGGATGAGATACACCTCGGTGTTTCCGTCGTACTGGCCGGTGAATGCAATCCACTTGCCGTCATGCGAAAATCGCGGGAACATTTCGTACCCGTTGGAATTGGTGAGCTTGCGCGCAATGCCCCCGGTAGAGGGAACGGTATACAAATCTCCCGCATACGAAAAGGCGATCTGGTTGCCGTGAATATCGGGGAAGCGGAGCAGCCGTGCTTCCTGCTGTCCCTGCGCGGCGGCGGCAGCCATCAAAAATACCACTGTGATGGAAAGGAAATATTTCATTGCGATACTCCGATGTTGTTATGAGATGGTGAGAAGAAGGAAGTAACCGCTTATCAGTTTGTATACGAATATGACGACCGAAAGTTAGTAATTTTGGAGGAAAAATGTCGTTGTCGGTTGAGCCGGGACGATCCGAGTTGTTGAAATTGGCCCGGTTTTTGAGGATTGAAGGGGCTCTCAAAGGAATCGCGGGACCCGAATATTCGGTTCGCAGGGAAGCTTGACTCCAACCGATTGATTCTCCGGCAGAGATTGGCTACATTTCTTCCGGTGTACCATCGGGAGATCCATCACCTCACCGGATTTTTTGGTTCTTCGATCAATCTGCGATCAACTCAAGAAATTCATTCTGAAACGATCAGGAAGGAACCTCGAAAATGAAAGAGAAAGGATTTTTCAGCGGAGTATATGGGATGGGATTTATTGGAGCGGCAATTTATTTTGTTCAACATTCTGCGACGTTTTGGGAAGGAGTCTTTGGTGTTATCAAGGCGTTGTTCTGGCCCGCGACGTTGATGTATAAACTCCTCGACTGGCTCAAGATGTAAAGCCGATAGAATGACGACGTTCGCACCGCACCGCCATGGAAAACGGCAGTAGAACATGCGCGAGATCATAGAAGCCCTGACCGATGAACAGATATCCGCCGTCCGGATTCTCTTCCGGGAATACGCCGATTCGATCAATCTCGATTTGTGTTTTGAAGGATTTGAGACGGAGCTCGACGAACTGCCTGGTATGTACGCACCTGATCAGGGAGGACTATTCCTGGCAACGTTAGACGGTGCACCTGCAGGGTGTGTCGCTGTTCGGCCGCTGGAACCTCCCGATATAGCAGAACTGAAGCGGCTCTATGTTCGTCCCTCGGCGCGGAAACACGGATTAGGGGAGGCACTTACCAGGCGCGCAATTGAACGTGCCCGGGAAAGAGGATACCGCCGGATGCGGCTCGATTCCCTTCCCTCGATGGCAGACGCCCAACGGCTTTACCGTGAGTTAGGATTCAGGGATATCCAGCCGTACAAATATAATCCCGTTTCCGGGGTGACGTATATGGAACTGGACCTCAACGGGCGGCCGGTCTTGTGAAAAATTCATTTGACGAATTGCAGTTCTGACCCTCACATCCGAAGGAATTTTTGTATGAATGCCCACGGCACCTACGCAGTGAAAAGCTGGGATGAAAAAACCTATGACCAGGTCTCGCCAAAATCGAAACTGACGAAAGCCACCGTTGAATATGAGTTCACGGGGGAGATTGCGGGAAAGGGAATGGTCGAGTATCTGATGTTCTACGACTACTCAGACCCGAACGACCCGCACAAGTCATCGGCAAGCTATATCGGTTTGATGAAATTTACCGGCCTCATCTCCGGCCGGGAGGGCGGGTTTATGATGCAGGACAGCGGGACGTTCAGGAACGGCGTCGCTTCATCTACACTTGCCATTCTCCTGAATTCCGGCTCGGGCGCACTGAAGGGGATACGCGGAACGGGCAGGTATCGTGCTTCTCAGCAGCGGCTCGAGTTTGAGCTTGATTACGATTTCTCAATCTGAATGCCGTTTGATCTTGTCAGGTTCAACCCGCACGCTGTTTATGGGTTGAGCCAGTACGCAATCTTCATCAGAAAAATGTTGTCCGGCTGTGAATTGAAGAGTTTTGAAAAATTGTGATTGAATTCGATGTCCCCGGGATTCAGATCATTTTCGCGGGTCTGTGTCCAGACAAGATAGAACGTTGAACCGGGCGTAAATTCCCACCGTAACACCGCATCTCCCCGTATGGATTTTACATTGAAATCCGGATCGCCGAATGAAAGAGGAGCGGCAGGGCCACCACCATCAGGGTCGACAGTGTAAGTTGATGACGATGCATCATACGAAATCGTCGATCCGTCTCTTCCGTAATTGTTGAAGTCATAGCTCCCTGCACGCGCAAGTTCCTTGAAGTTGGAAAACCGTGCAGCGGATAGGAGAGGTTGAGCATATACTTGCAGGCTGAGTGTTGGAGTAAATGCCCAGTTGAGCCGGATTCCCGCGACCCATTGTTTTTGGTCCATTGCCCCGAAAACGTATCTGGTCCCGAATGTCGAAGTGGCGGTCGGATCGGCAAACGCTCCCACCCACTGCGAATTCTCCCAGTCACCGTCAAATTCCGGAGTGAAGATCACTTCGATGTTCGACGCAGGTTTCCAGTCGAGACTTAAGTTGATGTAATATGTCGTCTGGTAGGCCGACTGGTAGCTGTCGAAATTAATCCCGGGAATGAACGTCTTGCGGCTGTCCCCGGAGAGCCACCAGGAAATTTCATATCCGAGCGGGTTGATGGTTTTCGGACCACCCCGTGTGCGGTGGTCGCTGATCGCCTGCGGGTTGTAAGCATACGCATAACCAAACTCGTAGAAATTTGGGAAGACGATATCGCTGTTCTGCCAGATTCCCTGCCAGGTGACGTCACCCCCGAAGTCGTATGACCGGAAAAGCGCGGCAGACAGCGTGAGACTCTGGTACCATGATGTCGGTACGGTCCAGCTGTACCTCGCCCCGGCATGGCTGTTGATCACGTCGGTCCTCCACTGAAATCCCATATCGTCCACATCAAATCCTGGAGAGATGACGCCGAGCGATCCGTTCACGGTGAAGTTGCCTTTCTGTTTCGTGAGAAAGATCCGGCCGGCATAACCTGAGAGAGATGTTGTACCACTGTCAAGATGGACGTATGGAACATCGGGGCGCTGGTAGTAGTGTTCAGCATCCTCTCGGAGTGAAAAGATCCTGCTTGCCGTCCCGGTGACGTTTGTTCCCGCAGTCCAGAGTGTCACGACCCATGTCTTGCTGTCGTCAAGCGATGTCCAGCCGTCGATTCCTCCCATCAGCGCATTTTTGTTGATCTGATCTTCCATAAGCGGGTCGCTGAAATCACGCTGGGTGAATGTCGACATCATGCCGATTCCCTGTCGTCCTTCGTTAAGCTCCTTTTGTGCGCGCGCGACGCCGTAATACGTAAGAGGTTCAACCTCTGCGCTGGAACGGACCCCCGCCGAATCAACATCTGCCATCTCCCTTGCCGTGAGAGCGCTGATTGCTCCAATGCTCCAGTTATCACCGGCCTTGCCGGAGAGCTTCGCGGCGCCGAGAATGTTCGTCCCGGAAGGAATATCGACATAGGTCGCATTCGATACGCTTCCCTGCGGAGCTCTTCCTATTCTTCGGCTGTAGAAGAACGTAGGACTCGACCAGTTAAAGCTCCAGTTATTGCTCGCTCCTCCCGACCCGAAATCGAATATGTTCGATCCCTCAAGAAAAAATGGACGCTTCTCATTGTAATATGTCTCGACATCACTCAGGTTGACGACGGCAGGATCGACTTCAACCTGGCCGAAATCGGGGTTGATTGCCCCATCCAGCGTCAGATTGCTGCCGAGCCCCATTTTGAAATCGGCACCAAGGCCAGGAGAGTATCTCGAGCCGGTATGATACGGATCTCCGATGTCGTGAGGAGCATATTCTGCTTTGCCGGTGATGTAGGGCATCACCTCGAGGCGTCGCGGAGGGACGATATTTTCCACTCCTGTCAGGTCCACGAACCGCGAGACGAATCCTGATCCGTTCTTCGGTGTGAAGGTGACGTAATCATTTTCATTGAGCCGCGCAATAATCCGCTTGAAGTCGACTGCCCAGTGGTACCCGTCACCTTGTTCGAACCGGATTTGCGAATACGGGATGCGCATCTCAGCAGTCCATCCCTGCGCGTCGATGTGCACTTTGCCTTCCCATATCCCGTCCCATGAATCGTCGTTCCAGTCGTCGTTATAGAGGACCCCGTCGTACATGGTTCCCGCAGCGTTGATGCCGAAATAAAAGCCCGATCGCTTGTCGTGATAGCCGTCGATGTAGAACGTGAATGCGTCCGCGGTTATCATGGCGTCTTTCCTGGCAAGCCGCTGTTCGATCGAATCGGGTGAGGCATCATACATTCTCGCACCGATATAGAGCGAACCGTCGTCGTATCCCACCCAGATTTCGGTGCGTTGTGAAGGGGGAACATTTTCGATGGGATCGCGCTGTATGAATCGCGTGAATCCTGGCATTTGATAGAGTTGTTCGGAAAGAATGCCGTCGATCGTAATCGGTTCGGTAACCCGGACGGCGTGAATGGAAATCGGTGGGGGAGCATCCGGCGGATCTGCGAGTGCATGAGTCTGGAGAAACAGAACTCCAAGGTAAAACAGTGATCGTCCTCTCGACATTCGATAATCTCCTTGGCGTACAGTTTTTTCTGATCAGAGCGATCACACCGATGTGCCGCGACGTGAAAAAATGAACGCTGTTGATTAGACGACGAAACTCAATAAAGGGTTGCGGGGATATCCTTGCCGGGGAAGGTGTTGCTGTTCGAATTCTTGCATGAAATTGAGGGAAATGGCCTGGATTACCAATGCAGACTCGTACGAGTTTAATTCTCGTGGATTTTGATGATGCGGAGTACCTCTTTTCTCTTAAATCTTCCTGTCTTTCGCCATGTGCGCATTGTGAACGATCTTGCTGAATTTCTCGTCGATATGGTTGTTAAACCACTCGTCGAGCACCGACCGCTTGAACCGCCATTCCTTTCCGATTTTCGCCGCGGGAATTTTCTTCTCCTGGGCCCAAGTGTAGATCGTCTGCGGCTTGAGTTTCAGGTAGGCGGCAACCTCTTCGAGCGTCATAATCTCATCGTTTACCACGCAGTCTTACCTTTCCTTTGTTGTGTCAAAGAACATTGGGGTTTGATTGTCTGTTACACGCGGTTTCTGTGATTCCGCTGCCGGTCGAATGAGCTGCTCGAATGAGTAGATCACTGCTGTATAAAAATTCCCCTCATACGATCTGAAAAGAGCATATGGCTTGTCCCGTTCAGCAAGGAATGGCCTGAGATTCCAGGCGAGCTGAACTGCAACGAATGCCAGAATGATTACCCAGAACCGGAATACGGTCACCCCGGTCTTAGGATAGATGTTCTTCTTGTCGCATGAATACGTCAATGCATCCAATACCATCTTCATACCAAAAAGTCCCGCAAGTGTGAAGATCGCAACATGCAGGAGCTGGAGAAAATGGTAGTTCCCCCCGGTGAGAACGAAGAACACCACAATCGGGGTGAACGATACCATGATCCCGCTGGCCAGAACGAAACCTGCCATTATTACTGCGGTCATTTGCAGGAGTTTCATTTTGGATCCGAGTATGAACTGCAGGAGAAAAAATGCGGGGTAGCAGATGATGAGTGAGAGCGCGAATAGTGCGGGAACTTTGACTGCTGCCGTGACAGCTTGAAGGACTCCGCTGTATGCACCCATAACAAGCCCGTAAAAGAAGGTCAGTCCGATGAAGATGGCCAAGAGCCGGATGATCCGACTTCCGATCTGTGTTTCGTTGACGATTGCATCAAAATATGCTTCTGTGTTCTGGAGGTTTGGGATGAGGGAAGCGAGATTGAACTTTTCATGATCCATGATAGAGTTCCTTTCTCGGAAAGTGGGAGTTCTACAGGAAGGTAATTATTAATTACTGCTTTGTCAAGCCTTTTATTGTTTATTACTGTTTGATAATTCACCCTATACGTGAAATCCCGGAATGTGAGTGAATTCCATGGATTTTGCTTTCCCGGACCACTGATGGAAATCGGGGTTGGTTGCCTTCATGTGGGACTGATGGGGAGAACACCCGCGTACACTATTACGAGAAACGATTTTGAAGCGACGAACGTGCCGATGCGGCAAATTGATGATCAGTCGTTTCTCAGCGCTTCCACCGGATCAACGCGTGCGGCTCGCGAGGCAGGATAGAGCCCGGCAAGGACAGCCACTCCCGTCCCGACGGCCAGAGCAACCAGAACAAGCCAGATCGGGAGTGAAAAAAGCTCAACTTCGGGTATGCCCTGCCTCCTCATATAAATGTGTGCGATAATCGTGACAATGCGGGTGATGATCCATCCCGAGATGATGCCGAATGAAGAGCCGATCAGGCCGATTGTGCCGGATTCTGCCAGAAAAAGAAGGCGGATCTCTGATTCATCTGCGCCAAGAGATTTGAAGATTCCGATCTCGCGCTTTCGTTCCAGGAGTGACATTGCCATGGTGTTCACAATGCCGAGTGAGGCGGTCAGCAGCGCCAGCAGTCCCACGGCGCCAAGCGCCAGGTCGAGATAGACAAATGCTTTCTGTATCTGGTCGAACTCTGCCGCAAAGCTGAATGTCCGGAATCCCTGCGCCTCGATCGAATCCTTGATCGTTGCATAGAATACGTGGGGGTCGAAATTGATCGTCACCTGGGAAAACGACTTGCCCGACCTGTCGTCCGCGCTCTGGAAGAGATTTCCCGAGCTCATGGCCGTGAAGAGATCGGCGGGGTTTCCGCTGAAGCCGCTTGTCGTGAAGCGCTCTCCTGTCTTGAACGGAATAATGACCGGTTCCATGCGCATGCGTCCCATGCGTTCCGATTCGACGACGCCGCAGATCGTGAGCGTATCGCTCACCGTCCGGCGGGCATTCAGGAATCCGGAAACAAACCGCCGCACCGCTTCGTTAGCTTCGGTCCGGAGAGTCGTTCGCAGATAGTTGTCGTCATTGAGGAGGGAATCCAGCTGAATCCGTCGCACTCTGTCAATGATCGATTCCCCCTTGTCAACCAGGAGATGGCGGAGCGCGCTGTCGATGGTGGAAACCTGCATCGATACAATGAGCTGCTTTCCGATTACCGACTCAGCATTGTCGATCCCGGCGTTTTTCAGCAGCTCGCCGGAGATCAGAGCCGACCTTGAGCTGTCGCCTTCGAAGATTTTTCCGGCTCGAATCTGGGAAAAAAGCTTGGTCTGCATCGCGGCATGAGAAAGCGATTGTGCGCGGGATTCGAGAGTAGTATCTCCGATCCGGACATGCACGACGAACGGGTCATAGGGATATACAAGGAGGACGCCGGGAATTCGCTCGAAACGGCTCAGGGCGGTGAGATCGAGTTTCGGTTCTCCGAACGACTGGGGTTCGTTCGGACGGTGTTGCGGAAACACCTGCATTGTCGTGAGGAGGCCGAGCTCATTGAACTGCTTGTCCACGTTTTCCTGAGTTCCGGTGCCGAACGAAACCATCGACACAAATGCCGCGATGGCAATGACAATCCCTGCGACGGTGAGAATGGTACGGAGTTTCATCCGCCAGAGGTTTCCGGCCGGAATCGAGATAAAATCCCGCACAGTCATGTTCGCGGACCTTTCTGCGGCATTCCCTCGTCGTCCCCTGTCATTTTCCCGTATTGCATCCTCGCGATACGATGTGAGTATGCGTTTGCCATCTCCAAATTGTGGGTTACCATGACAACTGTCAGCCCGCTGTGGTTCAATTGCCGGAGAAGCTCGGCAATCTGCATGGAATTCTCGTAATCGAGGTTTCCTGTCGGCTCGTCGGCGAAAAGGATCGAGGGTTTTTTCACGATAGCGCGGGCAACAGCGACGCGCTGCTGTTCGCCGCCGGAGAGATCGGCGGGCCTGTGCGAAACCCGGTCTGCGAGCCCGAGCTGTCCGAGAATTGCGAGCGCAGCGGTGCGTCGCTCTTTCTGAGGCACGTCATTGAACACAAGTGCCGTTTCGACATTCTGCAGAGCCGTATAATGCGCGATAAGATTGAATGATTGAAAAATCATCCCAACCTGGCATGCACGATAGCGGGAGAGCTCTTTTCGTGACATCACCGAGAGCCGGCGATCACCGATCTGCACGAACCCCGAGGTTGGTGTATCGAGCCCTGCAAGAAGATTCAGAAGCGTGGACTTGCCCGATCCTGACGCACCCACGATGCCGAGAAATTCGCCTCTTCCAACATCGAGGGTAACGCCGGCCAGAGCATGAACAGTTTGTGGGCCCCGCTTATAGAAGCGACAGAGATCAACAGCGCGCAGCCAGGGTTCTGATGTCATGAATTGCGGTGTGGTTGGGTCTATTCATCTCACCAGTTGGGAATATAGCATTTTTTCTCTCCCGATCCTTGAATTTCCTCATTTTGCCCGGCTTCAGAGGATGCCATTACGACTGATGTTGCATCGATGCATTCCGTTCTGTATATTCGTGCCATCAGTTTTTGGCTGGTTCTTTGAAACCCTAAGCAGTTGGACTGCGAAGGGTTTTTTCATTTTGTCGGTAAACGTTCAAGCTGATTCACTCCTTCGTCCGGCAGAGGGTTGGTAAATGCCGGAAGGTGCAGGGCATGCGACTGTACAAGAGTATGTTCCACAACAGTATTAGGGAATGATCTATCTCTCGACGCGATTGCGGAATCTGTGGTTCCTCATCAGTCGGGCACATTTTTCCTTGCTCCTCAGAAAAATCGCCACACGTATTTATTCCAACAGATACTCGTACGGTCTTCGGCGAGACCTTCGTAACTCCATAGGTCTTCCCGAGGAGCCGTTCGCCCTTACGATTCGTCCCCTGACGCCGGTTGAAGTTTCCACCCTCCTCGAGGTCTACAGGTCAGAAGAGGATCCGAACTTCGATTTGGAAATCATCGACCGCATGGAGCACGTTCATGCGGACATCCCCACCTGTTATGGCGCATTCAACGAGGAGGGCGACCTGGTCTTCATTCAGTGGCTCATGGGTCCGGACCAAAACGAGAGGATCCAGTCATACTTCAATAGTATCTATCCGGTTCTTGCCGAGGGAGAAGCGCTTCTCGAAAATGCCCTGACTCTCAATGGATACCGCGGTCACGGTGTCATGGGTGCGGCGGTAGCCCGTATTGCCGAAATCGGAAAGACTCGAGGAGTCCATACCGTAATCACGTTTGTTGCGGAGGAAAATGAACCATCGTTGAGAGGGTGCCGGCGGGCCGGGTTTTTACCCTATCTCCTTCGTCACGAACGGTGGGTCATGTTCCGGAGAAAGCTCGAGTTCACCAAGCTCTCAGGGCACTCCGGCTGGCCTGCCGAGTTTCTGGATTAGCCGAATTCCAAATTTTCCCGATCTATCGAGCGGCCATCCGGATTCCTGCGGGAGAGAAAAACCGGTCACTCAGCTTTTCGAAATTCCCGCGGATGTTTTTCCCGGAGTTCTTCCAGTAGCTCAACGGCTGACTGTTGCATTTCGCAATCCATGCCGATATGGTTCGGGAGCCAGAGTGCCCTCTGAAATTCCACGAATGCCTCTTCGTCCCTGTCCTGCAGCATGTACACTTTTGCGAGCTCGAAATGATTGCGGATAACTTCCGGTGCAAGCCCGATGGCCTTCCTGAACGCTGCTTCCGATTCTTCATAGCCGCCGTCGGGGAGGCCGCCGAGGAAAAGACCTGCCAGGCGGCGCTCGAGCCAGGAGACATCGCCGAGTGCTTTGTAAAATGATCCCAGGATGGAATAGGCAAGAGCGTTTTTCGGATTGAGCTCGAGAGCGCGATCGATCTCTTTCTTCACCGTTCGGCAGAGCTGAATCTTCGTCTTTCCGCCCTCATACATCGCAATGTTGCCGATTGACGCTGCAAGCCATGTGTGCCCCTCGGAGCTCAGTGAATCGGCATTGACCGATCCTGCCGCAAATCCCTCTGCCTCCGTATAATACCTGATCCGCTCCGAATGAGGTGCGATATCGCCAGCGCAAACCCACGATCGGGCAAGTTTCCAGAGAATGAGGGCGGAGTCGCTGGAAGACGTGAGAAGTGAGTCGTAGATCGTGATCGACCGGTCGTAATTCATCGCGCCGAACTCGGCTTCTGCGGTATCCGCCCACGAAGGCGGTGCAGTCGTGTCCTGTGAAAGGATTAGGACGAGTGCAATGTTGACGAGGGCGGTCAAGCGGGATTCAGGAAGAATGAGATGTTGACGCGATCAATTCCGCTTTTGGGAAAAAGGTTCCGGAGAATGCATTGTGGGAGTTCTGAGTCGGATACTGCAGAATAACGGGATAAAATTTCGGAATCGTTCCGTCCATGAGATCCAATATAGACAGAAATCATTTCCGGGCAAAGTTGTGGTGAGTCAGGTGGTAAGAGGCAGAGGAGCTGTTCAGGAGTATCAAAAAAAGAACCCCGGGAAACTCGTTCTTTCCCGGGGATTAGGATGACACCACTCAGACCGGTTCCAATTTACGATTTACAATTTGCAATGTCTGTGCTGCCCCGTCAGGATTCGAACCTGAACTACCTTGATCCAGAGTCAAGTGTGTTGCCAATTACACCACGGGGCAATGCTGCAGGTACTTCACTTGGAAGCTCTATGCGCCTCCGGTCGGCCCGCTTCAAACACGAAAATACGAAAATTTATTCTGTTCTGCAATAGTCTCCATCCTGTGATCAGATCCGTTTTTTTCCCCCGATTGACTTTGGTAAGCCCATTTCGTATACTCTAACCTGATTTTTGTGCAGACACATTCTATTCACGCTGCCGCAGAGGTGAATGCGTATTTATCGGACGGAGTCTTCACTCCAATCGCTTTAGACCTCCCCGTACGCTCCTGTCATGGATAGCCCCGAAGACGAACATCCATCAGTTGGTATTGTTGAAGATTTGAGCGAGCGCCTCAAGCGGATACTCTTGGGAGCTCCGCGAAGCGTTAAAGATCCAACCATATTTCATAAAATCTCCCTTATCGCGTTTCTGGCATGGGTGGGTCTCGGTGCGGATGGTCTTTCTTCATCCGCCTACGGACCTGACGAAGCGATGCGGGCGGTTGGCTCGCACACGTACCTGGCGGTCGGTCTTGCACTGGCCACCGCATTTACAGTCTTCATTATTTCCTACGCTTATTCCCGCATCGTTGAGCATTTTCCTTTCGGCGGAGGCGGATACGTTGTTGCAAGTCGGCTCCTGGGCCCGAAGTTCGGTGTTCTGTCGGGATCTGCACTCCTTGTGGATTATGTTCTGACTATCAGCGTTTCCATTGCAAGCGGTGTCGATCAGGTGTTCAGCTTTCTGGGACCCGGAGTCGTCCCTCTCAAAATGGTTGTCGTTATCAGTGTCATCGTGATGCTCACGATTCTCAACCTTCGCGGTGTAAAGGAATCTGTCACTGTGCTGATGCCGATCTTCGCGGTGTTTATCCTAGCGCATACAGTGCTCATTCTCGGCGGGGTGGCGAATCATTTTTTCGAGACGGGCCGGGTTGCAAACGATATCAGCTCCGGATTTCGGACGGATCTTACAACACTGGGTGCCATGGGAGTATTCGCCATCTTCATCAGGGCGTATTCCATGGGTGCGGGAACATACACCGGAATCGAGGCAGTAAGCAATGGTATACAGATCATGCGAGAACCGAAAGTTGCGACCGCCCAGCGTACGATGGTGTACATAGCCGTCTCGCTCTCTATCACTGCGGGAGGTATTCTCGTTCTCTATCTTCTATATCATGTGATCCCGGTTGAAGGCAAGACCATGAACGCGGTTCTCCTGGAGAATTTTGCGGGCAGCTGGGTCATCGGCTCTCTTCCCGTCGGAAGTATGTTCGTTATTCTCACACTCGTGTCCGAAGCGGCGCTTCTCTTCGTTGCCGCTCAAACCGGTTTTATTGATGGCCCGCGCGTCATGTCGAACATGGCACTCGATTCGTGGCTCCCGCATCGGTTTAGCACCCTTTCCGACCGGCTCACGATGCAGAACGGGGTAATCCTCATTTCCGGGGCTGCGATTCTCGTCCTCTATATTACGCATGGCGATACGGCAACGCTCGTACTGATGTATTCGATAAACGTCTTCCTGACATTCTCGCTTTCCGAAATGGGAATGGTGCGATACTGGGTTCAAAACAGAAAAAAATACCCGGATTGGTCGCGCCATATTATCATTCATCTGATAGGGCTCGTTCTCTGTCTTTCAATCCTGCTCGTCAACGTGTACGAAAAACTGGGTCAGGGAGGATGGGTGACACTCACGGTCACCTCGATCCTCGTAGCATTCTGCTTTCTGATACGAAGGCATTATGTCCGTGTCAGGGCTAATCTCAATCGTCTCGATGAAATCCTGAGTGATATTCCTCTTCCGGAGACCACTTCCCCGGTGCCGGTGGATCCGCGGGCGCCGACGGCGGCGCTTTTCGTCAATTCGTTCAGCGGTCTTGGCATCCACTCCTTCCTGAACATCCAGAAACAGTTTCCTTCTCATTTTAAGAACTTTATTTTCATCTCCGTGAATGTCGTGGATGCCGGCAGCCTGAAGGGTTTGAACGATATGAACGAAGCACTGAGGCAGACCGAGGAAGGACTGCAGAAATATGTGAGCATGGCAAACAAACTCGGCTTTGCTGCCACGTTTCGGATGGGAGTCGGGACAGACATCATCGATGAGGCCGCAAAAATCACACAAAATGTCCACAAGGAATTTCCCCAGGCGGTCTTCTTTACGAGTAAGCTTGTCTTCCAGAAAGAACGCTGGTACCAACGGTTTCTTCACAATGAAACGGCCAATCAGCTCCAGCGCAAGCTGCAGTTCGACGGTTTGAACATGATGGTTCTTCCGATCAGGGTTTTCGAAAAGTCCTGATCGTTCAGATCAGGACTTTTTCTTCTTTTTTTCCTCCCAAAAACCAGTTTTCCATCCAGAGAGAGTGTTTGACTTTGCACGTATTATTTCATAAGTTTTGATGGCAAAGTATCGATTTCCGTCTATGATGAGGAGTTGAATGGAATCATTGCTTGAATCACCAGCAAGCAAGACCGAAAAAATTGAGTTACGCAAGAAGCTCTACGAGCGGCAGGGGAAATCATACTATCGAACAGACAAGCCCGATGTTCTCATCCAGGAATTTTTCTCGCAGGATCACCAAAACGATAAGAAGCGCCCCAGAAACAGTGAGATGGAGAGCTTAAGGAATACCATCTCCTCGTACCTGTTCGAATATCTCGAAGAATACCGGATTGCCACACACTACATCAGGAAAATTTCTGATACGGAAATGATGGTGAAACCGACGGATGCCATTCCCGTACAGGTGAGGGTATTCAATGTTGATGATGGATCGATTGCGGAGCGGTTCCAGGGCGCGAAGGGGTCAAATTTCGAATTTCCAATCATCGAACATTATTACAGTTCGGGCGGTCTCTCTCCGTGGATGAACGAGTATCATGTGTATGCTCTCGGTGTGGCGACACCCGAGGAATTCAAGCAGATGAACCGGATTGCATCGAAGGCCAATGCGGTCATCCGTGGATTATGCGAACGACGGCAGCTTGGGCTGGCGAAAGCGGGGTTTGCGTTTGGCCGCTTGAAGGGTCAGGTCGTCCTGATCGATGAGCTCTCGCCACAGACATGCACGTTTCTTGATCACACCGCGGCGCCGGTACCCCCGGATTCCGGTACTGCCGTTTCGAAATTGTGTGATCGCCTGATGATGAAGGTCTAACGGGTGTATACCTGGCCATGATCACGGAATACGGGGTCGGTACGGTGAAGATTGTGCTTCTCTGCGCCGCAGTTGTGGTCCTTGCAGTCTTTTACTTTCTCGAAGATGCATTCGTTCAGTATACCGTTCTTATCATCTGCGTCTGTTGCTCTCTCCTCGTCCTCAATTTTTTCCGGGATCCCGACCGCCAGACGCCCATCACGGACAATTGTGTTATCGCTCCCGCAGACGGAAAGGTGGTCCTGATCAAGGATCTCGTGGAACGGGAGTATCTGAAATGTCCCGCGATTCAGGTAAGCATCTTTATGTCCCCCCTCAATGTGCATGTCAACCGTTTTCCGATTTCAGGCGTTGTGGAGTATTTCCAGCATATACAGGGTGAGCATCTTGTGGCATTTGCGGAAAAGTCCTCGACCGGCAACGAGCGGACGCAAATCGGCATTGCGGGGTACGGGTACAAAATCATGATCAGGCAGATTGCCGGGGCAGTCGCTCGCCGCATTGTAGCGAATGTCGGCGAGGGGCAGGAGGCAACTCGCGGCGAGAGATTCGGGATGATCAAATTCGGCTCACGAGTTGATGTGTTGATGCCGAAGCCGACAACTCTCGCAGTGCATCTGCACGATCGCGTCACAGCGGGTGAGACAATCCTCGGGTATTATGTTCCCGCCGGCATAACTGAAAAAGGAATCGTTTCATGAAAATTACCAGAGCAGTCGTTCCGAGTCTCTTCACCGTTCTCAATATCTTCTCGGGATTCCGGTCGATTATTCATACCGCACAGGGAGACTATGTGCTTGCATCATGGTTCATTATCCTTGCGGCGATTTTCGATGTTCTCGACGGGATCATGGCAAGGATCACCAAATCTTCCAGCGGATTCGGCGTAGAATTTGATTCTCTTTCCGATGTCGTGTCATTCGGCGCGGCGCCATCGTTTCTCGTGTACTCCGTTTTTCTCCATACGATGGAGGGCATTGGTATGCTCGTAAGTGCGATGCCGCTGATTCTCGGTGCGCTCCGCCTGGCACGCTTCAACACGCAGCTGGTCGGGTACGACAAGGAGTATTTCCGTGGGTTGCCGATTCCTGCGACCGCGGTAACAATCGGTGCGTTCGTTCTCCAGAACCTGCAGGAGGGCAACACCCTTACCGGCCTGCCGGCAGCGCTTCTTGCACCGATGGTGGTGGTCCTGTCGATTCTTATGGTGAGCACCATCAAGTATGACACCGTTCCGAAGTTTTCTCGCCGTGGAATTAAACAGCATCCCCTGCGATTTACGGTGGGGATCATCGGCATTACGGCGATTGCAGTGACCGCCGGTCAGGCGCTTTTTCCGTTCTTCCTCTTTTATATTGCCACGGGTCCGATGAGAACCATTGTGCAGGTGATCCGCTATGCGCTGCACCCTGAGTTGAAGCAGCTTGATGAGAAGGAAGCGGAGATCAGCAGTATCGACATTTAGTGTATGGCGCTGTACCTCGCAAAGATTACCGTGACGCTGAGAAAATCGATTCTCGATCCGCAGGGAAAGGCGGTGCATCATGCCCTCGGGAGTCTGGGTATGACTGCTGTCGACGACGTGCGACTCGGGAAGTATGTGGAGATGAAAGTGAACGGTTCAACACGTGAAGAAGCCGAGCAGTTGACCCGCCAAGCGTGTTCGCGGCTCCTGGCAAATCCTGTCATGGAAGATTTTCAGTTCACCCTGGAGAAAGTGTAAGAGATGTCCTCCCCGAAATTCGGCGTTGTGGTATTCCCGGGATCGAACTGCGATCATGACGCGTATGACGTTCTCAAACGCGTCATGCATCAGGACACGAGGTTCCTCTGGCATAAGGAGACATCGCTCCAGAATGTTGACTGCGTGATACTCCCGGGCGGGTTTTCGTACGGCGACTATCTGCGATGCGGTGCCATTGCGCGATTCTCTCCCATTATGAACGAGGTTATCGCATTTGCAAAAGCCGGCGGAACGCTCATCGGGATCTGCAACGGATTTCAGGTGTTGTGTGAAGCAGGATTGCTCCCGGGTGTACTGCTCCGGAATGAAAGCCTCACGTTTGCCTGCGAGTTTGTCCATGTTCGTGTGGAGAATACCGGAACCCGCTTTACGTCTGCATGCACCCGCGGTGAGGTTCTGCGAATTCCAATTGCTCATGGAGAAGGGAATTTTTATGCTGACGACGAAACCATCCGGCAGCTTGAAGACGAAGGGCAGATCATCTTCCGGTATACTGACGCCCGTGGAAAGGTGACTCCTCAGTCCAATCCCAACGGATCATTACACAACATTGCCGGAATTCTGAACCGGGCGGGAAATGTGATGGGGCTTATGCCGCATCCCGAACGTGCCGCGGATCCCGAGACGGGCCCGACGGACGGGCAAAAGATCTTCCAGTCATTAATTCATAATGTGCTCAAGGATTCGTATATTTATGATCACGATGTCATAGAAAGGAGTTAACGATGTTTGGGAACTTAGGAACGCCGGAAATACTTGTAATTGCGCTCGTTGTGCTTGTCTTGTTCGGTTCCAAGCGAATCCCCGAATTCATGCAGGGTTTGGGTAAAGGGGTTCGTGAATTCCGCAAGGCCGCCCGCGATATCCAGGACGAAATCGAAAAACCGGCGGATCAGAAGAAGATCGAGCAAAAATAGCCCGCGATGCCTTCTCTTGCCGGGCTCCGTCCGGTGATGAGGGGGAATTCTCTGCCTGCCCGGTTCGGCCCGTCCTCGCGACGGTGATCATCCACCCGCTGTCATCTGGAGAACATGCCACTGAACGATTTTGCCACTTTCCGGAAACGCATTGCAGCCGGAGAGACAACCTGTTCAAAGACCCTCGAGGTGCTTCTGTCAGAAATCGACCGCAAGCAGCGGCTGAACGCATTCCTCGATGTCTTCTCCGAACCGGCTCGAAAGTGTTCGGTGGAGGTCGACAGCAAGTTGAGGCGGGGAACGGCAGGGCCGCTCGCCGGGATGTTCGTTGCTGTAAAGGATAGTATTGCCATGAAAGACCGCACACTCACGTGTGGTTCGAGAATGCTTCAGTCGTACATTTCGCCCTACGATGCTACTGTCGTCAGGCGCCTGGTGGATGCCGATGCAATCATTATTGGTAAGACGAACATGGACGAATTTGCGATGGGGTCATCGAATGAAAATTCCGCGTATGGTCCTGTCCGGAATCCGGTCGACGAACAGGTCGTTCCCGGTGGTTCAAGCGGTGGATCGGCGGTGGCAGTAGCTGCGGGACTCTCCATGACTGCCCTGGGAACAGACACCGGCGGATCGGTGCGTCAGCCCGCCGCAATGTGCGGGGTGGTCGGGCTCAAGCCGACGTACGGGCGCGTCTCGCGATACGGTCTGGTCGCATTTGCTTCTTCCTTCGATCAGGTTGGAGTGTTCGGCTCGACGGTGTACGATACGGCGTCTGTTCTGAGTGTGATCGCCGGTCACGATCCGTCTGATTCCACTTCGGTGTCAACTCCCGTGCCGAATTACCTGAATTCACTCGATGGAAATGTGCGGGGAATCCGAATCGGTTTACCGAAAGAATACTTCACAGCCTCACTCTCCTCGGAGATTGCCGGTGCGATATCGAAAAAGGTCGATGTCCTGCGTTCGAACGGCGCGCTCGTGAAGGAAATTTCCCTTCCGCATACGGAATATACGATTGCGGCGTACTATGTGCTGACAACGGCGGAAGCTTCTTCTAACCTGGCCCGATTCGACGGGGCGAGGTATGGTGAGCGGGCTCCGGGCGTCCGCGACCTGGAAGAGCTCTACGTCGAATCGAGAAGCAGGGGGTTCGGCAGAGAGGTCAAACGCCGAATCATGCTTGGGACCTATGTTTTGTCCGCCGGATATTATGATGCCTACTATCTGCAAGGTCAGAAAATCCGGCGCCTCATCCGGAATGATTTTGTGAACGCCTTTCAGGAGGTGGACTGTATTCTCACGCCAACTTCTCCCGGCACAGCGTTTCGCCTTGGGGAAAAGCTGTCTGATCCGTTGCAAATGTATCTTTCTGATGTGTACACGGTCTCGGCGAATCTCGCAGGTATTCCGGGAATCAGTATTCCCTGCGGAAAAGACGGGAGGGGGCTTCCGATAGGTCTTCAGCTGCTCGGCAACTCATTTGATGAGCAAACCATTTTCAGGGTCGGGCATGTTGTGGAACAATCGTAGCTTTCTGGGATGAATCCCGGAGCGCTGCGCAATTACATCACTCTCACAATGAAACTATATGAGTATACTTGTCGATAAGAAAACCCGTCTCGTGGTCCAGGGGATCACCGGCGGGGAGGGAACATTTCACACCCAGCAGATGATCGCTTACGGTACCAACGTCGTTGCCGGTGTGACACCGGGAAAAGGCGGCATGAAGTATACCGGGAACGATCAGTATCAGTTCAAGAAGCCGGTTCCGGTATTCAACACTGTCGCCGATGCTGTACGGGAAGAGGGTGCGAATACTTCGGTGATTTTTGTCCCGGCCGCCTATGCCGCCGAGGCAGTCATGGAAGCCGCGTCCTCGGGTGTAAAGCTCATTGTCACCATCACCGAGGGAATTCCGGCTCGCGATATGGTCAGGGTTTACGAGTATCTTCAGCGTACCGGTGTGCGCATGATAGGACCGAACTGCCCGGGGATCATTACTCCCGGCCAGTGCAAGATCGGCATCATGCCGGGATTCATTCACAGAGCTGGCAAGGTGGGGGTCATCTCGCGCAGCGGAACACTTACGTATGAAGCCGTGTGGCAGGTGACGGAGCTCGGTTTGGGGCAGTCGACGTGTATCGGTATCGGCGGCGATCCTGTCGTGGGGACGAGATTTATCGATGCACTGAGACTCTTTAAGGATGATGATGGAACGGATGCCGTCATCATGATCGGTGAGATTGGCGGCACCGCTGAGGAGGAAGCTGCAGAATATGTGAAGAAGAATTTCGACAAGCCCGTCATCGGATTTATTGCCGGCAGAACGGCGCCCCCCGGCAGGCGCATGGGCCATGCCGGAGCAATCATCTCCGGCGGAAAAGGTACGGCAGCGGAGAAAATGGCCGCGATGAAGAAGGCCGGAATCCATGTGGTTGACAGCCCGGCGATGATTGGTGCGATGGTTGCAAAGGTGCTTCCGGGAAAAGGGAAGCGGACTTCAATTCCCATGGGTCGCTCGAAGCGCACCCTTTCTGGAAAGAAAAGGAAGGCGCGAAAATAGATGGTTTTTGCGGAACCGATATCATGAAGCATTCCCCCGGATTCCTCAGACTTGTCGATGACGCGAAGAGCCGCGTCAAGCAGACAACCCCGGAAGAAGTTCATACCCGCATCGGGAACGGTGAACGGATTCATCTTGTGGATACACGGGAGGATCATGAGTGGGAGCGTGGTCATATCCGGGGAGCGGTTCACCTCGGCAAAGGAATCATCGAACGCGATATCGAGACTTCGATCCCGGACAAAAACTCGGAAATTATTCTCTACTGCGGAGGCGGTTTTCGATCGGCGCTTGTAGCAGATAATCTGCAGAAGATGGGATATACGAACGTCATCTCCATGGACGGCGGATGGAGGAAGTGGCAGGCGCTCGGATATCCTACGGATGTACCTCTCAACAAGTAAATTCCCAAAAACCCACTGGAGTTACAGGTGATTGAAAGAACACTGGCAATTCTCAAACCCGACTGCGTGAGGAAGAAACTCGAAGGTGAAGTGATTTCGAGAATACAGAAGGCGGGATTCAGGATCATCTCGTTCAAGAAAATCCGGCTTACGAAAGAGGCAGCAGGCGGATTCTATGCAGTGCATAAGGGCCGGCCATTCTACGACGGCCTCGTGGAGTTCATGAGTTCGGGCCCATGCGTCCCGATCGCTCTTGAAAAAGAAAATGCAGTTGCGGACTTCCGAACTCTTATCGGAGCAACCGATCCGAAGGATGCCGCCGCCGGCACAATCAGAAAGCTCTACGCCGACAACAAAGGAGAAAACATTGTGCATGGATCCGATTCTGCTGAAAACGGGCGGATCGAAATTGCATTCTTCTTTTCGACGAAGGAATTGATCGCCGGATCTTGATGCACTGGCTCTGATCTCGCACGGAGAGTGGTCCAGGACCGTTCGTTATTTCCCGGCTTCCCGCTGTCTTCGTGCTTCGAAAAGGAACACCGCACTGGCGCTTGCGACGTTGAGTGAATCGATGCTCTTCATCATGGGGATACCAACAAGATCGTTGGCGACATGCAGAATCCTTTCCGATATCCCTTCACCCTCATTTCCCAGGACGATGCAGACATTCCCGGAAAATCTGCAACTGTAGATTGTCGAATTCCCCCGCGGATGGGCCGCAACGATTCGGGTTGAGTACTCCTGGTGCAGCCGGAGTAGTGATGCTGCGAGGTTTTCTGTTGCAGCCACGGGAAGCGAAAAGACAGTTCCCATCGAATTCCGGACCGCGCGCCGGAGATACGGACTGCTCGACGATTCCCCGACGAGCACGCCGTCCACGCCAAATGCCGCACAGTTCCTGACGATCAGTCCCACGTTTTCGGCGTTTACCAGCCTATCGAGTGCAACAAGAAGAAAGGGCTGCCGGAGAGTACACACCATCTCTGCCGGAGAGACGGGTGCCGGAACTTTTCCGACAGCCATGATGCCCTGGTGAAGGTTGTAACCGACAATCGATTCGACGAGTCTCTTTTCTGCAATATACACTGGGATGGGCTCGTTTCCTGCGATTTCTCCGGAATGAATCCGATGTTCCGGGAAGAGTGCATCAGACCACTCTCGCGTCATGAGAAAAGAAATGAGCGGGAGTCCGGATTCCATAAGCCGCCGCACGACTTTCTCGCCTTCAGCGACAAAAATTCCCGCATTGATATGATCGGCATGCCTTCTGAGTGTGCGATAGGGTTGGAGCTCGGGGAGGTCGAGAGTTGTGACGGTGATGCGTTGAATCATCTGGTCCATAGTATCGGTTGATCGATACCGAAGATAGCCCGATACCGAATCATAATCAACCGGAAGTGCAACATTGAGTTTCTGGTGAGAACTCTGTACTTTATTCCGTGAAGATTATTCTGCAGATCGAGTATGGTGCATCAACTGAATGATCGGGAAACGTGAAATGAAAATTATTATTGCGGGCGGATCCGGCTTCATTGGCTCTGCGTTGACCCGTAAAATCATCGAAAAAGGAGGGAGCGTTACCATTTTGACGCGAAATCCTGAGTCGGTGGCTTCTCCCTGGTCTGACAGGATAGACACAAAGGCATGGGATGCAAAGACGATAGGTCCGTGGGCCGGATCACTTGAAGGGGCCGATGCAGTAATTAACCTCGTGGGAGAATCCATTGGCGGAAAACGTTGGAGCAGTAGGCAAAAATCGATCCTCCTGTCGAGCCGCGTCGATGCCACAAACGTGCTTGTTGAGGCGATGCGTTCTGGCAAACGCCGGCCCCGAGTTTTCGTCAGCGCCTCGGCCGTTGGATACTATGGAAATCCGGAGGAGGGTGAAGTAACCGAAGATGCGAAGCCGGGAACGGATTTCCTTGCCGGCTTGTGCCAGACATGGGAACAGTCTGCTGCCGGCGCACGTGAACTCGGAATCAGGGTGGTTATTCCCCGGATCGGCATTGTTCTCGGCAAAACCGGCGGCGCACTTCCGCGGATGCTTCTTGCATTCCGGCTGTTTGCCGGAGGTCCGCTCGGATCGGGCAGGCAGTGGTTTCCGTGGGTTCATCACGATGATCTTGCAGAGGCCATCTCGTTCGCGGTCACGAACGAACATCTTGAGGGTCCCGTGAATGTGGCTGCGCCGGGGATTGTCCGGATGAAGGAATTCTGCGGAGTTCTGGGGCGCGTTCTTCATCGACCGAGCTGGGCACCGGTGCCTGCACTCATCTTGCGCCTCGGGCTTGGAGAAATGTCGAGCATAGTACTGACCGGACAGCGAGTCATACCCGGGAAACTTCTCGAGACGCACTTCGCATTCAGATATCCGCAGCTCGGGAGCGCTCTCGAGAACATTCTCCAGGCACGAAAATAGGAATCCCTCAGCATTTGCTTCACGATCATTCCACCTGATTGCATGGCGTGCGCTCATTTCGTATATTTCCATTCCCTTCAGATTCTGATCTTCAATACACACAACAAGAGGAGCTGAACGTGAAACGAATCTTCATCATGATGATCCTTGTGAGCTGTTCGCTGACCGCGTATTCCCAGGAAGGGAAGACCCCCGAAGATATTCAACGGGATAAAGCCAATCAGGACCGTGCTGCGAAATCAAATCTCGATACGGTCAAGACCTATGGATGGAAACATAGCATGGTAACGGGACTCAATCTTACGCAGGTTTCGTTCAAGGACTGGGTGGGCGGCGGCGAAAATGCTCTTGCTTATACCGTCTGGCTGAAAGGTGAATCCGTCCAGGAGCTGGAACAAACAGAATGGTCAAATTCCTATTCATTCGATTTTGGACAAACACGCGTCGGATCCCAGGGACTTCGAAAAACGGATGATGATATCTATCTGCAGACGCTTCTCATCTATAAGCTTGGTTCAAATATCAATCCGTACGTTTCGGCCACTCTGCGCACGCAGTTTGCCACAGGATACAATTATACCGATACTGCCGACATTTCGATCTCCAAATTTTTTGATCCCGCGTACCTGACGCAGAGTGCCGGTGTTGCATTCCAGCCGATTCCTGAAATCACCACGCGGTTGGGTGCGGGAGTCCGCGAAATCGTCACGTCACAATATCCTCAGTATGCCGATGATCCCACAACACCGGAAATCGAAAAGGTAAAAGCCCAGGGTGGATTGGAATCAGTCACCGACGTCAAGTGGGATTTTGCCGATAATATGACGTATGCCGGTAAGCTCGAGATGTTCGACGCATTCAAACATATGGATCAGATCATCGTCCGGAGTGACAACACGGTTTCCGCGAAGGTCAACAAGTACGTGAGCGTCAATTTTAATGTGCAGATCATTAATGACGTGAGCGTCTCTCCGCTGACACAAATCAAGGAATCGCTGGCGCTTGGCATCAGCTACATTCTTCTCTAACACTCTTCCGGGCAACCCCGGGATGGGATCATCAAATACACACAACGAAAGGATTGAATCATGTCGATGATGAAGGAATTCAGAGAATTTGCCATGAAGGGGAGTGTTGTCGATCTTGCAGTCGGGGTCATCATCGGCGCTGCGTTCGGGAAGATTGTAAGCTCGCTCGTGAACGATATCCTCATGCCGCCGATTGGCTTGCTCCTTGGCGGTCTCGACTTCAGCGGATTTGTCGTGACACTGAAGGAAGCGGCGGGAAGCGCCCCGGCAGTCGTTATCCGGTACGGGACGTTCGTGAATGCGTTCATCGATTTCCTGATTGTTGCATTCTGTATTTTCATGGTAATCCGCGGTATGAATGCTCTGCGGAGGAAGGAAGCAGAGCCGACGTCGATGGCGGCACCTACAACCAAGGAATGTCCGGAATGCCGGATGACAATCCCGGTCGGTGCCAAACGCTGCGGGTATTGTACCGTGGTTCTCACGAAGTCGTAATTTAAGAAGGAGGCGTCACCATGACTTATCGCAAGCTTTGCGGCATGTCGAGCGTTCTGCTTAGTGTGCTGCTCGCGGGATCAATTCTGACATCGTGCAGTACCGTCCCTCTCACCGGCAGACGGCAGCTGAATCTCATCCCGAGCTCCGAAATGCTGTCGATGAGCTCGGATCAATATGGTCAGTTCCTGAAATCCAACAAGATCAGTGCCGACGTCAAAGGAACCCAGATGGTTCAAAACGTCGGTCGAAGAATCCAGAGCGCGGTTGAGCGGTACGTCGCCCAGAACAATATGAGCGACAAGCTGTCCGGTTATCAATGGGAATTCAATCTCGTGGAGAGCAAGGAAGTCAATGCGTGGTGCATGCCCGGCGGCAAGGTGGTAGTCTATACCGGCATCCTCCCTGTGGCGAAAGATGAACAGGGACTTGCCGTGGTGCTCGGACATGAGATTGCTCATGCAATTGCCGAGCACGGCAATGAGCGGATGAGCCAGCAGCTGATCGTACAATACGGCGGAGTGGCATTATCACAGCTTTTGCAAGACAAGCCGCAGGAAACTCAGCAGCTCTGGATGTCGGCATTCGGCGTCGGAGCGCAGTATGGTGCTCTCCTTCCGTTCAGCCGAACGCAGGAGAGTGAGGCAGATCATCTCGGGCTGATCTTCATGGCTATGGCTGGATACGATCCCCGCGGGGCAGTCGATTTCTGGCAGCGTATGACAGCCGAGGCGGGCGGAAGTGCTCCGCCGGAACTTCTGAGCGACCATCCCTCCGATGCTACCCGGGTCGCTGCAATTCAGCAGGAGTTACCTGAAGCATTGAAATATTACACGCCGAAGAAGTAATCCTGTTGTCTGAATACGGTGTCCCGCCGTCAGCGTACCAATGACCAGAGCCGCAATTCCACTCAGAGTGGGGATCAGTATGTGCCTGCTCGGAGAAAAAGTCCGCTTCGATGCCGGCCATAAGAAAGACCGGTTCATTACCGATGTTCTCGGAGCGTATTTCGAGTGGGTGCCTGTCTGCCCCGAACTCGATGTAGGAATGGGAGTTCCGCGTGAGCCGGTACGGCTCGTCGGGTCCGCGGAAAGCCCCAGAATGATAGCGATTGAAAGCGGCTCGGATTGGACTCTGCGCATGCAGGAGTACTCGCAGAGAAAGGTCCGATGGCTTTCAAAGCAGAATCTCTCCGGGTTTATCCTGAAGAGCGCATCGCCGAGCTGCGGAATGGAACGAGTGAAGGTCTACGGTACGAAGGGAGTCCCGGCGAAAAACGGGAGAGGGCTCTTTGCCTCGTCGGTAATGAATTCGCTCACCCATCTTCCGGTGGAAGAAGAAGGGCGGTTGCAGGATCCTGGCATTCGGGATAATTTCATTGAGAGAGTGTTTGCATTCCACCGGCTCCGGCACCTTCAATCATTTTTCTCACGTAAGGAGCTTGTTGCATTTCACACAGCGCACAAGTTTCTTCTCCTCTCGCACAGTCCATCACACTACCGGCAGCTGGGGAAACTTGTCGCGCATTCCAAAATATACTCCCGATCAACGCTCTGCGAGAACTATGCGGCGCTGTTCATGGAAACTCTCCGCATCAGGACCACGGTGAAGAAACACGTGAACGTGCTTCAACATATCTTTGGATTTCTGAAGAACTCTCTCAGCGGTAAATCCAAATCAGACATTCTTGCGGTCATTGAGGATTATCGTCGAGGAATCATCCCTCTCATCGTCCCGGTGACGCTCCTCGATCATCATGTCCGCACGAACGATATTCCCTACATCAAGGATCAAATCTATCTGCATCCTCACCCCAGAGAGCTGATGCTGCGCAATCACGTCTGACTGGGTTTGGAGCCGGTCTACTTTCCGAACTCCTCCGGATTCACCAGCTTGTAGATTGTCGCAGCAACGGCGCCACCCGCAAAATTCGCGACGAGGAAAATCCAGATGTTGCCAATGGTGCTGAATCCCATCGTTGTGATACCGACGGCTACTGCCGGATTGTAGGCACCTCCAGAGATGCCGCCGCCCGCAAAAGCACCTGCGAGCACCGTGAAGCCGATTGCCAGCCCAAAATATGAGTTGCCCGAACTCTTCGCGGATGTTGCAACATTCAGAACGACAAAACAGAGGGCAAAGGTGAACAGAAACTCATTCAGAAGCGCCTTCGGTATGTCGGGATTGAGCGGTGTGACGGCGGAATTCGGTTTATAGAAATTCACAATGAGTGCCGCCACCAGACCCGCAATGATTTGAGCAGTCCAGTATGGGACCAGATCCTTCGTAGGGAGCTTCCCGCGCATCCAGACTGCCAGGGAGACCGCAGGGTTGTAGTGTCCACCGGAAATCGGACCTCCCGCGTAGACCATCACCATGAGAACGGAACCGATGGCGATTGGAGCTAATCCCGCACCACCCCAGTCGATCACCGCGAGACCGACGACAAGCACGAGAAAAAATGTGCCGATAAATTCAACAATATAGTTCTTCATGAATGGTTCTCCTCATCTGTTGATTGAAAATTTCGTGCAATATACCTGTTTGCCGGGAACTATTCAATATCTGCAGGAAGCATTGGAAACCCCTCCAAAAACTCCTATATTGGCATCATCGAAAAAGTATCCGGAATTATGAAGTGACCCTATGGCGCTGAACAAATGGAAGCGACTCAGGATGGAATTTGAACTGAAGAACCCCTGGTGGACCTATCGAAAGGATTCCGTCGAGCTTCCTTCAGGAAAGAACGGTGAATATCATTATGTCCACGTGATCGGGTCGAGTATGATCCTTCCGGTCCGGGAGGATGGAAAGATCGTCCTCGTCAATCAATACCGGTATCTTCTCGATCGGGAAAGCCTCGAATTTCCCTGCGGCGGTGTAAAGGAAGGATCGACATACGAAGAGACCGCGCATGAGGAACTGCAACAGGAGACGGGATTTCAGGCGCGGGAGCTCCGGCTTGCCGGCGAGTTCAATCCGTACAATGGGGTCACCGATGAGCTCTGTCGTGTATATATAGCCCGCGATTTGCATCCTGCAGAATCCCGGGCCGATGATACGGAAGAATTCGAGTATCGGTATTGTTCTCCCCGGGAAGTCGAGGATCTGATTTCAACGGGAACCATATGGGATGGTATGTCACTGGCCGCCTGGTCACTTGTCAGGAAGAAGCTCGAATGAGTTTCCGATGCTTCACGCCGGGCAAGCGGAGAGTCCGCCCAGCATATCGCCGCTCGGGCATTTGCCTCATAGCGTTTGTCGTCGCTCTTTCCACCTGTACCTTTGCACAAAGGGTAAAGATCGGAGCGGAAGTTCTTCTGGAGAAGTATCTCGATTCACTCGCGGGGAAGCGTGTGGGTATCATCTGCAATCAGACTTCGGTTCTTCCGGGTGGTGTCCATCTCGTGGACACGCTTCTGCGCCGGGGGGTTCATATCACCGCGTTGTTTGCCCCCGAACATGGTATCCGCGGAACCGTAGCGGCGGGTGGACAGGTTTCCAACGATGTCGACCCTGCAACTGGGATCAGGATCTATTCGTTGTACGGCGGTACCCGTAAACCTTCCACGCAGGCTCTCGAGAATGTGGATGTTCTGGTCTTCGATATCCAGGATGTCGGTGCACGCTTCTATACGTATGCAACGACAATGGCATACGCAATGCAGGCGGCGGCAGAGAACGGGAAGAAATTCATCGTTCTGGACAGGCCAAATCCCATCAATGGTGTCGATCTGGAGGGTCCGGTGCTCGATCTCACATTGATTTCGTTCGTCAGTTATTTCCCGATTCCAGTCCGCCATGGTTTAACCATCGGAGAGCTTGCGAAAATGACGGCGGGTGAAGGGTTCATTAATCCTTCAACGGTTGATCTCATGGTGGTTCCCATGGAAGGATGGAAGCGCTCGATGTGGTATGATCAGACCGGCTTGCCCTGGGTAGCGCCTTCACCCAATATGAAAACCCTCGCAACTGCCACCGTCTATCCGGGTACGTGTCTCCTCGAGTCGACGAATATTTCGGAAGGGCGTGGGACCAGAACACCATTCGAGCTGATCGGCGCGCCGGGATTGAAAGCAGGAAAACTCATTCAGCGTCTTGACTCGTTACATCTACCCGGAGTGAAATTTTCTCAAATGGAATTCACCCCCCGGGCAGATTCGGCCGCGGACCCGAATCCAAAATATGCGGGTAAGCGTTGTGAGGGTGTTTACCTTCACGTGACGAACCGATCCATTTTCAAACCGGTGCTCACCGGTATCATGATCGTTGACATCGTGCACCAGCTCCATTCCCGGAGGTTTGAAATCAAGCAGGGGCTTTTTGATCATCTCATCGGAGATGCCCTTGTGAGCGACAGATTGATGAAAGGAACTCTTGATCTTCACATCCTTGATCTCTTCAAATCCCAGATGTCGGAATACCGTACCATCAGGAAAAAGTATCTCCTGTATCCTTGACGGACGCCGGGAATCTTCCAGATCGAATTTGTGCCCTTCTTTGACAAATTGGAGTTTTTTCATTATATTTTGAGCCACTTATCGTTTTTGGAGTGGCGGTTTTAGACGATGTCGCCGGAAAATGTTCGTGAACGCAAACAGAAACGCCGGTACACATTTATTGTTGTACCGGATGCAAAATCGCAGGAAACCCGGACAGTTTCGGCTTCGCTGCTCACGCTCATTGCGACCGTGCTTGCGGTCCTGATTGTCGTCGTTGCTTCGATCCTGGCAATAATCATTTATACTCCGGTGGGTATTCATCTTCCGATCTCGAACCCGGAGCTGACGCGCCAGTATGGAAGACAACTCGCAGGCATTCAGACACAAATTCGAGGGTTGATGGAAGAAGTTTCCACATTGCGTGAATACAATGTGAAGCTTCGGAAAGCGATGGGAGAAGATGTGGCGGGGAAGGATACCGTGCAGAACGCGGGATCCCCGGATTCGTCGATTGCGCTCCCGCCATTGTCCGACGAAGCGACGGGGCAGGAAGCACATGATGTACAGGAAGTATCGCCTCGTACAGGCGGACAGGTTGCCACAGTATTTCAGCCGGAACATGGAAGCGGTTTACGGCAGGAAATGCTGAAGCAGTTTCCACTGACGATGCCGGCTTCAGGATTCGTCAGCGGCGTGTTCCAGCCGGAACGATCCCATTACGGAATCGACGTTGCGGGAAAACTCGGATCTCCGGTTGTATCAGGTGCGGATGGAACAATTGTGTTTGCCGGCTGGACTCCCGACGACGGATTCACGATCATGGTCGCACACGACAACGGATTTATTACGGTTTATAAGCACAACGCATCACTCCTGAAGAGTGCGGGAGAGAACGTACATCGGGGCGAGATGATCGCCCTGCTGGGGAATACGGGTAGAACAAGCTCCGGTCCTCACCTCCATTTTGAAGTGTGGAAGGACGGCATTGCCGAGGACCCAAACAATTATCTCTTAAGCAATCCTTAGACGCTATGGCCGGAAAAATGGAAATTGCGACTGAGCTCAATCTGATTGCCGCCGGAACGGTCTTCGACGGGAAACTGCGGACACCGGGAAGTATCCGCATCGACGGAAAAATCACCGGAGAAGTTACCGCTGCACAGAATGTTTCTCTTGGTAGCGGAGGGGATATTGAAGGAAATATTTCGGCGAAAAATGTGACGATCGGCGGGAGAATTCGCGGTATGATCGTCGCTCAGGAAAAGCTCGTATTTGAATCAAAGGCGGTTGTGCGCGGCGATATCCGCGCTGCCAAGCTTGTGGTAGATGAGGGGGCGGTGTTCGACGGAAAGTGCGTGATGGGAGAACATGTGCCTGCTCCGCCGATTCCGAAACCGGAGCAGCCTCCGTCGGAAAAACACTGAATCGCCATGTCGAACCCGTCATCATCGGATGATGAATCGGGCTCCTCGCGGTTCGCTAACGCAATTCGTTCCGCTGCACCACTGCTCAATGCCGGAATCCAGATGGCGTTTGCCATTGTTATCTTTCTTTTCCTCGGTCGTTGGCTTGACGGCCGGTGGAATACTACTCCCTGGTTAATGCTCGTAGGCGGTTTTCTTGGTGCAGGAGGCGGTTTGTACAGCTTCATCAAAACTGCCCTGGCAATAAATTCGAAAGAAGCAAAGATGAAAGACTCGAAGGAAAAATGAAGTTTGACTGGACATTCCCGAAACGTGTCCTGTTGACGGTCGCCACGATCGCAGTCGTCAGCAGCTACCCGCTGATTCGTCTCGGTACGATACCGATCATCGTGGCGGCAGCTGTCGGTGCGTTCCTGATGACAATCAATGTGCTGGTGGGGTTTCTGGCGATCGAGTATTCTTTCCGGAAGTCCTTT
>DATIXJ010000053.1:0-8243 GCA_035518715.1 Bacteroidota bacterium | reverse complement strand
GTCTGCAATAACCGAGGCAGGATCAATGGCTTCACTGAACTTCAGGAGAATATGATTCCGGTCAATTTCGCGTGCACTCGAAAGAAATGGCGGCGTGGTGTCTTCGACAGTCAAGCGAAACTGAGCACCGGTGAAGACCGGATGATCCGGCGTTAGCGTAATATCGCGCGAGAATGTGCCGAACTGATCTGTCTGGGGATCATACAAGAGATTCTTGTACTGATCGCGAATGGCATATATACGATACGTACCGTAGGCAAGGTACGGAAGGGCAAAGCTCCCGTCTTTTCCCGTTTGGGAAAGGTAGTCGGGTTTGGTTTCGTGGGGATTCAGCGTGTCCGGAATGCGGGAGTTCAGCTGGTAGCAAAAAATCATCACACCTTCCGGATTCGCATCATACACAACACCGGAAATCCGGGCGGAATCTATTTTCTCCCCGGTAGAGAAGGGAAGAAAATATGCATGCGCCATCCGGTTCCCGCGCGTATCCACGACATCCGTCCCGAGCGTCATGACATACGTCGTGTTTGCGCGAAGGGAATCGTTGAAATGGATATCGACATCCATGCTTCCCCACTCATAAGTCAGCGAACCAAGTGAGGGAGAGAAGAAGATCGATTCCTGGACAGATCTCCGGTCAACATACTTGCTGAATGAAAGTGAAATCGTATGATCCTGAAAATGCAGCGTGCGTGCTGCAGGAGTGGACAGGGTCACAACCGGAGGTGTTGTGTCGGGCGGACCTCCCGAGGGAGCAAGCTGCCCTGCACAGCCGGCAAGAAGAAGAATGCCGGCAATCCAGATGCAATGGAGTAACGTCTTTCCTGACACCGATGGCGCGATCAATGGGATTCGAACAAATCGCATCAAATATACACAATTTCCGGAAACGCTAAAAGAGAGGATGATTCCCCCGACAGGATACCGGCACGTTTTCAACCCGATCTCGCCCGCCTCAATTGAGTGAGGTGGCTTCTTTTGCTTCCTCCTGCTCTTCTTTCACACGTCGATACTGGCGTATGGCTTTCTGGTGCTGGCTGAAGGTGCGTGAGAAGTGGTGCCCGCCGTACCCGGTCGCGACAAAGAACAGATACTTATGATGATCGGGATAGAGTGCCGCCAGAATTGATGCCCTCCCCGGGCTGTTAATCGGCCCGGGAGGGAGTCCTTCATGCCGGTACGTGTTGTAGGGAGAATCCCGGTCGAGGTCACTGTATGCCAGTTTTCTCGGACCGTCGTCGAGGAGAAATTCAACGGTGGGATCCGCCTGCAGGCGCATATTCCTCCGAAGACGGTTATAATAGACGCCGGCAATCATCGCACGCTCAGAGTCAATGGAAGTTTCGTTCTCCACGATCGAAGCCATCGTAAGGACTTCGTTCATCGTTAAACCCTTGGACGCGGCGGTAGCCCTCAGAGAACTGTCGAACACACCCCAGAACTGCGTAACGAGCTCTTTCGCGATGCTCTCTTCATCCGTCTGCCAGTAAAATTTGTACGTCATGGGTGTGAGGTAACCGATCAGGGAATTCGCGGGGATACCGAGACGATGAACAAACGACGAATCATTGACAAGCCCGAGGAAACGCGAAGAATCAATACCGAGGTGTTTGAAAAGAAGATGTGCGAGACGAGTGGGCTTCATACCGGGCGGGACAGTCACAATGATGAGTTCGGTGGTAGTTCCCTGCCGCAAGTCAGTGAGTATGGCAAGATTCGACATGCCCGATTTGAATCGATACTTGCCGATCTGCATTTTTGTTGTGTAGCCCGACAGACGTCCCGCCGCATCGACGAGAAGCCGACTCCGGATAATTTCTGCAGATTCGAGTGAGTCAACGACCTGCCGGAAGTTCTCTCCCTTCGAGACCGTGATAAACCGGTCGCCGTCGAACCAGTTCGGAGCCCAGAAGATTTCGTATGCGACACCAAGCATGAGAAGAAGAACGACTCCCGCAATGATACCGAATCGCTTGGCCCGGCTCATGGACTCACTCAGAGGGGTAAATTAGCAACTGGACTCAGATCGAAATTCGAGAAATCCCCGCGGTCAAATTTCATCCAGCCCGTCATCGCAATCATGGCTGCGTTATCGGTGCAGTATTCAAAACGCGGGATATGGAGTCGGAACCCATCCGACTTCGCCCGCTCACCCATGCGGCGCCGTAACTCGGAATTGGCAGAAACCCCGCCGGCAATTGCGATCTCATGAACATCCAGCGCCCTCGCCGCCCTGCAGGTCTTTTCAATCAGAACATCGACAACCGCTGCCTGAAAACTCGCACAAAGGTCCGACAGCATCCTCTGATCGACCGGCTGATCATCCGTCTTCGACTTTTTCCGGAACTCACGCATCCAATACAATACTGAAGTCTTGATCCCGCTGAAGCTGAAATCAAGGTTGTCCTTCTCGAGAAGTGAACGCGGAAATTCAACAAAATGCGGATTGCCGGATGATGCGAGCTTGTCGACCACAGGCCCTCCCGGGAACCCGAGTCCGAGGATCTTGGCCACCTTGTCAAAGGCCTCACCTGCAGCATCATCAAGCGTTTCACCGAGGAGCTGCTTCTCGAAAGGTGCAGTCACAAGCACGAGCTGCGTATGACCCCCGGAAACAATGAGACAAAGGAACGGGTAGCGGGGCTGCGGATCGTCGATGAAGTTTGCCACCATATGCGCTTCCATATGGTTGATGCCGATGAAGGGAACGCGTAACCCGTACGAGAGGGCCTTTGCGAAATTCAATCCAATCATGAGAGCACCCATGAGTCCGGGACCGTAGGTAACGGCAATGCCGTTGATTTCCGAGCTTGTAATATGCGCAGCGCCAAGTGCCTCACGAACCACCGGCACGATCAGTTCCTGGTGCGCGCGCGACGCCAGTTCCGGGACAACCCCGCCGTACTTGCGGTGAACAAATTGGGACGAAATAACATTGGAACGGATCCTGCCGTCTGTGAGTACAGCAGCGGATGTTTCATCACACGAGGTTTCAATACCAAGCACATTCATATTTTCAATTTGCAAAAAGTCCCCCAGATTTCCAATCCCGTTGGAATTCTGAACGGAATGAAGTACCTTAGAGCACGAGAAGAAAATTGCCTCTTCAGAAAATTATGACTGACGATCTTTCCCCCGCTTCAACAAAACACGACACTCTCTTCTGGACGCTTCTTGTCATTGCCGTGGTCATCGGTATTCAGCATGCCGTGTCACTCTGGTACGTAAATGACGATTGCTATGTATCATTCCGTTATGCAAAAAATCTTGTCCGCGGGATGGGACTTGTCTACAACGCGGGTGAGCGGGTCGAAGGGTACACCAATTTCCTCTGGACAGCCATTGTCGCGTTCGGATTGAAGTTCGGGCTCGACCCGGTCTCCTTCTCGACAACCCTCGGTATCGGGTTTTACGCGGCGACTCTTGTGTTGTACGGGTTCCTCAGCCGGAGATTCAGACAGGTGGAAAACGCCGTCTGGCTCATTCCGATCACCTCGATCGCCCTCAGTCTCCACCATGATTTCAATGCCCACGCGACGAGCGGGATGGAAACCTCGATGTTCTCCTTTCTTGTTTCTGCCGGCTATGCGGCTCTCCTTCTCGGCAAGTCCTGGAAGCCGCTCGCGGGAGCCGGGTTACTCCTTGTTCTGGCAATGATGACGAGACCAGATGGCATTATCTTTCTTGTTGCCGCTGTGCTGTATATTGGACTCCTCCGCAGCAAGCCGGTCAGGACCTCGGCAGTTTTTCTCCTCCCCTCGCTTTTGGTCTTTCTCCCATACTGGATGATCCGTTATGCCTACTACGGTTTCTTCTTTCCCAACACCTTTTATGCAAAGTCAGTCGACCTGTCGTATTACAGCCAGGGATTGAGATACGCCGCCCTCTATTTCAAAACATATTACGTTTTTGTACTCCTCCCGATCCTGTGGGTCGCATTTCTCTGGTTCAGAAAATCTTCCCTACGCAGCATCCGCATATTGTTGTCGAGAATACGGACCGCGAGAGAACACTGTTCGGTCATACATCCGATTGCGCTGTATTTTTTTGCCGTGATACTGTATACACTCTTCACGATCCGTATCGGCGGCGACTTCATGTTTGCCAGGTTCTTCATCGCGGTCACGCCCATGATGTATTTCTCGATTGAGCTTCTTCTGAACGCGCTGACCCGCAGATCCGTTACCATGATATGCTATGGTATCGTCATACTTGCCACACTGTTCCGGTTCAATCAATATGGCTCCGAACTGACGCTCGGGTATGTCACCGATGAGTCGAGGTATTTCACCCGGGAAGGCCTGCAACAGGCGGAAACAAACGGCACGATGCTTCGGACCTATTTCAACGGTCTTCCGGTCCGCATTGCATTCTGGGCAAGTTTGCTCAAACTTGTTTACTACATGGATCCCCCATACGCTCTCGAGTCAAGCGGGGGCTTGACCGATACGGTCGTCGCCCACGAAGCAATCACCGAGAGAGGTCAGCCGGGGCATGAAAAAGTGCCGACGACGGATTATCTCATCAGCCGGCGTGTGAATTTCTACTTTGGACCGCTCAACCCGATTCCTCCCGGCGGGGAAGTTCTGAACGCAATCATGTTCAACCACATTCTGGCACGAATCATCGTGTATAACGATACCATCATGTCGGCATTTTCCCGGTATCCGGAAATTCGCTTCATCCGGATGCCGGATTATCTTGATGCGTATATTGCCGGAATAGATACGATTCCGGGAGCGAGACTCGCCCATGACTATGGATTTTTCAAATCCTACTATTTTGATGAGAACCGTACCCCGCGTGACTCTCTCCGGGAATCTGTCATACTCGCTCACCTTCGGAAGGAGTGAATGAACGAATCCGGCATTTGCATTCTTCCGGTTCGCGAAGTATATTGAAGTACATAACCGTTAGGGGTGTCGTGCAACGTGAAATTGCACGACTGAGAACACACCCTGGGAACCTGATCTGGATGATGCCAGCGTAGGGAAACGGAACCCGAAATTCTTCGATGCCGTTTCTCCTTCCCGGGGAAACGGCATTGATTTTTCGGAGACGTTTTATGAGAACCTTGTTCCTCTTCGCTGCAGCGCTTTTGTTGATGACTCACCCTGTTCATGCACAACAGGAAAACCAGCAAACTCCTGATACGACATTTCTCCTTCCCCCGGTAATTGTGACACCGACCATGGCGAAGGAGCGGGAAACTCCGGCAACATTCTCGAATCTGGATAAGCAGCAAATATCCGACCGCTACTCAGTCCAGGACATTCCCGTCCTCCTCTCGGAATTGCCGTCGATGACGACATATTCCGAAAACGGAAACGGCATCGGCTACAACTACATCAATTTACGTGGATTCGATCAGAGGCGGCTCTCGGTAATGGTCAACGGGGTGCCACAAAATGACCCGGAGGATCATGACGTGTATTGGATTGATTTTCCTGATCTTCTTGCCAGCACCGGAGAAATCCAGGTGCAGCGAGGCGCGGGAAATGACTACTACGGACCTCCCGCAATCGGGGGATCTATAAATCTTACGACAAATCCGTTCACCCAGCAGCCGGGGATCACGCTGGAAAGCGACTTTGGCTTTCAACAGTTCGCCGACAGCAGCAGTTCCCTGCCGCTCAATACCAAGAAGTTCTCGGCTTCCGTGAGTTCGGGGCTCGTCGATCAGCATTACCTCCTCTATGGAAAACTCTCAAGGATCCTCAGTCAGGGGTATCGCATCAATTCCTGGGTAGATCTAAACTCGTACTTTCTCGGAGGTGTACGGATTGACAAGAACATGACGACGCGGCTGAATTTCTTCGGCGGTCCTCTGACGGACGGTCTCTCCTACAACGGGCTTCCGAAATTCGTCGGCGACAATCCGGCACTCCGCCGGCAGAATCTCTCCGATTGGGGTATCGATTCGACCGGCGCAAATTATTCGTACCGGGTTCAGCGCAGAAACCAGGAGACCGAGAGTTTCTCGCAGCCCCATTTTGAAATACTGAATGACTGGCATCCCTCGGCGTCCATGACAATTTCCAATACACTCTTTTACTACACCGGCGACGGCTATTACGATTACGATGCTTCATGGGCGGATACGTCTGCTCTGAGGCTGGGATACCGGTACGGCATCCCCACCGACAAGAACCCGGCGAATACGCTTGTCCGGGCATTTGTGGGAAATTCCCAGTGGGGGTGGCTACCGCATGTCGACATCGACCATATCTCCGGCATACTGACGCTCGGAGCGGAAATCCGATTTCACCGTTCAACACACTGGGGAAAAATTTCCTATGCCGAAGACCTTCCGCCGAACTTCGATCCCGACTATCACTTCTATGAGTATAACGGTGAAAAAGATATGATCTCCGTCTACGGACACGAATCGTATCATTTGCAGGAAAATCTTAACCTGATGACGGATCTGCAGTTCGTGTACGATCGGTATGGAATCAAGAATGAAAAATATCTTGGGAACACCTTTAGTCTCCCGTATTATTTCCTGAACCCGCGTGTGGGAATCAACGACAATATAAGCCGCGAGTGGAACGGATATGTTTCTGTTGCCTACACTTCCCACGAACCGCGTCTCCGGAATCTCTATGCAGCGGAGGATTCCTATTTCGGGGCCACACCTCAGTTTGTCGACACTTCAGCGGGACTCAAACATTATGATTTCACACAGCCGTTGAAGAAGCCCGAGCAGCTCCTAGATTTGGAAATCGGCGCGGCATATTCCACGTCATCGTTTCACGGAACCGCGGATGTATACTGGATGGAATTTACTGACGAACTGATCGAAAACGGCCAGCTCGATATTTTCGGAGAGCCGATCACGGATAATGCCGAGAGGACCCGGCATATAGGAGTCGAAATTGACGGAACAGCGCTTCTTGACAAGAATTTCTCGATCAGTGGCAATATTACCGCATCGGTCAACCGGCTCGTCCACTACACGACGCTGAACGATACGACGCCAATAACTCTGGATGGAAACCCGGTCGCGGGATTTCCCGACTGGCTCGGCAATCTCCGGCTCACCTATCATGATGACGCTGTTACCGCGTCGATTCTTGCCAAGTATGTCGGCGCGTTTTATACTGACAATTATAACAACCCGCTAAACCGGAACGATGCGTACACGGTGTTGAACCTCGAATTCCTTTACCGGCTCCCCGCGTTCGATGGTTATGACCTGACGGTTCGTGGAGATATTCAGAATCTCCTCAACAATCTGTACTTTGCGGAAGGACAGGGAAACGTTTTCTATCCTGCCGCGGAACGGAATTTCCTCTTCGGTCTCACTCTCCATATCTGAGCAGAACCCGGCACGAAGCATGCATGCGCTCATCATTGCGAACGGAACACTCCCACCGCGGAACATTGTGGATACTGCACTCTCAACTGCGGACTTCATTATCTGCGCTGATGGTGGGGCCAATCATGCCCGGCGGCTGAAGATTATCCCGCATCTCATCCTTGGCGATTTCGACTCGATTCTTCCTTCCACAAGACGGTTCTTTCAGGAAGTGCAGCAGCGCCGGATTGCGGATCAGGGATCGACCGATCTCGAAAAAGCAATCCGCTTTTCCCTCCGGCATAATTTTACCAGTGCAGATATACTCGGCGGACTTGGCTCGCGGATCGATCACACCACCGGTGCGCTGGGATGCTTCAGAAAATTCGGAGAGCGAATCAACCTTCGATTCATCGATCCTGAGGGCGAGATAACGCTGATTCGCAAAGCCGTGACGTTTCCCGCGAAGCGGGGAGAGAAAATATCTCTGATCCCCTTCACTCCCTGCAAGGGAATCACCACGCGCCGTCTGAGGTATCCTCTCCACAACGGGGCGCTTGAACTGGGAGTACGCGAGGGAATAAGCAACGAAGCGACAGGAACGCCGGTTTCGATATCCGTGCGGTCCGGCGTTCTGCTTCTCTACCGATTCCGGAATTCTCCGTCGCCCGTACGCCGATGATCCATTTTTCGGTCACGGATGAGGTTATTATCCTCGTTTATCTGGCAATGGTTGTCTATGTCGGATTCAGAGCATCCCGGAAGACACAATCAACCCAGGAAGATTTCCTTCTCGCCGGAAGAACCCTGACGCTGCCGGTATTTGTCATGTCCCTGGTCTCTTCGTGGTATGGCGGAGTTCTCGGAGTGGGAGAGTTTTCGTACCGCTACGGGTTATCCAACTGGTTCACACAAGGACTCCCCTATTACATTTTCGCGGCCA
>DATIXJ010000052.1:0-4503 GCA_035518715.1 Bacteroidota bacterium | reverse complement strand
AACGATATTTCCAACATTAATGGAAAGGAAGAAGACGAAAAGGAGCATCGCCAGAAACCGGTGAAGCAGAAAGAGCCCGAGGTGTGCAGTATCAAGAACGTACGAAGTTGTTACCGCCGCACAGAAGTACACCCCCACTGCAAATCCCCCAAAGACGACGAGAGTTGCGCCATGGCGGATCAGGTTGACAAGGCTCGGCTCGGAAATAACCTTCGCAAGACTCCGGATCTTAAAGGAAAGGATATGAAGAAACTGCATGAGAAGTCTGTCTCACTTTGTAAGCTCGAGAAACGCCGACTCAAAATTGCCGTCGAACCGTGACTTGAATTTCTGGAACACCGCCATGCCGTCATCGAACACGAGCGTTCCGTTTTTGATGATCGCGATCCGTGTGCAGAGTTCCTCCGCGATGGAAAGCACATGCGTCGACATGAAGACCGTCGATCCGCCGGATGCCTGCTCCTTGAACACTCCCTTCACGATATGAGCGCTGCGGGGATCGAGTCCCACCATCGGCTCGTCGATGATGAGAATTTTCGGCTCATGAAGAAGCGAAGCGGCGATCACGATTCTCTGCCGCATTCCCTGGGAATAATATTCCGTGCGCCGGTCAAGCCAGCTATTGATCTCGAACATGCGGACAAGCTCGTCGATGCGCCGCGTTGCAGCGGCGTGGTCGATCCGGTAGAGTCCGGCACTGAAATAGAGGAATTCCCTGCCGGTCAGCTTCTCGTACAGGAAGGGCTGATCGGGAATATATCCGGTAATCATCTTTGCTGCCAGCGGTTCGGTGAGAATATCATGGCCACCCAGCGATATGCTGCCGCTGGTAGGTGTGAATAATCCGGTCATCATCTTGATGGTCGTCGTCTTCCCTGCGCCGTTGGGCCCGAGAAACCCCACGAACTCCCCCGCGTTCACATCGAGGGACAGATTATTGACGGCAGCGAAATCGCCGAATCGCTTCGTCAGTTGAGAAATCCGGATCATGTTTCAGATGCTCATAAAGGATGATGTAACGTGATCTGATTATTACGAAAAATCCGTGAAGATGCAAACGGAGCTTTGTATTCATCACATCGTTTTTTTATATTACGGTTCCGGAAATTCGAATCCTGCTGAAGTGGCGGAACTGGCAGACGCGCTGGACTCAAAATCCAGTCCGGCTTACCCCGGGTGTGGGTTCAACTCCCACCTTCAGCACTGGGATTGATCTTCTTCCTCCCTCTTTGGGACGCGAAAGGCCCGCGCACGCTTTTCCTGCACGTCATAAAACAGAAACGCCAGAACTGATGTCCTGGCGTTTCCGTTCGTGACTTGAAACCAGATTATTTTCCGAGCAGGCTCGGCCACCCCGGGAGCGGTGAACTTGTCACATAAAACGAGGAACGTGTACTGCTCGTATTGGGGTTCACATCCACCATGTTGAAATATCTCGCCATCGACGACCATTCCGGAATCGTTTGAGTAAGAGGCAGGTTCTGAGGATAGCCGTTCGGGTCGGAGAACGGCGGAGCAAAAATGGTAAGCGAAATGGTCCCTGTAAAGATGAGGTTGACACCCGTAGCTCTGACGAGGTTGAATTCCCCATGGGTCGCGGCAAATCCGCCCCACCTGACGACATCGACGCAGGAGGCGGTCGTGCTCACATAGGTGTACACATTGTTGAAGGGGTCAAACGAGGTGAGATAACCAATCTTGTAAAGCCGCACCTCGCCCGACGTGCCAAGCTTCCAGGAATAAAAGCTCGGGACGAGTTTCTTTCCCACGCTGTCAAGATCGATCTGCAACGATGAATTTATCGGCGTCACAACCGACGGTGCATAGTTTGAGTGCGCCGTCATCTGCGTACTGTCGTTATTCACGACAATGAACGAATGTGACTGCATGACGAAACTCGATGTAATGATCGGGATTTGTATCGCGGTTGTGTCAGTTCCAAGAACCACATTCTTATTCGGTACGTACGTCTGGGTGTTGTAGAAGACCGAGTCCTTTATCGCATACATTGCAAGGACGTAAAACTGCTGCAGGAGGAAGGATGATCGGGTGAGGCTCAGCCCCGTGATTCGTTCGCTCGTTCCACTCGGCTGTTTTCCCCAGTGGTCACCGCCATCGCTTGTATAAAGAATCGTACCATTGTCGCCGGTCGCCCAACCCCGAATACTGTCGGTAAATGTCACGAAGTAGAGATTTGCGGTGGTGCCGCTGGTCTGTTTGTGCCAGACGGAATCGTCGAGCCGGAGGATGGTGCCCCGGTCACCCACGATCCATGCCCTCGTTTTTACATACCAATCGAGATTCTGCGGTGAGATAAAGATCCGCCGCAAATTTGCCTTGGTAGGACTGGTAACAGGTCTCCAGACTGTGGCATTGCTGTCGCAACCGGCAATTGCCCCATTATCGCCAACGGCATATCCCCGCACTCCCGTACCCGTAAACGAGAACATTCCTATGCCGTGATAATTGGTCGTGGCCTGGAGCGGAGGCGGATTTTTCACTGTAAAGATGCCGGCCAGATTTCCCAGGAGAATCGTACCCTGGTCGCCGCAGAGAAGTACGCTGCCCGTAGTCGGATTGAGCCAAATGGCATTGATGTTATTGGAGGTCGGCAGCGCAATCCTGCTGAAGCTCTCCGGAATCCTCACCGACCGCATCAGCGTTCCGTTATCACCGACAACATAGAGAAGGTGTGACGGAAGAGCCGCGAGATACATGTCATGCATATTGACGGTCCCCGCCGGATTCGGGATGGTCGTCACCCGATAATTCTTCGCAGTAGAGTCGTACTGGAATTTCTGGATCACCCCGCCGTCTCCGACTGCATACACCGTATCGGAAACCTGTGAGGCCACCATATTGAAATTCGCCGTGGGAGGTATTGAAGCGGTCAACGGATCCCATGATGCGCCATTACTGAGCGTCGAAAGAATCGTTCCGTTTGTCCCGCCGCCGAATCCAATCGAAGGGTTGGAAACATCGATGAGCGGGATGCCGTGAGGCGTGGGGTTGTACAGTTCCACCCACGAATACGCGTAGTACTTATCCGGCGAGATGCTGAACACCTCATTGATGACCAGATCTCTTCCCGTCGAGACTTTCGCCGTCGGCTCGGGTTGAGAAACAATGTCACACCCCGAAAGAAAGATGAGAATCGAACAACTGAAAATAAAAAGGAAGACAACCAACGATTTCATGAGAATTCTCCAGATAAAATTTCGCGGCTTCGCTCAACCCTCAAAGCTGCACTTCCAGCGTAAACGTATGTGTTCCCGGCAGATACTGGTAGTTGTTATACCCGTAATCGAGCATGCTGTTGATTCCCAGCGATGCCAGACTGATACCGAATCCCGCCGTCACATTTTCCTGATCGTAGCCGAACTTGTATCCGCCGCGAAGGGCAATCAATTTATTGAACGTATACTCCACACCCCAGTTCCACTGCTCATTTGCGTCATTCACGCGTGTGACCTGGAGCGTACTGACAAACATATTCTCGTCCGTCTTCACGATATCCACGAGTACGCCGAACTTCAGTGCCGTGGGAATCGAGTAGGGCTCATCAATGAATGTGACGTCACGGCCGATGTTCGTCAGCGAGACGCCGAGATGACTCCGGAGAACCGGGATGTCGTAGAGCGTGCCGATATCGACGGCAAATGTTGATGCGCCGTAATCCGAGTTGTAGAGATAGGATTGGATCCACTTTCCTTCAACGCCCACGCGGAACTGATCCGTAACCTGGCGCGCATACGCAAGACCGAACGCATAGTCCGAAGCATTGAATGTCCGGCCGGTGCCTTCGGGAAATTGCGGCGTCGTTTCGATCATATCGTCGGTCCTTAACACGGTGACGCTCGCTCCGATTGCTCCCACGCCCGGAATATTCTTGACGATTCCGGCAAAGGAATGCTGGATATCAGCCAGCCATGCAGTATAGGTAATCCCCACGCCGACGTCATTGACCGAAAGGATACCCGCGGGATTGAACCCGAGAGAGCTGGCACCTTCCGCCACAGCGACCTGTGCGCCACCGATGCCGATGGCGCGGGCGCTCGTCGGAATCTTTAAAAATTCCTCCGAAATCGTGCCCGAGCGATCGCCTGCCCGGACAAGTGCGCTTCCTGCCGCCACCAGAAGAGCGATAACCATTATGCGGAATACATCTTTCAGGATCGTCATAGCGTTACCATCCTTCCATTATCGAATCAGAACAAATTTGCCGACCTGCGTACCGAACTGGGACTCCACCGAGAAGATATACACGCCGCTCGCCAGCGCGCGGTGACTGTCGCTGAGAATATCCCAGCTTAACTCACCGATATTCGACGGGACCTTGTTGTTGTTCGCATCAACCGTGATGGGTGACGAGAACGGCAATGTCGCAATCAAATCACCGGCCAGAGAAAAGATCCGGATCGTACACTGCGCCGGAAGATGGATAAACTTGATCAACCGGTTATTTTCCGTCCAGTCTCGTGCACGTCCCTCCCACCCGCCGTT
>DATIXJ010000051.1:0-87667 GCA_035518715.1 Bacteroidota bacterium | reverse complement strand
ACCTCTGTCCGGACCTCCTCGCGAGTCACAGCCGGATATCCTCTCGTCGGATCCGGATTTTCCCGCTGGGGCCCCGCGGAAGCTCATCACGGATTTCGATTCGCCGCGGAATCTTGTGTTCTGCGAGGTGATGATGACAGTGCTCAAGCATCTCTTTTTCCGTCACAGTACCGCTGACGGTCACAACGGCGTAAACCATTTCTTCGCCGAGACTGTCCTTCACGCCAAGCACGGCCGCCTCGCGGACTGCCGAGTAGCGTTCCAGGACACTCACTACTTCCTGGGGTGATACTTTCAGCCCGGCTACGTTGATCCGGTCATCGGCCCTGCCATGAATGGAAAAGAACCCGTCGGTGTCGATCGTTCCGATATCTCCGGTCCAGAATTTACCGTTCCGGAACGGAGAACGTTCAGCACGCCCGGCCATAAGGTATCCGCTCGCCATCGCTTTGCTCGAGACGACGATCTCTCCCTCGCTCCCCGGCGGCAGCTCCCGCCCGCTCTCGTCCACCACCGCCATCTCCACATTTTTCATGGATGTTCCGACGGACTCGGGTTTCGCCAGAACCCTGGCAGGAACATGCGTGGTAAGAGCGCCGGTTTCGGATGAACCGTAATGCTGACAAATCGGCACATGGAAGCGCCGGTGAAATTCTTCGATCACCTGCACCGGCAGCGGCGCCGTGCACGAGAGGAGATACCGGATGTGCGTGAGATCAGGAACTGATGTGACAAAGGTATCTATCAGTGTCCGGTACATTGTTGGTACACCGAGAACAACCGTGGAGTTCTTTTCTGCCATCTCTTTGAGCAGTTTTCGGGGAACGAATGCCGTCGAAACGACGAGCGGTGTGCCAGCATGGAGCATCGTCATCACGCCGAGGTCGAATCCGTATGAATGGTAGAGCGGGACAGGAGCGATTATTTGATCGCAGCTCGTTAGTTCGAGTGATGCAACAATTGTGTTGGTTTCCGCCAGCAGATTCCCGAATGTGAGAGGAATGGCTTTGAGCGTGCCCGTAGATCCGGAACTGAACTTAATAATTGCAGTGTCTTCGGTCACCGGCGACTTCTGATCATCGCCGATTTTCAGAAGCACCAAATCGGTCTTTCCGACTTTCACGCGGATTGGGACGGTTTCGAGGACGCGGAAAGCATCCGCACAGACATACCCAAAGGATGGTGTCGTGAGCACGAATGAAGGGTGAAGACCATTGGCGATCATGCGGAGCTCATCCGCAGCGAATTTCGGCGAGGTGAGTGCTATTGAAGCGGAAAGTCTGCAGAGAGAGAGGAATGCCGGAACGAAAGCGAGAGAATTGGGAAGAGCACAGCAGACCAGACTTCTTTCTTTAAGGCCGGCGTTGACGAGGGAGGTCGCAAGTTCATCCGATGCTGCGAGGATCTCCCGCGGCTTCAGTGCGCCCTCCTCCGAGGTAATCAACGGGAGGTCCGAAAAATCCTTCAATCGGCTGTGTGCGAAATCCCACACCGCACCCGACATGATTTCTTCCCTTAATGAATGAACGATGAATATCCCGGGTGTGATGGCCCGGGATGCACTTACAAAATCCGCCCCAACTACCTACTTGAGAATCGCCACGACCTCCTGCTGCCGCGGCTCACCGGGAACGACGACCTCCCGATTCTTGGAAATATAGACGTTGATCTCGCTGCGTATTCCAAAATCTCCCAGGAAATAAATCCCCGGTTCCACGGAGAACGATGTTTCCGGAATGATCGTCCGCTCGTCCTTCGTCTCGAGATTATCCATATTCGCTCCACTGCCGTGGAGATCCTCCGTAATCGAATGGCCGGTCCGGTGAATGAAGTACTCGCCAAATCCGGCGTCGACAATGTACTTACGTGCAGCGTCATCCACGTCGCACCCGCGGACGGGCTTGCCTGAAGAGAATGACGTCTTCAGCAGGTCGACCGCTGCATCCCTCGCGCCCTTCACAACGTTGAAAATCTTCGTGTACTTGTCGGGAACCGATTTCCCGAGATATCCAACCCACGTGATATCATTGTACGTGGATCCGTCCTTCTTCTTTTTCGACCAGAGATCAAGGAGGACAAAATCTCCTTCATGCAGTTCGGAGTTGACTTCCTTTGTCGGCTCGTAGTGTGGATTCCCGCTGTTGGCGTTGACCGAACAATTTGGCGCCTCATCCGTAAAGAGCCCGTTCTTCTCAAAAAGCTTCAGCATGAACTGCTGGACATCGTATTCGGTGAGTCGTTTTTTCGCGACGATCTGCTCTTTCATGTAGCCAAAGGTCGAATCGACAATTCCTCTCATGGTCTTTGCGGTCTCGAGATTATCCCGATATGCCTCGTCCGTCCAGCGAGATTCAAAGTATTGGGCGAGATTCATCGAGGAAACCACATTGACGCCGGTCCTCTTCACGGTCTCGATCGTTCCGGCATCAACTTTCGAAATGTACGGTATCGCATTTCCCGGAGAATATTCCATGGCAACGGTCTTCATCCCGGAGAGAATCTTCTTCAGTCCTTCCTCAAGCGACTGCCAGCTGAGGAAGATGGTTTTTTCACCCGGAAGATGATCGAGATTCCAGCGCTCGATGCTGTGGACAAGCTTCCGGGGTTCTCCTTGTGCGGGAATCAGATAAAAGAACCGCCGGGTATTGAGGATGTGCCTGGGATACGCCAGTATTCTCTGGGCAAATTCGTTCCTTTTCCAGAAATCATAAAACAGCCAGCCGTCGATATGCTGATCGCGCAGCGCAGACTGTATTGCTTCTACCCTGCTTTGCATTGCAGGTGAAATGGTATTCTGTGGCATTGGTATTGTTTGAACTCCGAGGTAAGGGGATACTAAAATATACTCACGAACGTGTGAAGATGCAAGGGCTTTATCCGTTAATCGTCTTCATGCCCCCCTCGGGATACCGGCTGCCTGCCGTAATGCCGGGCGGGAATGCCCCTTCGAGTGTGTCCATCTCAGCTCTGGTCAGGAGTGTGTCGACGGCCTTGGCATTCTCCTCGAGATATTTTCTGCGTTTCGTGCCCGGAATCGGCACAATTTCGGTCCCGCGGCCGAGTACCCAGGCAAGGGCGACCTGCGCCGGCGTGCATTTCTTCTGACGCGCCAGCTCTTCCATCTGCTGCAGAAGCACCCGGTTTCTTGCCAGATTTTCACCCTGGAACCGGGGATGATTTTTCCGATAATCGCTCTCCTCGAAGTCGCCCGGTGCCCTGAATCTGCCTGCAAGGAACCCACGTCCGATCGGACTGTACGCAACGAATCCGATTCCGAGCTCGCGACAGAGCGGCAGAATCTCTTCCTCCGGATCGCGCGTCCAGAGGGAGTATTCGGTCTGCAGGGCGGTGATCGTGTGCAAGTTGTGAGCCCGTCGTATGGTCGCAGGAGCAGCTTCAGAAAGGCCGAGGTAGCGCACTTTGCCTGCTTTGACGAGTTCTGCCATTGCGCCGACCGTTTCTTCTATCGGAACATTCCGGTCGACGCGATGCTGGTAATAGAGATCGATGCTCTCCACCTTCAGCCGCTTCAGGCTCGCATCACACGCCGAACGGACATATTCCGGCGTTCCGTTGATACCCAGAAACTCGCCATTCTTTCCACGGACGTTGCCGAACTTCGTAGCGAGGAAAACCCTTTCCCGCTTTCCCTTGATGGCTTTCCCGACAAGCTCCTCGTTATGACCATACCCGTACATATCGGCGGTATCGAGAAATGTGATCCCGAGCTCGAGCGACCGGTGAATAGTGGCAATCGATTCTTCATCGTTCCGCGGTCCATAAAACTCCGACATCCCCATACATCCGAGCCCGAGCGCAGTAACCGTCGGCCCATTCTTTCCGAGCATGCGTGTTTTCATTTTTCCCCGTCAGATTTGTTTGTTCGAATTCATTTCAGGTGCTGCGTGAAAAAATCCGTGACAAGCCCCCATGACAGCATCGAAGCAATAGCATTATAGCTCGGGCGCATGTCACAGAAGAAGCCGTGATCGGCATCAGAGATTTCCACATTGATGAACTTCCGGTTCGATGCGCGCATCGCATCCGTGACTTTTCGGATATCATCCGGCAGAATATGCTTGTCGAGCCCGCCCCAGAAGAACAGCATCGGTGCCTGAAGCCGGGGAGTGCGGTCGAGGAGTCCGGCAGCGATACCGCCGCCATAGAAGGAAGCCGAAGCTCTGAGCGAGACGATGCTGTTGGCAAGAAACGAGACCCTTCCTCCCATGCAAAATCCGACCGATACGACCGAGCCGTTGCAGTGAGAGCGGAGCCAGTCGTACGATGCCCGAATATCCCCCTCCATCGTTTCATTTTTCAACGCACTCACATGGGGCCGCACTGTCTCGAAATCGCCGTACGGTCCTTCAAACCCCGGAGCCGTCCGGTGAAAGAGATCGGGTGCTATCGCGACATATCCTTCACGCGCAAACCTGTCGGTCACATCCCTGATGTGCGCGTTCACTCCATAAGCTTCCTGAAACACCATCACTCCCGGACGGGACGGTTCCTCATCCGGTCGTGAAGTGTATGCCGCCATCTTCGTACCATCCCGCACATTCAGTTCGATCCGTTCCCGATGCATCGTTCCCTTCCGTTCTGGTTTATGGGAAAAATCACTAGAGGCGTTTTCCGAGTATTATTTTCGCAATGAGGTGATCCGTCGCGGGTGTCACACCAAATCCCACGCCCGCGTTGAACTCAAAATCCGGAGAGAGATTCAGATCCAGCGATGGAAAAATCTGCTGCTGCTGATCATTTGCCGGATCGAAGTTCCCGATCGTTCCGAGTGAACCATAATACTCCACTCCGAGCGTTACGACCGGGGTAACATCATAACTGATTTTCACGTTAGGCGAAAAATCGAGCGGCTTCTTTTCATTCAAACCATGGAACGCATAATCGAACGTGGGATTGAGAGAAACATACAAACCGCCTGTCTGTTTGTCGATGATGGGCCGAATTTCCATCGTCCAGTCATCTTCCGAAAACTCACTCTTCTGGTAACCGGCTTCCATGGAAAGACTCAATCCGACTGGCAGCTGCCAGGACTCCGGAGCACGAATGCGGGGACGGATGTGGCTTCCGACATACTGCCATCCGTTTCCCGAACGGGCGCTCGTAAAGAAATAGAATCCCGTTTCGAACACCGGTGTAAATCCGTGTGTAATCTCGACCGTCTCGTGGAATGCTGATTTCGTCGGTAAGACACCATTCTCAACTTCTTCGCGTCCATCCACGGTAAGATTGCTGTGAAGTTCAATCATCGTTCGATCGGGCGGAACGGTTTCAGAACCATAGACTTGGATTTCGTAGTTGTCCTGACAGACTGCAGCAACGCAGCAGGACAGCAAGGACGCTGACAAACAAAGAACAATTCTCTGCAGCAATGAGTTTCTTGGAGTTTGGTAATAGCCCTGTGGTAAAATGAATGTACTAAGAATGAAATTAAAAAGTCAAAATGAAAAAGTAAAAATGAAATGACGAAGGAGTGCGCAATCAACTGGCAGTGCCGCTGGATGCTACAATTGCCTCATCCCCCGACTACCTTACCGCCCTGATCGTCCAGAAATCATCCGCCAGGTTTTCATCAATGAGATACGAATAGGGCATCGTGAAATATCCTTTGAGTCCCCACCCTGTACCCCACGAATTCCTGACAATGAACCACTGGTTGATGTCGTCGTAACCGACGGCGGTGACTGCATGACCGCCTTCGAGATGTTCGTTCGGGGACGGCATCGGTGCATGACCGGTCTTCGCCACTACATTCGACATAAAGCTCTCATAAACCGAAAACCCGAAGACAAACGGATATCCGGATGCGAGACATCCCTTCATCTGGTTGAGCAACCGGCTCACACGCTGATAGAGAACTGCTTTGTGGTGAACGGCATTCTTGTAACACCGGCCCGACGGCTTCATGTCGAACCGCTCGATGTCGTAAGGCCACAGTTTTTCCGGGCAGTCGCCCTGTTTCCCAACACTCTTGATCCCGTCGCGAATCTGCGCGCCGCTATCGGAATCGACAGTTCCTTCCATGACACGCTCGTTATAATAGATGAACAATCTTGATGGCAGGAAATGTTTCCTGATTTTCTGCTTCATTTGATCGAATTCGATCGCGGCGGCAATGGCGTTGGCTGTACAGCTACCGAGCTGGCCCTGATCGTACACAGGCGGGCATTTTGTGCGCAGGTCAGTCTTGGCAGGAAGTTTCGCCAGCCATTCGATCGGGGCGGCATAGAGGTGATCACGATGGTCGGGAATATCGGGCACCCAGCCAAACCGGTTCTTGTGTTGCTGTTTCATGATGTGTTCTCCCGGGAAAGTTCAGGAATGCATTCACGCGATGATTTTGAGCGGGAAGCGAAAGATTTTGTTTCCGTTCTGATCGGTCGAAATCTCGGCGTCCTTCCGCTGCAGCGGCGGCTTCGGGGTATAGACCGCCGGTGCGACGTGATTTACCTTCAGCTGGTAGTTTTCTTCAATCTGGTCAATCACGGCATCCCGGATCCCGTTGTCGATGAAATATCCCTGCGAGTCCGTTTTATAGAATGATGCGATTCCCCCTTCGCACCGTATCTCGACGAGCGCCTGAGACATCGGCTGGCCGTCCTGATCGATAACCTGACCCTGCAGTGAATTGATTGTCGCCATAGTGGAAATCGTCAATTGATTCTGAAATTGTACTCAAAGATGCCTGGTACAAAATCTTCGTGCATCAGTTCATTATCTGCGGCACCCATGAGGTGCACACGCGCCAGACCAGTGACGGGTACGCTCACAGAATACCAGCCGAGCGGATTGACTTCCGCCTCTACCGGATGAAATCCGTTCGAGTATTCGATGCTGATGGCGGGATGCAGTTCAGTGGCAGCGTCGACACGTCCATACAGCACGACTGTATTCGAATCGTAAATGATATTTGATGGATTGATCTTTTCCAGATGATACGCAATCGGGCGGTTCACTGAAACAATCGTGAAAGATCTGTCGGTCTTTCTGCCGAACGACAAGCCGGATTGGACGACATGCATTTCCGAATCGATCTTTGCGGCTCCGCCGAATCCCGATTTGTAGACGACCTCCACAAAGAGCGAATCGATGCGGGCGATATCCGTGATGATGTCGCCTTCCGGATTGAATTCCGGTCCTACCCGCGGCAGATGCACAAGGTAACCCGCCGGGAATGAGAAGATCCTGATTCCCTTGGCATGCACACTGCTCGAATCGATATCAGCGTAATCGAGTCCCGCCGATATGATCGATTTCACATTTACGGAGAGTTTCGACACATCTTCTGTTCTCAGTGAGAAATGCACATCGCTCGCTGCTTCAGTCGGCACAGAGACAGATCCGGTAAGAAACCGGTTGAATATGAAGTTTCCGTCACGCGCTTTTACAAATCCGATGCGGATCTGGTCATTCGCCACGATGCGATCGAAGGGAGTATAGCCGGTAATAATGTGATGAACGAAGTCGTTCAGGCCGTCATTCCCACCGCAGGACAAGGCCACGATGGAGAAGCAAGCGATCAGCGCGATACCGAGAAGATATAATTTATGACGCATATTGAACCCTCCGCAAATGAAGGAGCCAAGAGTCAAAAGCAAGAACTGAAATGTGAGAGACAATTTCCAAATTCGAAATTCGCATTTTCAAATTGGAATTGAAATAATTGATCATTTCGGCTTGCGGGCGAATTTTTCTATCCCCGATATGACATCATGCACCGGCTTCGTGCCGCTGCCGACGATAATTCCGCTGATGATACCGTGGGAAATCGTTATCGGCTGTGTGGCGTTTGAAGGCATCAGGAATCGAAAGAAGTCGATGTCAAAGCCATAACATACAAGGATGCCGAGTATCGACGACAGTATCCAGAGTGCAGCCGCCCGGCGATGGAGAATAATGGAATCGGACGACTTGGGATCGCCCCAGAGATTGAAATCGCTGATGAGCTCAACGACACGTTCAACTGCCTGGGCAAGAATGTAAAGCAGCGCGAACATGGTGGATACATCTGTGGCTGCGGTGTTCATGATAGTCTCCTGTCGGTTTCACTCCGGCGGCGGCGGAAGCCGGAGGGGAGCGGTGATACGGCTCCCCTCCATTCACCTTCGTTCACTGAACCGCCGTATCGATGGCTTCATTCATGGCGCTGCGGAATTCCTCGATGCTGCCGTTGAAGACCATGACGCTGGAGCGTGTAAATTTCTTCTCACCGTCTTTCGCCTTTCTGGATTCGGAGATGGTGAGATATTTCGATTTGTTCTTGGCCTCTTTCACGTCGAAGAAATACGTGCGGTCCTTGGCCTTCAGGATTTTTGAATATAACGCGTCCATACAACCTCCCTTTAGATTAGTGGAACGTTAGTTGGATATGAAGAAAGAGCGCCTCGGCGTCGACGGCAAGAGGTGAATGAAGAGGTTCACACGGTCGGGAAAGATGTCGTGACTTCACCATCACGGTACCACGATGGGGGGAAGATAAACAAAAATTTGCGTCCTGTCAAGGAAAATTTTCGCTGGAGAGACGGAAGTTTAAGCAGGAAACGGGCAAAAAAAGGGTAATTAGTACGATTGGCAGGACTTTAGGCGCACCATCCCCCTCTTGATTATGGTGGTGTAATTTGCAGGAAGATAGACTCGACCTGGATTACTTCATCAACACCATCTTCTTTGTCTGAACAAAATCACCTGCAGTCAGGCGATAGAAATACATGCCCGACGAAAGATTGCCAGCTCTTATCTGAACATCATACACGCCGGCTTGCCGTTTTTCATCCAGGACTTGCATCACGGATTGCCCGAGCATGTTGAATAAATCGAGTCGAACTTGTGACTGCTTTGGCAGCTCGAAATGGATGGTTGTCGAAGGATTGAAGGGGTTGGGATAGTTTTGACTGAGTTTGAAACCGTCGGGAAGGATATCCCGGCGATCAGATGCAGCAGTAATCAGCTGAGAAATCGGCCTCTTCCAGATCCCCCCTTCAGTTCCCACGAAGAGATACCCGCCGAATGTCGTGAGCGCGTATCCGTATTTATCCGTTATCCCGCTGTTCGCGGCAGACCAGGTTGCGGCTCCGTCCGTGCTGAGAAAAACAGCGTGCCCTTCTGTTCCGGCAAATACGGCCGATGCGACAGGCAGAATCCAGAAGACCACCGTGTCGGACATTCCCGAATCAGCGGCCAACCAGCTCGTGCCGCCGTCGGACGATATGAAGATCCCACCGCCGTCGGTCCCGGTAAATAGAGATGAGTCTCTTGCAGCGATTGCAAACGTATGGATATTCGTGAGTCCGCTGTCCTCGAGTGTCTGGCTGGTATTCGTCGTCGACCTGAAAATTCCCCTGCTTAACGTTGCTGCATAGAAGCTGGTATCACTCGCCGCCATGGAATAGACCGGCTGGCCGGTGAGACCACCCATAAAATATCCCCAGGTGTTTCCGTTATTCGACGAGACAAGAACCGCATTCTTCGCCCCCGCATACACATAAGTGCTGTCCGCCATCAGAGACATGACGTTGTTATTGGAAATACCAAGACCGACACTGTTCCATGTCACTCCCCTGTCTGTGGATCGATAGAGACCGTCGGCCGATGTGCCCGCAAAGAAATCCGAATCTTTGATGGCAACCGTATTCACAACGTAATGGAGCGCGTTGGAGTAGATGGGTATCCAGGTGCGTCCGGTATCGGACGAGGCATAGACGCTGTTTCCGCTTGCAGCGAGAATTGTGAGCGAATCGACGGCAAAGTACCGGACGTCAGTTGAAGGAAATGATGTGCGAGTCCATTGTGCGGTGGATTTCACACTGACTATAGCTGTTAAAGACAGACAAATGAAAACTGCCGGTAATCGTACTCGCATGTCTATGCTCTCCAGAAGGTGCTCGGCTGAAAATCAAACACTTGAAAAACAGAGCGGAAAGATTGAAACTCCCTGATGGACGACTGATATGTCAAATGTACCGAATCAGATTAGTCAAATCAATATCTCACACCGCTGCTGTTGTATACAGCCACTCCGTTCGGCGTCCCAATCCAGAGATTTTCATTCAGATCGAATGTAAGCGCCTTGACTGTATCACTCGGAATTGGTGAATTGCCGGTGGTGAATGTACTCCACGATGTCCCTTTCATGCGCGTCAGTCCTCGTGTCGTTCCAAACCAGACGGCTCCGTCCGACGCGATCGCCGTAGCGCTTATGACAAAATCCGGGAGATGCGCGCCGTTGGCAGTATCTGTATACTGCACCCACTCGCTCGTGTTTGCATCGAACCTGTATGCCCAGTCACCATAAGTCCCGATCCACGCGATATTCCCGGTCGTGAATGATATTGAAAGTATCGGCAGCGGCTGATCATTCGGCGCAGTGATATTCCAGCTCTCATCGCCGTCGAAAGTTACCATTCCCTGTGAGCTTGTCCCGATCCAGATCGAGTTATCCGCCTGATTCACACCCTCGCTGTGTATGATCTCTGTCGGGATGAGACTGTTCGTCGCATTATAGACGATCCATGTACCCAGCGTCGGGTCTGAGCTCCCCGGGACATACCGCAGAACTCCCACATCCATTCCCGCGTAGATCTCGCCCCCGGTCGCCGTCGCGAGAGAATAAATAAAGTACGACGGAATCTTTGGTGGAATGTAGTTGATCCATGTCGCGGTCTTCCCTGTCGGGTCGAAGCGTATCAGCCCGCCTCCGAAGAGTCCGAACCAGATGCTGCCGTCCTTCCCGATCGTAATAGCGCGCACGATCGAAACGGGTCCTTCAGGCGAGTTGAACTTCAGCTCATCCTCGAAGTTGTGCCACGACCCGTGATTGAAATTGCTGGCGCCGCCGTCCGATCCGATCCAGACATTCTGGTGATCGATGACGATGGTGTTGACATTGTTATCGGGGAGCGGACTGTTATCGATATTATAAAGGACCCATTTCGGTCCCGCCTTCACCGGCGGAATTGCCGGATTCTGTCCGCATCCTTCAATGATCAATAACGGCACTGACAATATCAGTACGAGTTCCAACCCAGTCTTCATGACCTCATCCGGCGCATCATCTTATGATCGCAAATTTCCCGGTTTGTGTCCCCAACTCCGATTCGACTGTGAATATGAACACACCGCTTGCGACAGTTCTTCCGCTTTCGGTCAGGAGATCCCAATTCTCTTCTCCCTTCACCGGATCGTCGTGCTCTATGGTTTTCACAATGTCTCCAACAAGCGAGAATATCCTTATTCTACACCTTTGTGGAAGATTGATGAACTTGAGCAATCTGTTGTTCTCCGTCCATGATTGCTGCCTTCCTTCCCATCCGCCATTCTCGAATGTGTAATTCTGATCTGTCCGGTAAGGGTTCGGCACGACAAGAACCTTATTAAGATTTGATGATGGAGCGAAGGGGATCTTAACGCGAATTCGTGATGCGGTTAATGATGATTCGGTGCTAGGAGAATAAAGCGTATCCACCTTCATCGTTCCGTCAAAATCCATGTAATCGAGGATGTGAGCATCCGGAATTCCATACGCCGTGACGGCATACCAGTAGACCTTGTCGATTGTGAGTGAAGAATCGACGAACATTGTATCGATACCGGTTCCATAGCCGAGTTGAGGAAAAAGAGAATCCTTCACATCCCACTGACGCAGGAGTGTGAAGCTGGAGGGAATGCCGGACGGATCTTCGCTTCTGTAAAGCCGGTATCCCATAAACACTCTCCCGCCGGTCGTATGGCCGGCAGGAGGATTGATTCTTCTCCAGTGATCGGGAGGATAGAGCTCCACGAGTTTGTTGTAATCATCCCAATAGGCCTGAGGATTCGGTCCGGTGCCATTATACCCCCAATGCAATGTGATGCGATGCGGGCCGCTTTGGGTACGGAGTTTGGGTGATGGAAGTATCACGGGCGGTACAAAGTTACGTGCGGCAAGTGTCTGCGCAAACGTGGCATTATCATAAATATTGTCCGGCTGACCTCTGATCGTCTGTCCTCCAACGAATGCAAATGAACACTTTAATGTTTCGCTGGATGACCATGTTGGGAAAGGGCCAAAGGAAAGAAGCACATCATATCCCCAGTGGCTCGGCTCAGTTGAAGGGTTGGGCCGTATCAGCGGCATGCCGGGCGGATAGACGCCGCTCATGTAGTTGTAGCGATTTGAATCATTCCTCCACCCTTTGTATAAATAAGCCCAATCCGAAGAACTGAGCCATCGATAACTGTAACCAACTGGTACAGAGGAAACCGGCTTCGATAACAGCGTGATGCCAAGAGGTGTACTTGGACTATGTATTGCGTTCTGAACATAGGTCGTTAGGAGCTCAGGCCAATGGCCAAGGACATCTCCCCTAAAAGCAGTAGTATCGTTGCCGTTCACATAGGGCGATCCAGATGTAGGTCCAACCCACGGCGAAAAATGAATTCCGATATAAATGTCTTTGATTCTCCTCGTTCCTAAGTTGATGACCTCGTAATCGACTGGAAGAATTGGTTTGCGAACCGCACTAACCCAAGCCATCGAACGCTCAATGACTTTAACTCCTAAAGGAGTATGAGTGTGCCAGAATCTGTGCGTTCCCGTGTCCGTATACGTGCACACCCAAACGTTCTCGGATACTGCCCCAGAGTCGTGCTCATTGATGGATGAGCGCCTCCAGGAATTACCTGAATCAACCGCAAGCATTTCAGCAGGCGTCGTGAAATTTCCCGTTGAACTTCCTACACTTCCGAGCGAATCACTTTCATCACAGGTTGTTACGAGCTTAACATATTTTCCGGTACCATCTGGCGAAACATCTTCCACGGCACCAATCCAGAGACCGGCATCGTACAAGTGCTCGATAGGTGTCTCGGGAGGATACTGAAGTCCGACTTCGTAGGGACCACCCGCCTCCCATCCCGGCCATAGCCCCATCTCACCGTCGTCGGCTAACCAGATTTTCATATCAAAACCCTGTTGAACGGTTTGGAGATAGTATGGCTGAGCGATGATCATCTGGGGAATGAATACGACTGTGAGAAACAGCGTGGCAAGTACCATCAGTCTATGCAAAGAGCTTGGATAGAATACCGATCCCATGTCTCTGAAAATCGCGGGTAAGAAAATTATTTGGAAAGGCAGCCTGGTCTTATGTTGCAGCTCGTTCATTCTTCAAGAGAAGTTCCAGCACAAATCGTTCAATGGCTCGGATGTGTGGGGAGAATCCGAGTGACAGTCAATTGCCGTGAAACGGAATCTTGTAAGAATGCGGGTAAGAATTGGGAGATGTGATGCCTGGCTCCCGCACAAATGTACCTAATCGAAGAGAGAGTGTCAAGATTCTCCGAAACAGCGCAAAATCGCGGGTTAGGGGATAAAAAAATCCCGGCACTTGCGTACCGGGATTCTTATCGAATTGATTCGATCTGTGGATCGAGCGGTTAGTACATGTCGCCCATGCCGCCGCCATGAGGCATCGGTGGCATTGGCTTCTCTTTCTCCGGCTTCTCCACGATCGTTGCTTCCGTCGTGAGGAGCAATCCGGAAACGCTCGCCGCGTTCTCGAGAGCGATACGCGTCACCTTCGTCGGGTCGATCACACCGGCCGCGATGAGGTTCTCGTACTTCTCCGTCTGCGCGTTGAACCCGAAGTCGTCCTTCCCTTCCTTCACGCGGTTCAGCACCACGGAGCCCTCGAGCCCCGCATTGCCCACGATCATCCGCAGCGGCTCTTCAATCGCCTTGCGGACGATATCGACGCCGATCTGCTGGTCTTCGTTCTCGACCTTGATGCCGTCGAGCTTGCTCTGGACGCGAAGATACGCCACGCCGCCGCCGGGGACGATGCCCTCTTCGACTGCTGCACGGGTTGCATGGAGTGCATCTTCCACACGGGCTTTCTTCTCCTTCATCTCGACTTCCGTCGCCGCACCGACCTTCAACACGGCAACGCCGCCGGAGAGCTTCGCCAGCCGCTCCTGCAGCTTTTCCTTGTCGTAATCGGATGTGGTCTTGTCGATCTGGCCCTTGATCTCGTTGATGCGCTTCTTGATGTCATCCTTCTTGCCGGCGCCTTCCACGAGTGTGGTGTTGTCCTTGTCGATCGTGACACGCTTTGCCGTACCGAGGTACGAGAGCTGTGTATTTTCCAGCTTGAAACCCTTCTCGTCGGAAATGACCGTACCGCCGGTCAGAACGGCGATATCTTCGAGCATCGCCTTGCGGCGGTCGCCGAAGCCCGGGGCCTTAACTGCCGCAACACGAAGCGTGCCGCGGAGCTTATTCACGACGAGCGTGGCGAGAGCTTCGCCTTCAAGGTCTTCCGCGATCACGAGGATCGAGCGTCCCGCCTGGGCGGTCTTCTCGAGAATCGGGAGAAGATCCTTCATGACGCTGATCTTCTTGTCGTGGATGAGGATATACGGGTCTTCGAGGACCGTTTCCATAGAATCGGCATCGGTCACGAAGTACGGTGAGAGATAGCCGCGGTCGAACTGCATACCTTCGACCCAGTCAACGGTCGTCTCGGTCCCTTTTGCTTCCTCAACGGTGATAACGCCGTCTTTGCCGACCTTCTCCATCGCATTGGCGATGAGATCGCCGATCGTGGAGTCGTTGTTGGCAGAGATGGCGCCGACCTGGGCGATCTTCTTCTTGTCGTCGCCGACGGTCTTGCTGATCTTCTTGAGCTCCTCGACGATCTTGGAAACGGCAAGATCAACGCCGCGCTTCAGATCCATCGGATTTGCGCCGGCGGTGACATTCTTCATGCCTTCGCGGACGATCGCCTGTGCGAGAACGGTTGCGGTGGTCGTGCCGTCGCCGGCAACATCGGAGGTCTTGCTTGCGACCTCACGAACCATCTGCGCGCCCATGTTCTCGATGGGCTCTTCGAGTTCGATTTCCTTCGCAACGGTAACGCCGTCTTTCGTGACGGTCGGTGCACCGAATTTCTTATCGATGACGACGTTGCGTCCTTTCGGGCCGAGGGTTGCCTTCACCGCATCGGCAAGCTTGTCGACACCGCGCTTGAGTGCCGCGCGTGCATCGGCATCGTAGGTAATGATTTTTGCAGCCATGATTTGGTATCTCCTATCGTTGGTGATCAGTTAGTTCAAACTTGTTGGTCTCAGACAATCGCGAACAGATCGGATTCACGCATGATCAGGAGTTCCTGACCGTCGAGCGTGACTTCCGTGCCGGAATATTTTCCGTAGAGCACCTTGTCGCCGACTTTCACTTCCATCGGGACAATCTTCCCATCGTCCGATCTTCGTCCGGGACCTGCGGCAACGACTTCACCGACGACCGGTTTTTCCTTGGCCGTATCGGGAAGGATGATACCACCCTTCGTCTTCTCTTCCGCCGGGGACGGCTTGATCACAATGCGATCGGCTAACGGCTTAATTTTCATAACAACATCTCCTATAAATTAATGAATCATTGATAGTTAAAGACCAACTTTTGAGATGGAAACTGCAAACCTCAGCAGGAGTCTTGCCTCGGGTTCAGAGCGAATTGCGATTGACTTCCCAGGGTTGCTTGCAGAATCTCCGACAATTCAACTGCCCGCTCAAGGGCAAACGATGTGCCAAGAGCGAATTTTTGAGAATTGGCGATTTTGCTTGATTTCAAACGTTTTCGCCGACAACAATTTCGAGTTCCGTTCGCCTTTTTGTCAGAAATTGGGGAGTATTGCCAAATATGTCGGACAATATGGCGGCAATTCGAGGTGCTCACCCTCCCGGATTCGGCTGTCCGGAAATGAAGTTGAAGATGGAGGAGTAAGCTGGCAACACCAAGATACTGTAAAAGCCGGGAAAATTCAATCCGCCTGAGACCGGCAAAATGAAAAAGCAAAAAATGGGAAAGGACGCGTTGAGCATCATTGACTCTTGAGGGGGGAAATTTTAACTTTCTGGAACATCAAGGGGGGAAACCTATCAGATCGTTCTTACCGGAAAAGGCCGGCTGACTGTGTAGTCGGAAGTGAATCGCTTTCGCTTTGAAGTGCATTTCTTCGGGGCAGCGCTGATCTATAACCATCACCGCGCAATTCCATCAGCGTCGCCTTGCCATATTCCGAACTGTGTCAAAATCACAGATCTTAAGAAAGTGATATTGCATCATTGCAGATATTCTGAGTACGCATCAACGTCAGAAGAAAGAAGCAAACTCAGGAAAGCCTTGTTGCAATCCTACTGAAAAACAACAATTCAATAAGTGAGGGAAGGAAATGAAAAAGAATTACGTCGTCATTCTGACAGTTATCGCTGCGGTTCTGACGTTCCTGCCGCAAGCAGCTCAATCACAACCGAGTGTACCATCAGGAGTACTTCACTCCGTACCGATCACACTAGCCAATAATCAACTCGCGGCAACGCCCCCAAGCTTTCAGGAGATGCTCACGATCAACTGGAGCAACTACACTTCAGACCTCAATTCCGGAGTCACCAATGTGGAGTTTTTTGATACGACCGGCAACGTGCTCAAGGCATGGTGCGAGTCGGACGCTTCGCCGGGTGCGATATCTTCAACTGTGTGGGTGAACCTCGGTGCCGACACCATTCCCGGCTCCGGCACATTGACGATCTACATGGGCTTCCTGGATACGAGCATAAACAACATGGGAAATACAGGTGTATCGGTATGGGGAGAATACCCCACCGCGACCGCGACGTATGGCGAGTACGACAACGGGGCAAATGTATTCAGCAACTATTGGAACTTCGCCGGCACATCGATGCCTGGCGGCTGGAACACCGATGAAGCCACCAATGTGACCGTCAACGACGGACTTTCGTTCAGAGGTGCAAACGCCGGGAGCGGCGTGAGCGAGGGAAACGCGCAGCAAATTGAGTGGGCTACGCCCATTGCAAGACCTTTCGTGCTGGAAGACTGCGCACAGATAGGAGGGGTTTATCCATCACTCGGACTCACCTATGGTGATAACCTCGGTTCGCCGATCGCAAACGGCTACGGGGCATACTGGGCGAGCGGGTATGGCTGGTATGTGGAGGAGGTCGGGGCCTGGACGGGCAGCGGTTACTCCGCGGGAGCCAGAAACAATAACTCCGCACCGATGACATCGAGCCAGATCTGGTCGCTCGTTCTTGGTCCAAAAGGAGACACGATTAAATCTCAAATCAATTACGGCAGTACGCCGGCAGCGTTGTCCTGGGCCGACAGCAAGAATTACGACAGCGGATATGTAGGTCTCAACACGTTTTGGAACGACAAGACGCTCTACGTCAACTGGGCGCGCATCCGGGCCTACCCTCCCGGCGGCGCCATGCCGACGGCCGGGGTAAGCGATCATGTCCTCGCGGTGAAGGAGGCGGCGTCTGCCAACCTTCCAAAGAAATTTGCGCTCTCTCAGAATTATCCGAACCCGTTTAATCCTGCAACCGTGATACGCTATGAGCTGCCCCGGTCGAGCCATGTTACGCTTGCCATTTGCGACGCGCTGGGCCGCAGGGTGAAGACACTCGTCGACGAGAGCGAGCACGCGGGCAACTACACTGTTCGGTTTGATGCTCGCTCGCTTTCGAGCGGAATGTATTTCTACCGGCTCGATGCCGGTTCGTACCATGAGATCAAAAAGCTCTTGCTGCTCAAATGATGGGACAGGGGGCGGCAACCGGGAATGTCGAGAAGATGCTTCCCGCGCGGGAGCGTGCGAGGAAAGGGTGAATTAGATGACCAGCAATGATTCGAGAAAGCAGTGCGAGAGTGCATTGCAGTGGTAACAGGAAGCCCGGGTGATATCGAAGAATGAAAGAGTATAACTTTTGGTTTCTGTTTGGTCACATGCTGATCGGATGCTCGTCATGATGTGATCATATCGGGAGTGAAAAGATACCTTGCTGCGACGGGTGTCATGTGCAGTTGTCATTCAAAAAGTGAAAGGAAATGATCTATGAAAATTATGGTACTCGTTTCAATCCTCGCTTCTTTTGCCGCAGCATCATTTGCTCAAACAGCTACAGCACCAGGAGGCGATGGCAGTGTGGGAAATCCCTATCAAATTGGTACGTTGAACAATCTCTATTGGATTACGCAAAACAGCAGTTCCTGGGAAAGCTACTTCATTCAAACCGCAAATATTGATGCCACCAGCAGTTCCACATGGGATAACGGCCAGGGTTTTTCTCCGATCGGGAGTGACTCGACACCATTTACCGGTTCCTATGATGGACAGGATTACACGATCACAGGACTGTTCGTTCACCGGACAGGAACCCAGTGGGTTGGTCTGTTCGGATTTGCCGGCAGTTTTTCGGCAAGTGCGACGATCAAAAATGTGCGGCTTGACGGTGTGCAGATAGCCGGTGGTGCCAACAACATCGGCGGACTGATTGGTGCTTCATGCAATTCTTTCACGACGAATTGCAGCAGCAGCGGTGCAGTCACAGGCGGCAGCAGTGTGGGCGGACTCATAGGGTATATCTACTGGTATTCCACCGTCCTGAATTGCTACAGCACCGGCTCGGTGACAGGATCCGGCCAGTTTGTTGGCGGTCTGATCGGCCAGCAATATTCGAGCTCCTTCTGCAAGGATTGCTATAGCCGGGATTCTGTCAACGGATCGAGCGCTGCTGTCGGCGGCCTGATCGGGGAACAATGGAATTCGTACGCCGACACGAACTGCTACAGCGCAGGCCCTGTGAACAGATCGGTAGCAGGATATGTTCAATATGTCGGTGGCTTGATTGGGGAGCAAGCGAGTGCCATTGTAACGAACTGTTTTTGGGATACCACTGCTTCCGGACAATCGGTCAGTGCTGCCGGGGCAGGCAAGAGTACATCGGAGATGAAAACAGTGACCACGTTTACAAATGCGGGCTGGGATTTTGCGAATATCTGGTCGATGGATCCGGACATCAATAATGGGTATCCGTATCTCACCGGAAATACGCCAACAGCCGTTGTGGAGAGAACTCCCGGCATTCCCGGGACATTTTCCCTCTCTCAGAATTATCCGAACCCGTTCAATCCCTCAACCAGCATACAATTTTCGGTGCAGAAGGAAGATCATGTCGTTCTGAAAGTATTTGATCTTCTGGGGCGCAATGTAGCAACGCTGTATAACAGCATAGCTCAAGCCAGGAAGATCTATTCTGTGACATTTCACGGATCGCGGTTTTCCTCCGGTGTCTATTTCTATTCGATCGAGAGTAGTAGCCGGCGCATCGTGAGGAAGATGATGCTGCTGGAATAATAAGCTGCAGAGATATTCGGAACTTGTTTACATGCCGCCGTTACCACGCTGTATCAGGTCGGATTGGATGAAGTCCGATCGGCACGAGATTGCAGGGATCAAGAACGCGGCACTGCCCAATGAACTACCTACCAATCCGAGTCATCGATCATGCCTTTTTGATAGGTCGCACCGGCAGTTGTAACCGTATTCTTGATGCAAACAAGAAAGTTGCTTAAGTTTACCCAGGAGCTTGTTCCTGGAATGGGGATTCTATATTTCAAAGAGTCGCGCGGCAATAGCTCAACCGAAATTCCTCCGCTTGCATTGTCTTTTCTAACTTCATAAAAGAATCCTAATCAAGGGAGTAGTATTATGAGAAGAATAATCGTCATATCAATGATTACATTAGATGGCGTTCTGCAAGCTGCCGGTGGGCCGAAGGAAGATTCCTCGGGCGGGTTCAGATATGGCGGTTGGTCTGCACCGTATTCCGACGAAGTGCTTGGCAGGGTGATGCAAGAACAGATGAAACCTGCAGACCTTCTTTTGGGCAGAAGAACATTTGAGATTTTCGCCTCCTTCTGGCCTAAACATGCCGACTCATGGCCGGGTATCAATGATGTCACGAAATGCGTTGTTTCCAGAACCATGAAAAAGTCGGATTGGAAAAATTCCGTATTTCTCAGAAACGTGGCAGATATCAGGAAGCTCAGGAATTCAAAAGGTGCTGACATTCAGGTTTGGGGGAGCAGTAAGCTCATTCAGCTCCTGCTGAAGAACGATTTGGTAGACGAACTCCGGCTCCAAATTCACCCCTTGACTCTTGGGAAAGGAAAGAAGTTATTTGATGTCGGGACGCGGCCGGCAGCTTTTGCACTGACAGAGAGTTTTGCGACACCGAGCGGAGTGATCATTGCCAATTACCGGCGGGCTGGAGAAGTTACGACGGGAACTATTGGGTCCTGAGAATACATGAAATGAGAAAGAATTGTTTGAATTATCGCGGAATGCCGCACAAAAGCCGGAGGTGTTAAGATGCCTAATCACCGCATTTTCACGATATCATTTGCAAGTGTCTATCCGCTCTATGTTCAAAAAGCGGAGCGGAAGAATCGCACCAGACAAGAAGTTGACCAGATCATTTGTTGGTTGACGGGCTATGACCGGGCGGGATTGCAGCGGCAAATCAAAGAAGGAACCGATCTGGAGGCTTTTTTCTCTGAAGCCCCTGCCATTCATCAGAATTGTTCGCTTATTAAAGGCGTCGTGTGCGGTGTTCGGGTGGAAGAGATCGACGATCCGCTTATGCAAAAGATACGTTACCTGGACAAGCTGATCGATGAGCTCGCCAGAGGAAAGCCGATGGACAAGATCCTCAGGCAATGAGTTGCCTTGCGCCGGGAAGAACACCATGCTCGTAGAAGCACAGGTTACCATCAAACGATCCAGGGCGGCGGTCTGCCCACACATCATGCATCGGGCCCTGCGGCCGCTGTAATCGGGGATTCGATGAGGGGGTGCCTGGACTGTTCAGTTAACAGTATGTGAGGAAGTCTATGAGAAAGGTCGTTTTTGCAATCAATACCAGCACGGACGGGTACTGCGGCCACACGGACATGATTGCCGACAATGAGATGCTTCGGTACTTTACCGGGATCGTGCGCAACGCGAGTCACATCCTCTTCGGCCGGACAACGTATCAACTCATGGTCCCCTATTGGCCGGATATCGCACGAAACCAATCTGAGAATGAGGCAACCAATGAGTTTGCCCGCGTGTTCGAGTCGCTCGACAAGGTCGTATTCAGCACGACACTGAAACACGCCGGGGAAGCCAGCACAAGGATCGTCCGCGGAAACATTGCGGAAGAGGTGCTCGCGATGAAGCAACTGGAGGGAAAAGATATTAGCGTGGGAAGTTTGAGCATCGCATCCCAACTTTCGGACCGAGGTTTGGTCGACGAATATCATTTCGTGATTCACCCGGTTATTGTCGGAAAAGGACCGCGGTTATTTGAAACAGCGAAGCGGCAGGAAGGTCTCAGGCTGGATCTTCTTGAATCGAAAATTTTTCAATCCGGGGCCGTTGCCCTTCACTACAGAAAACATGCGTGAGGAAAAACACTGTGTGTGAGACGTCAAGCCCAATCGACGATTCATCCAACCAAGACAGTTTGCACAAGCGATAGGAACCACTTGCACTTGAAAGAACATGAAAACTCCAACTCCTGATTTCCCGGCCATCTTTGCCCGGCTTCGTGCCATCCTTCAAGAGCACGCATCCAGTTTCATCGTGTTGGCCGACCGGGCGGACTATTACTGTCTCAATGTGCGGTTCAGTCCGAAATTCAGGGGGCCTTTCCCCATCGCGTGGGTCAAGATTTCAAAGTCGTACGTCAGTTTTCACTTCATGCCCATCTATTTCGCCCCGAAACTGCGAAAGGACCTCTCTGCAGGTCTCAGGGCACGAATGCAGGGAAAGTCCTGCTTTAACTTCAAGGTGGTCAATGACCAGCTTTTCGATGAACTCCGCCGGCTGACCGTAAAGGGGTTCGAAGTATCAAAGAAAGCCAATGTCGTTTAGGAAGATTCGCGCGGATGGTTTATAATGCTGTACGTCATTCGCCGGTCGGCAGACATTCAGGTCCGAAATATCCCGTTTGTCCGGGTGGTGACTCCATCCGACTGAAGTGCAGTATGCTGTCACACGGTACTTCCGTCGGCATTTGACCGGACATCGAACTCCAATTTGACTCTCATGGAGAGACACATGAGCATCCTTCGTCATTTCGCGGGTTGTACGATATCATTATCCGTAGTCTCGGCTCAGATGGCCCTTCCGCAGATCACACTCAACTCTATCGGCGTAAACGTCGGGATGATCCATGCATTCGCCGCAGAGAAGTATGTTTTCTATCCGGAATTGGAAATCGGCGGCCAACCGGCAATCTCATGTTTCGGTTGGTCTGTCTACGTTGCTCACTGGGATGATGCCATGCATGGGGTTACTGTTACCGATAATGCCATATATTCTCTTTCCGGCAACATCCTTGGTGCTCGCATTTCATTCGATCCTTCGAAGGTATCCGGGAATTGGATACTGCCATTACAGGTCTTCGGAGGAATAGCGCACTATTTCATTTCGGCGAAGTATGTCGGCGGCGTGAATTATTCGGGAGGCACAGACTATTTTGGTCCAAACTCGGGAACGTCGCTTGAATTCGGACTCAAATCGAGTATCAATCTCTCTGAGTCTTTCGGTCTGCGCGCAGAAGGCCACCGACTCTTTCCCATTGAGGACCGTGCGGGCAGGTTTGTTTATTCGGTCGGCACAAATTACATTTTCTAAGCGGCAAACCGGCAGATGACAACAGTGATAACTCACATCGGCCATATTCATCAACTCGTACGGTATCCGGTCAAATCCATGGCGGGTGTTGCAACGGACTCTGCCTCTCTTGGCTGGCATGGATTGCAGGGAGATCGGCGCTTTGCATTTCGCCGCCTCAACAATAAGAGCGACTTTCCCTGGCTCAGTGCGAGCAAGGTTCCTGAACTTATTTTGTATCAGCCGCTCGGACTTGATGAGAATGCAGACGAGCCATCTCCAACGGAGGTACGCACGCCGGAAGGCAGCATTCTGCCGCTCGGAAGCGTCGAGCTCCAGAACAGTGTCGGGGAAAAATTCGGCAGCACGGTCGAGCTCATGCACCTCAGGAACGGTATCTTTGATGATGGATCCGTCTCGGTGATCACATTGGCGACTATGTCCGCGATATGCCGCGAGGCAGGACAAGTCCTGGATACCAGACGTTTCCGGCCAAATATTGTTATTGATGCGGGTGAGGCGGAACCGTTTGCCGAGGAGGGTTGGATTGAAGGGAGATTGGTCTTTGGCAATGACCCCGGACCGACGGTTACTGTCACGATTCGGGATCTGCGATGCATGATGATCAATCTCGACCCGGACACTGCCAGACAAAACCCCAACTTTATGAAAGCGGCCGTCCGATTGAACGGGAATAACGCGGGCGTTTATGCAAACATCGCGCGCACGGGCAAGATCAGCGTGGGCCAGCCGGTAAGTCTGATCACCGAAAACTAACGCCGAAGTGCACACTGCATGTGTCTGAATTTGAACGTCAACGTACTCGTACCAGGAGGCACGGAGACCTCATCGGGACACTAACCAATGGAACCAGCAAATACCGTAACGACCGGGACGAGCTCTCAGTCGCTCTGTAGGATTGGGTTCTGGTCAGCTCTGGTTGCATTTGTCGGGGCTTCCGGATATTGTGTTGTCCAGATTCTGCAAGTGCTCACCATACTCGGTCCCCCTTGGGATGGGATCCTTATTTTTGGACTTTCCCTCTGCATCGCCACTCCCTTTGTCATTGCGATGCTCGCACTCCACTATCTAACACCGGAGGTAAACAGGTTTTGGAGCCATGCAGCTGTTCTTCTCGCCGTGGTATACGCGGTCTATGTCAATTTGAATTACGTCGTCCAGTTAACGACGGTAATCCCTCGGTCGCTGAACGGTTCACTCGATGAACTGCGTGTTCTCGACCAGACGCCGCATTCGCTGTTTTGGGACGTGGATGCGCTTGGGTACATCTTCATGGGGCTTTCAACGTTGTTCGCAGTTCCCCTCTTTGCGAAATCCGGTTTCGAGAAGTGGCCCCGGCGCTTCTTTCTCGCCAACGGTCTGATCCTCCCGTTGATTTGCTTTGTGTACTTTTACCCATCATTCTCCATTGCCGCCCTCCTTCTCGGTTTGCCGTGGGTCATAACTGCTCCGGGATCGATTTTAGTATTGGCGATCTTTTTCAGGCGGAGACTACGAACCTCAACAGAGTGATCGGGCTACGGTACAGACATCCTTACATTCACACGAACGGAGATCCTCATGAAAGTTCGATCTCGTGGTGAAATCTTCCACACGATATGGAACTGAGTCCATGAAAGTGAAAATTATCAGCTATTGTGCAGTTCTCACAGTTGCGATTGCCATGACGTGCGGGAGCCGATCGGACCCCACCGATCACGGCACTCCTCATCAAGCGGTAATTCATGCTCTCGATTCCTGCATGAGAGTTTTATCGGACAGCGGTTTTTCCGGAGTTGTGCTGGTTGCCCGTCTCGACACTATACTTCTGCATCAGGCATATGACCGGCAGGGAAAAGCTGCCGATACGAGCACCGCATTCTGGCTCGCATCCAATTCGAAGCAATTCACCGCTGCTGCCATTCTGAAACTCCAGGAACAGAGACTCCTCTCGGTTCACGATTCCATTGCGCGTTTTTTCCCGAATGTTCCGCCGGATAAGCGTGGTATCACGATCCATCACCTCCTCTCTCATACCTCGGGGATCGGTCATAATTACATTGCCGAAGGAATCACCGATAGGGATACGCTGGTCGCGAGGATCCTCTCGGCTCCACTTGCCAGACCGGTTGGGGAGCAGGAGTACAGCAGCGATGCGTACGATCTTCTCGGCGCGATTATCGAGATTGCCTCGCTCATGTCGTACGAGCAGTACCTGCGACAGAACTTATTTCTACCGGCCGGTATGCAGCATACCGGGTTCTGGGGATACGAGAGTAAAATTCCTGTGGTGATTGCGCCGGCACATGATTCACTAAAGTCGATGCCTTTCTATGCCAGGATGTTTCAGGGAGGCAAGCCAAAACCAAACTGGGGCTGCCGCGGGGGTTCGGGAATTTTCAGCACAACCGGGGATATGTTCCGCTGGATTCGTGCATTGGAAAGCGGGCGGATACTCAGCGTTTCCAGCCGGCGACTCCTTCTCACACCCCATTCCCTGATCCGGCACGACGACAATAATGTCGATGTTGCATACGGATATGGCTGGATTGTCTCGACTCAGAACGGGAAGCGGATCGAATACCGCCATGGTGGACGAGAGGATTGGCTGGCAAACAGCTTCATCCGGGTTTTTGCCGACGGCGACATCATTATTACATTCGCGTACGATTTTGGTCCCAACGCTAATGCGATGAGCGTCATGGCGGCCAAACAGCTCGCCATCATCCTTCAAGAACAACATGCTCCACACTGAATTCCAAGTTCACAAAAGGGCATGACGTTGACGATCAAAACAGTTGCATCGGGACTTCCCCATACCCGCCGCGTCTATCCACACGAGGTGTGTGTCGGGAACCTGCTGTTTGCGTCAGGCGGGCAGGCGTCAACTATTAGTCGGGAATGCCCGATAATGATTTTGAGATACAGTACAACAGGCAATCGAAAATCTTTACTTCAGGAGGTGTGATATGATCATCCGCAAGACGCTTTATGCTACAATCACCCTTTTCTTACTGGTTTCTCTCTCTCCCGCCCAGGACACCACACGCCATTACTTCAACCTGCCGGCGACAAAGGCAATGAATCTTCCCTTCAACGACGCGGTGATGGTGGGAAATATTCTCTACATCTCGGGCCGCGGCGGGATCGATTTCAAGACGATGAAAGTCCCGGCAGACCCCAAGGACGAGGCGAAGCTCCTGCTCGATGATTACAAAACGCTTCTGGGACTCGCAGGAATGACCATGGACAATCTCGTCACCGTCACGGTCTATTGCCCGGACCTCACGCTCTATCGATCGTTCAATGAAGTCTACCGGACATACTTTGCGAAGGACTTCCCCGCACGCGCCTTCATCGGATCGGGACCGCTTTTGTTTGGGATGCATTTTGAAATGCAGGCAATCGCATCGAAATGATCTTCGGCGGCGCTCAGATTGTTTTACCGATCCTGAAATCGCATGATGGGCAGATCTCAAGTATCACCGTGTGATACCGTACCAGACACCATTGGAGGAAATTTCCCGTGAACGATGCGGGAAGAATACGCGTCGGTGACGCAGTCCCCCGATTCGGGTTGAAAAATCAGACGGGGAGTGATTGGGATATCGGCCCTCTCATCGGCAAGAAGAATCTCGTCATTTTCTTCTATCCGAAGGATGATACACCGGGATGCACGAAAGAAGCATGCAGGTTCAGAAATGAATTCGGCCGGATGCGCGAATTGGATGCCGAAATCATCGGGATCAGCTCTGATGAAGTGGCGAGTCACAGACGATTTTCGGAGAAGTATGATCTCCAGTACACGCTTCTGAGCGACCCGGAGAACAGCGTGCGCAAGATATTTGGCGTCCCATCTTCACTCTTCGGACTGATTGATGGACGAGTGACCTACGTTGTCGACAAACGTGGCATCGTCATCCATATCTTCGAATCCCAGTTTCAGGCGGAACGGCATGTGCGCGAAGCAATCGAGGTGCTTGCTGCGACTTCAGTCCGTCCGAACCGGTCAGCATGATGTATTCACCGGGCTCGTGATCGGCATTCTTGCGAGTCCTCTCCTGCCAGCCGAACACTTGACAATTCTCTTCACTTAAGTTACATTTTCTGATCGTGAGATCGACATTTCTGGCAGTTTTGGTACTCGCCGTGTTCACGCGCGACCGCGTGCAGGGTCAGTCGAGAGCCGAAGCAGATACGTTTGCCGTTTATTTCGATGAGATCAAATCTGCCGCGGCAGAACACAAGTCGCTTTGGAACTATGACCTCTACGCTCCCCTTCTCTTTGTCCAGCGAAGCAGCAGGAAAATCTATGCGAACGTTCCCGACTCTGCAGGTTCACTGAAGAAGGAAGGATCAGTTTTCACCGGCATCCTCCCGGCAACTATCAACATTTCAAATACCTCGCTCCACTGGAGCGGCATCGATTGGGCGATGGTTGCACTTCCTCTTCCGCGTACAAAGAACAACCGGCTCATTCTCGTTCTGCACGAACTGTTCCATCGTGCACAACCGCACCTCGGCTTCAAGTCCTACAACCCGGCAAACAATCATCTCGACGAAAAAGACGGGAGGATATCTCTCCGGCTTGAGCTTGAAGCGCTGAAGGATGCAGTCCTCGCACCGTCCGAAGATGAACGTACCAGGTGCGTTTCAGATGCACTCACATTCCGCCTCTACCGGAGGTCACTCTTTTCAAAATCCGATGCATCGGAAAACGCGCTCGAGCTCAACGAAGGACTCGCGGAATATACGGGGATGATGTCTGCCGGTCTCGATGAAACGGCTTTTCACAAGCATCTGCAGGAGACGCTCTACCGTTTTCTCCAGAACCCGACATTCGTCAGGTCGTTTGCCTATCAGACCATTCCGCTATACGGTTACCTCCTGCATCTGAAGCGTGACGAATGGAACAGAGACATCACGGACTCAACGGATCTTACCAAGTACTTCCTGGACGCATATGGCATCCGGCCACCGGGGGATCTGAAGAATGCCGTATCGGCGGTCGCCGACAAGTATGACGGGAAAAATATTCTTTCGGAAGAGACCGCGCGCAAACAGAGAACCGACAGTCTCCGTGCGGAATACAAGAAGGAATTCCTCGAACAGCCTCACCTCGACATCCCCTTCGAGAAGATGAATATTTCCTTCAACCCGGACAACATTATGCCTCTGGAAGACAAGGGCACGGTGTACCCTGATCTCCGGATCACGGACAACTGGGGTGTACTTACGGCAACGAAAGGGGCACTGGTCGGATTGCTATGGGAAAAAGTGACGGTGACTGCACCGACGAAGATCGGGAATGCGGTTGTCGAAGGAAACGGTTGGCGGCTGGAATTACAAAAAGGATACAGCGTGAAGAAGGATGGCAAATCGAAGAACTACTTCCTGAAGATACAGTGAATGCCCGGATTATTCCTCCGGCTCTCCTTCCCCGGAATTTCGACACCCATCGATCACCAGAACAAACTCCCCTCTTACCGTTGTTTTCGTGAAGTGCGCAATTGCCGCCGAGACCCTCCCGCGGAACGTCTCTTCAAATTTCTTCGTGATCTCACGCGAGACTGATATCTTCCGGTCACCGATCGCATCGAGTAGCGCCTGAAGCGTCTTCAGGAGGCGATGCGGGGATTCATACAGAATGATCGTCCTCTCTTCCGATTTCAGTTTTTCCAGAAGCGTCTTTCTTCCTTTCTTGACCGGAAGAAATCCTTCAAACACAAACCGGTCGACCGGCAACCCGCTGGTAACGAGTGCCGGAAGAAACGCCGTTGCACCCGGGATTGCCACAACAGGAATCTCCGCAGCGATCGCAGCCCGTATCACACGAACCGAGGGATCAGAAATGCCGGGAGTCCCTGCATCTGACACCACCGCTATCGATATCCCTTTCTTCAGCTTTTCAATCAATTCCGGGACACGCCGGACTTCATTATAGCTATAGTTGCTGACCAGCGGTTTATGAATGTCGCAATGAGAAAGAAGAATGCCGGTCGTTCGCGTGTCTTCCGCGGCAATGAGATCGACGGTTGAGAGTATCTTCACCGCGCGGAAGGAGATGTCCCCGAGATTCCCGATCGGCGTGCTGACAATATAGAGGGTTCCGGCAACGGCTTCCGATCCGGATCGATGCTGAACGTCAGTATCATTGAATGAAGACAAGAAGGCATCCTGAACGGAATGAAAGAATCAGATGGCGGGAAACGGAGTGATCACATTCCCCAATCACGCGGGTATCGAAAATCCACATTCACCGTGCGATGCGAAACTTTGGCGATGATCGGCGGTCTTCGCTTAAACTGATTTTTCTGGACCAATCTCTTCACTTTCTGGATGAAATGAGGTTCGAACCCTCGCTCCTGCAGCTCCGCGTCCGTCCGTCGCTCATCAATCATATAGTACAGAAGCTGATCGACCAGCTTGTAGGAAAACCCCAGTTCCCCTTCGTCGGTCTGTCCGGCCCAGAGATCGGCGGTCGGCTTTTTCTCCACAATCTTCTTCGGAACACCAAGTTCGTCCGCGAGCTGCCAGATCTGTGTCTTGTACAGATCGCCGAGAGGATTGATTGCACAGGCGGTATCGCCGAATTGCGTGCCGTACCCGAGCATGATCTCCGTCTTGTTGCTCGTGCCGAAGACCAGTGCGCCTTCCCGCGCTGAAACATCATAGAGTACCATCATCCGGGCGCGTGCCATGAGGTTGCCCTTCCTGATGTTATCCATGCCGGTATGCTTCTCAAGATATGCATCGACCATCGCGCTGATGGATATCGTCTCGCCGCGGATCCCAAGCGCCTTCAGGACCAATCCGGCGTCACCCGCGCTTTCCGGACTGCTGGTCGCATAGGGCATCAGCATGGCGAGCACGTGTTCCTTCCCCAATGCCTCTGCCGCGAGATATGCGACAACCGCGGAATCCACACCGCCGGAAAGCCCGACAACTCCATTTTCAAAACCTGCCTTCTTCGTTTCATCCCGGAGAAAGCTCACCAGAAGGTTCCGCACAACCGGTACTTCCAGCCTGAGATTTGCTCCATCTTTTGAAGAAGTTTCCATGCCGAACTGAAGATAACGAAAAGAACATGCCTATTCAACTGCGATGGGCGGTGCATTCCTTGACTTTCCCTCTAAAACTTGATATCATCCATTATTCAAAAGAGCTTCCATTGCCATCAACCCGGAGTACCCGTGAGACCAATCGTTCTTGTTTCCGCACTTCTGATCCTCGCTTCCGTCACCTATGCCTCATCCCCGGCGCCGCTCGGAAAACTTCTCAGCCGGCAATACACGGCAATGAAAGCGAGCGATCCCATCGTCGTTCTCGTTTACTTCAAAGACAAAGGAGCCCGGCATACTTCATCGTTCAATGATGCCTCGCGCCTGCTCTCACCGGCTTCGATCGAACGGCGTCTCCGCTTTCGTTCGCCTGACCGCGTGATCGACGAATCCGATTACCCGCTAAACTCGTCCTACGTCGAGAGTGTGTCCCGTATGGTGATGAATGTCCGGCACGAGCTGAAATGGTTTAACGCGGTCAGTGTGACGGCAACCAAAGAAGAGATTGAATCGATCCGCCAGCTCCCGTTCGTCAGTCAGGTCGAGATGGTTGGCCGATGGAAGAAGAAACAGGATGAGATCGCCCAACCTCTTGGAAAAGAACCGACGCCTCCCGCTCAGCCTCTCGGCACGACGTCGCTGAACTACGGCACGTCATTCAACCAGGTCAACACCATTCATGTTCCGCCGGTTCACGATCTCGGCATTTTCGGACAGGGTGTCGTGATTTGCCTGATGGATAACGGATTCCGGAACCCGCTCCATCAGGCCTTCGACTCGATGGTGATTATTGCCACGCATGACTTTGTTGATCATAAGACGAGTGTGATACCGAACGACCCGGATGCCACATTTGGATCCCACGGCATCTGGACGCTCTCCACGATCGGAGGGAATTTTCCCGGACAGCTGATCGGTCCGGCTTTCAAAGCGCATTTCCTCCTGACACGAACGGAGAACGACTCAAGCGAGACTCCCATCGAGGAGGACAATTGGGTTGCGGCGCTCCAATGGGCAGACAGCATCGGAGTGGATGTCACAAGCACGTCGTTAGGATATCTCGGATTTGATGCCCCTTATACGAGTCTGACTGCTGCAGACATGAACGGCCACACTGCAATTATTTCCCAGGCCGCAGCACACGGTGCAGCGCTCGGAATTGTCGTCGTTAATGCTGCGGGCAACAATGGAGGTGGAGATGGAATTCACAACACGCTGAATGCCCCTGCAGATGCGGACAGCATTATCACCGCCGGAGCAATCGATGCGACCGGCACACGTGCAGTCTTCAGCTCGGTCGGGCCGACAACCGACATTCCTGCCCGCATTAAGCCGGATGTAATGGCAATGGGAGTATCCACAAAAGCGGCAAGTTCGACAGATACCGTCGGCTACGTCTCGGTAAGCGGGACATCGTTCGCCTGCCCGCTTTCGGCGGGTGTGGCTGCGTTGATCCGGTCGGCAAACCCCTCACTGACCCCGCTGCAGGTCCGTGATGCCATGCGCAACACGGCAAACAATGCCGCAACCCCGAACAATCTGTATGGATGGGGAATCCTCAACGCCGACAGCGCCCTGAAATACTTTGGCGTGACATCGCTCGGGCTCGGAAGTATCTCCGGAACCGCATTCAATGATCTCAACGGCAACGGTGTGAAGGATACGGGCGAAGGCGGAGTCGCAGGTGTCAGGATTGTGCTCTCCGGCGTCGTCGCCGAGTCCACCGTGACCGACGGATCGGGGAACTTCACATTTGGCGGACTCGCCATCGATACCTATTATTCCCTTCACCAGCAGTCACCGGCAGGGTGGACTGCCTTAGGAGGCCCGACCCGACTTCTTCTCCTTCAGCCGACGGATACGACAAATGTAAATTTCGGCGACTTCCAGAACGCAACGGTCAGCGGTAACGTCTACAGCGACGTGAACAAAAACGGCATATATGATGGCGGAGACACGGCGCTGGCCCAATGGAGCGTCAGCATTTCCGGCCCGGTCACACAGTCGGTCCTCTCAAACTCCGGAGGTGCGTACTCGTTCTCTAATCTTCCTCCCGGAATATACACGATCGCCGAGAGCACGCATTTCGATTGGCTCCAATCGTATCCTCCCCAGAACGGTGTCTACAGCGTCACCACGCGCAGCGGGCTCGATACAACCGAGCTGAACTTCCTGAATTATTTCGACACCGTCTACAATTATCCGGTTGCAGCAGGATGGAATCTCCTCTCACTTCCCCAGAACCCGGCGAATCACGCCAAGGGCGCTATCTATCCGTCAGCCATTTCGAAAGCATTCATCTACAATCATGCCTACGCACCGGTTGATACACTTCAGGTTGGAGCCGGTTACTGGCTCAAGTTTACCAACGCGCAGAACATCTTTATCTTCGGGACAGCGATTACCACAGATACGATTTCCGTCGCTGCGGGATGGAATATGATTGGCGCTCTCTCGAAACCGATTGCCGCCTCATCGATCCAGCAGAATCCGACGGGCAATCTTTCATCGAATTATTTCGGGTATAACGGCTCCTACACTATTGCGGACACCCTCCTGCCTCACAGAGGTTACTGGATCAAGGCAAAGAACGACGGTCAGCTTTATCTCAATTCAACTTCGATAGCCCCCGCAACGAGTACTTCCCCGACTGCGTCAAAGTCACCGGAGAATATCGTGACGTTTACCGATGCGGCGAAACATCACCAGTCGCTCTTCTTCACGAACGATGAATCACAGAACGGAAAGAGTTCGCAGTATGAACTTCCCCCGCTTCCACCGGACGGTGGGTTCGATGTGCGGTTTGCGAACGGGTGCCTCGCAGCAGCCGCTCCCGGCGATATGCAGATCCTCGTCACGTCGGCAAACTATCCTGTGACAGTTACATGGACTGCCGCAGGCAGGGCGTCCGCGTCACTGAACATTGACGGAAACGAGATTCAGATGGCGGGCAAAGGTGAGCTGGTGCTTCACCAGCCGCCGTCGGATCTGCGATTGAGAGCGCCGGGTGCGATTGGAAAAACCATTCCAACAGCATTCGCATTGGAACAAAATTATCCGAATCCGTTCAATCCATCGACGGAATTCAGGTACGATCTCACAAAGGACGGCACCGTATCCCTGAAGATCTACAACGTGCTCGGTGAGGAAATTGCGCAGGTTGTGAACGGTTTGCAGCCATCCGGATCGCATACTGCCCGCTGGAACGCCGGTGGACAGCCGTCGGGACTCTATCTTGCACGGATCATCGTGTCGGATCGTTCCGGTAAGCTCCTCTATTCCGCCACGCAGAAAGTCATGCTTCTGAAGTAATCAGCTGCTCCACTCTGCACTCATAAAAAAGCCGGCTCGTCGAAGGGCCGGCTTTTTCGCTTTCCTGCCTGAATCTCTTACTTCACGAGTATCATCTTCTTTGTGAATGAAATCGTGGAAGATTTGTTTCCATTATCGTCTGAAGGAATCGAGCTAGCCGTGAAGTGGTAGAAGTAGATTCCCGACGCATACTGATGCGCATCGAATGTGACTTCCTGGAATCCATCTTGCATCAGCTCATTGTCGACCAGCGTTGCCACTTCCTGTCCCAGAATATTGTAGACTCTCAGCGTCACGATCGACGGTTGCGGCAGATCGAACTGTATGACCGTTGTAGGGTTGAAGGGATTCGGGAAATTCTGGTAGAGCGCGTAAGCGGTCGGCGTTGCAATCAGACCCTGATAGTGCGGCGCCAGCGTGACCGGAGCCGCGTTCACATTCGCATGCATGAACGGCACGTCGATCAGGCGGCGTACACCCGTCAGCACCAGAGAGGTGGCAAAGTGCGTCGTATCGATCGGACCCTCGAACGCGGAATCAATCGCAGCGATGGTAGTGCTGAGATTCAGGAAATCTCCCGCAGAGGCGAACGTGTGGATGTGCGCCTGGTAATATCCCATAACGAGCGAATCGCCGAAGTGTGCGATGTCTTTTACCATCATGCCGTTCAGCGGATTGGCGGTACCATCGTTATAAATCAGTTCTCCGAATCCGTTCGGCGTGATGCCGTATGCGCTCGCCGCAATACTCAGCTTCAGGGCGATAAGATTTGCAACAAGGACATTGTTGTCTTTGCTTCTCGGCAGTTTTCCCTGTGCTTTGACAAATCCAAATCCGTGCGGAGCTCCATCGTGAATCGGAGGAAGCGCGGTCTTATCGTAGAGAGATTTCAGCACGTCTCCGTATTTCTTGTGGAGCACCCAGCCGTAGTATTTTGAGCTGTCGGGTGAGCCGGATTTTATCTCCCCCAGAAGCATACCGTTGGTGGATGTGAACGCACCGTCGTTGTACGTTGTAAAAAGTACGTTCACTCTGTTTGGATACGGCAATCTCGGCGAGTTTTGGTAGAACGCGGGATTCTTCAGAGATTTTCCTTTCTGGAGAGAGCTGATCTTCCAGAAATACTTGCCGATTTTCTGAAGCTTGCCCTTATTTCCCATACCGTAAATAAAGACCGAGTCGCCCGGATTGAGCGTTCCGGTAAAATTGCAATCCCATTTCTGGTTCTTGAGATCGGCGGGAACGATCGTCGAAGGAGGAACGGTATAGAACGGGAACGTCTGATCGATACCGATCCCGAATTCCACATGCAGCGAATTGATGCCCGTCGAATCGTTTCTCAGCGCTGCTTCAAAGAAGACCCTCGTTGCCTTCGTCTTGACGAGCTTGCCAAGTTTGCCGAGATTGTCCTTATCATATGCGATGCTGTCCTGCCGGAAGCTCCGGAAGAGCTCGCCGAACACCGGCGGGGCATTCACGAAGTTTATTGTTGAGTGTTGTCCGCCCGCAAGCGAAATGGGAAAATTGCTGCTGCCGGTTGCAGTCGGGACACCATCAACGACTACACCCATATGTATCCATCCGGAGCTGTCCGATTCAACAGCATAGTACGTGCCATCCAGAAGATTGAGTCCCTGGATCGAGGTGGAATCGCCGGAGGCCACGAGAGGACCACCCGCGCTGCCGCTGTGAATCTCGAGGTGCCACTGTTTGGACGTCCGATCGCCGGTAGTACCGAAGCTGCCGTCGTTGTCTTCCAGCGAGCCGAGACTCAGCGTGTTCAGATTGATGTGAAGTGTGAACGAAGTGCTCGTTGAATCCGTTCCATCGGAGACGGTGATGGTAACGAGACTTGTCCCGATCTGACTCGGTGCCGGTGTCAGTGTGATCGTCCGGTTTGAATCTGTTCCGCCGAGTGCGATTCCGGAATCCGGAAGAAGTGTGGTATTGCCCGAATACGCGGTAACCTTCAGCGAATCCGCAAGTGTCTCAACATCCGTCACTTTGAACGAAAGCGGGCCCACCGGCGACAGGCCCTCTGTTACAAACTGATCGGCAATGGAGGAGATTGTCGGCGGTATATTGGAATAATAAAAGCCCGCGGTGAAGGAACTTATTGCCTGTCCGATGATGCCGTCAACATTGAGATCGTAGTAATCGAGAGCCGGCATCCCTCCGGCGAAAAATTGGAGGTTTGCGAGAAAATGTGAGGTCGGGGTAACCGGCACAACTGCGCCGACATTCGGCGGGAGACCAAGTGTTCCCGCAGACGTCAGCGATATCGGAAGTCCGGTGACGGAATCGGTGACGGTCATAATAAACTTCGTGCCCGCCACAAATTGAAAGCTGCCGGTCTTGTCCCACAGCGTGGCACTTCCGAACCACACCGCGATTCCGCCCGCGAGATTGGAGGAATCCGCGCTGAACAGGAGCGGGGGCGTGAACGTGGAGCTTTCGTAGAACTGTACCTGACCATCCTGCGGACCCCAGTACATTGTCGTCGATTGCGAGAGTGCTGCCCCGGAGAAAAACCAGTTCTCTCCTCCTGTCCGACTGATTGCGCCAACTCCTCCGACTTGAGTGAAATTCACTCCCAGCGGAGGCGGAAATACGGGCCCGACGAGTGCCGAGGTTACGCCCGAGGGTTTCATCGCACGATGGACGGTGGCTCGCTGAGACGGAGCAGAGCTTTGCTTCCCGACGGTCACCGACTGCGAGACAGCAATCTGTGCGACCATAAGAAACAACAGGGCGAAGAGAAGAACGTGTATCGAATCTTTCATACTGGCTCCATTGATGGTGGATGCACGTTAGGAATTATCAAAAGTGTAGATGATCATTTCAGCAAGATCATTTTCCGCACCGACGTGAAGGATGTATGCCCTCCGGCGGCATCGGCGGCGATCCTGTAGAAATAAACGCCCGATGAATATTTCATGGCATCGAACTTCACGCTGAACTCGCCGGCAGGATAGGTGCTATGATTTGCCAGACGCGCGACTTCTGCACCGATCAGATTATACACAACGATCGATACCGTCGACTGCACGGGGAGATCAAATCGAATTTCGGTCGACGGATTGAACGGATTGGGATAGTTCGCGTACAGCGCGAATGTCTTCGGCAGTCCTTTCGCGTCTTTCACACCGGTGACAAGACCGGAACCGGTCACGGTGATGATCGACGGCGTATTGAACCCGTTATGCGTGAAAACGATTCTGCTCGAGATCGAATCTGCTGAAGTTGGCTTGAATGTGATGATGAAGTTCTGACTTCCGCTTGGAGGTATTGTTCCGGAAGTCGGGCTCACCATAAATTGTGCGCTGTCCGATACAACCGAGCTGATGGTAAGCGATCCGGAGCCGAGATTCCGGACGACAACGGTGTCACTCTTCTGAACGCCGGTTTGGACGGTCCCGAACTGGACATGCGAAACCGGGATATTGATCAGAGGCATACGGCGAACGACAGCGAGACTGAACGGATTCGCGATATTTCCGTGCGAAGCCACAACCGTGACATTCCCGGTGGCAGTGTCAATGCGATAGAGCGAGAGGTTTGCATTTCCGCTGTTCACCAGGTACAGAGCACCGCCGTCGTTGAATGCGAGTCCTGTGGGAACTGAGATCGGGACCGAAGTATTCAGCATGGTCTGGGTCCCGGTGAGCGGGTCGATTTTCAGAAGAAGATCCTGAGGTCCGCCGGCAAACGTTGCCGGATCACAGACAAAAATATTGCCCGTATCATCAACGGTCACGCCGACGGGGAGCTTGATTGTCGAGCTCTCTGAAATGAGTGTCTGGCTTCCAGTAACGGGATTGACACGCAGGATCTTGCTCATGGACCCGACGAACGCGGAGGCATCGCCAACAACTATGCTTCCGTCTCTGTCAACCGCCACACCGACCGCAAGATTGATGCTGTCACCCGATGTCACAACACTCACGTTCGCCGTATTTCTATCAATACGCTTGATTCCCGCGGTACCATCCGCAACGAGAAGATTGCCGTCGTGCTCCATCGCGAGAGACGTCGGTCCCAGCGGTCCCGACGTGAAGCTGGATTTCGGGACGAATACTGTCTGATGACCGTTCGTCGGATCGACCTTGACAATTCCTGCATCACCATCCAGTATGAAAATGTCGTTATTCGGTTCCAGAACAACACTGCGGGGATGCTGCAGGCTGTCGCCCTGGGAGATGATAAACTGTACACTGTCGGCCGGATCAATTACATAGAGCGTCTGGAACTTCTGGTCAACCATGAGTATCTCATCCGGACGGAGAACCGGCCAGATGGTGAGAACAAACATGGCGTTGACCGATTGAAGCGTTCCGTTCGTTGCAGACCAAACAATCGTGTCGTAGCCGAACATATTGTGACTTGGAGTATACCGGAAAATTCCCCGACTGCTGTCAAGGAGCACCGTCGAGCCCTTCAATCCCCCGCTCACGATCGTAAAATGCAATGGAATAGGGGGAACATTTGGATCAGTTGCGCTGAGGGAATCCACAACAGATCCATTTTCCGTTAACGTGACGCTGCCGTTGGCAACTGAGGGAGCTTGCGCCTGCATGTTGATGGTTACTTTTCCCGCCTTTATGGAAAAGAGGGCGCCATCATACACCTGGAAAAAAAACGTATCGATACCTGCCGCCCCAAGCTGGGGAACGTACGTGAAATGCCCCGGATTGAGAGAGTCTACAGCCGCTGTGCCCTGTGTTCCGTTTGTCACAATACTGAACGTCAGGTTCGGCGAATCTGGATCGCTTGCCGGGAGAATGCCGTGCACAGATGCTCCCAGCGCCGCCTGATAGGACGTATCGCGGGCAACGGGCGGCTGGTTGACGAGCCCGATATTCACATTGAAATGAAAGACCGTAAATCCGTGATCCGATGCAATTCCGCCGTCGGCATCCGTCAGCGTGAACGTGAAGAAGTCGTTCGTCGACTCACTGTTATCATGTGTGTACGTGACCTTGTTGGCATTCACATCCGCCTGAGTAAATGTCCCGCCCAGGCCGAGCGGAACGGCGTTCAAGTAGACCGTCCCATGAGACGGCAGATCACCGGTTGCGCTGTCCGGTCCGACAGTGAAGATTATCTGAGCATTGGAATTGTCACTGTCGACGCCGATGAGGACTGCGGAGCCAATTGTTCCGCTTCCACCCTGGAGAACATTGAGAGGAAGACTGGTGTCGAGTCGCGGAGGACTGTTCACCTTTATGCCGACGGTATCGCTCGCCGTGAGAGAACCGTCTGATACAGTAATGATGATCGTATCAACACCGCTAAGACTTGGAGCCGGAGTAATGGTGACCGTACGGCTTGTGCCGCTGCCTCCAAACACGATGTTCTCCGCGGGTATCAGGAGCGTGTCGTAGGAAACCGCAGTCAGGGTGAGAGAATCCGGATTGGTCTCAGCATCATTGACGGTAAAATTCACCGGGCCGAGGGGAGTATTCAGCTGAACGACAAGATGGCCAACGGGGGTAATGGTGGGAGGTGTATTCGGCACGCCTGCCGAAACAAGCCCGGAACAGAAAACAAGAAAAACCGCAAGAAGAAAGAACAAACATGGTAACTGATGTTTACACATGTACTAACCTCCGAAATGATATAAAGAACAGATGGGAAGAGTTGCCCCCGCGTTTGTGAATGATGGGGGGCAATTTAAATACTTTTCAATAGAATGTCAATGGCTTATGTGCAGTATGATGATCTGAATCAACCTTGGCATAAGTCGTTGATTATCATAGGTGATAAGCCGTCTCTCACGGCACGATTTCCATTCAGGAATGCCTCTTTCTCTCCACTATCCTCTTCGCAGAAGACACCGGAACACTTTGGGTTTGCGAAATCGTCAGGAAGGCGCAAGAAGTGAGAATGCGGTAGGAAAAACAAAGCCCCGACGCTCCCTATTGCGCCGGGGCTTGCCACCGTAGGCAGTCATCCACCATCCTGCCTACATTTCTAGCTACGCCGCCATTTCTTTTAACGACTGGCGGAGCATTTCAGTTCCCTCATCGATCTCCTGTTTCTGAATCGTGAGCGGGGGTCTGAAACGGATTGACCGTTCGCCGCATCCGAGTATCACCAAACCGCGGTCAAATGCCTTTTTCCGCAGATCGTTACGTTCCAGGGTTGTCCGGAGATCAAACGCGCAGAAAAGTCCTCTGCCGCGAACGTTTCCGATGATCTTTGGGAATTCTGACTGAAGCTCATTCAACCGGAAAGCGAGATGTTCACCCACTCGACGGGCATTCTCCACAAGCCGATCCTCTTCGATAATCTCGAGGTATCGCTGTGACCGCACCATATCGACGAGATTTCCTCCCCATGTTGAATTCAAACGGCTCGGCACCTTGAACACGTTATTCGGGACTTCATCAATCCGCTTGCTGCTCATGAAACCACAGACCTGCATCTTTTTTCCGAACGAGATCATATCCGGCTGAACAAAATGCTGGTGTGCCCACATCGTGCCGGTGAGCCCGACTCCGGTCTGCACTTCATCCAGAATGAGCAGGATATCGTTCTCGTCTGCAAGCTGCCGGAGCGCTGCGAAGAATTCCTTGCGGAAGTGATTGTCACCGCCCTCACCCTGGATCGGCTCGATGATGATCGCGGCGATATCATCCTTATTCTGCCTGATTGCTTCCTTCATCTGACCGAGCGAACGCTGTTCTGCCTGTCTCGCCGCCTCGAGGTTACTTCCCTCGAGTGGAAATCGGACAGCAGGAGGGTCGATGCGGGGCCATTTGAATTTCGGGAAAAGATCCGTTTTCACCGGATCGGTGTTTGTGAGCGAAAGCGTGTATCCCGATCTTCCATGAAATGCCCCGCGGAAATGCATGATCTGCGTGCCGCGCTCTTCCTTGTAGCCGTTGGCAAAATTCTTCCTGATCTTCCAGTCGAACGCCGCCTTCAGGGCATTCTCCACACCAAGTGCACCACCTTCGACAAAGAATACATAGGGAAGATATCCCGGCATGGCAACACGGGCGAACGTCTCGACAAACTCCGCCATTTCGGTTGTATAGACATCAGAATTCGTCGGCTTATTGACAGCCACATAGGTCAGCTTCTCGAGGAACTCCGGGACCATCATCTTCGGATGGTTCACCCCGATCGGCATGGAAGCAACGAATGTGAAGAAATCAAGGAGCCGGCGGTTCGATTTGGAATCATAGAGGTACGCACCCTCGCTCTTCCGGAGATCAAGCGTAAAGTCGAGAACATCGACGAGCATATGCTTGCCGATGACGTTCTGAACATCCGCCGGGTTAACGGCGGTAGAAATCGTTTTGGAAATCATAAAGCACCTTTTGGAATAGGGTTCTGAGTTGATGAATTTTCTACTCGAGAAAACCCAACGACTTAGAAGAATTCCTGGTGCTCGTAGAAGGAGATGATATAGGGACGTCCGAGGCCAACCGGAATGGGGTTGATGCGATGGAGGGAATATATGTCGACCTCGAATAAGCTCATACGAAAATATACGAAAAATCCCCGCTCGATACAACCGGAGCCGGGGATTCTCGCAATTTCTTGATTTTCGTCACGTATTCCGGGGTTTATCCATCAAGGCAATCCTCAATCTGCATATCGAAGATCACACGAAAAAGCACAATTCAGTTATTTTCTGTATCGATTTGCGCTCTCTGCAATCCGCCGCTGTAATCAACATAAACCGTTTTCCATTCGGAGAAGAAATCGTACACCGTCCAGCCGCCTTCCCGGTGGCCGTTGCCTGTCTGCTTCACGCCGCCGAACGGCATGTGCGCTTCCGCCCCGATCGTGGGAGCATTGATGTACGTAATGCCTGCCTTGATGTCGCGGATCGCTCTGAATGCCGCATTCACATTCTGCGTGTACACAGAAGATGACAGGCCGTAGATCGTATTGTTGAGGACGTCGATCCCTTCTTCCAGCGACTTGATCCTCACCACCGAAAGGACCGGGCCGAAGATCTCTTCTTTCGCGATACGCATTTCGGGCTGCACCTCGGTGAAGATCGTGGGTTCGTGGAACCATCCCTTTGACAGACCATCGCCCTGGGCGATCTTCCCGCCGGTTGCGATTTTGGCACCTTCCTTGAGCCCGATCTCGACATACGATTGAACGGTCTTTCTCTGGCTTTCGTTGACGCACGGACCGACATCCGTCGATTCCTTGAGCCCGTCGCCCAGCCGGAGCTTCTTCGTCCGGTCGACGAGCATGGTCATGAACCTATCGAAGACCTTCTCGTGGAGAAGGAGCCGCGAGGTTGCTGTACAACGCTGACCTGTCGTGCCGAACGCCCCCCAGAGGACGCCGTCAAGTGCAAGATTCAGATCCGCATCATCAATCACCATTTGTGCGTTCTTCCCACCAAGCTCCAGTGAGACACGCTTGAGTGTCCTGCTTGCAATTTCCGAGATCTTTTTCCCAACAACCGTTGATCCGGTGAAGCTGACGAGATCAACGTCCGAATGATCCGCGATTCCCATGCCGACCTCACCGCCTCCGCCGTGCACGATATTGACAACGCCTTCCGGCACCCCCGCTTCCATCAGAACTTCGACGAGAATCGTTGCCGTCGCCGGTGTATCAGATGCAGGTTTAAAGACCACCGTGTTCCCGCAGAGCAGCGCCGGGAAGATCTTCCATGTCGGAATCGCCATCGGGAAATTCCACGGCGTGACAATTCCGGCAACCCCGATGGGGACACGCATCGCCATATTGAACTTATTCGGGAGTTCCGACGGAACGGTGTGACCAAAAAGTCTTCGGCCTTCGGAGGATGCGTAATACGCAGTATCGATCCCCTCCTGCACATCGCCGCGTGTCTCGAGAAGAACTTTTCCCATCTCCCGCGTCATCGTACGCGCAATTTCTTCTTTCTTTGCAACCAGGATGTCGCCGACTTTCTTCAGGATGTCGCCGCGCCGCGGCGCGGGTACGAGACGCCACTTCTCATACGCGGTCCGGGCGGCTTTCACCGCGGTATCCACGTCTTCCTTTCCCGATTTCGGAAATGTCCCGATCACTTCATCCCAGTTTGCCGGATTCCGGTCTTCAAATGTCGCGCCGGATTTTGCATCCACCCATTTCCCGTTTATGAAATTCTGATATTTTTTCATGTTCGCTTGTTCCTTATGTGTGTAAACCGACGCGTTCGAATATGAAATCAACATGCCGAACGCTTTTCTTCAGGTCGAACAATTCCTCAAGTTCCTTCCCGTCCACGAATGAGGTGATAGTCCGATCAGATTGTACCAACTTCCTGAAATGTTTTCCCGACTCCCAGACTTCCATCGCGTAGCGCTGAACGAGAGCGTACGCCTCCTCCCTCTTCATCCCTTTTCGAGTCAAAGCGAGCAGAACGGATTGTGAGAAGATAAGACCATTGGTAAGCTCGAGATTCTTCTTCATGATTTCCGGATAGACGATGAGTTTATCCAGAATATCGGTGAACGTCCCGATCATATAATCGAGAAGGATACAACTGTCGGGAATAATGATCCTCTCGACGGAGGAATGTGTGATGTCGCGTTCGTGCCAGAGCGCCACATTCTCCAGTCCTGCCTGGGCATTTCCGCGGATCACCCGGGCAAGTCCCGCAATACGTTCGCACGTAATGGGGTTGCGTTTGTGCGGCATTGCAGACGAGCCTTTTTGCCCTTTTGAAAAATATTCTTCTGCTTCGCGGACTTCTGTTCTTTGCAGGTGCCGGATCTCCGTGGCAAATTTCTCGAGCGAGCTCGCAATGACGGCAAGAGTGGAAAGGAATTCTGCATGCCGGTCACGCTGAAGAATCTGCGTCGATACCGGAGCGGGCTTCAACCCCAGCTTTCCACAAACATACTTCTCGACATACGGATCGAGGTGCTCATACGTTCCGACGGCACCGGAAATCTGACCGACGGAAATCGAATCAAGCGCATGCTGGAGGCGAACAATGTTCCGGCGGGTTTCATCATACCAGAGCGCAAGCTTGAGTCCGAACGTGGTGGGTTCGGCATGAACTCCATGCGTTCTCCCGATCATGACTGTATACTTGAATTCCCGGGCCCGCCGGGCAAGAACGGATTCAAGCGTCTCGAGGTCCTGAAGAAGAACCACCGCTGATTCCTTCATCTGCACCGAGAGACCGGTATCCAACACATCGGATGAGGTCATCCCGAGGTGGATGAAGCGGGATTCGGGCCCCACATATTCGCCGACATTGGTGAGAAACGCGATGACGTCGTGCTTGACCTCCGATTCGATCTGTTCGATGCGTTTGAGATCAAACCGGGCCTTTTGCCGGATGACGCCGATCGCTTCTTTCGGCACAATCCCGAGCTCGGCCTGAGCCTCGGCAGCCAGAATCTCAATATCCAGAAGCACACGGAATTTATGTTCGTCTGTCCACAGATTGCCCATGTCCGGACGCGTGTACCGGGAAATCACTACGAGCGCTCCCTCAGTGTCACACTCAATGTCATTTGCCTCCCGTCGCGGAGAATTTTGAGTTTCAGGACGTCGCCGACGTGTGCATCCACCAGGATACCAGTCACATTGTCGTCGTTGACGATCGTCTCTCCATTTATTTCGGTGATGATGTCTCCCGCCTTCACACCGCTGGTTTCAGCGGGACTGCCCTTCTTGACATCCGCAACGATAACCCCCTCGGCTCGATCCAAACCGAAGTATCGGGCGACCCGCTGATCGACGGTTTGCAGTTCCCACCCGATCCAGAAGTTCCGCTCGATCTTTCCCTTCTTCCGCAATTCCGCGAGAACCGTTTTCACGCGGTTGATCGGTATCGCAAATCCCAATCCGATACTTCCCTGGTTGGGCGTGAAGATGACCGCGTTCACACCGATGACTTCTCCGAGCGAATTGAGAAGAGGTCCGCCGCTGTTGCCCTGATTGATCGCCGCATCGGTCTGAATCATGTTCCTGTAAAACCTTCCCCCTTCCGCGTTGAGGTTGATGCCGGTAGCGCTCACCACACCGACCGTCACGGTCGGCTTGTCGCTGATATCAAACAATCCAAACGGATTCCCCATGGCAATAACCCACTCGCCGATGATCACATCGTCGGAATTACCGAGCTTCAGGAAGGGAAAATCTTCTCCGTCAATCTTAATAAGGGAAATATCCGACAACATATCCGTTCCCACGAGCTTCGCCTTGTATTTCTCCTTGTTCGTGAGCGTGACAGTAATCTCCTTTGCATTTCCCGCCACATGATCATTCGTCAGGATATATCCGTCGGGGGAAACAAGAAAACCGGAGCCGAGAGCTTTCACTTCCTGCCGGTAGGTGCGGTTACCGAAGAAGTGCTGGAAGAACGGGTCATTACCGAAGAAATCCGAGAATGGATTCTGGACCGAGTATTCCTCAACTGCGGTTACCGTTATACCGACAACAGCGGGGCTCGCAACGGCGACGGAGCGGGTAATTGCATTGCGGCGCTGATTCGAAATCTGATCGCCGAGACTGTCGCGGTCTGTCGACTGATAATAGGCGGCTTCCGTGCCCGTTGCACGTTCGTCGAGGGGAAAATACTGCGTGGAATCGTGGTGTTTATAACCGATGCTGTATCCGATGGCAAACCCGAATACCAGCGGGAGGGAAATGATGATGAGGACGGCGAGAAATTTTCTGGTCATACTCGGCCTTTCAAGATAGTAGCTTATTTCTTCTTACGCTTCAGGACACTCCTGACTCCTTTGATGATGGCGTCTTTCCCGATATGGTATTTGATCATCAGCTCCTCGCCCTTTCCGGATTCGCCAAAGGTATCGTTCACCGCGACAAACTCCTGCGGTGTCGGAAGTGTCTGGGCAAGCAGCTCGGCAACCGCGCCCCCGAGTCCCGCATGTTTCTGATGATCTTCCGCGGTCACGATTGCGCCGGTCTCTTTCGCCGCGTTCATCACCGCTTCAGCGTCGAGCGGCTTGATCGTGTGCATGTTGATCACACGGACGCTGATTCCCTCCTTCGCAAGAATTTCTTCTGCGAGGATTGCTTCCCAGACCTGAAGCCCGGCAGCAAACACGGTGACATCCTTGCCGTCGATGAGCGTGTCGGCTTTGCCGAGCTGAAACGGGGCGTTCGGATCGGTGAAAACCGGCGTATTGTCGCGGAAGAACCGGATATAGATCGGACGATTCCACTGCACGGAAGACTTCACCATTTTTTTCGCCTGATGGTAATCGCACGGCGTGGCAACGGTCATGTGCGGAAGCACTCGCATGATGGCAAGATCTTCGAGTGACTGGTGTGTGGCACCGTCGGGACCGACGGTAATTCCGCAGTGAGAGGCGCAGATCTTCACGGGAAGCTGGCTGTACGCTATCGACTGGCGGATCTGGTCGAAGGGCCTGCCGGTGGCAAACTCACCGTATGTCGATGCGAATGGAATCTTTCCCGCTACGACAAGTCCTGCCGCCGTTCCCATCATGTCCTGTTCCGCGATGCCCACGGAAAAAAATCTGTCCGGAAACGCGTTCCGGAAGAGATCGGTGCGCACCGATCCCGTCACATCGCCGCCCAGAACAACGACGTTGGGATTCTCAGTACCCAGTTCGACGAGTGCTTCGCCGAAACCGAGACGCGTTGCCTTCAAATCTGATGATTGAAATTTCGCCATACATTCAATGGTTGTTTACCTGTTCACTCTCAATCCTGGTTATTTTGCACCGACTTCTACCGGGACCCGTTCCCAATCGAACTCGATAAAATCCCCGAACTTCGTCGGCTTCAACTCACCGAGTGCCTGCTTGCCCTGCTCATCATTCGGCGGAACGCCGTGCCATTTATAGTCGTCCTCCATAAACGACACGTCTTTTCCCATGAGCGTGTGTGCCAGAATGACCTTCGGTTTCCCTTTGAGTTCAGTTGCCTGATTCACCGTGCGGACGAACTGTTCGATGTCATTGCCGTTGCATTCGAGCACATGCCATCCGAACGATTCCCACTTATCGGCGAGGGGCTCGATCTCCATCACTCGCTCCGTACGATTGTCGATCTGACAGTGGTTGCGGTCGACGATGCCGATAATACTGTCGAGCTTATGATGGCCCGCGGTCATCATCGCTTCCCAGATCTGACCTTCATCCAGTTCTCCGTCACCCATGAGCGCAAAAACACGGTTCGGCTTCTTATCAAGACGGAGCCCGAGAGCACAGCCGACAGCGACGGAGAGACCCTGTCCGAGGGCACCGGAAGCGATTTCCACACCCGGGACGCCGTGTGTATGTGCCGGGGCCGGATGACCTTGCAGGCGTCCATTGATCTTCCTGAGCGTGGTCAGCTCGCCAAGCGGAATATACCCGCGCCGGGCGAGTGTTGCATACCACACAGGGCAGAGATGACCTGCAGAGAGGAAGAAATAATCCCGTGAATCCATTTTCGGATTTTTGGGATCGATATTCAGGATCTGGAAATAGAGTGCGGCAAAAACATCGGCGAGTCCCAGCGGACCTCCCGAATGTCCTGACTTGGAGATCAGGAGCATCTTGATAACGTCGCGGCGGATCTGGCGCGCCATTTCCTGGAGATCAGAAATATTCATGCGTGATTCAGACATCGTGAGGTATGGAGTGATGTGAGGATTGCCAAAGCTCGATCAGCGGTTCGAGGTGACGCGTAATGACGATGATGCAAATGGAGGTGAAAACAGGTGCCACGTTGCGTTTTCCCGTCCCCAGGGAAAGGATGGGTGAAGACCAGGGCGAAGGCCAAAGCCAGACCACTGCAGGTCCGACAACCGTTGCAACGGCATTCGCAATATGGATATTCCGGAAAATTTTCTTCGCGGCGAGCCAGAGGATTCCCCAGAGCGCGATCAGACTCCAGCTGAGAGGAAGTAAAACCCCGGCGGCGGTGGCAAGCCCCCTGCCACCGTTGAATCCGATCCAGACCGAGTAGTTATGCCCGAGAACGGCGCACATACCGGTTAATCCCAGTATCCAGAATGAACTGTCAATCACATGATAGGTGAGGATTACCGCGCAAAGACCCTTGATAAAATCGATGATCAGAACTGCAGCCGCGAGAGGTTTTGATCCGGTTGATTCAAAGGTATTGAGTGCTCCCACATTGCCGCTTCCCTGCTTCCGAATATCGGAACGATGCTTCCAGTGAACAAGAAGATATGCCGTTGGAATTGACCCGAAGAGATATCCGGTGATAATGGACAGGAATATAGGTAACAATTGTGGCTCTGATGAAGTTCGATTTATGATTGAAAAATAGTAAAAAACGGTCTAACATACAAGGCATTTTCGCCTGCCGGAGTGCCGTACGTTCTCTTGTTTCTCGACACAAAAACAAGTATATTTTCAGCGCACAAATCTCGCGACGGGGCCATTCACTTCATCACATGACCAAAGACACGCTCAGGAAACTTCTCAACGATTACAAACGCGGAAGGATTGGAACGGATGTGGTGATGAAACATCTCTCTTCCCTCACGCCCGAGCCGCTCGGGTTCGCTACGATCGATCACCATCGCGAGCTCCGGCAGGGATTTCCGGAAGTCATCCTTTGCGAGGGCAAGACAGCCCAGCAGGTTGCGTCCATTGCGGGGCGCATTGCAAGGCGGAAGCAGCCGCTTCTGGCGACACGTGCCACCTCTGCACAGTTCGCTGCAGTCCACAAAACTGTCCGCGCCGCTCACTACCATCCTGACGGACGAACAATCACCGCGAACGAGCCGAAATCTCCGGACAGACGGCGGGATATGGTTCTTGTCGTCACTGCCGGCACTTCCGATATTCCCGTGGCGGAAGAAGCTGCGATCACGGCAATGATGTTCGGGAGTCCTGTGGAGCGATTATATGATGTCGGGGTTGCGGGCCTCCACCGGTTATTGTCACAAAGCGACAAGCTGATGAACGCCGCGGTGATTATTGTCGTTGCGGGAATGGAAGGAGCTCTCCCAAGCGTCGTCGGAGGTCTTGTCGACGTGCCGGTGATTGCCGTCCCGACTTCCATAGGGTATGGTGCGAGTTTTCAGGGTGTTGCGGCACTGCTTGCGATGCTGAACTCCTGTGCAAGCGGAATAACGGTTGTCAACATCGATAACGGATTCGGCGCGGGATTCGCCGCAAGTCTCATGAACAAAAGAAGCAGGTGAGAAATCACGCCACCTGCAGACCACCGATCGAGGAAGATATGCTCAAAGATATCAAAAAGATAAAGTTTCACGAAAACATTCTCGGAACGATGGGGAACACACCCCTGGTACAGCTGAACAAGGTGACGCGGGGATTCAAAGGTCACTATTACGTAAAAGTGGAGAGTTTTAATCCGGGAAGTTCGGTGAAGGACAGGATCGGCATCGAAATCGTCGAGGAAGCCGAACGGGAAGGAAGACTCCGGCCGGGCGGAACAATTGTGGAAGCAACGTCCGGGAATACCGGGATGGGGCTCGCCATTGCTGCGGCCATCAAGGGATACAAGACGATATTCACGATGCCGGACAAGATGAGCATCGAGAAGATCCGGCTCCTCCGGGCTTTCGGGGCAGAGGTAATCGTAACGCCGACTGCGGTTTCGCACGATTCGCCGGAGAGCTATACCGAAGTTGCAAAACGCATTGTCCGCGAAACGCCAAATTCCATACTCGCCAATCAGTATTTCAACCCGAAAAATCCTGAAGCTCATTACAAACATACCGGCCCGGAAATCTGGGAACAGACCGGCGGTCAGATTGATTACTTCGTTTGCGGCGTTGGAACGGGCGGGACTATTTCCGGAACTGGAAAATTTCTGAAGGAAAAGAACCCGCAGGTCAGGGTCGTCGGCATCGACCCGAAAGGATCCATCCTCCGGGAATATTTTTACACGAAGAAATTCTCCCCTCTCCTGAAAACGTACAAGGTTGAGGGAATCGGGCAGGATTGGCTGCCCGGAACGCTGAACTTCGAATTCATCGACGATATGGTTGAGGTGAATGATAAAGAATCGTTCCTCATGGCCCGGCGGTTGACACGAGAGGAAGGAATTTTCGTCGGAGGATCGAGCGGAACCGCTGTTGCAGGTGCCTTGAAGTATGCAGACCGGATGAAAGACAACGACGTCATGGTCATCCTCCTCCCCGATACGGGGGAACGATATCTGACGAAAATTTTCAATGACGACTGGATGCGCGAAAACGGCTTCCTGATTCCTGACCGCATCACGCTCCGGTATGTCCTTCAATCAAAAGCAAAGAACGTTCAGCAACTGATCGCCATCGATCCAACAACAACGGTCCAGCGTGCGCTCGATCTCTTCAAAGAGAACGATATCTCGCAGCTTCCCGTCATCGACAAGGGGAAACCGATCGGGACGGTCATCGACAACGATCTGATGTCGGCGGTCCTGGAAGAGAAAACGCGGCTCGATGCACCCGTCACCTCGGTCATGGAACCACCATTCCCGGTCCTTGGCGCCGCATCCCCGGTAGAACATGCGATCGACTTCCTGAAAAAGAAAGATTCCGCCGTGCTCGTTGAAGAAGACCATAAGCTCATCGGCATTCTCACCCGGTACGACGTGATCGAGTATATGGCGCGGTAGTATTCAAAGATACATTCACAGATTATTTCCGTATTTGGCTTGTATGAGATTCGCCACGAAAGCAATTCATGCAGGGCAACAACCCGACCCGCTGAGCGGCGCCATCATGACGCCGGTCTATCTTACCTCAACGTACGTTCAGCAGGAACTCGGAAAAAACAAAGGATACGAATATTCGCGCGTCAATAATCCCACCCGCGATGCGCTCGAAGCGAATATTGCATCCCTCGAAGGCGGAAAAAACGGCTTCGCATTTGGATCCGGTATGGCGGCTATTGACTCGATCTTCCGGCTCCTTCCTCCCGGAAGTCATATCATTGTTTCCCACAATGTGTATGGCGGCACATACAGGATCGGCAAAATGATCTGGGAAGAATTTGGATTGAAATTTGAATTTGTCGATACGACAAAGCTCGGGCTCGTCCGGAAGGCGATCCGGAAACAGTCGCGCATGATTTTGGTCGAATCACCGACGAACCCGACGATGGAGATCACCGACTTAACCGCCGTCGCCGAGCTGGCGCGAAAACATAAACTGGTCTCTGTGGCGGACAACACCTTTGCAACACCGTATCTCCAACGACCTCTCGAGCACGGCTTTGACCTTGTCGTCCACAGTCTCACGAAATATCTGAACGGACATTCCGACATGCTGGGTGGAATGATCGTGACAGACAATAAAGCGATTACCGAGCGACTGCGGTTCTTTCAGAAGGCCATCGGCGGAATTCTCAGTCCGTTCGATGCCTGGCTCTGCCTCCGCGGAACAAAGACGCTGGCAGTCCGCATGGAACAGCACGGGAAAAGCGCGATGCACATCGCTCAGTGGCTTGCCCGGCAGCCGAAGATTCGGAGCGTTCACTATCCGGGACTGCGCAGCCATCCTCAGCACCGGCTCGCCGCTCGGCAAATGAGGAACTTCGGAGGAATGATCTCCTTTGATCTCGGATCTCTCGCAGCAGCGAAGAGATTTCTCAAACGGGTCCGTGTTTGCGCCCTGGCGGAAAGCCTTGGCGGCGTGGAGACGCTCATATCGCATCCCGCAACGATGACGCATGCCTCCATTCCCCCCGCACGCCGGCGCGCAATCGGCGTTACGGACGGGCTGGTCAGGATCTCCGTTGGGCTCGAGGATGTCGACGATATCATCGATGACCTTTCCCATGCGCTCCGATCGTAGCAAGTACGTGGTTTTCCCGGTTCCCATCAAAAAAATGGTTGCGGAGGAATGGTTTTTTTCTTACATTGGGTGCTGTTCAGTCACATTTCCCACTTCCTTGTACGGGATACAGAAACATACGGAAACGGCTCAACGCCATACCCATTTTCCTTACCCGAGGACAACGGCTGAAGCATGAAGATCAGTGACATCCTCGAAGAAAAGCTCGTTGCCACAAATCTTCCCGGGGAGACCAAAGACGACGTTATCAACGGGCTCGTGGATCTGGTTGCACGGTCTCCAAAAGTCCTGGACAAGGAGAAGGTCCGCACGGCAATTTTCGATCGTGAGAAAATCATGTCCACCGGCGTTGGAAACGGGTTTGCAATTCCCCATGGGAAGACAGACGCTGTGTCCGATATTGTTGCCGCATTCGGCGTCACCGCGCTTCCCATTCCCTATCAATCGCTCGATGACAAGCCGGTCCGGCTTGTTTTCCTCCTGGTGGGAAGAGACAACCTCGTGGGTCCGCACATTAAACTTCTCAGCCGGATCTCCCGTCTCATGAACAAGGAAGATTTCCGCACGAAGCTCCTCGAAGCGGCAAATCCGCAAGACGTGATCTCGGTGTTCAAACAGGAAGAGGCGAGCTACTCCGAAATGTAACGGCTGTACTTCCTGAAGCATCTTTCCGCACGTTCCATCCGGTTAGGAACATACATGGAGTACCATTGAAATTCAGATCGATCAAGGGAACCAAAGACATCCTTCCCGGCGAGAGTCACCGGTGGCAGTTCGTCGAACAAAAGATCCGCTCGGTGATGCAGACCTTTACCTACCGGGAGATCCGTACACCCGTATTTGAGGAGACTGCTCTGTTTGCACGCGGCATCGGCGAACTCACCGATATTGTCGGTAAGGAGATGTACACCTTTCCCGACCGGAGTGAGACAAGCCTGACGCTGAAGCCGGAAATGACTGCTTCGGTTATCCGGGCATACATCCAGCATAACCTCGGCGAACAACCGCTCGTCAAGGTCTATTATCTCTCCCCGATGTTCCGGCAGGAGCGTCCTCAGGCAGGTCGCCTCCGGCAGTTCCACCAGTTCGGCGCCGAAGCCATCGGCGGAGAACTCCCCGCTGTCGACGCAGAGATCATTGCTCTTGCCATCGAGATTTACCGCTCACTCGGCATCGAAAATATTGCGCTGAAGATCAATTCTGTCGGATGCGAATCGTGCAGACCCGCCTACAAGGCGCTTCTCAAGAGCTATCTCGAGAGGATCCGCACACAGCTTTCCGAAGAAAGCCAGCTGCGGCTCGAATCCAATCCTCTTCGCATCCTCGATTCGAAGGATAAGGATGATCGCGCGCTGACTGCCGACGCGCCGCTCATGAAAGACCACCTGTGCCCTGAGTGTTCCCTGCATTTCCGTGAGCTTCAGGCGACGCTGACGTCGCTGAAGATCCCGTTCGAGGTCGACGGAAGGATCGTGAGAGGACTCGACTATTATACCAAGACCGCCTTCGAGATTATTGGCCGCGATCTCGGAGCTCAGGATGCACTCGCGGGCGGAGGCAGGTATGATCTTCTGGTCAAGGAGCTCGGCGGAAAGAACACACCTTCGGTGGGTTTTGCAGCGGGTATCGAGCGTCTGCTGATGACCATGGAAAAACAGTCGCTCTTGAACATGCCGCAACCGTCGCCGCTCTTCTTCCTCGCGGCAGCAGATGACGAGGGAAGAAGATGGGCGCTCTCCGTCGCAATGGAATTACGCCGGATGGAAATTTCCTGTGAGCTGGATCTGCTCGGACGCAGTCTCAAGTCACAGATGCGTGAAGCCGACCGCCAGTCTGCCCAGTATGTTATCGTTGCCGGACATAATGAAATACTCCAGCAGAAGTTCATGATCAAATCGATGAAGGATGGATCCGAAACTCCGGTGGAGCAGGCACGGCTCCTGGAAGAAGCGCAACGGTTGCAGGCGCACAGATGAAGAAAGGAAGGCGGGTTAAACCGGTCTTTCCGATCGAGTACCGGCTCCTCCTGATCCAGCGATACGACGAGCGGATGAAGAAACACCTCACCCACGCTGCAATCCGGACGGTCAATGAGTTTTCGAGTTTCCGGTATGAGATTATCGTGACCCCATCGGTCGACGGCAACAAGGTGGGATTCCACATTCAGGGCCTGCGCGCACCTCAGGTAACCATACCGCACTCGGGACCCGCGATGTTCGAACACGATTTTCCGGGACTCAACGGAACATATGATGTTGTCATTACAAAGCTCGATCACGCCGAAAACAGGTTCACGGTCGACATATCACGCGACGAGATTGTCGTAAGAAGTTCACCGCAGGAGCGATTCGTCGATCTTGTTACCGATAAAGAAGAATTCTGATACTTCCGTCCAGCATTCATGTATCCCGATCTGTTCACCTTCGGCCCGTTTGAAATCGGGCCCATGAAAATCGGCCCCTTCACGATTCACAGCTTCGGGCTGATGCTCGGGATCGGGTTATTTGTTGCCAGCATCGTGCTTGCGAAAGAGCTCCGGAGGAAACATCTTGACCAGAATATGGCAAGCACGATTACGCTGCTTGCCGCCGCCTTCGGCATTGCGGGATCCAAAATACTCTTCCTCATCGAGAGCTGGGACGATTTCATCCGCGATCCGATCGGCATGACGTTTTCCGCAGGCGGGCTGACATGGTATGGAGGATTTTTTCTTGCAACGCTCGCGGTCTGGATCTATGTCCGCAGAAGGAAGATTCCGTTTCTCAAGATTTGTGATGCAATTGCCCCCGGGCTCATGCTCGGATACGGGGTCGCCAGGATCGGCTGCCACCTCGCAGGAGACGGTGATTACGGCATGCCGACGGATCTTCCGTGGGGAGCTGTCTATTCGAAGGGCACCTATCCGCCCCATCTCGCATTCCGGGACTTTCCGGATATCGTCCGCCGGTATGGGGTTGATGGCGTGGTTCCCGATACCATTCGGGTTCATCCCGCACCGATTTACGAGTTTATTCTGGGGACGCTGCTCTTTTTGGTGCTTTGGAAACTCCGGACACGCTATTCCAAAGACGGGGTTCTCTTTATGTGGTACCTGATCCTGGCAGGCGGGGCACGCTTTCTCGTAGAATTTATCAGATTGAATCCGCGTTTATTGTTTGGATTATCGGAAGCGCAGCTGTTTTCGGTAGTAATCATTGCAGTTGGAATTTTTGGAATGCGCCGCTTGTTAGAGAAGGGAGAGGCAGGAACCGTTCAATGACGCTCGTCGAGATGTACTCGAAACGTGACTGCCATTTGTGTGATGTTGCGAAAGAGGTGGTCCAGCGCGTCGGGCGTCGACATCCGTTTGAACTGAATCTCGTTGAACTCGAAGAGGGGGATTTGCTGTTCGAGCGGTATACGGAACGCGTGCCGGTCGTCTACATCAACGGGAAATTTGCATTCCAGTTTCATGTACCGGAAGAAGAGTTCATTGCGGCACTTCATACTGCATCTGATGTTCCGCAGCAGCAGAGATGAAACGTCCGATCGTAGCAAAAGCGATGGAAGCAATCGGCATCGCCGCACTGATGATCGCCTTTGTGGTGGGAATCTATGGAGACGAATGGGGAGAACTCTATTTGTTCCTCGGAGGAATTGTTGTCTTCTTCATCGGACGACAGATGGAAAAGAGAAAACACGAATGAGCACGGCAGGAATGGCAAGAAGTCTAATTCACCTATGTCAAATGGATCGATTAGTTATGTGAGGGACAGTATGTTTGAACAGCATCAGGCATCGGAAGTCGCGCAACCGCTTCGGGTAATTCATGATCGGAAACCAACCGTGAATATCATTGCAGGCCGCAATCCTGTGATGGAAGCATTGAAAGCCGAGACACTCATCGAGGGAGTGGTGATTCTCGCCGGTGTCAAAGGCAACGTCATCGAAAAAATCAAGCAGATGGCGAAACGGAACCGCGTACCCGTGGTGGAAGTCGGAAAGCAGAAATTCCGCGAGCTCGTGAGCGATACGACGACGCAAGGGGTGGTCGCAATCGTCGGGACGAAATCGTACGTTGAACTTGAAGATATTCTAAATATAGCGAAGGAACGGAATGAGGCACCCTTCCTTCTCATCCTGGATGAGATTGAGGACCCGCAGAATCTCGGTGCGCTCATGCGCACGGCCGAATGCGCCGGCATTCACGGAGCAGTCATTCCGAAGCACCATGCTGCATCGGTCAACCAGACTGTCGCCAAGACATCCGCAGGCGCGAGTGAACATCTCCCCGTCGCTCGTGTAACGAATATTGCCGTAACGCTCGAAGAGTTGAAGAACAAGGGGCTCTGGATCGTCGGCACGGATGCGGAAGGAGACAAGTCGTATCCCGAAGTCGACTACACCATGCCGATTGCCATTGTGATCGGCAACGAAGGAAAGGGAATCCGACAACTCGTAAAGGAGAAATGCGATTTTGTGGTGAAGATACCTCTCTACGGGAATATCGAGTCGTTGAATGCCTCAGTGGCCGGGGCACTTGTCATGTATGAGGTCGTGCGGAAAAGACACGGGCTCTGACGGCGTAAGTGTCGGAAACTTGCAGGAAGCAGATGACTGGCAGTGTCCCGGACGAGGAAAGGTGCGCTTCAGTTCTCTGCCGTTGGTTCTTCTTCACCCCGTTCAAGCCCGTACTTCTTGATCTTCGTGTACAGATGACTGCGTTCCATCTCAAGCGCCTCAGCCGTCTTTGAAACATTCCAGTTGTGAATCTGCAGCTGGTGTCTGATGAACGCCGCTTCCGCCTTGTCCTTGAAGTCCTGAAACGACTGGCTCGACTGAACGAGACCTTCCATCCCTCCATCCCGCACGCTTGTGATCATCTGAAGATCCGGCATATCGATTATCTGCTTATCCGACAGGATCACCAGGCGCTCGATCGTATTCCGCAGTTCGCGCACGTTACCCTTCCAGTCCATCTCCTTCATCCCCTGCAGTGCGCGGGGACTGAATGTTCTTGAAGGAATGCCGTTGCGGGAGCACGTTTCTTCCGCAAAGGCCGCAGCGAGCAGCGGTATATCTTCCCTTCGCTCGCGCAGAGGCGGGACCGCAATCGGAATAACATTAAGCCGGTGATACAGATCCTCGCGGAATCGTCCTTTGGTGATTTCCTCGGAAAGATCCTTGTTGGTGGCGGCGATGACGCGGACGTCAACCTGGATCACCTTTGTGCCACCGACGCGTTCGATTTTCGCCTCTTCCAGCGCGCGTAGCGCTTTCGCCTGCGCCTGCAGGCTCATATCTCCCACTTCATCGAGAAAAATCGTGCCTCCATCCGCCTGTTCAAATTTTCCAATGCGCTGAGCGGTTGCTCCGGTGAATGATCCCTTTTCATGTCCGAAGAGCTCGGATTCGATCAGTTCTGCAGGAATCGCCGCGCAGTTCACTTCAACAAGAGTCATGGTTGACCGTTTGCTCAACCGGTGAATCGCGCGGGCGACGAGTTCCTTGCCTGTGCCGCTCTCTCCCGTAATCAGAATACGAGCATCGGTGGGACTCACCCGCTGTATGAGGGCGAGGATTTCCCGGATTTTCGGACTCTCGCCGAGTATGCGATCCTTTTCCCTCAAATGACGGAGCTCCTCGGAAAGCTGCCGACGCTCGAGCGCATTGCGCAGAGTGATGAGGAGTTTTTCGCGATCGAGGGGCTTTGAGAGATAATCGAATGCCCCCAGTTTCGTTGCTTCCACCGCCGTCTCAAATGTGCCGTGCCCAGAAATCATGATCACCGGAACTTCCGGGTTCGACGCGCGCAATACCTTCAGAACTTCAATCCCGTCCATCCCCGAAGGCATCTTGATATCGAGAAGCACCGCGTCGGGCTGATGCGCATGGAATTCCGCAATCCCCTTCGACGCAGTTTCCGCAAACAGTACACCGTATTTTTCGTATTCCAGGATCATCTTGATGGAATCACGAATGCTCTTTTCATCATCAACAACAAGAATCGTTTTCATTTCTGAACTCCAGAACCGTGAGAAGCACCGGTTGATGTTCGTACCGAATCGACGACCAGAAATTTTGAAGGATACTGATGATTGTCTTCGAGCAAGGCCATCCCGAACCGCTGTCCCTGCCGGTTTGCCCGCATATCACGCACATCGAGGACGCCGCCTTCGATAAACGCATCCTCGCCAACCTCAACGAAGTTGCCGACCCGTTCAGCCGAGCCCGACGACTCGCACGTCAGCGCAATGAATGCCGATCCAAAAAAATGCTGCAGCTTGTCGTGATCCCCTTCCGGAGGAGTGTCCGAGTAGAGTTGTGATGGAAGGTCTTTCACTCTCCGGTCGAAATCCTCCTCACTCTCGGATGAAAGAGGAAGACAGAGACTCATGATCGGCACTCTCATCTGGACGAGCGAATGATCGAACGTGGACAGAGTGGCGAGGAGAAGTGCAACTGCAGTATTATCGTTCGTCAGACGCATGGCACGGACAAAGATGGCATCCACGGACCTGCGATCACCATACTGTTTTCGGATTTCGGCGAACCGCTTGCTCCGGATGAACGATTTCAGTTCCATCCCGTTGCGAATGAAGAAGGGCGGAAGATACGTGACCAGGCAGCTTAGCGGCGAAGAATCTTCAAACTGGAAATAGCCCGCCAGCGAGTCTGTCGGATTCACGCTTTGCTGGCTCCATCCCGGAATTTCGATCAGGAGGACCAGAGCAGTTATCACCGTTCCGCGGGACATCGGCTAAACTTGAATCACTCCGGTGTTGAATGGAGGGATGTCCGGGTTATTGGAAGCGATCCCCAGGCACCGAGCAATGACGGATCGCGTGCTCTTGGGATCGATGATACCGTCGACCCAGAGTCGTGCTGCCGCAAAGAGCGGGTCGAGCTCGCTTTCGTACCGCGCCGAAATTTCTTTCAGGAGTTTTTCCTGTTCTTCCTTCGCCACCTTTGCGCCTTTCGACGACATCTGCTGAACGCGGATACTCAGCAGTGTCTCGCTTGCCTGTTTTCCCCCCATGACCGCGATCTGTGCCGACGGCCAGGCAAAGATGAATCTCGGGTCATACGCTTTTCCGCACATTGCGTAATTTCCAGCCCCATAACTGTTGCCGATAATAAACGTCAGTTTCGGGACGACACTGTTCGCAACAGCATTCACCATCTTCGCCCCGTCCTTGATGATGCCGCCCTGCTCAGCTCTCGTTCCGACCATAAATCCTGTCACATCCTGAAAGAAGACGAGCGGGATCTTTTTCTGATTGCAGTTGAGAATGAACCGCGCACCTTTATCAGCACTTTCACTATAGATGACGCCACCGACCTGCATTTCACCGCGCTTCGTCTTGGTAACCTGGCGCTGATTCGCCACGATTCCCACGGCCCAGCCCTCCACCCGCGCATAGCCGGTGATGATCGTCTTCCCATAGCCGGCTTTATACTCGTCGAATTCTCCGTCATCAACGATACGTGCAAGGACCTGATACATGTCGTACGGTTTCGCGCGGTCGTCGGGGATGAGTCCGTAGATCTGTTCCGGATCGAACGCCGGATCTTTTGGTGCAATGCGGTCGAATCCTGCGGCCGTTCGTGTTCCGAGTTTCTGAATGATGTTCCGGATGGTTTCGAGACAGACGTCGTCGTTGGGCATCTTGTAATCCGTCACGCCGCTAATCTCCGAGTGCATTTCCGCTCCGCCGAGCGTTTCAATCTCCGCCTCTTCACCAATTGCGGCTCTCACAAGATACGGTCCTGCAAGAAAAACGCTGCCGGTTTTCTCGACAATAAGCGCTTCATCGCTCATGATCGGCAGATACGCACCTCCTGCCACGCAGGGACCCATGATCGCTGCGATCTGCGTAATACCCATCGAAGACATTACTGCGTTATTCCGGAATATCCGCCCAAAATGTTCCTTGTCAGGAAAGATCTCGCTCTGGAGCGGAAGAAAAACGCCGGCCGAGTCTACAAGGTACACGATCGGCAAACGGTTCTCGATGGATATTTCCTGGGCCCGGAGATTCTTCTTGCAGGTGACAGGAAACCATGCACCTGCCTTGACCGTTGCGTCGTTGGCAACGATCACGACCTCCCGGCCGTGAATTCTGCCGATCCCGAAGACTGTTCCCGAGGAAGGTGCACCGCCATATTCTTCATACATCCCGTATGCCGCAAAGAGTCCGATTTCCAGAAATTCACTTTTCGGGTCGATGAGTTTTTGGATGCGTTCGCGCGCCGTGAGCTTGCCGCGGCCATGATGTTTCTCCGTCGCCTCGCGACCTCCTCCCTGCTTCACCGTTTCGGCTTTGGCATCGATGATCCTGAGGAGATTCTTCATGGAGTCCTCGTGCTTTGAAAAGGCCGCCGTACGTTCAACTGGTGCAACTACAAGTGCCATCAGATTCTTCCCTTCGATTCAACGGTGAGCCGGCGCATGAGAGCCGGCAATTCTGCCGAAAGGGAGTCAATTTCGCGGAGACGCCCGATATACTCCGCCGCCTTCCCGGCATCATGAACAGTAAGATAGCCGTCTGCCGCCAGAGCCGCAAGCTGTTCGTCCGTGACTGAAGCATCCATCGGTTCGTACTTATCCCGCAACTGCAGGGCAGATCCGTATGCATCGGCCGACCCCTGAAAATTTCCAGCTGCGCGAAGCACACGGCCAAGATCGAGAAAGAAGAGCTCGTTCTGACCCTCCGACAGATCAATGGATCGGCGAAGGAGCTGTTCCGGAAGCTGAACGAAGTTCGGGAAGTGCGCGGAATCGGTGCGCCACTTCCAGTCGAAAAATTCCATCGCATAGGTCGAGAGGACAGAAGGATTATCATCCTTCAACTCGGCAAGCCGCCCCAAAGTTGCGAGGCGTTGAAGCGTGTCCCCCGTCTGCTTTGCGACAACGGAGAGAATGGAAATCGCGTCCACATTGTCGGGGTTGACGGCAAGTGCTGCCTGTGCAGAATTCACGGCAAGCCGGAAGTCATCGGTTGCAATCGATGCCTGGAAATTGGCGATGCCGGCATAATCCTGTTCGCCGAGCTTTCGTTCACGTTTCAGCTTCGAAAGCACGAGCGTCGTGTCCTTTTCCTGATACCGGCGGTCGATCCTGTCCATCAGAGTCACATCGGAATTTGAGAAAAACGAAATCGGCGCAAGAAATTCGAGAAGGGGCCGTTTTTCCGAATTCAAGGGACCGGAGAGCGGAACGACAGAACTGTCAAGATTGGCAACGGCCTGTGTGGAGAGAAGTGCCGCGGCGTTCGAAATTTTGATGCGGGAGAGATCATCAGCCACCGGTGTTCTCCGGAAACGATCCGCAATCTGGTCGAGCCGCGGAACAATCGGATCGGTCGAGGCGGTCAAAATAACGTCGAGATCCGTCGGCATCCAGATCATGACGTGCGGGAACGAGTGAGAGAGTGTTCTCAGGACGAGCTCGAAGACCTCATCGTTGAGCTCATACGTGTGAAACCACTGCGCGAGGATGCCTCCCTTCGCAAGATGCTGCTTCATGAGTTCGAAGAACTCCGAGGTGAAGAGGTTTCCAATCCCTGCGATCCACGGATTTGACGGTTCGCTGATAATACAGGAATAGCGCTTTGGATTGATCTTGACGAACGTGATCGCATCATCGATGAAAAGATGGACACGCGGATCCTGCAGAAAATGTCCGTTCGCGTCGGCGAAGAGGTAATCGCAATCAACGACTTCCGGTGCGATCTCCACACAATCGAGAGACCGGAGAGGATGCGTGAGTGCAGAGCCCGAAGTAATCCCGCTGCCCATGCCGATCACGAGAACCGAGCCGGTATCTTGCGTGAGGGAAAGCGGAATCTGCGCAAGAAGAACCTGTGTCGGAAGGTCCGCCTGTGTCGTTGCATCCGCCTTACCGTTGATAATGAGTGCCCGTTCGGCGACACCGCTGTTGTTGACAAAGCTGCTCACTGCTACATTGGCTGTCACTCCTTCTTTATACCAGAGAGTCGTTCTCGAGGCAACACCATCCAGAAAATCCTGGTACGTATCAGGGGCAGTCTGAAAAAAGGCTCGGTAGACACCGAGAGAAGAGACCGTTTCGCTCCACTGTGGAACAGCGAGCACGTATCCCCAGCCGAGGAGCACGAGCACCCCGAGAAGAGCAACCTTCCATGGCATCACTCCCTCGGTGTCGGTGAAAAGTATGACCATTCCAAGAAGTGCATTGAGAACGAGTGCCAGCTCAAACGAATGCTTCACACCAAGGAGCGGAATGAACACGAGCCCGGTCAGAAGCGCTCCGGCGACCGCTCCTACCGTGTTGATGGAAAAAACCGAACCGATATTCCTGCCGAGGGCTTTCAGTTCCCCCGCGGCAATTTTTCCGACTATCGGTAGAGACATGCCGGAAAAAGTCGTCGGCACGATCATCAGGAGAAAGCAGAAGATGAACTCAAAAAAGAGAAAGAGGGGAAAATTCTTCGGCGTGTTGGAGAGCAGCGTCGAGAGTTTCCAAAGCCAGAACGGGAGCCGTTGATAGAACGGCAACGTGCCGAGCATGAAAATTGCTGCAGCAAACTGGCATACAGCCAGAAGCCGCAACAATCTCCGCCTCCTCACAATGATGCGCGCAATAACCCATCCGCCGAGCGCGATTCCGCTGATGAAGGCGATAAGCATCAGCGTGAACGCGTACGTGGACGAGCCAAGGAGTGTGATCAGCAAACGAATCCACGTCAACTCATAAATCATGGAGATGAATCCCGACATCGCGGCAACAATTATCGCCAGCGACAGAACAGCAGAGGATGCGTTCTGAACCTTTTCGGATGCTGCAGCCCCGGCTTCCTCTTCTTCTGCGGCCGCCGCGCTTCTCTTGCGGGCGAGAAGCAGGGCAACTGTCCCGACGACGAGATTGACCGCCGCTGCAATCCATGTCGCACCGTCAAGCGTGTATGACTGGATCAGGAAAAATCCGCCGAGCGCCGCACCGATAACGGCTCCAAAACTGTTCACCCAGTACAGCGTCGCAATGTCCCTTCCCGCCTCGCCGAGACTTCTCGTCAGGACTTTCAGCAGGACGGGGAGCGTTCCTCCCATACAGAAGGTCGGCAGAAGAAGCGTGGCGGTGCTGAGGACCACCTTGATAAGCGTGAGCCCTGCCGGACTTGCCTGCAGTCCGAGACCGGTTGCAGTCAGGATAAAAAGTTTCTCGGTTACGGATATAAGAAACGGGTACGCAGCACAGTAGAAACCGACGACGATCTCAAGAAGTGCATAGACATGAAGCGGATTCGCTGCGCGGTCGGCGTATCGCCCCCAGAACCATGCACCGAGAGCGAGACCTCCCATGAACGTGGCGAGCACAATCATGTGGGAATAGGCAGTGCTCCCCATGAACAGCGAGAGATACTTCGACCAGGTAACTTCATAGATGAGTCCCGCCATTCCGGAAACCGCAAAGAGTAGTGCGAGAATCGCTTTCAGGAAGGAATGCTTCATGTGAACGACGGGGAAGAAATTCTACGGTTCGAACAGATTCCGGGCAATGACCAGTTTCTGAATTTCAGAAGTTCCTTCGCCGATCGTGACAAGTTTCACGTCGCGATAAAACTTCTCAACAGGAAAATCCTTGATGAACCCATAGCCGCCGTGTATCTGAACGGCTTCATTGGTCACCATGACGGCTGCCTCGCTTGCAAAGTATTTAGCCATCGCCGATTCCATGGCAATCTCTTTCCCGGAGTTCTTGAGATGACCTGCCCGGTACGTCAGCAGTCGCCCCGCCTCCAGCTGTGTTGCCATCTCGGATAATTTCCATTGTATTGCCTGGAACTCTGCGATCGGCTTCCCGAACTGTTTACGTTCTTTGGAATATTTGATACTCGCATCGAGAGCCCCCTGGGCAATGCCAAGCGCAAGAGATGCGATACTGATCCGACCCCCATCGAGAATCTTGAGTGCCTGGGAAAATCCCGATCCTTCTTCACCGAGACGGTTCTCGGCGGGAACGCGGCAGTTGTCAAATGCGAGCGCGGACGTGTCGCAGCAACGCATGCCGAGCTTGTTCTCTTTTTTACTGACAATGAATCCGGAGCTATCATTCTCCACAATAAATGCGGAGATGCTTTTCTTATCCTTCGCCCGGTCGATTTTTGCCATTACAACGGTCACATCGCCGACACTGCCGTGTGTGATAAAATTCTTGCTCCCGTTGAGAATGTAGGCGTCGCCGTCCCGTCGTGCCGTTGTCAGCATCGCACCCGCATCGCTGCCGGAGGTCGGCTCCGTGAGCGCCCATGCCCCGATCTTCCGGCCCGAAGCGAGATCCGGAAGATATTTCTTCCGCTGGGATTCGTTTCCAAACGTGTAAATGTGGTTGGTGCAGAGACTGTTGTGCGCCGCAATGCTGAGTCCGACGGAGGGATCCACTCTGGAGATTTCTTCAATAATGGTGATGTATTCAAGGTATCCGAGTCCTGCCCCACCATACGTCTCCGGAACGATGACCCCGAGAAACCCGAGATCCCCGAGGTGTTTCATAATTTCGTGAGGAAACTCCTGGGATTCGTCATACTTCATGACCGTTGGCCTGATCTCCTTTTCGGCAAACTGGCGAGCGGCATCCCGCACCATGGTCATGCTGTCGGTCAACTCAAAATCCAATATTGCACCAAGGGATAGATTGTGGATCGATGCTGATGTTCCGGCAGGAACTACGACAATGTATGAGGATTTTTGAGAAATAGCAAAGGAGGATGATGCATGTTTTTTTCACTCATTCTTCATACATTGAAGAAAAATACTCGACACTGCATGCCGACACTCATACCAAATCCTTCAATCATTACCGCAGCCGGCAATAAGCCGAAGATCATCGAGGAATTTATCGGGCGAGTGAACTCCCGCACACAGGAGGTGAGCATTGCCCGCATGAAGAGTCCCTCCGGCTGGATCGAGCCAGGTCAGACCCCAGAATTCGACGAATATACGCTCGTCCTCAACGGCGTTCTGCGCGTCACAACGCGGAGTACCTCATACGATGTCCGTGCGGGAAATGCCGTCATCGTGAAAGGCGGCGAGTGGATACAATATTCGAGCCCGGCACCGGAAGGTGCGGAATATATTGCGGTCTGTCTCCCGGCGTTTTCACCCGAAACGGTTCATCGAGATGCCTGAGCACAAACCTCCGTTGCTCCGGTTTCCGTGTCTTTATCCTCTCAAAGTCATTGGAAAAAATGAGGAGCCATATCATGCAGAAGTGCACCGGATTGCAAAGAAGCACATTCCATCATTCCACGAATCTCAGATCACCTTGAAATCGAGCGGGAAGGATGCGTATTGTTCCTTCACGATTACCTTTACCGCGGAGAGTAATGAGCAGCTGGAAAATTTGTATCGCGAGCTCTCCGCCCACAAGAACACTATCCTCGTTCTCTAAATCGCAGGTTAGAACCGGAAGCGGATTGTTGCCGTCACCTTCGGCGTGAACCTTCCGTCAAGGGAGAGGTCCGGGCTGACATCGAAGTCATAGAGATGTGCCCCGACGTATGCATCGAGCAGATTCAGGAAGTAGAGTCCTCCGAGAAACCAGGCAAATTTGTCGCGTTCGTCTCGATAAAAATCACGGAGCGTCAGTGCTGTGGGGTTTCCGCCGGAACCCCCTGCGACTGACTGGGCATACGCATCACGATACTGTTTGTACTTGTCGTTGAGCTGGATCCACTGGGAAATCCAGTACCCGCCGATTCCCCAGATCACCGGAACTTTCCAGTACCCCCCGTCATAAATCTGACCGAGGCCGGGAATCCCGGCAGAGAGTCCAACGGCAAGCCATGGGGACTTTTTCGGGTGGTACGTGGAAGCCGCTTCGCGGGACGAGTCCGACCGCGAGGCAGAATCAAGAGAGATGGCCTGAACACGTGTTGTGTCATGCAGGATCCGGAGCGAGTCTCCCTGCGCCCGGATATATCCGGTACCGAGAGTTACCGAAAACAGGAAGAGTACAGATATTCGGAGGGCATGATTCACGGATGCTCGGAAGTGGACGGGATTACGATCGTTCAATCAACGCGACGACATCGATCTCCACTCTCACATCGCGGGGCAGCCGCGCAACTTCAACCGTCGATCGTGCAGGCGGACGGGATGGAAAATATTCTCCATACACTTCGTTCATTCCGGCAAACTCACCCATATCTTTCAGGTAGACGGTCGTTTTCACAACATCCTGCATCGACACTCCCGCCTGGTCGAGAATTGCCCGGATGTTATTCAAGACCTGACGGGTCTGGACGCGGATATCTCCCTGAATCACCTGTCCGGTCTGCGGGTCGAGAGGAACCTGGCCGGCGGTGAAGAGAAAATTCCCGGCAGCAATACCCTGGCTGTACGGGCCGATGGGTGCAGGAGCATTTTTCGAGAGAACCTGTTTCACTTTCATGGTTGCAGATAAGAAGACGGTTCGTTCAATGTTCGATGGAAGATAACAGGTCAAATAGCCGGCCAAGATCGTCGTGAGAATAGAATTCGATGATGATCTCGCCGCGGCCCTCATCCTGGGTCGAAATGCGGACGCGAGTAGCAAGAATCTGCTGAATCCGTTCGGCCAGATTCTCTTCAACCGTTCCGGTTCGCTTGACCGGTTTCCCCGATGATTTTCTTACCGGTTTCTTGCCGACATCCCTGACGAGTTTCTCGACCTGGCGCACGTTAAGATCGTTCTTGAGGATCCTGTCGAATAGCTTGACCTGCAATGCCTGATCGGGGACATTAATGAGTGCCCGCGCATGTCCCATCGTGATTTTCAGTTTCCGGAGGGCATCCTGAATCTGGGAAGGGAGTTTCAGGAGACGCAGGAAATTGACGATGGTCGTCCTGTCCTTGCTGACTTTTTTTGCGACGCTTTCCGCTGTAAGTCCAACATCCTGCATCAACCGCTGGTAAGAGATTGCAATTTCGATCGGGTTGAGATGCTCCCGTTGCAGATTCTCGATCAACGCAAGTTCAAGCATCTCCTCATCGGTCTTGACGTCGAGGATGTAGGCGGGAACCGCTTTGAGTCCGATTTCCACCGAAGCACGAATGCGCCGCTCGCCGGTGATGAGCTCGTACGTACCGCCCGCAGCGGGCCGAACAGTCACGGGCTGAATAATTCCCTTCTGACGAATCGATTCCTTCAGCTCATCGAGTGCCTGTTGATCAAAATCCGCCCTGGGCTGGAGAGGATTCGGACGAATCTTGGTGATATCAATTTGGACGGTAGAACCGCTGACCGTTCCGACGGGAGCCAGGGGATGCCCGGCTTCAGCAACGGGCACCTCGGGTTCTGTCGGTCCGATCAGAGCCGACAGACCTTTTCCGAGTCCACTTCTGGATTTCGACATGAAGTTAACGTGCCTCCACTGTTGAAACAGCAACAGAAGATTCCTGCCTTCGGAGAAATTCTTTCGCCAGTTCCATATAGTTCCTCGCCCCCGAAGAGACCGCCTCATACAGAAGAACCGGCTTACCGTAGCTTGGCGCTTCGCTCAACCGGACATTCCGGGAGATAACCGTCCGGAATACCTTTTCCCCAAAATACTTCTTCACTTCATCAACAATCTGATTCGAAAGCCGCAGCCGGCCGTCAAACATCGTCAGCAGCACACCTTCAATGCCGAGCGTGGGGTTCAGATTTTTCTTCACAATGTTGATCGTATTGAGAAGCTGTCCCAATCCCTCGAGGGCATAATACTCACACTGTACCGGGATGAGCACCGTATCGGCGGCAACGAGCCCGTTGAGGGTCAGGAGGCCGAGCGAAGGAGGACAGTCAATGAAGATATACTCGAAATCATTCCGGACCTTCTCGACAAGACGCTTCATGACCGATTCGCGGTGTTCGACGTCAACGAGCTCGACTTCAGCCCCGACCAGGTTGATGTTGGAAGGAAGGAGCGAGAGGTACGGCATTTCGGTCTTGATGATGACATCACGCGGATCGTCGCCGTTGATGAGCAGATCGTAGACATTTTTCATGCTGCGGCGCGGGTCAACGCCGAGCCCACTCGTAGAATTGGCCTGAGGATCCGTATCAATGAGGAGGATGGTGCGTTCTGCAACGGCAACTCCCGCGGCAAGGTTGATCGCCGTCGTGGTCTTTCCCACACCCCCCTTCTGATTTGCTATTGCAACGACTTTTCCCATTAGATCACAGGGCTGCGGCCAGGAGGAGTGCGGCAATTCCGAGCATGATGCTCATCCGCCGGAATTGTTCGATGCGGTGCTTGTACAGTTCCGCCAGTTCATTATATCCGCCGTTGGAAGAAGGGCGGCTCAGGTATTCGAGCATCCGGGCGTATCCAAAACCATAAAATACCATAAGGATGAAAATTACGATTTTCGATGCCATCAGTATCGACCAGCGGTTGTCGAATTTCAGCCAGATAAAATTCGGATTCAGAAGCATCATGATGATGCCGGTAACCGCGAGGGTCCAGACGCTCATCCAGATAAACCCGACAAAGCGGTGATTCACGGCATTGAGGAATCCCTTCACGATCCCTCCTTCATGCTGAGCGATGGGAACCACAACGGCACTTTGAAACATCATACCTCCGAGCCACACAATCACGGCAAAGACGTGCATCGTGCGGCATGCCCACAGGACAAAATCCAATTGTGAAGTACCCGGCTGTTAGCGAAATGAAACAACGTACGATCGATTGTTCCAAATATAAAGGATTTTTGGGGAGAATGCAATGAGAAGCCGGAACAGCATCCCGCTCTCTTCAATTTGAACCGGTTGTATCCGGGTTCGAATTGAAAACCACTTTTTTATTTGATGTCGACAACGAGGTTTTCATCCTCAACTTCCCAGGTACCCGAGGAAATCACCTCTTTTCCCCTGATCATCACCCAGGAAGCGTCGTAGGGAAAGAGTTCGGGTTGCGCACGAGATGTCAGAGGAGCAATCCAGCACAACGTTCCGGCGGTTGTGTATGGGCTTTCAACAATCTGATCGAAAGCAGCAGTACTGTCGAACAATGCAGCACCGTCTACAATAATCGAATCCCCGCGAAAGGTGTACGGGAATCTTCCTTCAAGATTTTTTACCACGAGATTTTCACTGCTCTTTCCGTACAAAAAGACCCGCTCATGCTGGAGATCTGCCAGAGTTACCATCGAGTCCGGTTTGAGAGTCACCGTCCATCCTGCGCGGTCCAGCTCCGCAGAGTCCCGCTCTGCGAGATTGCGCAGGTACGCTGTACCTTCGGCTGTTCCAATCACCATCAACCCATCTGCAGGATCTCTCAGATCGCTCATTCGCGGTGCAAGCTTCTCCATCTTCAGCAGATCGCCACGCGGATCAAGAATCGCGCGGTCGGGTTTTCCGGAAGTCCGGATTTGAAACGGGACATCGTTGTGATAATTGCCGGCACTGTCGAGCCCGACCATGACACGCGTCATCATCAATCCCTCCGGCGTTTGCACACCAACCGGAATCTCCGCCGAATAGCGTTCATACCCTACGACACGCACGCGTCCGTGCGTCTCCCATTCTGATCCGGAACGGATAGACCGAGCCCCGTAGATTTTCAGTTCTGGTATGCCCTTCTTCATCAACCACTGATCGAAGAACCATTTCAGATTTTTTCCCGAAAGCTCTTCTGCCAGACGACGAAAGTCATCGATGGTGGCACGTCGACCACCGTAACGGAGTGCGAACTCCCGGTAAAGCCGGGCAAAGACGCTGTCACCGAGTATCTGACGCAGCATATTGTGAACGTACGACGCCTTGAGATACTGCGTCGGTACGGCCCGCAGATCCGCTTTCTGTTCGAGAGGAAGGTCGTTCCCCTGTTCTGCCCGCATCAGCAACGGTCGCAGAAGAGGGTGGCGGCTAAGTGAATCCCTGATTGTCGTGGTATGATGCGCTTCATCATACAGGAGCGCGGAGTACTCACACATACCCTCAGACAGGAATGCCGCATCTTCATCCCGTATAAAAACGGTTGCGGGCCACCATTGATGCGCCACCTCGTGCGGAAGAACCGCGACCGCCCTGTTGAAAACATCCGCCGTCGTGAACGCAAGCTGTTTTACCATGATGAGCGACGGCACGGCAATTGCCAGAACGTTCCTGCCGGCAACCCAATTGTCAACTTCGACGATATTGAGATCCGGAAACCGGTACGGAACAAATCGTTCACTGTAGAAGCTCACAATCTGCCGTATTGCCGCCAGAATTTCCGGTGCGGATGAAGAATCCTCGGCGAAGAGATGGATACCGATAGGTGGATCCGTTGACCGGTTCCGTGCAGACCAGTATTTCCCGGCACAGATCCAGCCGATCTGCGGAATAGGATGAGTGTATTCCCAGACAGAAATTGTAGAGTCGTTGCGCGGTTCCTGGCAAACAAGCCCCCCGACGCTCAGTGCCGTCCAGTCACCCGGAACGATGAGCGAGATGCGGACCGATTCGATCGCCATTGCCCCGGCAGGGAGAATATCATCCGCATGCAGGACGGCGCGATCCAACGTGAGGCGTGTAAATTCCGACTGAAAATCGAGTCTTCCGGAATATCCGATACAGAGATCGAACGTTGAATCGCCGGGGAGATCCTTGATTTCCAGAGTGTCCTGCTTTCTGGTGAAATCGTGTTTCTTCCCGTTCAATGAAACCGCCTGCACGCTAAACACACGATAGAGCCGAACGGAAAGATGATGCTTCTCGAGGAGCCCACGCCGTATGCCGAGCGTATCGGTACACGAAATGCCATTGGCAGCAGGAAAGATCTGCAGGGCAGCCCGGCAGGAAGTTATCACGAATGATGAGTCAACCGGCTCCTGACATTCGAGAGAGCTGCAGAAACAAAAAGAGGCGGCGAAAATCAGGAGCCGCCTCATCAGATGATTCGCGCTCATCATTACAGCAGAAAGGTCATCACACCGGTCGCGGGGGTTGGGGCATCGGCGACGGCGGCATCATATGCAGTTTCGGTTTGAAGATACTGAACCCGATCAATCCGCCCAAAAGCCCGAAACACGTGTGGATCACGAGACTGGGGAAGAACCGGAGGATGATGATCTTTGCCGTTAGTCCTTCCTGAAGTGCCTCTTCAATCTTATCAAGTGTTTCCGGGGGAAGCTGGAGGTTTGAATTCCGGATGATGTTCAGGAGGAAATCGCCGACCACGTTTCCGAACATCGCCAGGAAGATGATGGAGAGTACCGTAGTGACAACAGCGCTGATCACGCCGGCAAGGGCGCCGACTCCCATACAATCGGCAGAAGTAAAAGGCGACGTGTCGGGAGTAAAATTGGTTTTGTAGAAATAGACTGCCATGACCCCGCCGAAGAGAATTCCGGCACAGCACAAACAGTTTACCAGGTTGAGGAAGGGCACGGTGGAAATGACCGCCATGATCAGTCCGCCGTACACTGCCGGGATGAGTTTGTCAGGTTTTGGGTTCATCGATGGTTCCTTGGATGATGGATGATCGATTGAGAACGTCTGAGATGCCTTCACCAAAAAGGGGTGTGAGAATGCGGCCGGCAAGAATGCCGAAGAACAGACCCGTGAAGAGCCGGGTCAAAAGCGTGCTCTCGTGGATGCCGCAAATATCGAGGAGAACGTCGATGAGCATCGGTGCTCCCGCAACCGCCCAGATGATCAGTGTGCGCCGGGATATATTGCCGGCACGAAACAACACGCTCACGGCTCCCGCCAGAAATCCCGCGTAGATGCCGAAGCATCTCGCGCAAACCGCGAACTTCGTTCCAAAAAGATGGAGCGAATGGGAATCGAGCTGGTGGCAGATGGGTGAAAAAAACTGGTAGATCAGCGACGAAAGGACTGTACCGCGTCCCTCAACGAGCCCGATGAAGGGCGGAGCGACGAGGAGCAGACACCATAAAAGCGAGAACCCGACGAGTGCAGCGTATGGCGCGGATTTGTTCATAGCCGGGGGCATTCTCCAGCGCGAAGGTAGGAGAAAATTTTGAGAGAATCAAGAACGGGTGCTGATCTCAGTAGAGCGGACGCTGTCTGGGGTAGCCCCCGAAAACGAAGTTCTTCATCGCCCAGAGGGCAACTGCAGGTCTTGTGTGAACGTGCGTGAGATTATAGGGAAGGTATGGATAGCCGTAAGGAATATAGACGCGCACCGGTACTCCCAAGGTTTTTGCAGTTTTTGTCACCCCTAACGGGAGACTGAACATTACTTCGAGGGCGCAGGGACATCCGGCACCCTGAAGAATTCTGAGCGACTCACGCGCAATTGAAGGATTATGTGTCGCAACATACGTCTTCACCCTGCGTGCAGCCGCCCGCTCCACGATTGCAATGTAGTTCTTCAGGAAATCGATCCCCATGTTCGCGGGATCGGGCCATTGTCCCTTCACGATGCGGATACCGATTTGATTCTCCGCCGCCCAGTCGACATCTTTGATGCTCCGTGACCAGCGAGCAGGAACAGCACAGACGACATTGTCGTGAAAAATCCGGACCTTCTCTGCAACACGGTGGGTGGGATCTGCCGCCTCGGTGCCGTGGGAATCGAACTCGATTCCCATTTTCCGCAGAGCGGCGCGCTGCGATATCAGCTGGACAAGTTCGAGATTGTAGTGGAACGAAGGGGCTTTCAATGAAAGGTCGTAGGTCCCTCCATCGTCGGGGAGAGCATCCAGAAGCTCGGAATAGGATCGGAAGAGATCAGGGGGACCGCTGTCGGGTCCGTTCCAACAGCAGAAGGTCGATCCCCAGTCGTTTGCAACGACACGGCGGGAAATTTCGAGGGCGCTCGCGGGCGATGGGCCGGCAATGTGGCTCGCGGCAAGCCGTTGAAAGAACTTATTTCTCAGTTGACTGATCAAGAACCTGCTTCAAACCTCATGATGGGTAACGCTTGAGCCAAGGGGTCGCCGGATATTCCTCCGCCGCATGTCCCGGATTTTCTTCCATGCCATTTCGGACGAATGATTGCCAAGGCCCACGATTCCATGAACATTTACCGGATAGAGCCGGTACGTGATGTATGTATGAATTCTCTCCGTCCACATCCGAATCCAGGGTTCGTTGCTTCCAAGAAATTCGAATGCGAGCAAATACTTCTCATACGCATAGCGGAGGGATTCGTGCATGAGAAGAATCCCCGGCGAGCAACGCGCAAACGCTTCATCAAAACCGACTTTCAGCACCCAGTAGCGGTTTGCGGATTCTACAGCGAGTTGGGCAGCCACTGTTGCTCCGCCGATGCGCATGACACCGAACCGCAGTTTCCCCTCTCGTGCCATGTGGGCGGAATAGAGGTGAAAGAACTTACGCAATCGACCATTCATTTGCAAGCTCGTTCCCGCTCGCCGCTTCCATCCCGAACCTTCAACCATGAAGAGCTCGTCAAGCAACCCCGCAACTTCATCTTCCCGCGGCGTCATGATTTCCAGGTGCACTTTTCCGAGATCTTCAGCTCTCTTTCGCGCACGGCGGAGTGTGTAACGACGGTCGGATGAAATCGATTTTTCGAAATCCCCCCAGGTCGAGGTGATCGGAAGCCAGGGAGATGCGGATGTCGAAAGAAGAGGAACCCACGCCAGCCCTTTCCAGCGGGAGATGATCGAATCCTTCTCGTTCGAAAATGTGTTAACACGCGGAAGGATAGTCGGGTATCGGAGAAGAGCTATTCGTTCAAAAAGTCGGTTAAGGGAATCCTCGTTGCGGTAGAGAAATCCGCCGGGCTCGCAGTGGAGCTCACTGCCGAGAAGGCCGAGAGTCTTTGCCGGGCCGTGACCGCTGAAGGCAAGTGGAGCGATACCGCTGATCGTATGGCCGTCCCGCTGTACAAGTACGTGAAGCCGGTCCGGAGGACAGCATGCTCTTGCCGCCGCAAGAAACCACTCGTGACGGAGAAGAGGCGACTCAAACGGTGCCGCAAGAGCGTTCCATTCATCTGCCAGAGCAGACAGTTCATCAATAGTTGTAAGAACTTCCATCCTGATCCATGGATGATGATGTTTCCGAAGGAACCCGGAAGAAGTTTCTCCCGGGGTTCAATATGGTACGATTGCCGGATTGAAACTCCAATATATCGGGTCTGTCTGAACAGGATGTGATTTTGATCAAAGCTGCGGAACGATTGCATTTCGGGGCCTTTTCTTCTATATTCAAGAAACTTTTTTCTCACCCTGGATGCGGCATTCATGAAAGTTCTCGCAACAAAAGACAATTTTCTCGGGATCGAGGATCCTGTCCATTATGCCTATGCTTCCTCACGTGTTGTGATTCTGCCGGTACCGTATGAACGGACGGTGAGTTACGGCGGCGGAACAAAAGCGGGGCCTGACGCAATCCTGCGAGCATCCCACTATGTCGAATTCTACGACGAAGAAACGGAACGGGAGATCCACCGCGAACTTGGTGTTGCAACACTTCATCCGTTTCTGGCGGGAAAGAAAAATGATGAGTCGGCTCTTGAATCACTGTATGAGCGAACCCGAACCCTTCTCCAGGAGAATAAATTCGTCGTCACGCTCGGAGGGGAACATACGATTTCACAGGCATCGATCGCCGCACACGCGGAGGCATACCGCGACCTCTCCGTCGTCCAGATCGATGCGCATTCCGATCTGCGGAACGAGTATGAAGGATCGAAGTTCAGTCACGCCTGCGTCATGGCGCGTGTCTGCGAATTTCTCGACCCGCGGAAGCTCGTCCAGATCGGGATCCGCGCACAGTGTATCGAAGAAGCACAGTTCATACGAAAACACGGCATCACCACACTCTACGCCCATGAGATACGTTCCGACAAATACACGAAGCTGCTGAAATACTGGGATGACTTCGCCATCGAGAAGCTGACAAACCATGTGTATGTCACGTTCGACGTGGATGGGCTGGATCCGTCCATCATGCCGTCGACCGGGACACCCGAACCGAACGGATTATTCTGGGATGAGACGATGAGGTTCCTGCGGAAACTCGGGCGTCGCAAGAAAGTGGTGGGATGTGATATTGTTGAGCTTGCTCCGTCAAAGGGAGTTCATCATGCAGATCTTACTGCTGCGAAGCTCGTTTCCAAAATGATTAATTACTTTGTCCGGTAAGCCAGGCAGCTTCTCGTAAAGTTACGAGAGAGTTTCTTGCGCAGCACGACAATTCGTTCGACACGATTTCCCGCCGCGTGCGTTGCATCAGCTTTGAATCACTTCGGGATAATTGAATTCGCGGAAGATTTTCACTACATTACGTAGGTAAACACGCGATTCAATCACTTCAGGACGACACATCATGAGATTCGGAATTTTAACCGGCGGTGGAGACGTCCCCGGGCTCAATCCAGCCATCAAAGCTGCAGTCTACCGAGCTGCCGATGAAGGCCACGAAATGTTCGGCATCCGCCGCGGCTGGGGCGGACTCCTCAATTACAATCCCGATGATCCTTCTTCGTACGAACAGAACATCATCCCGCTCACCAAAGTCAACACACGCACCATCGACCGCACCGGCGGAACGTATCTCCATACATCACGCACAAATCCTGGGAAGGTAAAGCCAAAGGAACTCCCGAAGTTTCTCGAGAGCACGTTTAAGAGTCAGGGAGACGGCCAACCCATTGATTGCACGCCGCATACGCTGAGGGTGCTTGCCGATCTGAAACTCGATGCGCTTATTGCTATCGGCGGCGATGATACGCTGAGCTATGCCGTCCGGCTTCACAAGGAAAATTTCCCGATCGTGTGCATTCCGAAGACTATGGACAACGATGTCTTTGGGACCGACTACTGCATCGGATTTTCGACAGCAGTCACACGGAGTGTCGAGTTCATTCACGGTCTGCGCACGCCGACCGGTTCACATGAACGCATCGCCGTTGTAGAGTTGTTCGGCAGGTATTCCGGCGAGACCTCTCTCATTTCCGCATATCTCGCAGGCGTCGACCGGGCAATTATTTCCGAAGTTGATTTCGACATACAGAAGCTGGTCGATTTTCTTGTCGACGACAGAAATCACAATCCGAGCCGGTACGCGATTATGACGATATCCGAAGGTGCAAAGCCCAAGGGCGGGGAAATGTACCTCAGCGGCGAGGCCGATGCGTATGGACACAAGAAGCTCGGCGGCGTCGGCGATTTCGTTGCGAAAGAAATTGAGGAACGGTCAGGAGTCCGGACGGTCTACCAGCAGCTCGCCTATCTCATGCGCAGCGGCGCACCCGATGCACTTGATCTGATGGTCTCATCCACGTACGGCTATCTTGCCACAGACCTGCTCTTGAAAAAGCAGTCTGGAAGAATGGTCGCACTCCGGGATGGAAAGTATACGACCGTTTCAGCAAACATTATTACCGACGGCAAGAAGCGGGTCGACGTCGATGAGCTCTACGACATCCAACACTACCGGCCAAAGGTCGCTCACCTGCTGGGCAAACCCATGTTCCTGTACTAAAATTCTTGGTTCGGTATTTTCTCAATCTTAAGAAATGCGCCGAATTACAATCAGTGTTCGGCATTCGAGTTCTAACAATAATGCAGGGAACGGAACACCCGGGAACTCTCTCATCCAAACTCCTGTTGTTTGGTATAAGTCATCAGGTTCCTTCATACCCTCCGAATCGTCGTTGAAGGCAAAAATCGCCTATCGGCATTGAGAAAGTTTGTTGTTCCAGAGGAACAACGAATGCATACAATTGCTTCATCCCTGTTTACCCTCGTGAATGATAACATGTACAGCGTGCGCAATTGGGCGTGAGCTGGTACGATTTTGCATAAATCCGTACTTTTCAATGAACAGATGGAGAATTATCTATGGCCGGAAAACCAGATGAGCAGGTGAGCGAGGTTTCGAGGAGAAGATTTTTGCATACCGTTTCCGCCGGCGTCCTGAGCGTCGGCTTCACCGCCTGGCTCGCAGGCCTTGAGTCCTGCAACAATCCCACGACAAGCCCCGGCACCGAACCAACGACGGGACAGAAGGTCACGCTCACGCTTGCAAACGAGCCGACGCTTCAGTCAGTCGGCGGCTTTGTCCGGCGGACGTTTGGAAACAACAACGGCGGAAATCCGGTTCTGGTCGTGCGCACAGGTTCAAGCGGAACAGGTGCGTTCAGAACCATGTCGGTCGTTTGCACGCATGCCGGCTGCCTCATTGATAACCCTTCCGGCGGGCAATGCATCTGTGAATGTCACGGCTCGGTCTTCGGTGCAGCGGCCAGTAATTTTGCAAGCAATCTGGGCGGACCCGCTCCATCGCCACTGCAGACGTTTTCGACGACGTTTGACGGCACAACCATCACCATCACGATGTAACCACCATCTCACACATTCATAAAGAACTCCATGAAGACGATCACTCTTGTCGTTCTCATGCTCCTGCCGGCAGTCCTCACGGCACGCTCGCTTCCGCGTGTGCACGAATGCACAGCCGATGACTGGAATTTTCAGAACCTGGCGGAATTCCAGAATGAACAAATTGAAACACCTATCCCAGATGTACCGGAGATGAATCTCAGCGTTGTCGATTCCATACAACCCCCGACGCATACGATCAAGCTCCTCCCCGATCACCTCAGTCCAATGGAAAGCTTTCTCTGGGGAGAAGGCGGAGTGCTCCGGTCAACGGGGTTTGCTCCGCTCACTCCTCCGGCCCGCAAGTCCGAGCTCGGCGTCCGGCGCACAATGCTGACCATTCACCAGATCGGTGGTTTTGTGACAATGGGTCTCTTTATTCCGACGCTCATCATCGGGCAACGCAATTTGGCCAACTGGAACGGATCGGAGGCAGGTCAGTTTCCGCTCGACAGGAAGCTCAACAATTTGCACCAGACGATGGGTGTGATCACGTTTATTTCGTACATGACGACGGCGTCGTTCGCGATCTTCTCCCCTCCGCCGCTCATCCGGCGCGACGAGTGGAGCACAACGTCGCTGCACAAGACTCTTGCCTGGTTTCATTTTGCGGGAATGGTCGCGACACCGATTCTGGGAATACTCTCCGCGAGGAAATCGAATACGTTGAGCGAAGCCCAGAATTTGCGTACCGCACATCAGATAACCGCGTACGCCACAGCAACAATATTTTCAGTAGCACTGATCACGATGACATTTTAAGGAAGGATACCGATGAAAACGCTCCCTGTTCTTGGCAGAACGATGCCGTTTCTGGCACCAATCATCCTGTTGGGTATATTGGAACTCTTTGTTCTCCCGCCCTACTGGCAGCAGGCTGCTCTTGCCCGGCAACAAAATCTCACGGCGCTAAAGGATGGATCGTCGTTATCCTATCATCTCACGCATCCGCTCCACGAGATTGACGCAACGAGCAAGGATATCGACTGCACCATCTCGTATGATGAAGCCACGCAGACCATTCAGGCAACAACGTTCAGCGCAGATGTCACGACGTTCGACAGCGGCAACAGCAACCGCGATTCACATGCTATGGAAGTGCTCGACGCTCTCACCTATCCAACGGTTTCGTTCGCGAGCAAATTGATCAAATCAAACGGCAATGATTTGGATGTCAGCGGCGATCTGACATTTCACGGTCAGACGAAGCCGGTTGAGTTTTCTGCTTCGAAGTCCATTGCCGACGGGAAATTGACGGTTTCCGGTAAGGCCGATGTTAGCCTGACTGCATTCGGCATCGAGCGCCCCTCGCTGTTGATGATCCCGGTACAGGATACGCTGAGGATTTCGTTTACGGTTCTCTTCCCTGTTCAGGGAAAATAAAAAGCTGCGTTGAGAAATTTGTAACGAAGCGGAGAGGATTGGAGATCAATTCCATCCTCTCCGGAGAGTTTTGAACTTACCGGATCAGCACCATTTTTTTCGTTGAGATGAATTTATCCGTCTCCAGCCGGTAGAAGTATATCCCGCTCGACAAGTTTCTCGCATCGAACACTTCAGTTTTTGATCCTGCCTCCTGAACTCCATCTACCAGCGTTTGCAGGTTTCTCCCCAATAGATCGAATACGCTCAGGCGAACATACGTCCGGTGAGGAAGATCGTACGTAATCCAGGTCGAAGGATTGAAGGGATTGGGATAATTCTGCCTCAAGGAAAATCTTGCTGGTTGTGTAGGTCTCTCCACAACAGAGGTCAGAGGGGATTCGTGCTTCACTAAAGTCGTGACTCCCCACCTACCTTCGACACTCGTTCCACCTGAGAAGATGTTTCCATTGTTATCGAGCTTCACTCCAATGCTATTGCCTGGGGATGTCATGTGTGCGTCCGTCACCAGGAATGGAGTTTGCAGAAGTCCAGCAGCAGAATACTCCACAGTCGCGAGTCCGAAATTTCCGGATAGTGTTTCAGATGTTCCGGACACGTAAATTTCGCCTGAATGATCTATCACAACCCCGCGGGCGTCATCCGTACCGTGTACAGGGCCATCGTAACGCGAAACCCATTGGCGTACCGCGTTCGAGTTGTACTTGATCGTTGCAAAATCAGCTCCTGTCCCAGCTCCGTCGCTCCTGCCGGTGACAACGACATTGCCGGAATCATCAACGGCAATCGCATATGCTCTGTCAGCTCCGTTTCCATCCCCGTTATATCGGGCTATCCATTGCTGGATTCCGTTTGAATCATATTTTATCGTCACGTAGTCAGGTTGAGATATCGAACCCGAACTGCCGGTCACATAGACATTTTGAAAGCTATCTACTGCGATCGCCCTCGGGAACGAATATTGCCCCGTCGAATCATGATATCGCGCCACCCAGAGCTGCGAACCGCCAGGACTATACTTGACCGTGGCAAAATCTCGCGTGCTTTGCCCGGTGACATAGACATTGACGTCATTATCGACCGTTAATGCCGTAGGTCCGTCAAATGAGTCCTGTGACGTGGAATAGTGCTCTTCCCACTGTTGATGACCTTCATGATCGTACTTTACAGTCGTGAAGTCCGCCTTGTCGAAACTGGAAGTCGCTATCAGGACGTTCCCATCCTTGTCCACACCCAGAACATTTCCCGCCAATTGGTAATTGAGACCGAGGCGAGCGACCGACCAACGCTGCGCACCAGCAGAGTCATAGAGGGTCGTGACCGTGTACGTAGTATCATCACCGATCGCTTCCGAGGATCCTACCATAATTACATCACCCGCGTTGTCACTCTCTATTGACCAGGGCGTGTTGAACGTGCTTGGATATGGCTGATAATGTACAGCCCACTTCTCTGCACCAAGCGAGCTATAAGCAACGGTACTGAAAACGGAACCGTCGGCAATCGCGCTTTCACCAGTGATAATTGCATCTCCTTTGCTATTCACTGTGAACGCCGAGGCCCACTCTTTTGAAGTTCCGGGACCATCATATCGGGAGTTCCAGCCGATAACCCCGTCGAGACCGTATTGCAGCGTCATGTAGTCGAACCCCGCAGCGGAATCGATATAATTCCCGGTGATGTAGATATGCCCGTTGGCATCATAGACGATCGCTTGTGCACCGTTGCTCGAGCCGTCATTTCCAGGATTTTCCACGGCCCACACCTGATCACCACCACGAGTGTATTTTACCGTAATGGTACGGCCTGATGAATCCGAAGGCGTGCTAGACCCCGTGACATAGATGTTTCCCATCTCATCATTGGCCAGACCAGAAACGAAATTGTTCGAATTTGGGCGACCCGTGTAGTGCTGTTCCCATTGTTCGACCCCATCGATATTATACTTTATCGTCGTGAACGAGTGAAGCATGCCCTGGTCAATACTTTGTCCGGATATATAGACATTATTTGAGTCGTCGAGAACAAGCCCTAACGCCTGATCGTCGCTGTTCATTGTTCCATTATATGTTCTGACCCACTGTTGATTGCCGCTCGAGTCATATTTGATTGTTGCATAATCAAGGCCGCTGCCGTTATTGGAAGATTCGCCGGTGATATAAACGTTAGAAGCTGAATCCAACATCAATTTGAATGGCACATCAGTTGAATTTGCGGTGCCGTCATATCTCCGGACCCATTGCTCCGTACCACTGGAATCATATTTGATTGTGGCGTAGTCGTAATCCGTCCCCACGCCAACGGACCCCCCGGTGACAAATACATCACCTCGACGATTAACGGCGATGCCGGTTGGAACATCCACGTCGTTCCCCGGGCCGTTGTAGGAAGCCAACCATCGCACAATGCCATTTGGATCATATTTAATCGTCAGAAAGTCTTGCATTGATGTCCCTACAACACTCTCACCTGTTACATAGACGTTTCCGCCGGCATCGAGACACATCTTCGACGGTATATCGCCTCCGGGACCATTGTAATAGGAGCTCCACTGGAGCACTCCATTTGAGTCATACTTTATCGTACAGTAGTCATATCCAGTCGCGAGAGTCCAGCTTGTGCCCGTCACGTAGACGTTCTTCGACGCATCGACCGCAATCGCGTACGGGATATCATCGAATCCGTCAGGACCGTTGTACCGCCGGACCCACTGTCTCACACCATTCGAGTCATATTTTATCGTGAGATAATCCGCATCGCTGTACGTGCTGTCGCTTGCACCGGTCACGTACACATTTCCCGATAAATCAGTCGCAATGTCGATTGGCTCATCAGTGCTTGGGTACAGGCCTGAAGCATATTGACGCAGCCATCCGAATCTGACACTGTCCGTGGCTCTCCTCGAGGTCATTGTGTTTCCCGACGATAATCGGGACTTATGAAATTGATCCAGATTTTTACTCAGGAGGGCTCCATACCATCCTCCCGAATAGAAACCGTAGAGAGAATCCAGACGGTGACCTCTTTTCGTCCCCGCAATCGATGGAGATTGTGATAATGCAAACGCGCCTACCAAGATCAGTGGGATGAGAAGATGAAGAAAGAGTTCCGTTTTTCCCCTTATCATATCCTTCTTGTTCATTTGGGCCCCGAGAGATGAATTACCGGATAAGAACCATCTTCCTTGTTGTTGTAAACTTATCTGCTTCGAGACGGTAAAAGTATATCCCGCTCGACAAGTTTCTCGCATCGAACACTTCAGTTTTCGATCCCGCTTCTTGATACCCATCCACCAGCGTTTGCAGATTCCTCCCCAATACATCGAAGATACTCAGGCGTACATACGTCCTGTGAGGAAGATCGTACGTTATGGTTGTTGAAGGATTGAAGGGATTGGGATAATTCTGGCAGAGTGAGAATGTTCGGGGTAATTCCGGACCATCCTTCACCGCTGTCGGAATATCCACCCACGAACCGTAGAGTTTCCACACTCCCGTGCTGTTGTTTTCCCACACGGACCAGATTATCCAGCCGCCGTACTCTCCGACACCCATCGATATACCCGGATTTCGGTTCGAGCTACCATGGTCGATTGTCACGAAGAAGGTATCAATGCCATTCCCCTGAACCGTGGGAATCATATCCATGAGCGCGACAAAGTCTCCCGCAGAAGAAGTTGAATGCCACACCGCGGCGTCAAAGATTATTCGGGAGGTGCTCATCGGCCTTTGGGATGTAATAAAGGGGGTCATTGTCGTACTGAGGAGATGATCCTCGGTCCGGGGATTATTGCTGATATCCACCACACCATAATACACCAGTTGATTCCCATACGAGTACGCTGTTGTCCCGTAGACATCCCAATCGGAATCTCGCTTCGAGTCCCACGTGATTGTTCCTTCAAAGCCTCCAAACGCCGGGTCGCGGTTGTCTCCGGTCCAGGCAAGTGTGTCCGGCGCAGTCCAGCCACTGCTCGTACGCAGAGAATACATAATCGCCCGCGTGGTGTCGGGTTCTTTGACCTGTTCCCACAGGATCACCGGGTTGGGATACCAATACTGCAGGCGCGGTGAGAAATTAATTGGACGCGGAGTGTTGGTAATGAGTTGAACAGAGTCCCAGCTGTTCCCGTTGTATTCTTCGAATGCGATTTGTCCGCCCCGCTCCCACGTGATACCGAACGTCGCTCCACCCGACGCCACAACCGGACGGAGATTGGTCACAGAATCCTGCGTAAGAGGAGTGACATTGAGCCACCGGAGGCCATTATTCAATGCATAATAGATATTTGATACGTCACTCGTACGCTGCCAGGCGAGCATCGTAATATTGCCTTCAACCATCGATGGAAGCATCGCAAGAGAGGCATAATCATTCTCGGTACTATCGCCGGTAATCTGGTAGACGGTATCCTTCCATGTGGTAAGTTCAGTTTCTGTCTGCATCACGCAAATGTCTGAACCCTGCGTTCCGACCCGTGTAAATGCGAGCCACTCGGGGATTCCCGAGTAACCCAGACGGTTTTCGAAAGCTGGATGAACGTCGTTGGACGGTCCTTTGGTGATCTGGAGTGGGATAGTCCATTGAGAGCGTAATGGCACGGACAGTGCAATGATAAAAGCGGGAATGATGAGATAGGAAATTTTCACTGCAGTCGCTCCCTTCTGTTCGAAAAATGTTCAGCGATCGAACGAAAGATACTTACCACACAAAGAGTCAAAGTAGGATCGAAGTGTCAATCCCGAATAATCCCGGATTCGAAAACTCTGTGTGTGAGGGTAAGAACAGGACTGTACGAAATGTGGGAATGGCGATCTCCCGCCACAGAGTGAGAATACTCAAAAATTCCGTAAAAATCAATCCGTGAATTTATTGAAAATCCGTCAATCGAGTTTCGAATGTTCAGGAAGATCACTTGCTTCAATGACATATTTTCGTTAAGATTTTTGATTCATATTCGATTCCTGACTGGATCAAATCAGGAATGAGCGTCAAGAAGTATTCCTCCGGAGTTCATCTCCCTAAACCTGAATATTTGGCTGAATCGCATCAATGCTGAAAACACGCCGGGCAGGGCTCGGATTCATCTTCGTTACGCTCCTGATCGATGTGACCGGTTTCGGCATCATCATACCGGTCATTCCGAATCTCATTGCCGAACTCATCCACGGAACGATGAGCGATGCCTCGCGCTACGGCGGCTGGCTCATGTTCACCTATTCCGTGATGCAGTTCCTCTGTTCGCCGCTCGTGGGAAATCTCAGCGACCGGTTCGGGAGAAGACCGATACTTTTGGCCGCGGTGTTCGGACTCGGCATCGACAACCTCATCCTGGCGCTCGCACCGTCCATCGGCTGGCTCTTCCTCGGCAGATTTTTTGCGGGGATCTTCGGCGCCAGCTTTACGACAGGAAGCGCGTACATCGCCGATATCAGTACCCCCGACAAGCGTGCACAAAATTTCGGCATCATCGGCGTCGCATTTGGGGTCGGATTCATTATCGGACCGGTGATCGGGGGGCTCCTCGGCCAGTTTGGGTCCCGGGTCCCCTTTTACGCGGCCGCCGCGCTCGCACTGATCAACTGGCTCTACGGCTTCTTTGTACTCCCGGAATCTCTCAAGAAGGAACATCGCCGGGAGTTCAGCTGGAAGCGTGCAAATCCCGCCGGATCGTTGATGCAGCTGAAGAAATATCCTGTCGTCGGCGGACTCGTTGAATCGCTCGTCTTCATCTATATTGCCGCGTATTCCGTCCAGAGCACATGGACATTCTTTACCATGCAACGCTTTCACTGGGACTCAGCGATGGTTGGATATTCACTGGGGGCCGTAGGATTTCTTCTTGCGATCGTCCAGGGCGGGCTTATCCGCGTTGTGATTCCGAAGATCGGTCAGAAGCAATCCGTGTATACCGGACTCTGTTTGTACGGCATCGGCTTTCTGCTCTTCTCGTTCGCAAATCAGAGCTGGATGATGTTTGCGATACTCGTTCCGTATTGCCTCGGAGGGATCGCCGGACCGGCACTTCAGGCGATCATCTCCACGCAGGTTCCACCAAACGAGCAGGGAGAATTGCAGGGCGCCCTGACGAGTCTCATGGGTGCCACAGCAATCATCGGACCTCCGGTGATGACGAATCTCTTTGCGTACTTCACCTCAAATGACGCGCCCGTATATTTTCCGGGAGCACCGTTTCTTGCCGGCGCGATCCTGACCGCACTCAGTGTCGGCTTTGCGATGAGAACTCTTGCCTCCTACGTTCATTATCCGCCAAACATCAAGGAATCGCTCTCTCCATCCCCCGCGGCAACAGATGAGCGCTCATCCGTCTGAATGGAAACGTGCCTGCTTCGGAACCCGCAACTCCGGGGATCAATTGCTTTTTGCCGCATTTTTTGGTTAATTCTGTAGACTTTTCCCGAGTATCGCTCCCAACGACCATCACTCTTGCGGCATGTCCACCCCGCTGATGAAGCAATACAGCCAGATGAAGGCGAAATATCCGGAAACGATACTCCTTTTCCGGCTGGGTGATTTTTACGAGACCTTCGAAGAGGATGCCAGAATTTCTTCCAAGGTTCTCGGGATCACGCTCACCAAACGCGGAAACGGAACTGCGAGCGAAATTCCTCTTGCAGGATTTCCACACCACGCGCTCGAATCCTATCTCCCCAAGCTCCTTCGTGCGGGATACCGCGTTGCCGTCTGCGAGCAACTCGAAGATCCAAAACTTGCCAAAGGAATTGTTAAGCGGGATGTCATCGAAGTTGTAACGCCCGGCGTTGCGTTTTCCGACAGGATACTCGATCAGAAACAAAACAATTATCTTGCAGCAGTCGCTCTCCCTCATGCTCTTGCGACGGGCGACGAGCTGATCGGCCTTGCGTTCGCGGATGTGACAACCGCGGAATTTCATGTCACGGAATTTCCCCTGCGTCAGCTTCCCGAACAGATTTCCTCTCTTCTCCCGGCGGAACTCATCGTCCAGAAGCGGGATCGGGAAGCCATTCAGCAAATTCTGGACAACCGGTACAGCGGCGCGTATTCCAAGCTCGACGACTGGATATTCAATTTTGATTATGGTTATGAGCTGTTGATCACTCACTTCCAGACGCAAACGCTCAAGGGATTTGGTATTGATGAAATGAAGCTCGGCATTATTGCTGCCGGTGCAGTGATGAACTACCTGCAGGATACGCAGAAGGCAAATCTTCCGCACCTGAAGAAAATCACGCCGTATAATACGAGCGAGTACATTCTTCTCGACCAGTCCACAAAGCGCAATCTTGAAATTACCACTTCGACTGAAGGGACGAGCGAAAGCACGCTCTTTTGGGTACTGGATCATACTCAAACGCCAATGGGCGGACGATTGTTGAAGAGATGGATCAATTTTCCATTACGTCACCTCGAACCGATCCGTTCGCGGCTGGAGGCGGTCGCGGAGCTCGCGGATCAGCACGAGCTGTCGAAAGGGGCAAGCCGCGTTCTCGGGGAAATCGGCGATCTCGAGCGGCTTATTGCAAAGATCTGTACAAACCGTGCAACTCCGCGGGAAGTTGTCGGGTTGAAAGCGATGCTCCACCAGGTGGGAGAATTGAAATCCGCCATCGCTCTCGTCGAGTCTCCGACACTCCAGAAACTCCATCGGGGAATCGAGGCACTCCCCGAACTTGTCCGGATAATCTCAGCCGCCCTTGCCGACGAGCCGCCGCTTGCACTCTCCGACGGGGGCGTCTTCAGAGGGGGCTACAGCAAGGAACTTGACGAGCTTCGGAATATTACATCGAATGGAAAGTCATGGATCGCAAATCTGCAGAAGACCGAACGCGACCGGACGGGCATTTCTTCGCTGAAGGTCGGATTCAACAATGTCTTCGGCTATTACATCGAGATCACGAATACGCATAAGGACAAAGTGCCGGATCGCTACATCCGCCGACAGACAATGACGAATGCGGAACGCTACATTACGCCGGAGCTCAAGGAGTATGAAGAGAAGATCCTGCATGCGGAAGAGAAAATCGAAGCACTGGAAACCCAGCTCTTCAATGAACTGCGGGAAAAAATTGCATCGTATGCCGGAACGATCCAGCGAGATGCCCAGTTCATCGGCATGCTCGACTGTTTCGTCTCTCTCGCTTCAACAGCAGTCGAGCATCAGTACGTGAAACCCGAAGTGAACGAGAGCACGCGGATCGAGATCCGGGACGGACGGCACCCGGTCATCGAGCGGCTTCTTCCTCCGGGCGAAACATACACGCCGAACGACGTGGTCCTCGACACCGATGAACACCAGATCATGATCATCACCGGACCGAATATGAGCGGGAAGTCGAGCTATCTGCGGCAGGCAGGCCTGATTGTTCTTCTCGCGCAGATCGGGAGTTTTGTGCCGGCGTCGAAAGCATCGATCGGCATTGTCGACAGAATTTTCACCCGCGTCGGTGCGAGCGACAAGATCGCATCCGGGGAGAGCACATTTCTCGTTGAGATGCACGAGGCGGCGAATATCGTCAATACCGCCACAGACCGGAGCCTGATTCTTCTGGATGAGGTGGGACGCGGCACAAGCACGTTCGATGGGGTGAGTATCGCATGGGCGTTGACCGAATACATCCACGAGCGCATTGGTGCAAAAACGCTCTTTGCGACGCATTATCATGAACTTAACGAGCTTGCAGACTTGTTTCCAAGGATAAAAAATCTTAAAGTGGAGGTGCGGGAATACGGCGACAAGGTGATATTTCTCCACAAGGTCACACCCGGGTTTGCCGACCACTCGTACGGTATCCAGGTTGCGCAAATGGCAGGACTTCCGGCAGAGGTCACGGACCGTGCAACTTCCATTCTGAAGAATCTCGAAAACTCGGAACTCAACGTCCACGGAGGACACGAGTCGGGCCGTACGCGGCTGGCGGCACTCCAGAAGGAACCACAGCTGACGCTCTTCGAAATGAAAGACGATGTGTTGAGAAACGAACTGAAAAAGATCGATATCGAAAAAATAACTCCGCTCGAGGCGCTGCAGCGGCTTGCACAGCTCAAAAAGCGCCTCACATCGTGACGCGGTTGTATACCGGATAATTCTTCTTTCATAATTTTCCCGAACTTCAGGAATTCCATGCATCGCCGAACATTTCTCAAATCAACCGCCGCGGGCGCTCTGGTCCCATTGCTTCCGCTCTCCGCTGCGGCACAGACCTCTCCTTCGTTTCAATCGAAGCTCGATGCATTTCGTGGCCGCATCAAGCCGATCACGAAGGAGGAACGCGGTTCGCGTATCGCACATGCACAACAGCTGATGAAGGATCAGAATATCGACGTCATGTTCTTTGAGGGCGGGTCGAGCCTGAGTTATTTCACCGGTGCCCGCTGGGGACGCAGCGAGCGTCTCTTCGCAATGATGCTCGGCCAGACCGGCGATCCGGAATTTATCGCGCCGCGCTTCGAGGATATGCGCGCCCGTGAACAGGTCGGTGCGTTCAAACTGTATCTCTGGCGCGAAAATGAGAGCCCGTACATCGCACTCAAGAATTTTCTCAAGGGACACAATGCGTCCACCGGAGTTCTGGGAATCGAGGAAACCACCCGGTTCTTCATCGTGGATGGGATCAAGAAGGCCTGCCCGAGCGTCGATCTCGTCAGCGGGACACCCGTCACGGCGGGTTGCAGAAGCGTTAAGTCAGATCATGAAATTGAGCTGATACAGATCGGCAACGATATTACGAAAGAAGTGTATCAGACGGCAGTCACGCGACTGAAGGATGGCATGTCCGAAAAGGAATTCGCCGGCATCATCTCACAACTGTACAGCGACTATGGAGTCAACGGCGGTGCACTCGTGCTCTTTGGCGAGGCGTCGGCGAGCGCCCACGGCCTCGAGAAACCCCAGATACTCAAGGAAAATCAGATTGTGCTCATGGACGGCGGATGCACTGTCGAGGGATACGAATCTGATGTCACGCGTACAATTTGCTTCGGCACCCCGACTGCAGACATGCAGAAAGTGTTTGATATAGTGTTGAAGGCACAGAATGCGGCTCTCGCCGCGGCCAAGCCGGGCGTTCCGGCGGACGTGATCGATTACGCCGCCCGAAAGGTCATCAGCGACGCGGGATATGGCCCCGGGTTCCGGTTCTTTACACACCGGCTCGGTCACGGCATCGGCATGGACGGGCACGAATGGTATTATCTCGTTCCGGGAAACAAGCGTGCAGTCGTCGCCAGGAATATGTTCAGCAATGAGCCGGGGATCTATCAGCTCGGCAAATTCGGCATCCGTATCGAAGACGAGATGCTCATCACGGAGAATGGGGCAAAGATCCTTCTCCCCCGGGCTCAGTCGCTCGATACGATGTTTGCGGCCT
>DATIXJ010000050.1:0-39644 GCA_035518715.1 Bacteroidota bacterium | reverse complement strand
ATCAGACACGGGGTCCCGTCCATTCGGCGTTACCGGTCCGGCATTACAAGGAACTCTCTTTGGAATGGTTTCTGTGCAATCTGAAAGCGGGAAGTATCCGGATGCGAACGGTGGAGGGTTCCTCGTTACCATCGACGGAACGATGTATTCGGCAGTAACTGACTCTTTCGGAAGATGGAAAATCGAAAGTCTGCCCGCCGGTGATTACACCATCACAATCTCCAAGGACGGCTACGGGACAATGAAGATTTATAACTATCGGTTTGGCAGAGGTGCACACGGAACCTGGCCTTACGTCTTTATGGGAAAGCTGCCCGATTTTGACGTTGAGAGTGCCGCGACCACAATGGCGGGGGACACCGCAATAATTTCGGGGAAACTGACGAACACTTCAACCGATTGGCGAAGCGTATTCATGTTCCTCGGAAAGACTAATCGGGTAAGCCAGCTACCACCGGATTATTTTCAGGTCTATGGGGTAGAAGTATTGAGGAACTCGGACACATATTCAGGAAGTATTCCGGCATCCTGGCTGGCCCATAAAGGTATCGTGAGTGGTGACACTGTTTTCGTGGCGGTCTATGCGGCAAGTGAACACGTAATTTCATGGACGGATCCCGCAACGCAAAGAGATTATTTTTCACCGCTCAGCACCACATCGCAGCGCATATTTTTCGTTGTGCCGTGAGGTCGATTTCATATGGAGGTGACGCATGTTCGAGATGCGCCTCATTGAGGCCGGACCTCCACGTCTGTTCGGCGGGGTGCGATCGAAGAATTTCAGACAATCCCGCAATAATCTCTTGCCACACAACCAACATCGGGGTAGGGATAAAGAGAACCATGCCAGGTTGTTCTTACCGGCATGTGATTCATCTGGAGAAGATCACGGCGTGCTCGGGCATGATGTTTGACGTCAGCTGTAACCGTTCAAACGACGTAGGGTTACCCCGTTTCGGATGTGACCGTTAAACCAATGCTACTCGCATTGGTGCTCTCAGTCGTGATCAAATTGCAACCTACCGGTGGGCTCTCAGACGAAAAGAATCGTTGCCTATGTTGACAGATTCAACCCGTATATCGTCCTAACTGAAAGGGTCTGGTAAAGATGTTTATGGCTGGATATCATACTCGAGAGAGTGAATAGGAAGTACCCTCTTCCAGTCGATCCCGTTCTTGTTGTGCTCGCGACATGAGACGTGGACAAAGTGATTAAGCTTCTCAAGCCGCTGAAGCTCTCGTACTCGCCGTTCCACTGGGGGAAGTGAGTTGCCCTCGTTAAGCGTTCGTCACCTCTGGAGATGATGCTTCATTGCGTATAACCTTCTCATTTCGATTGATTTGACGCTTCTCCGATAGTCCCTAACCTCCTCTTTTCGGCGAATCCGAGAATATCCTCCGTACCTCTTGACATGTGGGAAAACTATCGCTACCTTTTTCAATCACGTTTCTCCCGTCCACCATCACATCAGAGGTTCAGCATGAAACCCTTTGCCACCGGTTTTGCTGTCGTTCTTTTTTTGTCCACACTCGCGTCCTTCACCGATGCACAGCCATCCGCCTCACAATCCACACTCGCAACCAGCAGCTCGCAAGTGTTGCAACCCCAGGATGCCTGGAAATTCGAATGGGCGCCTCCGCAGACACCGCCTTTAAATCAGCGCCCGGGCGGACCCTCGACCAATGCCGATGGCCTGCACCGCATCGTCGATGCTACCATCCCGGGCCTGAAATCTCCCGACGACTACAGGATCACACAATATATTTACGAGACATGGGATACCACTCATTCCACGTGGGTGTCTGTGGAACGGTACACGTATTCGTTCGACAGCAGTACCGGGAAGACTACGACCTATGTCACCGAAGAATGGAGCGACTCGCTCGGCTGGGTATATTCGTCGAGGGATGTTTACAGCTACGATGGCAGCGGGAAGGAAACGGAAACGCTCTTCGAGTACTGGTTCGGCGGTACCTGGCACGATAGCACGCGCTACTATTATGAGTACGACCCGTCCGGCCACGATATAGAGTACGGCTATGAGTCGTGGAATGGAATTTCCTGGAAGAATAATTTCAGATTTCAGTATCAGTTCAATCCCTCCGGACTGCTGACATATCAGCTCTACCAAACGGGGAATGACACCGGCTGGGTGAATTCCAGTAATACGTCGTATTCATACGGTTCGTCGCAGAAGGTGCTCCTGTCCATTTCCCAGAGCTGGGTCGCCAACGCATGGAGGAATACGACCAAGGACAGCAATTCGTATGACGTCAACGACAGTCTCATCAATCTTGTCTTCCAGACGTGGTCCGGCTCCGCCTGGAATAACAGCGGAAACTATACCTATACCTATAAGGGCGGTCAGCTGACGCAGTTCCTCTACCAGACCTGGATTACCGACTGGCAAAACTCCCAGATGTATACATATACCTATGATGGGTCCGGGAGACAGATCGAGAATCTCTTCCAGATCTGGAGCGGAGGCAGCTGGATGAACTTCAGCAACACTCAGACCTGGTACGATTTCAAGGGGCGCGACAGCGCCGTCACGACACAGCATTTCAACGGGAGCTGGATCAATTCGGCCCATTACACGTACAGCTACGACGGAAACGGGAACAGGTCCGAGTTTGACTACCAGATCTGGAAAAACAACAACTGGCTGAACTCCTACCGCGACCTCTACAGCTACGGGACGGTCCTTGCGGTGCACGATCCCCTGCCGTTCCTTGCGCGGCAGTTCCGCCTGGAACAGAATTATCCCAATCCGTTCAATCCTTCCACCGAGATCCGGTTTGATGTGCCGCATCAGAGCAGCGTCGTGCTCAGGGTGTATGACCTGATCGGACAGGAAGTCGCTACGCTGGTGAATGAAGTGAAGATGCCCGGAGAGTACGTGGCGCGGTGGAATGCTGAAAAATATCCGAGCGGAATCTATTTCTACCGGCTCGTTGCGGGCAACTTTACCGACACGAAAAAGCTCGTGGTTCTGAAATAGAAAGGAATGTAGAAACGGAGTTCATGCCCCGACACGTACGTGCCGGGGTATGTTGTTTTATGGAGGAAACCAGGTCCATGATCGCTTGACAATTCCGCGCTAATCCGTTACATTTCTCTTGCATCGGGGGATGTCACTCAGCAGTACCCATCAATTTGTTCTTGCCTGTGATGCGCTATATTCCCATGGGTTGAGAAATATCCGTCAGGACAATTTTTTCGAATTCGGCACCGACGCACGATCAATTGGAATACAGATCATGGCTGGTTTTCTGTATAATCCTTGATGAGGATGAACCAGGAATGAATATCACCAAAAGGCAGGTGTTTGATCACTATCAATCCAAATAAAAAAAAGAGACAACCCACAACGTTGCCTCTTTTCAATAGGTAAAAGAATCTGATTCTATCTGCTCGAAGGTACTCCCCTCACCACTTCTTCCACGCCGTCCTCGGCCGTAATACTCCCGCAATTCTGTACTTCGTCTTTATACCGGCCAGATCCTTATCCGCTGCTTCGGGCGATAAATACGATCCTACCCAAACGAGATAGAGCAGGTTTTTTCCATCTAAAAGATTTTCAAGAACCTCTGCCTTGTATCCGCCGGCTTTGATCTTCTTGCACAACTTCTCGGCATTCGTCTTCTTCGCAAATGCTCCAACCTGTATCGAATATTCCGTCCCGGATGCAACGCGTGTGAGCGTTCGGTCGTTTGCAAATTGCGGCGTCTGAAAATAGGAGGTCGTGATATATCCCGATTTGGGATATTCACTCCGGAGCTGGGCAAGACGGACAGAGGCATCCTTGTCAGAACCTGATGCCCGCAGCAATTCCACCATCCTTGCCAGCGCATCGGCTCGCCACGGATTCTGCGGCGAGCTGTCGGCAATCACCGTGAAATAATGGATCGCTTCCTTCCCATCCGCCGTGATCAAACCTTCAACATACATCACGCCCGGAGTAAGCGGATATTGCTGGCGCAGTGAAGCAACCTGGGGAGCAACCGCATCGCTCTTCCCTTCTGCAATCTGACGGACAAAACTGTGTATCGTCTGCTCATACGTTTGTGAGTTCAATCGGGTCGGAAGAGACGCAATGAGGAAAAGAACGATGAAAAGACAGAAACAAGCGGTTTTCATTCTAAAATCCTCCTATAAACCTCAGCTTTTGTTGTGAAAAGGTACATCTTCCGCTTATCATTGTCAAATTCTTCGAATGATTTGATTTAAATGACGTTCCTAATGACTTCATCCATTTGATTTTATAAGGAATATTCATATATTCCGTCGGAAATTAGAGTTTTTTGTGCGTGTAGGCACTGAGGGTTTTGAAAAGAAAGAGGAGATTCGTTCAATAAGACCATGACTTCCGGCACTACACCGCAGGGACCTGCACAGCCGCCTTCGAAAGAAGCGGTGGCTGCCTCCGCAGAGCGCGAGCAGAACGAGAAATTATTCCGCCAGCTGCTCCGCCAGGCCGACAAGTACATCGTCGAGCGTCAGTTCGACCTTGCCAAAACGCAGATGGCGGAAGCCAAGAAGATCTATCCGAACAATCCGTTCATCGTTGCCTTTGAAGAGCGCATAGCGCTGTTTGAGCATAAAAAGGGCGGGATGCCGCACATCATTCCCGAGGCGCCGCGGGTCGAAGCGCCGAAGTTGGAACATGAACAGCCGCCGCCGATGCCCGTCGAGCCGCTGCCGGGGCCTTCACAGGCAGAGATCGAACAGGAAGTCAGAACACGCGTCGAAGACGAATATAAGCAGAAGTTCACGCAGGAGCTCCAGAAAGCCGAGCAGCTTGCCCAGAAGATCCTCGACGATGAGCGTGCAAAGATCGACTCCCAGCGCCAGATGCTGAAACAGCAGGTCGATCAGCAGATCGCCGCCACGCGCGAACAGCTCGAGGCAGATTATCAGCAGCAGCTTCAGAAGGAAATCGCCAAATCCGAAGAACGCCTCGAGAAGCAGTACAAAGAGGAGATTGCGTTCCTCGAGCAGGGAATGCGGAAGCAGCTTGCCGAACAGCATGACCAGGAAGTTCGTCAGCTCCGGGAGCGCATCAAGGAAGAGGAAAATGCACTCGTCGGTCGTGAGCGCGAATCGTTCCAGGGCCGCGAGAAAGAGCTTAAAGAAGCGTATGAGCACAAACTTCTCGATGCTCTGCGGAAAGCCGAAACGGTTTTCCACGATCAGTCGACAAAACAGCAGCAGTTGGAGAAAGAAGAGATCCGCAAGCAGGTGATGTCAGAACTGAGGGAGAAGTTTGAGAAGGAAAAAGCACAGCTTCAGCAGCAGTTCGATGCAGCCAAAGCGTCGCTCCAGGAATCTTTCCATACCGAACAGCGCCGCCTGAGCAAGGAAAGCGAGCAGAAGATCGAGCACGAGGTGGAAGAAATCCGCAAGCGCGAATCGGAAGTCTTCGAGAAGCGCCGGCTTGTCCTTCGCCAGGAGCTGGAGGAAGAATATCGCCGGAAATATGAGCAGGAACTCGATGCCGAGCGAAAGAAGATCCTCCAGGAAGCCCAATCGTCGTTTGAGGTGGACCTGAAGAAGGTGGAGGAACAGTATCAGCTGCAGCTGAAACAGCAGAACGAGAAACTGCAGACTGTTCGCTCGGAAATGCGCGCACAAATGGAAGTGGCATTTCTCAACCGGCTGAAGCGCGTTGCAAGCGAATATGATCATAAGATGGAGCTTCTCGGCGCGACGGTTCCGGAAAGAAAAGAGGACCGGATCGATTTTTACCGCAAGAAGGTCAGATCGTGCTACACGAACGGTCAACCAACGGTCAAAGACGCACGGATGATGATGGAGCTGAAGGAACTGCTGGAACTCTCGTTCGACGAGCATCTGGCAGTTGAATCCGATGTCCGTCTCGATCTTTATGTTGAGAATGTGGAACGGAAGATCCTGACGGGTGAACTGGATCCGCGGCGTCCGGAAACGCTCGAAGCGTTGAAACAGCAGTTCGGCGTATCCGAGGGGGAAGTGAAGCGGCTCGAGCCGTTCATTTTCTCGCGGTTCCAGCAGATGACGGCGAGGGCACGCATCCTGGTGGTCGAGGATGATCTTCTGTTACTGGAGACGCTGGAAAAACTCCTCTCGGATAACGGTTACGCCGTGATCCCGGCGCCGACGGTGGATGCCGCGCTCGACAAACTCAGATCGAATGCGGTGGATTTTATCCTCAGCGACATCAAATTCGACAATGAAGAGCTGGATGGGTTCAAATTTTTCAAGGCGGTGCAGGCGGAGCCGCAGTTGCGGCATGTACCGTTTGTTTTTATGAGTTCTCTCGAGGAAGGCGTGATTGTCCGATCAGGAGTGCAGCTCGGCGTTGATGATTATCTCACCAAGCCGGTTGATCCGGAACTCCTGTTCGCAGTCATCGAGGGTAAATTAAAACGATACCGGAGCATCTTTCAAAACTGAATTTGCCCCTCACCCCGGATAATTGGAGGAAAGCGGAACCGGGAAGTACGGAGGAGTATCCATCGGGCGGCTCACCGGAACGGTGAGAGGAGACTGACGTATGCTGTACACAATGGTTATTTTGGGATATGCCGCAGCCAATCTCATCATTGCGCTCTTCGTTCTCGCCAAATCCCGGCATAACATTCTCAGCCAGTTCTATTTCTTCTGCGTCTCCTGTCTCCTCTTTCTCGGGACTGCCGCCTATTTTCTGAGTTATCAGATAAGTCCGCTCCTCTGGTCGATGCTCTACCACATCGCCATTTTCGTCTACGCGCTTCTTCCCTTTTTCTTTCTGCATTTTATTGTCATTTTTGTCCGGCGCTATGAAATCCTCAAATCAAAGAGCGTTATCGGTGCGATCTACAGTGTCGGTCTGTTGAGCTACGCCATCGTCCTGCTCCATTTCATCGCCACGCCGCTGAGCGATACGGGTCATGTTACCGAAAGCGGATATATCTTCTACCTGACATGGATGACGATCTTCTTCGCCATCGGGATCGCCATGTTGTATGAGAGCGCCCGCGGATTTTATGAGAAGGCGGGAAAAGCCAATATTCTCTTTGTCTGTTTTGTGCTTCTCCTCCTGGTGCTGCCGGGACCATTCACCGATTCGGTCTTCTTCAATATTCTGCATCTCGGCTGGCAGTGGTATTATTTCTCCTGTACGCTGGCGATTGTGATCGCGGTCTATTTTATCTTCCGTCACAAGATCGTGGTCAGCACGCTCTATGACGCGCTCAGGTCGTCGCTTGCCGTGGTCAACGATATCCTGCTCACAACGAACGATCAGTTCCAGATCGAAACCATCCAGGGTGCCGTGACACCGCTCCTGGGATACAAAGCTCAGGAACTTATCGGAAAAAAACTCGGGGACTTGCTCGAACAGAAGGAATACCTCAGCCAATACCGGGAACTGGTGATTCACCAGAAAATGAAGCAAAGCTATTTTGATTCGGAGATGATCACCAAAAGCGGGCAGCGCATTCCATTGAACTTTTCGTTTGCTCCGATGATGTTCGGGAAGGAAATCTCCGGCTTTGCCGGTATCGCACGGGACATGACCGAGCACCGGAAACTCGAGGATCAGCTTCGCCAGGCACAGAAGATGGAAAGTCTGGGAACGCTCGCGGGCGGGATCGCCCACGACTTCAACAACATCCTGCAGATTCTCCTGGTAAACACCACCTCACTGCTGAAAAATATCGGCGACCGCCAGCGTGTCGAACAGATCCTCGATATCAACAAACAGGCGATCGACCGCGGGACAGGGCTCGTTCAGCAGATCCTGACCTTTGCGCGGAAAACGGAGGTACAGTTCAAACCGGTTGATGTAAATGCACTCATCAACGAAGTGGTGAAGATGCTCTCGCTCACCTTTCCGAAGACGGTTGTTTTCAACGTGGTGACCGATTCGAATCTGCCGCGTATCTCCGCAGACCGGAACCAGCTGCACCAGGTTCTGCTCAATCTCTGCGTGAATGCGCGCGACGTCCTCCCGAACGGAGGTCAGATCACCATCCGGAGTTCTGTCGTTACGGGTGCGGAAGTACAGAAAACGATTGCCGAGGTCGTCGAAGGATCGTATGTCAGCATTTCTGTGACCGATACGGGAATGGGAATGGCGGAACACATCCGCTCACGGGTCTTCGAGCCGTTTTTCACCACAAAGGAAAAAGGGAAAGGCACCGGGCTTGGTCTGGCCGTGGTCTATGGAATTGTGAAGGCGCACCGCGGGTTCATTGATGTGGAAAGCGCGATCGGTATCGGGACGACGTTTCGCATCTTCCTCCCGAACCTTCTCCACGAGGCCGCTTCTACCCGGCCATTGAAGGATACTTCACAGGTACGCCAGGATGGGCACGAGCTGATACTCGTGGTTGAAGACGAGCAGGTTCTTCTCGATCATCTCAAATCACTGCTGGAAGAGAAAGGATACCATGTTCTGACGGCAAAGGACGGGCTGGAAGCATACGAGACCTACCGTCAGAATGCGAACCAGATCGCCCTTGTCGTCTCCGATACGGGGCTCCCGGTTCTGGACGGATGGAATTCAATCTCGAAGATGAAGGAGATCAATCCTTCCCTGAAGGCGATCGTAGCGAGCGGGTATTTCGATCCGCTGGTGAAGGAACGTGAGGCGCGCAACGGCATCTCCGAGTTCGTTCTCAAACCGTATAATCCTCAGGACCTTCTGAATTCTGTCCGGAAAGTCCTGATGCAGCGGGGAGCGGGCAAGTAGCGTTTGTTCGGATACGATTTCTTGAGAAGCGACCTGAAATTCCGGCCGCTTCTTTCATTTCAGGAAAAGCCTCCTGTCCCCTGCTCTGTGCCGTTTGTTGTTTTTTCACAGCAGAGTGCTATATTTATGGAAGCAATCTGTATGCGTATCTCACGATGATAAAAGAACATACCGTTTTATTCCATGTCAACAGTTATCCGCGGGGGAACCATTGTAACGGGAAACGTCCGGGGAGAGATCATCCACAACGGGACGATCGTTGTCAATGATTCCCGTATAGAATCAATTCTCCCCTCCGCTGCCGGCGCACGGGCGTCGGGCGAAGTGATCGATGCAACAGGTCATGTGATCATACCCGGGTTTGTTCAGACCCATGTCCATCTCTGTCAGACGCTCTTTCGCGGTATGGCGGATGATCTGGAGCTTCTCGATTGGCTGCAGAAGCGGATCTTTCCGTTGGAAGCGGCTCACAATGCGGAATCCGTTCATGTCTCCGCGATGCTCGGGATTGCGGAGCTGATCCGCTCGGGTACCACAACGATACTCGATATGGGGAGTATTCATCATGAGGAAGCCGTCATCCGTGCGGTAGGAGAATCCGGATTGAGAGCATTTGTGGGGAAATCGATGATGGATCTCAACGATCTCGTTCCGCGGTTCAAAGAGCCGACCGCCTCCTCGGTTTCATCAACACTTTCCCTTGCCCGGCAGTGGCACAATTCGTACGACGGCCGCGTGAAATATGCTGTAGCACCGCGATTCGTCCTTTCCTGCACCGATGCACTTCTGCATGAGGCATTTGACATGCTCGATGATTTTCCGGGGATGCTCTTTCACACCCATGCTTCGGAAAACAGGAACGAGCTGGAGGCAGTTCAGAAACGATGCGGCATGAGGAATGTCGAGTTTCTTCATCATCTCGGCGTCCTCTCTGACCGGAGTTGCCTTGCTCACGGGATTCACCTGAATGCCTCCGAAATCTCAATGCTCCAATCTTCCCGCACAAACATTGCTCACTGCCCGTCGTCAAATCTGAAATTGGCATCCGGGATCGCGGATGTGCCGCTCCTGCTTTCCTCCGGGATCAATGTCTCGCTTGGTGCCGACGGCGCTCCGTGCAATAATACGCTGGATATGTTCCAGGAGATGCGTCTTGCATCGCTCATGCAAAAACCACAGCACGGACCCACCGCCATGCCGGCGGAACAGGTATTCGGTATGGCGACGCGCAGCGGTGCCGGGGCGCTCGGTCTCGGAAAGGAAATCGGCACACTCGAACCCGGCAAGAAAGCAGACCTCGTTGTACTCGACGTCGAACGGATCTGGAACCCGGTCGACTGCGACGGTTCTCCATACTCTACTATAGTGCATTCGGGGAGCCCCGAAAATGTGGTTTCCGTGATGATTGACGGCAGGTGGCTCTACCGTGACCGGTCGTTTACGACGATTGATGAAGAGGCGCTTCTGGAAGGCGCCCGGCGGGAACGCAAAAAGCTCCTCGATCGGATGTGAAATGCGATGAATTCTGCAATCACATTCATTCTTGACGGCAAGCTGCGAACGATTGATTTCGCCGCCGGCTCCGAAGTATCTCCCACAACGACGGTGTTGAATTATCTCCGCTCACTTCCCGATCACAAAGGTGTGAAGGAAGGTTGCGCTGAAGGCGACTGCGGCGCATGTACCGTCGTTCTGGCGGAACTTCACAATGGGAATTCTCTCCGGTACAAAGCGGTCGACTCCTGCCTCGTGTTTCTCCCCGTGCTCCATGGCAAACAGCTCATCACGGTTGAAAATCTCCGTGATCCCGCCGGCGCTCTCCATCCTGTCCAGCAATCGATGGTAGAATCGTATGGCAGTCAGTGCGGGTTCTGCACGCCGGGAATCGTGATGTCGATGTTTTCGCTCTATAAGAATATCGATCACCCGTCGCGTGAACAGATCGATGATGCGCTCACGGGAAATCTCTGCCGGTGTACGGGATATCGTCCGATCGTCGAGGCCGCCGCCGCATCGTGTATCCACGGCTGTTCGGATCACTTTTCCCGGCAGGAGCCCGAGATCATACGGCTGCTCCAGTCGATTCCGCGCGGTTCGGTGGATATCCGGACAACATTCCAGCATTACCGCAAGCCGGCGAGTCTCTCCGAAGCCGTATCCGTTCTCCACCACGAACCGGATACGCTCGTCATCTGCGGTGCGACGGATATCGCCCTGCGAGTCACGAAACGGCACGAACTTCTTCCTCATATCCTCGATTTGTCGGATGTTGAAGAGCTGAAAGAATGCGCAGATACCGGATCGGCGTTTCGTGTCGGGGCCGGAATCCCGCTGCAGGAAGTCCATGAGGTGATCGGGAAGGAATTTCCAGCACTCGATGAAATGCTCACAGTATTCGGTTCCAAACAAATCCGGAATGTTGCTACGCTTGGCGGAAATCTCGGTACCGCATCTCCGATTGGTGATTTGATTCCCGTACTTGTTGCCTATCGTGCAACGGTCGTTTTGGAAAGTATCAATGGCCGGCGGGAGGCACCGCTCGATCAGTTCATCACAGGGTACCGGAAGACTCTCCGTCGTCCGGATGAACTGATCACGAAGATCATTCTCCCCAAAGTGAATCAGGGGACGATGGTGAAGTCATACAAGATCTCAAAACGGAAAGATCTGGATATCTCCACGGTCAGCGGTGGATTTCGTCTTGCACTGAATGACCGGAATGAAGTTACAGATGTGATACTCGCCTACGGCGGCTTGGCAGAGCGTGTGAAACGCGCTCGCGATGCAGAACAATTTCTCATGGGGAAACAGTGGACTAAGGAAATCGTCGATCGTGCCACGCATCTTGTCGGCGAGAACTTCGTCCCGATCTCGGATGCCCGAGCGGGTGCACACATGCGCACTAAAGCTGCGGAGAATCTCCTGATGAAATTCTGGAGCGAAACGGTATGAACTATCCTCCTCACGAATCTGCCGAAAAGCACGTTACCGGCGAAGCTGTCTACATCGACGATATTCTTGTCAATGAACGCCTTCTTGTGGGTCGCGTTGTGTACAGCCCACATGCTCATGCGCGGATCACTTCCAGTGACCTTTCGGCAGCGCGAAATGTTCCCGGTGTGCGTGCAGTGCTTTCGTACAAGGATATTCCGGGGCACAATCAAATGGGTCCTGTGGTCAAGGATGAGCCGTGTCTCGCGGAGAAGGAAGTCTTCTGCATCGGACAGGCGATGTTCCTGATTGCCGCAGAGACTGAAGCGCAATGCCGGGAGGCGGAGCGGCTGATCCGGGTGGAATTCGAACCGCTGGAGGCAATCCTCACACTCGAACAAGCCATCGAGAAGAAAGCTCTTCTCGGCCCGTCAACGAACATCGAGCGGGGAATGGTGGATGAAGAGCTCAGAAAGTCGGCTCATGTTCTCCGCGGTGAACTTCGTACCGGCGCACAGGAACACTGGTATCTCGAGTCGCAGGTGTGTCTCTGTATGCCGGGTGAGGGAAGGGAGATCAATGTGTTCAGCTCTTCACAGCATCCTTCCGAAACTCAGGCACTGATTGCCGAAGTTCTTAATATCCCCAAAAACGAAGTTGTGGCGGAAGTGCGCCGCATGGGCGGCGGGTTTGGTGGAAAGGAAACACAGGCGAATCACACGGCATGCTGGGCGGCGTTGCTCTGCAACGCAACGCATGCACCGGTGAAAATCCGTCTCTTCCGCGATGACGATATGATCATGACGGGAAAGCGTCACCGATTCCTCTCACGATATGAGATCGGTTTTACGAATGAAGGGGAAATCAACGCCGCGTCGTTTGAGCTGAATTCCGACGGCGGCATGGCCATCGATCTTTCCTTTGCGATCATGGAGCGTGCAATGCTTCATGTGGATAATGCGTATTACATTCCGAATCTCCGCGTTGTCGGAAATGTCTGGAAGACCAACCTCCCTTCGAATACGGCATTCAGAGGTTTCGGCGGTCCGCAGGGCATGGCGGTGATGGAGACAGTAATCGACCGGATTGCGCGATTCCTGAAAAAAGATGCTGCCGATATCCGCCGGAGAAATTTCTACGGAACCGACGCGAGGAATACAACGCATTACGGGCAGCAGGTCGAGAACAATCGCATTCCGGTGATCATCCGACAGCTCCTTGCCTCGTCCGAGTATGAGAAGCGAAGGCGAGAGTGCAATGAGTTCAACGAAGAAAATGAATTTCTGAAGAAAGGCCTGGCGATCACGCCGGTGAAATTTGGGATCTCGTTCACGACGACATTTCTGAATCAGGCCGGTGCACTCGTCATCATTTACAAGGATGGAACGATCCTCGTGAATCACGGCGGCACCGAGATGGGGCAGGGGCTTCACTCCAAAATGCAGCAGGTCGCAGCAGCGGAATTCGGTGTTTCACTCGACCGCGTCAAGGTGAATGCCACGAACACCGCCAAAGTCCCCAATACTTCGGCAACGGCGGCTTCCGCCGGTGCCGACCTGAACGGGATGGCAATCAAGAATGCTGCCGATATTCTAAAAGCGAGAATTGCTGAAGAGGTTGCGCGCATATTTACGGAAGAGCATCCCTCGGCACCTTCAGGTCCCGCGTCGGTCCGTTTCGAGCATGAACAGATCTTCGACAGTGATCATCCCGACCGGAAAATTCCGTTTTCTGAGGCGATGCCCGTTTTGAATCAGCGGCAGGTCAGTCTCAGTGCGACGGGATTTTATAAGACGCCGGATATCGGTTGGGACAAACGTAAGGGATTTGGCAAGCCGTTCCACTATTTTGCATTCGGCATGGCCGTCACGGAAATTGTGCTCGATGTTCTGACCGGTCGCCACACGATCGTACGAACGGATATACTTCATGACGTCGGAAACTCCCTCAACCCCGGTATTGACCTCGGCCAGATCGAGGGCGGATATATTCAGGGCGTCGGCTGGTGCACAACCGAGGAAATCAAGTGGGATGAAAGGGGAAATCTCATGACCCATTCTCCCGATACCTACAAGATTCCATCGGTTCAGGATATCCCGAAGGATTTCCGCACACAATTATTGGAAGGTGTTCCCAACCCGAATACGATCCGCCAGAGCAAAGCCGTAGCGGAACCTCCGTTCATGCTTTCACTTTCCTGCTGGCTCGCCATCAAGGATGCGATATCCGCGGTGGCTGATCACAAGTTTGAGCCGGAATTTTCCCTCCCAGCAACGAACGAGGTGATTCTCCTTTCCATAGAAAATCTCAAACAGAAGCTGACTGCCGAGCATCAAACTGCCCGGGAGGTTGCGGCAGTCAGGTAATCTGTCTCGTACACGGACAAAACGTTCAACATTCACCCGGTCAGGGGAATGGACTCGCCGACATATATCATCAGGAGTAGCAAGGTCATTCTGCCCGATGGCATGAAACCCGCCTCAATAAGAATCAGCGGCGGACGCATTGCCGACGTCGGGACCAGCGAGGATTCCGTTCGCGGAATTCCTGTGGAAGATTTTGGCGATCTGATTATCAGTCCCGGTCTTGTCGACACGCATGTCCACATCAATGAGCCGGGGAGAACGGATTGGGAAGGATTCGAGCATGCGACGCGTGCTGCGGCCGGAGGCGGCATAACGACACTGATCGAAATGCCGCTCAACAGTTCGCCTGTTACTACCAGCACTTCGGCTTTCGCCGAGAAATGCAGAGCCGCAGAAGGAAAGCTCTTCGTCGACTGCGGGTTTTACGGCGGATTGGTCCCCGGGAATTTCGGCGAGCTTGAATCATTGATGACCTCGGGTGTGTTCGGACTCAAGGCATTTCTTATCGATTCGGGAATTGAGGAATTTCCACCGGTCCGTGAGGAGGAACTTCGCAGAGCGATGCCGCGTATCGCGGAGCACGAACTTCCTCTTCTTGTCCATTGCGAACTCACCGACGATGCACCTCAGGCGATTCGGAACTCGGGACATTCATATTCTGAATATCTCTCATCGCGGCCCGGGAAGTGGGAAAGAGATGCTGTTGAACTCCTCACGCGTCTTGCCGAAGAGTACAGTTGCAAAGTCCACATCGTTCATGTATCTTCATCCGACACACTTCCGTTGCTGGAAAGAGTCCGGCAGACAAATAAGGGTCTGATTACGGCAGAAACATGTCCGCATTATCTCTTTTGGGATGCGAACGACATTGCCGACGGTGATACGCGGTTCAAGTGTGCTCCTCCGATCCGGGATCGTGCGAATCGGGAAGAATTGTGGGATGCGCTGAAAAATGGAATTCTCGATTTTGTCGTTTCGGATCATTCGCCGGCTCCGCCTTCTTTGAAGTGTGTCGAAGCCGGAGATTTCCGGAATGCCTGGGGCGGGATCTCGTCGCTGCAGTTCGGACTTTCGATTGTCTGGACGGAAGCGCGCACGAGAGGATTTGGACCTGACAAAGTCATTCGATGGATGTCGGAACAGCCCGCCGCATTTGCCGGCCTTGGGGGGCGGAAAGGTCGTATCGCCCCCGGTTGTGATGCCGACCTGATCGTGTGGGATCCGAACGCGTCGTTTGTGGTGGACCCGTCAATGAATTTCCATCGTCATAAACTTACACCGTATGTGAATGAAAGATTATACGGCAAGGTCATGACGACTTTTCTGAGAGGCAGCAAGGTGTTCGAGAACGGACGGGTTGAAGGTCCACAACGGGGAATGGTTCTATTTCGTAAACGAACAAATAAAGGGAAGTAAACAATGGATCCGGCAAACACAAGCGTGGCATTTGAAGGTTTGATCGATCTGATATCCGAACGAATCGGCGGGAAGACGATCGCTGCAAGCGATGACTTTTTTGCACCGAAGGAGAATTTGCTCAAGAGAGGGAGGGGAGAATTTCTTCCCGGGAAATACACCGATCGGGGAAAGTGGATGGACGGATGGGAAACCCGGCGGCGGCGCGGACCCGGGCACGACTGGTGTATCATTGAGCTTGGGGTGAAGGGAAGTATACATGGTGTCGATATCGACACGAATCATTTTCTCGGGAATCACCCGATGTACGCGTCCGTTGATGCATGTCATCTGCAGGGATCTGCCGCAACACGCAAGCTGCAGGAATCTTCAAATTCGTGGACGGAGATCCTCCCCCGGTCACCACTGAAGCCGGGTGCCCAGAACCTCTTTCCCGTCGGCGGTCGAGATCGATGGACGCACCTGCGCCTCAACATTTATCCGGATGGGGGCGTTGCCCGATTTCGGGCGTACGGAGTCGCATTGCCCGACTGGGATTCTGTCTCCCGCACAGCACTTATCGACCTCGCTGCTGTGGTGAACGGAGGAACAGTTCCGGCGGCAAGCGATATGTTTTTTGGCTCGAAAGAAAATCTCATCATGCCCGGACGCTCGGAATCGATGAGCGATGGCTGGGAAACCCGGCGCAGGCGCGGCCCCGGTCACGATTGGGCGATCATTCGCCTCGGTCATTCCGGATTGATCAGAAAGATCGAAGTCGATACAAACCACTTCAAGGGGAACTCGCCCGAACGCTGTTCTCTCGAAATCTGCCATGAACCTGCCGGCGGTGTCGATGCGTTGTCATCGCCCGATATTCGCTGGAAGGAGCTCCTGCCGGAAACGAAACTTTCTCCGCACAAGCGTCACGTCTTTGCTCAGCAGCTGCGAAAGCCATCTCCTGCGACTCACGTCCGGCTGAACATCTTTCCCGACGGCGGTGTCAGTCGTCTGCGCATCTGGGGGACGTTAGCGTAGTACCGGATGACTCTCGATAAGCTCAATGCGCTCTCGAAGCGTGACGCGGTCACCTTCTTTCGGCAATGCTGCGGGTCGGTTCGCTGGGCAACGGTCATGGCCGAACGCCTGCCGTACACCGACATAGAGGTGCTTCTCGCGGCAGCGAATGAAATCTGGAATGCGATGGGTCCCGAGGAATGGAAAGAAGCGTTCTCCCACCATCCCCGAATCGGAGATATCAAAGATCTGCGAAAACGGTTCTCATCAGCCGGCGAACTTGCCGCGGGAGAGCAATCGGGTGTTTCCGGAACTCCGGAAACGACTCTGAAAATGCTTTCTGAGGGAAATGCTTTGTATGAAGCAAAATTTGGTTATATTTTCATTGTCTGTGCCACAGGAAAAAGCGCGGATGAGATGCTCCGTCTGCTGAACGAGCGTCTCGATAACAGACCGCTGGAAGAAATCCGCATTGCTGCAGCGGAACAGGCAAAGATTACGAGACTGCGTATTCAGAAACTGCTGAGTCTATTCGACAAACATCCCTGAGAATATGAGACGCGTCCTCCAGACTGACCAGGCCGAGCAACTCCTGACGAGACTCGGCACATCGAATCAGGAATTCTCGCGGGAATATCCCGGAGAGTCTCCCCGCCGTCAACCCGTTCATACAGTCTACGGCGGCGCGCAGATTTTTAAAGCCGAAACTGCACAGAAACTCGGTGCCACTGCGCTCTCGTCACTCCGGGAATATGGACCAACCGCCGCAATTTTCTGCAAGGCACTCGGTATCGGTGTAAGTGCATCATTCCGGAACATGGTATATGACCGGATTGTCGAGAAGCTGGAGCGCGAGCCGGTCGAGGATTTTCGGATCGATTTCGAGGATGGATACGGCAATCGGACCGGCGAGGAGGAAGATCGCCACGCGGTCTTTACCGCGGAAGAAGTTGCGCGGGGTCTGAAAGAACACACACTCCCGCCGTTCATGGGAATCCGCATCAAGCCGTTCACGGAGGATTCCAAGCGTCGCAGCGTGCGCACACTTGAACTCTTCCTCACGACTCTTCTTGAAAGAACCGGCGGTGTTGTTCCCGAAAATTTTGTGGTCACTATTCCAAAGGTCGTTGCGCCGGAGCAGGTTCGTGTCCTTGCCGGACTTCTTCAGATTCTGGAATCATCGCTAAGTCTTTCATCGGGATCATTGAAGCTCGAGCTGATGATCGAGACCCCGCAGTCAATCGTGAACAACCGCGGTGAATGTATGCTTCCTCTCCTTTGCTCAGCGGCAGAAGGAAGATGCGTTGCCGTGCATTTCGGGGTGTACGATTACACCGCATCATTGAACATCACCGCGGCATATCAGGGGATGATGCACCCATCGTGCGATTTTGCGCGGCAGGTCATGAAAACTTCTCTGGCGGGAACCGGCATCTGGATCTCCGATGGCGCCACCAACATCATGCCGGTCGGTCCCCATCGGGTGACGTCCGAAGGAAAATCGCTGACGCCGCGGCAGAAAAACGAAAACCGCGAGACCGTCCATCGTGTCTGGCGGCTTAATGTTGAACACGTTCGCCACTCTCTTGAGAACGGATATTATCAGGGCTGGGACCTTCATCCTGCACAGCTTCCCGTGCGGTACGCGGCTGTTTATGCATTCTTTCTCGAGGGCCTCGACGCCGCTTCGACCCGGCTGAAGACATTCATTGAGAGAGCTGCGCAGGCAACGCTCATCGGACAGGTATTCGATGACGCGGCAACCGGACAAGGTCTGCTCAACTATTTCCTCCGTGGAATCAATTGCGGTGCGATCACCGAGCAGGAAGCTCTGCGCACCGGGTTAACTCTCGATGAAATCCGCCTGCGCTCGTTTGCAAAAATCATGGCGAGAAAACAACAGGGAATGTGAATATGAAGAGCCCTATTACGACGCATGTCCTCGACATAACGTGCGGGGTTCCCGTTTCAGGAATGGAAGTCGTTTTGGAAAACTATACGGCATCCGGCGAATGGCGTGAACTCGCCCGGAGAATGACGGATGCAGACGGAAGGGTCAACAACCTGCTTCCCGGACCCGATGCTCCGGCAGCAGGTATTTACCGTCTCGTCTTTCTCACCGGCGCTCACTTCCGTTCAAAAGCGTTAGAGGGATTCTATCCGTTCGTGCAGATTCCCTTTGAGCTGAAGGATCCGTCGAAACACTATCACGTTCCCCTGCTGATCAGCCCCTTCGGCTATTCGACGTACCGCGGCAGCTGATTCGGGGAGTTCATTTTCATCAACCGGAATGGAAGACGCATTCTATTATCTTACTGACTGGCTGAACCTCGCTGTCCGGTGGATCCATGTGTTTGCCGGGATCATGTGGGTCGGGCAGACGTATTTTTTTACCTGGCTGGATGGACGATTCACGAGAATGGAGAACCGTGCTGCCGTGAAATCCGCCGACGATCGCGTCTGGATGGTGCACAGCGGGGGATTTTATCTCGTCGACAAGCAGAAACGCCCGGTCCTGACGCCGAATACGCTTCACTGGTTCCGGTGGGAAGCTGCGGCGACATGGATAAGCGGGATCGTGCTCCTTTTCCTTGTCTATTATATGGGGGGGCTCATGGTCGATGAATCGATGAATGAGACCACTCCGATGATAGCCGGGGCATGTGCCATTATTCTCGCCTGGCCCGCCTATGACATTCTCTGGCGCTCGCCAATCTGCAAAAATGAAAAGGTCGGCGCAGCGGTATCATATCTCCTGCTGGTCGGCGTTATCTACACATTGACGCACCTCATGGAGGGAAGAGCAGCATATCTCCATACCGGTGCAATGCTTGGCACCATCATGACGGCAAATGTCTGGTTCCGTATTCTGCCGTCACAAAAAAAGATGGTTGCTTCGTTACATGCGGGTACGGAACCCGATCTCGCTCTGGCAGAACGCGCAAAGACACGGTCGAAACACAACACCTATATGGCGGTGCCGGTCGTGTTCATGATGATCAGCAATCATTATCCCGTGGCGTCGTACGGGGATTCGTGGAACTGGGCAATACTCTCCGGGCTGGTTCTCCTGGGGTGGGGAGCCGCGAAAATTATTCGCCGGGCCTGACGATGGAACGATTGCAGGAATTCATGAACGAGGCGATCGCGGAGGCACGTTCCGGTCTTGCAGAAGGCGGGATTCCGATCGGATCGGTTCTTGTGCTCAGGGGGACAATTATTGGCAGGGGGCACAACCGTCGGGTCCAGGAAGGAAATGCGATGAAGCATGCTGAGATCGATTGCCTCATGAACGCGGGGCGGCTTGCGACATATCGTGATACCGTTCTCTATTCTACGCTGATGCCATGCTATCTCTGCGCGGGCGCGGCGGTGCAATTCAGAATTCCTAAAATTGTCGTTGGGGAAAATTCGACGTTTCCCGGAGCCGAGAAATTCATGAAAGAGCACGGCCTCGAAGTCATCAATCTCGAACTTCCGGAGTGTAGGGAAATGATGCGGGAATTTATTCGCTCTCATCGGGCGTTATGGAATGAGGATATCGGCGTGTAGGACGCATGGAAATCTATGATGAAATATTGAAGTCCCTCGATGAAGAGCCGCATGTCATGCTCGCCACAATCATCGCGACCACTGGCTCCACGCCGGCATCTGCGCATTCAAAAATGCTCGTCAAACGCGGAGGAATCATTTCTGTTGGGACGGTTGGGGGTGGATGCATGGAGGGGGATGTGATCACACAGGCGCACCGGTTGTATGAGGAGAGCAAAGCCGGGATCCTGAGGTTTCAATTGAACGAAGATGATGTTGAACACGGGCTCATCTGCGGCGGCAACGTCGACGTTTTGCTTGAGCCGATTTCACGGACAATGCTCCCGCTCTTTCGGGAACTGCGGGAGAGGATGGATGAAGGCCTGGATTCTCTTCTTTGCACGATCCTCGGAAATGATAATAGCGTGAAGGGTAAAATACTCCTGGAGAACCGAGAGGCAACACCTGAACTGAAGGGATTTTTTGGGGAGAGTATTGGGGAGATCGATGATCTTCTCCAGGCAACCTACCGTCGACAGGAGACCCTCCGTTTCCGTACGGATAACGGTGAGCTGATCGTCGAACCGATCAGCGGTACTCCACAGTTGGTGATTTTCGGCGGGGGCCACGTTTCGAAATATCTCTGCCGGTTTGCATCATCGGTGGGATTCCGCGTGACGGTCGTTGATGATCGTCCACAGTTCGCCGCGAAAGAGCGTTTCCCGGAAGCCGTAGAAACTATTGCAGTCGATTTTCCGGAGTCCTGGCAACGGCTCCCGAAAAACCCTTCACGGTATATCGTCATCGTGACCCGCGGTCATCGTCATGATGAAGAAGTCCTCGAGCGCGCGATCACCGTTCCCGCTCGATACATCGGCATGATCGGGAGCAGAAAGAAAGTTCTCACGACCTTCCAGCATATTCTCTCACGCGGCGGCTCGAAAGATGCGCTGAGCAAAGTGCACGCCCCGGTCGGACTCGAAATCGGCGCCACGACTGCCGAAGAAATTGCTGTCAGCATTGTCGCCGAACTTATTCGTATCCGGCGCGGTCCGATTGCGACCCCGGGTCATAAATCGGAACAATTCAAAGACGCCGTCCATACGCTGAAGTCATCCGTCTCATGAACATCCTATTCTCGATGAAGAAGCTTTTCATATATCTGGCCATTTTCCACCTCCTGATAGTTGCCAATCTGTACGGCCAGCGAACGGTCGTACTGAAGGGAGCCACGATGTTCGACGGTGTGGCGCGCCACCCGATTCCCGATTCTTACATCGTGATAGAAAATGGCATCGTGACCGGCGCCGGGTCGAAGAAGTTTGTTCTGATCCCTCCCGATGCGGAAACCATCGACGTGACCGGTAAATTCATTATACCCGGGTTGACGGATGCCAACGTGCAGAATCCGTCGGAAGAGGATTTGCGGAGAATGCTGGCATGGGGGGTAACGTCCGTCAATGGTGTGTTCGGGTCGCTTACCCGCGCAAAACACCTTGCTGAACTTTCTTCTCTGGATTCAACCGCGATGCCAAGAGTAATCCCATGCAGTCCGGTTGTGGGTGCTGAAGGCGGCTTGACCTGGAAGCGGCTCTTTCCGGATGACACAGCTTCAGATATTACGCCCAAAACCGCCGAGGAGGCCCGGCAGCTCGTACGGGATATGAAACTGCGGGGAGCGTCCCGCATTATGATTCTGTATGATTCGCTCGGCTGGTGCAGATCGGAAAAATCTCCGTTCCGCCGCATGAGTACTGATGTCCTCAGAGCGCTCGTCGACGAGTCGGCACAACAGGAGATGTATTCCGAAGTGAGCTGCGGGGCATCAGCAGATGCATCAGCCGCGCAGGACGCGGGCGCGTCTGCCCTGATGAACGGCGTGATCGACACCCTCGTCAGCGCGCCGCTTGCACAGGGGGTTACCGATAAAGGTGAATATTTTATCCCGACCTTCTGCCGGTACCGGCTTCTCGGCGAGGGAGAAAAATTTATCAGCCAGATCCTCTCGGATTCGATTTTCCGCAGAACCATTCCGGATGATGCCGTTCGCCGGTACACCGATCCCTCGTATCTGAAGGGGTTGCGGGAACTCTATCCCGATACCATGCTCATCAATTTGCATTATCATTTTCTTCAGGAGAATATGATGACCGTCCTGAAGAATTACGGAGATGTCATACTCGGCACCGATATTCCCATATTCCCGGGTATCGCCATTCACAAGGAAATGGAATTTATGGTTCAGGCCGGACTCACGCCGCTGCAGGCGATCGCCGTCGGGACAACCCTCGGCGGTAAGTTCGTCAACGACAAAACTATCGGTACGATATCGCTTGGCAACAGGGCCGACATGGTGGTTCTCGATGCGGATCCCACGGATAACATTCTTAACACCCGCAGTGTCCATACGATTATCAAAGGTGGAGTCTTCTTCGACCATGATGCCCTTCTGAACTCCGCCGGGAAGCCCTGAAGAAAGGATCTGTCGTTTGATTCTGGGAGTGATACTCGCCGCAAATGAATCCGCCGATGGCGGATGGGAACCTGCAGCGCGGAACATGGTCGATGTGCTGAGGTCTGCACGGGTAACAGACATCGTGCTTGTCGCTGGACGCGCGGAGAATGCGTTGACGCAGATTCCATGGTTTGCCGGAACAATTCTCCCGTTTTCGGGGCTTGCCGAACCGCTTCAGGCAGTCCGCAGCGTCGTTGCCGGTTCACTCCCGGCATCACACCACGGAATATTGATCTGCCCTTCGCCTCTTCCGGACCTGAGCCAGTCCGTCGTAGTCGATCTGCTCCAGGGTTTCTGGACATCAAAAAAAAATCTCATCATTCCAGTCTACAGCGGTCGGCGCGGCTATCCGATACTCATCGGCCAACACCTCTATTCATGCCTCGCGCGGGTGTCCGCGCTTGAAACTCTCGCTGCATCGGCTCCGCATGAAGTTCTTGAAGTTCATCTGGAGGAAAATATTTCGCATGCCGGCGTCCCGGCAACCCCCGGTCGTATGAATAAACGTTCATGAAATCACCTGTTACAGTCTCAGAGGCAATTGAAATCATCCGGCAGAACACGGTTCTCCTCGGAAATGTCACCGTAGCGCTGGACCATGCCCTTGGAAGAGTACTCTCCGAAGATATTTGTGCCGGCGAAAATATTCCGCCGTTCGATAATGCAGGTATGGATGGTTTTGCCGTGCGGCATGAAGATCTTCAGACGGTACCGAAGACGCTTCACCTCATCGGAGAGATACCGGCAGGGATAAACCCGGCTGATCGGCTCGGGTCAGGCGAGGCAATGGCGATCATGACTGGAGCGAAAATCCCCGCGGGGTGTACTGCAGTGGTTCGGCAGGAAGATACGAAGTCTGTCGGAGCTTCGGAAGTGAGCATTCAGCGCGTCGTTCGGGAAGGAGAAAATATTCGCCGGGCGGGAAATGACATCAAATCCGGATCTCTTGTTCTGCGCTCGCGTACACGGCTTCGCCCTCAGGATCTTGGAATACTCGCTTCTCTCGGGATACCATTTGTTCAGGTTTTCCGGGTGCCGCGCGTAGCTCTTCTTGCTACGGGCAGGGAACTTGTTCCGGTTGCGGGGATGCCCCCCGCCGGAAAAATCCGGAACTCGAACACGACTATTCTCACGGCTCTCCTGAAAGAATCGGGCTCGGAGGTCATCGATCTTGGAATTGCCGGCGACAATGAAGCCGAACTCCGGGCGGCAATTCTTAACGGACTCTCAGCGGACGTGCTCATTACCATCGGTGGAGTCTCCGTAGGCAAGTACGACCTCGTGAAAAAGGTGCTTGAAGAAACGCGTGTGCAACTGCAGTTCACGAAAATAAACGTGAAGCCGGGGATGCCGACTGTTTTTGGGATGTGCGGGCGGACTGCCGTGTTCGGTTTACCCGGGAATCCCGTTTCAAGCATGGTTGCTTTCTTGAAATTCGTGAGGCCGGCCATCTGGAACATGACTGGTCTTGCCGGAGAACAGTATCAGCCGGTTCTCCGAGCCAGGATCGCGCATACCATAACCAAGCCGGATCAGAAGAGGCACTTTTCGCGCGGCGTGCTCGAATCACGCAACGGAACGCTGTGGGTCCGTCAAACGGGCGCACAGACATCCAATATGTTGACATCGCTGTCGAATGCAAACTGCCTGATGAGTATACCGGAGGATGTTACGGAGCTTGCCGTCGGGTCTGAAGTGGAAGTGGAGCTGTTGACATGATCGTTCGCGTCCTGTTTTTTGCGATTGCCCATGATCTCACGGGTACACGTGAATATTCTCTGGAGCTGGAAAATGCCGCGACCGTTGAGACGGCCATCGATATTCTTATCCGAAAATTCCCGGCACTCCGGCAGATTGATCAATCAATGAAGATCGCGGTGAATAAGGAATATGCAGGGCGGAGTGTTGAGCTTCAACCGGATGACGAGATTGCCTGTCTGCCACCGGTGAGCGGAGGGTGAGGCAGGATGATCGAGATTGTTCGGAAGCCCATCGATTTGTTTAAGGTATATGAAAGCATCGTCGATCCGACCGCGGGCGGTATCGATATCTTCGTTGGAACGACACGCAACAACGCAGAAGGGAAAAAGGTGCTCTCTCTGGAATATGAAGCATACGAGCCGATGGCGCTCAGGGAAATGGAGTCCATTGCAGCGAACGCCCGAAGAATTTGGGAGGTGATACGCATTTCTATCGTTCATCGGATTGGTGCTGTGGATGTAGGTGAGGCGAGCATTGCGATTGCCGTTTCTGCAGCACACCGTCGTGAGGCATTCGAAGCATGCCGGTACATCATCGACACGGTAAAAACGACCGTCCCGATCTGGAAAAAGGAACGCTTTACCGACAGCGAGTCGTGGGTGGGGAAGAGTACGACGGTCTGAAATCATAACTTCAAGGAAAACAAGACCTCTCGCGGCGGAACGGCCATCCTGCCAATTAACAAAATATAATTCCGGTTTGGTTGCTTTTCGTGAAACAGATACATACATTAGTCCCGTATAAATCAAAGCAGGCGCAATCAACAATTTCGTTTAACATTCAGGAGCGAATCATGAAGAGACTCTTGTTGATGGTTGGTATTGTCATCGCGTTCTTCGGTGCCCAGACACGTCTCCATGCCCAGGATTCCACTGCGGCAAAGGGCGAGAAAATGGAAATGAAGGGTGAGAAGATGGAGATGAAGGGCGGCAAGATGGAAATGAAGGGAGAAGCAAAAGCAAAAGCCGGTAAGATGAAGATGAAGAAGGGCACGAAGATGGAGAAGACCGGCGAAGCCATGGAGAAGAAGGGCGAGGCAACCGGCAAAGAGGGAATGGAAAAAGCCGGTGAAAAGATGGAGAACAAGGGCGAGATGAAAGCAGCCCACGGCAAGATGATGAAGAAGACCGGAGAGATGAAGGAAAAGGCCGGCAAGAAGATGGAGAAGAAGGGAAAGAAATTGGAAAAGAAAGGCGAGGAGAAGGAAAAAGAAGCCGCGCCGGGTGACAAGAAGGACAACATGTAAGTCGTCCTTTACCCCTAAATCACGAGCTTAGAAGAGAAAGCGACAGATACTTTGTCGCTTTCTTTTTTGTATTCACGACTTTCATCAGCAGGTTGATGTCCAGGTCTTCCAACCGACCATTCTCTTCTGTCCGGCGGCGGCTCTTGCAGGCAGCGCCGTTCCTGTTCCTTGCAGGATGCGATATTTCGCCGAGCGGGAAAGCGGGAGACTTCCTCCGTTCGTTCCAGTCGGTGAACGACTGGATTCAGGAGAAGATGTTCAGTCCTTCAAAGCTTGCCCCCGAATACAGCGATGCCGATGCGACTCCGGAATCCGGATTCCGCGTCAATGATTACGATACCGACGAGCCCGACATCGATATCCCGAATTGGAAACTGAGCGTTACCGGGATCGTCTACTCTCCCGCAGCATACACACTCGACCAAATCCGGTCATTGCCGCCGAAAAGGATGAACACACGCCACTGCTGTGTCGAAGGATGGAGTATGATTCCGCAATGGCGAGGTACACCGCTATCAGAATTCCTGAAAATGGTGGGCGCCGATCTGAGCGCAAAATATCTCCGTGTCGAATGCGGCGACGACTATTATACATCCTACGACATGGCCAGCGCCCTTCATCCCCAAACACTGCTCTGCTACGAGGCCTACGGCAAACCCCTCACACTCGAGCATGGAGCGCCGATACGCATAGTGATGCCGACGAAACTTGGCTACAAAAGCGCGAAGTGGATTTCTGCAATCGAGGTAACGAACGAAAAGCCCGGCGGGTACTGGGAAGATCAGGGTTATGATTGGTTCGCAGGGCTCTGAGAAATGCGCATGCGACGGACCATACTTCTTCTGCTGATCGTCTTTCTCGCCGGATGCGGTGGCGGGGGAGACCGGGTGGTAGCAATTCTGAAGACGCAATCATATCATACCGACCGGTGTGCAAAAGTGTTCATGGCAAATACCGTCCGGATTACGCGCGAGCGTGCGCACGAACTAAAGCTCCATCCTTGCCCCTATTGCAAGCCCGATGCAGGATTATGACCGCCGGGACCCAAAAAGAATTTCAGCACCCGTTTGTAATTCGACTGACCCACTGGATCAATTTTCTGGCGCTCGGTCTCATGGTGTTTAGTGGACTACGCATTTATAATGCATCGCCGCTATTCAGTTTTGCTTTTCCGGAGTATCTTACAATGGGTGGCTGGCTTGCGGGTGCTCGCCAATTGCACTTCTTTGCAATGTGGGTTTTCGTGCTCAACGGGAGCTTCTACTTCCTCTACAATGTCATTTCTCATCATGGACGGAAGACGACACTGTTTCGCGGTTCGGATATCCGCGGCATTTTCCCGATGATACTCTATTATCTCCGCGTCAGAAAAGAACATCCACCGCAGGAAAAATACAACGCTCTCCAGAAGCTTGCCTATACGCTGATACCTCTTGTCGCTTTCGGCGCGATGCTGTCAGGCGTTGCGATCTACTGGCCGGTTCAGTGGGGGTTCCTCACGAGAATGCTTGGAGGCTATGATTACGCCCGGGGATGGCATTTCCTGTTCATGGCGGCTCTGGTGCTCTTCTTCTTCGGCCATATCGTTATGGTGGTGATTGCCGGCTGGCACAACTTCCTGTCGATGTTTACGGGCTGGAAAAAGAAGCCCGGTTAACAGCCTCCGATTACCGGGCTTTGCCATACTATCACTTCCTTCAGTATGTTTTATCCCACCCGCCGGCTTGAGTCTCATGAGCGAATATGTGTATATTACTGATGATCATGAAAGAGATTTGTCGGTAATGCCTTCTTCACATCTCACCGATCTCTTCGGTCGGACGATCGTCAACCTCCGCATCTCGGTTACAGACCGGTGTAATTTCCGATGCCGGTACTGCATGCCCGAGGAAGGGATGACGTGGCTGAACAAACGGGAGCTCCTTTCTTACGAGGAGATCACGCGCCTTGCCGGGATTTTCTCGGATCTCGGTGTGACAAGACTCCGGCTGACCGGCGGAGAACCGCTGATGCGCAACGATGTTGCCACGCTTGTTGAAATGCTCACCGGCATTCCCGGCATTGACGATATTGCGATGACGACGAACGGGTTCTTCCTTGCCGAACATGCCATGGCACTCAAACGCGCCGGGCTGTCGCGCATTACGGTAAGCCTGGATTCCCTGGATCCCGTAAAGTTCGCCGCGATGGTCAGGCGGGATTATTTCGGAAAGGTGATGGGAGGTATCCGCGCGGCGGAAGAAGCCGGGCTCGCCCCGGTCAAGATCAATATGGTCGTTATCCGGGGAATGAACGACAATGAGATCGAACAGTTTGCCGAAATGGCCCGCACAAATTCCCGGATCGTCAGGTTTATCGAATTCATGCCGATCGGCGCGAACGACGGCTGGTCTATGGAAAAAATTGTTCCGTCGCATGAGATCATCGAACGGATCAACCGGATGGGTCACCCGCTTGTCCCGATCGAATATCATGGAAAACAACCGGCGGACCGGTACAAATTTGACGACGGAAAGGGAGAAGTCGGATTCATCAGTTCCGTGACCGAACCGTTTTGTTCGTCGTGTGACAGAGTGCGCATCACATCCGATGGCAAACTACGTACCTGCTTGTTCAGTCTTCACGAAACGAATTTGAAATCGCTGTTGCGGTCTGGAGCGACCGACGACAGGATCAAAGAACTTCTCATCGCCGCGGTCCGCGAAAAAGAGGAAGGGCATCTTATCAATCGTCCCGGGTTCGTCCGCCCCGATCGGACGATGAGTCAGATCGGCGGGTGATGTCAATCACATACCGCTGGAAAACACACCGAGAATTAACGATTCTTAACCGCACTCTTTAAACGGAGGGATAGTGTTCGCAGTCTCATAGGTAAAGCAGGTGGAACACTATCAAACATCATCACAAAAGGAGACCGGTTATGAAACTCTCATCGTTCCTCGCTCTGGCATTTCTCGTCTGTATGTTCGTCGGAATCGCTTCCGCTCAGGATAAAACCCCCGTCGTCAATCAGCGTGAACGAAATCAGCAGGCACGCATCGCAGCGGGTGTCAAAAGCGGTCAGCTTACTCCCGCGGAAACCCGACGCCTCGAACGACAGGAAGGCAGAATCAAAGCCCATGAGCTCTCCGCAAAGTCCGACGGAAAAGTGACCAAAGCCGAGCGCCGCAGTCTGAACCGTCAGCTCAATCGCGAAAGCCGCAGGATCCATCGCCTGAAACATAACAATAAGACTGCCGGCTGAACCGGTCTCATCTCGACCAAATCGACAAGGTGGAGTATCGCATGGTGCTCCACCTTTTCTATTTGATTTTTCCACCGTGCCATCGTACCTTGTATCCGCGATGAATCCAAAATTCGAAACACGGGATACGTCCTCAAAAGCGAATTCCCTGCGATCTGCACGGGCCTCTGCAATATTGAAGGTTTCCCCGGGCACTATTGAGGCAATCCGCGCCGGAACAACCCCCAAAGCCGATCCGCTCAGCGTTGCAAAAGTCGCGGCAATCCAGTCAGCAAAGCAGACCAGTACGCTTATTCCCTACTGTCATCCGATTCCTCTGACGTATGCTGGGGTTGAGCTCGAGCTTCGGCCTGATCAGATCGTTGCCGTTTCGGATGTGAAGGCCGTCTGGAATACCGGCGTGGAGATGGAGGCAATCGTTGCCGCCGCGACCGCAGTGGTGACACTGTACGACATGCTGAAAGCAATCGACGATACCATGGAAATCGTCTCTGTCCGGCTGGTGGAAAAGAAGGGGGGAAAATCTTCGGTTCAGGGACCCGGTGCTGGTCTGAAAGCTGCCGTCATCGTACTGAGCGACTCGGTCAGCAAGGGAATGTCGGAGGATCGTTCAGGCAAACTCATCCTCCAGCGGCTCCAGGATTTTCATATTCAGGTGCCGCAATTCAAGATTATGCCGGACGACGGGCCTGCCCTGCAAACTGAACTCCGGAAATTTTCCGACAGCGGGGAAATTGACCTTATCATCACTTCCGGGGGAACAGGCCTCGGTCCGCGCGATATCACGCCGGAAGCCACACAGGCAGTCATCGACCGTCGGCTGGAGGGAGTCGAAGAAGCGTTCCGGAGTTTCGGCCAGGATCGAACCCGCACTGCGATGCTCTCCCGGGGAGTTGTCGGCGTTCGCGGATCAACGATTATCGTAAATCTTCCGGGCTCGCCGTCAGCCGTCGAAGATGGGTTCAACGCTCTCTTCCCCACGATCCTCCACGCGTTCCGGATGATGAAGGGCGATCGCCACTAGTTCTCCTGCCTGCGCACACCTTCCATGGCTCTGTTCGATCCGCGAAAACGAAGAGTCGAAGGACTCAACTCCTTTGGTAAGGAACGCACACCCCCGGGGCAGGTTGCGACTTCGAAATTTCCCGTGCTGACCTATGGTGAGACACCGGACATCGCGCTCGATGCCTGGCGACTTCGCGTGTGGGGTGAAGTTGAAAAGGAACACGTCTGGACGTGGGATGAAGTTCTCCGTCTTCCGCAAACTACTCTCGTGGCGGATTTTCACTGTGTCACGCGCTGGAGCAGGTTCGACGATCGCTGGACCGGCGTGCTGTTCAAGGATCTTTCTGCCGTTATCCGGCCGAAACCCGCGGCGAGATTTGTGATGCAGCATGCTTATGGCGGCTACACGACGAATAACTCGCTCGAGGTGATGCTGAACGAAGACTTCCTTCTTGCTCACACGTTCAACGACAAGCCCCTCCCTCGGGTGCACGGTGGTCCGATGCGTGTCTTTTCTCCGCGCCGTTATGCGTGGAAGGGAGCAAAGTGGATTAACGGCCTCGAATTCATTTCGGTCGACCGCCCCGGTTTCTGGGAACAAAATGGCTATGATACACCGGCTGATCCATGGAAAGAAGAGAGATTTGGATGATGCTTCCGCACATTTGTGAATGTCCGCAAATTTCCTTAGACTAATTTGAATTCTATCCCTGCCCCTTCAAGATGATGGAGATCCTTCTCGTAATAGGTATTCTGATTCTCTGCGCTGTGATCATTCTTCAGTGGCGAATGCGCCCTCAGGTCCCTCCCGCAACAGATTCCTCCGCTTTGCTTCTCATGCAGCAGCAGGTTGAGGCACTCCGTACCGATATGCGCGAGAATCTCCGAAACCTGAACGAAGCGATGGGGACACAGCTTTCGACCATCACACAACAGGTGCAATCACAATCCGCTTCTGTCGGAAACCGCCTCGATACTGCCGCGCGCGTCATCGGTGACGTGCAGAAAAATCTCGGCGAACTGAATGAAGCAACGAAAGAAATGAAAGAGCTTGGTCAGAGCATGTCGAAGCTGGAAGAACTGCTCAGTGCACCGAAGCTGCGGGGCGGGCTCGGCGAATTTCTCCTGGAGGATCTCCTGAAACAGGTTCTTCCGGCAAACCACTTCACGATGCAGTACCGCTTCCGTAACAATCAGGCGGTCGATGCGGTCATCCACACATCGGACCGGATGGTTCCCGTGGATTCTAAGTTTCCCCTCGAAAATTTCCGGAAAATGATCACCGCAGAAAATGAACAGGAGAAAAAATCCTTCCGGAAGACTTTTCAGAGCGATGTGAAGAAGCACATCGATGCGATTGCAACAAAGTATATTCTCCCCGATGAAGGAACCTATCCGTTCGGCCTCATGTACATTCCTGCGGAAAACATCTATTACGAGATCGTCATCAAGGATGCTGCGTCAAACGAAGGTGCGCTCTACCAGTACGCCCTCGACCGAAAAGTAATCCCTGTATCTCCGAATACTCTCTACGCATATCTGCAGGTGATTGCACTCGGTTTGCGCGGAATGGCAATCGAGGAGCGTGCAAAAGACATCGTCGATATGCTTGCACGCCTGCGCGGCGATATCGAACGCGTACGTGAAGCGTTTTCCGTACTCGGAAGCCATATCGATAATGCACGCAAAAAATATGATGAGGCGGATAAGCGCCTTTCTACGTTCGAGACAAAACTTGACAGCGTTGCCGAACATTCACTGGCGGAACACGAACTCTCCGCGATTGCAGAGCATCATAATGCATAACTCCTCACCGGACAGAAGCACACGAACTTGCAATGGTACTGAACGTTCATCCGGTTAATCCCCAGGGGCGGCATATTAACCATGCTGCCGAGGTTCTCAGGAACGGCGGCGTGATCGTGTATCCCACGGATACGGTCTACGGCATAGGCTGCAGCGTATTTAATACCCGTGCAATTGAGAGGATTTATTCAATCAAAGAGCAGGATCGGACGAAACCGTTCAGCTTCATCTGTTCGGATTTGAGCCATATCAGCGAATACGCGAAGGTCTCCAACAGCGCATTCCGCCTCATGAAACAGCTGATCCCCGGCCCGTATACCTTTATTCTCCCCGCAAGCCGGCTGAAACAGCTGCCGAAGAGCCTCATCTCGAAACGGAAGACCGTCGGCATCCGGGTTCCCAACAACATCATCTGCCACGAACTCATCAGCGCCCTCGGACATCCGATCCTCAGTGCAAGCGCAACGGACCGGAACGGCAACATCGTTCCTGATCCCGACGTGATCAAAGATCTCTATGAGCATCGTGTCGATTTGATTCTCAACGGCGGGTCGAGCCTTCTCGATCTTTCGACGATCATCGATTTTACCGAAGACCGTCCGGTGGTCGTGCGCGAGGGTGTAGGGGATATCGGAAGTGTGCTTGAAGTCTAGAAACGATCTCACGAATTGACGCATGTATCTGAAGAACCAGCCACTGACCGTAACCGATAGATCGTCGCTGATCCACGGCGAGAAGCTCGAGGTGGCCGTCGTCTATGCCGACCTTCGGAATTTTGCAGAATGGTCCCTCACGTCTTCCGCGGACAGGATCACTCGGGTGATCGAAATTGTTTACGACCGCGTTATCCAGCTTGCGTTCTTCTACAAGCACACGTTCCATAAATTTCTGGGCGACGGATTCGTACTCATCTGGGAGGCGAACAATCACGGCTCTCTCGTGGAAGCGCTGCACTGGGCGGTCGCCGCTGCGTTTGAAATTCATAAACGGTACTGGTACATTGCCGACCGGTTGTCGTTTCCATCACCGCTGGGCTTCGGGATCAGCATTTCCTGCGGTGAAGTCGTCCGTATCGACCCCGATATGTTCATTCCGGAATTCAATGAATCGGATTTTGTCGGATACCCCATGAACTGCGGTGCACGGCTTCAGAAACTTGCGGGGCCGTACGGGACCGTGATCGATTCGGGCGGAGTAAAGCTGGCCGAACAGAATCCGGGGCGTATCCTGCGGAGCGATAATCGCATCCTCCGGCTTGAGCTCATGAAGCCGCACAATAAGGCGGTCGCTATGGCAAGCAAATTTACCGGTCTTCACGAAGACGACATTTTCGGATTCCGCTATCTTACCTGGCCGTACGTGAAGAACGCTCTGTGGAACGTCGACGGACGCGCATGACAACCGAACATCACCCCACCTCCGTGCACCGCGATCAGCCCTTCGAACAGGGAATAGGGTATTTTCTGCTGATGGTTGTCTTCGGACTCTGTCTTTCTGCAGCACTTGCACTATCCAATGTGTTGTATGGAAACGTTCCCTGGTCCGCACACATCAGCGGATATCTGCTGATTGCAGCTTCCCTCGCATTCTTTGCTTTTGTGTCGGATCGGATCTGGAAATCCACCACCGAGCCGCTCGTGAGGAATTTCCATCCGCTCGCGGTTTTCGGCTCCAGACTTCCGTTCTGGTATTTCGGGGGAGGAATCGGCTATGTGATCGGTTTGCTTCTTGCAAAGAAAGCAGGACTGATGACGGTCTACGATATTCCGGTGAAGTCTATCTTTACGTTCGGCGGATTCGGTGTGATGGTTCTCCGAATTCCATTCCAACGGTGGAGCATATTTTTGAACCGCCGGCCATGACCAAAACAGAACAACATGAGATGATTTCACTTCTGAAGGAGTACTCACACAAGATGCGCGGGCGGGATCTCGATGAGTTTGAGATGATGAGGAAGCGGGATGTCGATGATGAAGATCTTGATGAGATGACGCGCCGGCGTCTGACAGCGCTGTATGTGCAGTATGTCCCGGAGCGATACCGCACATAGCATCACCGCATCAATTCGCGTTCCGGTTCCGCAGACAAGAGAGAACAACATGGTTCCCACAAGCATCAGACAGACTTCACCCGCAGAGCTCGCAGTGGATTGGGATGACGGTCATCAGGGCAAGCACACTCTCCACGTTCTCCGACGTTACTGCCCCTGTGCCGCATGCAAGATCGAAGCCGAGGAGCACGAGAAGACTGTTCTTCTCCCGGTGCTGGTTCCCGGAAGGAACGAGCTGAAAGGCATCGAGAAGGTCGGCAATTATGCGCTCCAGTTCCGATGGGGAGATGGTCACAGTACGGGAATCTACACCTATGATTACCTCCGTCAGATCTGTGAGTGTGATGAATGCACGCAGACAATGGGAGAATAAGAATTCGGGTGACATGCGGCATTTCATTTTTTTGTATGAATCCTTTTCCAATGTAGAATGATCCGCCAACACTTATGCCAGAAATCAGCTTAAAGAAGATCGGTATACTTACCGGCGGTGGCGACTGTCCCGGGCTCAATGCCGTGATCCGCAGTGTGGCAAAGCCCGCAATATCCTATTTCAATGCGAAGGTCATCGGCATACTCGATGGATTTGAAGGATTCGTCGAAGGCCACATGCGCGAACTGACCAAGCTTGACGTGAGCGGAATTATTAATGTCGGGGGAACGATACTCGGCACATCGAATAAGGGAGATCCGTTCAATTTTCCGCGTCAGGGACCGAACGGGATTACGATCTCCGACTGCTCGGACCTGGTGATTGAAAATTATCGCCAATGGGGATTGGATTCGCTGATCGCAATCGGCGGAGACGGGACGATGAATATCGCCTACAAACTCTCCAAGATGGGATTGAATGTTATCGGTGTTCCCAAAACGATTGATAATGATCTCGAAGCAACCGATGTGACGTTCGGGTATGATTCGGCGCTCACCGTGGCAACAGAAGCGATTGACCGCCTTCAAACTACTGCATCTGCCCATCACCGCGTCATCGTTGTTGAAGTGATGGGACGATATGCGGGGTGGATAGCGCTGGGAGCGGGCGTTGCCGGCGGAGCCGACATGATTCTCATCCCGGAGATTCCGTTCAAGTGGGATGCAATTTATGAGTTTGTCTGGAAGCGGAGCAAAGGCGCACGCTTCAGCATTATCTGTGTCGCTGAAGGGGCGAAGCCCCTCGACGGGCAGATTGTCGTGAAGGAGAAAGACATCAAACGGACGGACCCTGTCCGGCTCGGAGGCATCGGCGATCTCGTGGCGAGGAACATCGAGCAGCAGACCTCGCTCGAAACGAGAGTGACCGTTCTCGGGCACCTGCAGCGCGGAGGAAGCCCGTCGGCATACGACCGGATTCTAGGAACCCGGTTCGGTGCGGCTGCGCTCGAAGCGGCGGCTACGGGAGATTTCGGAACCATGGTGAGCCTGCATGGCCGCGATGTTGTTACCGTGCGGCTTGAAGATGCCATACGGCGTCAACGGCTCGTCCCGGTTGATTCTCCGGTTGTCCTTGCTGCTCGCTCTGTTGGTGTGAGTTTCGGGGATTGAGGCGCCGAGCGTTTTGATGCTGGTGTGCCCATGCCCAGGCCCGCGAAAACTTCCTCCCGTTCGATCATCGAGCCGGAGCTTCTTCTTGGGGCGTATGCATCCGGCTGGTTTCCGATGGCCGAATCGAAAGAAGGCGGGATCCGCTGGTATTCGCCGGAGGCACGCGGCATTCTGCCGCTCGAGAAGTTGAAGATTTCCCGGAGTCTCGGCCAAACGTTGCGCAAAAAAGTTTTTGATATACGTATCGATACCGCGTTCGAAGAGGTTATGCGGGCCTGCGCTGAACGCGCAGATACCTGGATCTCGGAAATCATCATCCGGAGCTATCTCAATCTTTTCCGCCTCGGGTATGCCCACAGCGTCGAAAGCTGGAGCGGCAGGACACTCGACGGCGGACTGTATGGCGTTGCGCTGGGCGGTGCCTTCTTCGGTGAGTCGATGTTCAGCCGGAAACGAGATGCATCGAAAGTGGCTCTCGTGGATCTCGTGCGCCGTCTCCGCGAACGGCAGTTTCAACTTCTCGACACACAGTTTGTTACGCCGCACCTTCTCACACTCGGGGCGGTCGAAATCTCCCGTGACCACTATCTGAGGCTTTTGAAATCAGCCATAAATCTCGATTGTACATTTGCCGGCTGACCGGCATTCAGGAGGAAGTATGCTGAAGAAATGTTGTTCTGTTATGCTCATCGTCCTGTCGATTCCACTGATCTCCTTCTCACAGGAGCCGTTTACGAAGTACATTGCCATCAAGTGCGGAAAATTGTTTGATGGCAAAAGCGACCAGTACCGCGATCATGTCACAGTACTCATTGCGAATAGCGTCATCCGGGCAATCGGGCCGGATGTGCAGATTCCCCCCGATGCGGACGTTATCGACTTGAGCGGCGCGACGGTTCTCCCCGGGCTCATCGATTGTCATACGCACGTGCTCCTGCAGGGTGATGTGACAAGTGCGGACTATGATGAGCAGTTATTGAAAGAGTCGATCCCTTACCGGACAATCCGCGGAGCGGTATCGGCACAGGCGGCGCTCCATAACGGCTTTACCACGATCCGCGATGTGGGAACGGAGGGAGCGATGTACGCCGACGTCGATATCAAGCACGCCATCCTGAACGGCATCATCGAAGGCCCGAGAATGTTCGTCGCAACGCGCGCTCTCGATGTGACCGGCGCGTATCCGCTCAACGGATATTCGTGGGAGCTGGAAGTGCCTCACGGACTCCAGGTTGTGGATGGTGTCGACGAGTGCCGGAAAGCGGTGCGCGAAGAGGTCGACCGGGGCGCCGACTGGATCAAAGTGTATGCCGACCGAAGCTATTATTTTGCCCCCGATGGCAAACTTCGAAGCATTCTCACATTTACGCCCGAAGAGATGAAGGCGATTTGCGATGAAGCGCACAAACTGCACCGGAATGTGGCGGCGCATGCCATCGGGTGGGACGGGATCAACAATGCCCTCCGCGGCGGCGTGAATTCGATCGAGCATGGCGACGGGTTCGACGATGAGCTTATTGCAATGGCAAAAGAAAAAGGGGTCTACTGGTGCCCGACCCTCTTTATTACAGCATATGTTGCCGAAGGCAGGGCCGCGGAAGGCCGTCCCATCTATAAGCAGATGATCGATTATCAGCGTCAGGGATTTGCAAAGGGTGTCCGCGCTGGTGTGAAGATCGCACTGGGTACCGACGTCGGCGGTTTTCCGTGGGAAGTGAACGAAGCGAAGGAATTCGGAGCTATGGTGAACGACGGCATGACACCGCTGCAGGCACTCAAAGCGGCGACAACCGTGGCGGCGGATCTCCTCGGCATGAGCAGCAGGCTCGGGGAGATTTCTTCGGGTGCGACCGCCGATATCGTTGCCGTTCAAGGTGACCCGATGCAGGATGTTTCGGTTCTCGAGCATGTGAAGTTCGTGATGAAAGAGGGCAAAATCTACAAGAATGAAATCCGCTGACCTGATGTTCGAATCGGATTTTCCGGGGCTGCATTTTCTCCGCCGCGGGAAAGTCCGGGATATGTATGAGGTTGAAGACCATCTCCTCATTGTTGCAACCGACCGCCTCTCCGCGTACGATGTCATCATGAGCCAGCCGATTCCGTACAAGGGAAAAGTGTTGACGCAGATTTCAAATTTCTGGTTCGGCTTGATGGCTGACATCATCCCGAATCATATCGTTGAGACCGATGTCCGGAAATTCCCCGCCGAATGTCGGCAGTACTGCGATCAGCTCGCGGGGCGAAGCATTCTGGTGAAGAAAGCGAGGACTCTTCCGATAGAATGTGTCGCCCGCGGCTATCTCTCGGGATCCGGGTGGAACGAATATTGCGAATCGGGAAGTGTCTGCGGCGTGAGATTGCCGAAGGGGTTGATGGAATCCTCCAAACTTCCCGATCCAATATTTACTCCGGCAACCAAAGCGGAAGTCGGACATGATGAAAATATCGATTTCTCGCGTGCTGCATCCATCGTGGGCGAAGAAACTGCAGAGCAGGTAAGACACTTCACGTTGGCGATTTATAAGAAGGCCTGTTCGATTGCCGAAAAGAAAGGGATCATCATCGCCGACACGAAAATGGAGTTCGGTCTGCAGGACGGCAAACTTATGTTGATAGATGAGCTCCTCACGCCTGATTCATCCCGTTTCTGGCCGCAGGCAGAATACAAACCGGGTGGACCGCAGAAGAGTTTCGACAAGCAATATGTGAGGGATTATCTTATTTCGATCGGTTTCAATAAAAAACCGCCGGCACCCCGGCTGCCAGCAGAAGTCATAATCAAAACCTCCGAGCTGTATATCGATGCAATGAAGCGGCTGACAGGCACCAATGTCCGGGATTAAAAGGCCCCGGTCTGGAAAAAATTCTCGCTTTTGCTTATGTTCCTTTACACGGAATTCGATTGTCTCCCGAAACCACATACAGCTTTCATCCTCAATTATGGAGTTCACTATGGTTCGATTTTTCGGAATCCTCACGCTCCTCGTACCGATGCTGATAGTTTCTGCTGAATCCCATCAGCATAAAATCTTTCCGTACAAGATCAATCAATCGACACTGCCGAACGGGCTGCGTATTGTCTCGATTCCCTTCGACAGTCCGGGCATCATTGCCTACTATACGGTCGTCCGGACCGGTTCCAGGAACGAAGTCGAACCGGGAAAGTCCGGGTTCGCACATTTCTTCGAGCATATGATGTTCCGCGGCACGGAGAAATATCCCGAAGAGAAGTTCAACAATATGCTGAAATCTATCGGTGCCGACAATAATGCGTTTACTTCGGACGATGAAACCGTCTATCATACGGTTGCGAGTGCGAGCGCATTGGAAACCATTATGGATATGGAGTCAGACCGGTTCATGAACCTGAAGTACAGCGAAGCTGCATTTAAAACGGAAGCCGGTGCAATTCTTGGCGAGTATAACAAAAACTCCTCAAGTCCGTTCCAAACCATCGATGAGAAAGTGCGGGATGCCGCGTACATGGAGCACACCTACAAACATTCGACGATGGGATTCCTGAAAGACATTGAGGACATGCCGAATCAGTATCAGTACAGTCTGACATTTTTCGACCGGTGGTACCGGCCTGAAAATTGTGTCGTCGTGGTCGTCGGTGATTTTGATCAGAAGAAGCTCGTCTCGCTCGCGACGAAGTACTATGGAAGCTGGAAGCACGGTTCCTACGCATTAAATGTTCGTGCCGAACCGCCGCAGAATGAGGATAAATTCGTTCAGATTCCGTGGAAATCCCGGACGCTTCCGATCCTTACCGTCGCCTTTCACGGTCCCGCGTTCAGCGATACACACACCGACATGGCCGCACTGAATCTCTTCTCTCAGCTGGCGTTTGGGGAAACTTCGGATCTCTACAAGAAACTCGTGGTCCAGGACCAGATGGTGGAGTCATTGTCGGGACAGATGCGGCAGAATCGCGATCCGGGTCTCTTTTTCATTTTCGCCCGCATCAAGAAGGCAAAAGATATCGCGGCAGTCCGTGATGCCATCGATAAGACACTTGAGGAGGCAAAGACAAAACCGGTGTCGCAGTCACGGCTTGCGGATGTCAGGTCTCACTTGAAATACAGTTTTGCGATGCGCCTCGACGATGCCGACCATGTTGCAGGAACGATCAGCCAGTTCATTGCCATGGCGAACGATCCCGAATCGGTGAACCGGTATTATGCGCTGTACGACAAGATCACGCCGAAGGACATCATGAACGTGGTGAAGAAATATTTCGTGAACACCAATCGTACGGTTGCACTCACCCAGCAGGAGGACCATCAATGAGCACGCGCATATTTCTGACGATCATCATCATGACCACCGTTACGCTTACCGCCATGGCTGAACAGAGCACTTCCGGGAAACTGAAGTTTACGGAGCTGAGAAGCGCGGGTTCTCCGCTTGTGACGTTCCGGATCATCGTTCGCGCCGGTTCGATCAACGATCCAAAGGGAAAGGAAGGGTTAAACTCCCTCACCGCATCCCTTATTGCCGAAGGTGGTACGA
>DATIXJ010000049.1:0-3465 GCA_035518715.1 Bacteroidota bacterium | reverse complement strand
AAGGCGTCGGCAGATCTCCTTGCCCTGGCCTACCATCATACCTTTGGGTTGCCGGTCATCGTTACACGATGCTCCAATAATTACGGACCCTATCAGTTCCCCGAAAAGCTCCTTCCGCTCATGATTGCCAACGCTATTGATAACAAGCCGCTGCCTGTGTATGGCGACGGGGCGAACGTCCGCGACTGGCTCTTCGTAAAGGACCATTGCGTCGCGATCGATACCGTCCTCCGCCGCGGGCGGCTCGGAGAAGTCTATAATATCGGCGGGAACAACGAGTGGAAAAACATCGACATTGTCCGGCTCTTGCTCAAGACCATCGGTAAGGGTGAAGATCTGATCACCTTTGTCAAGGATCGCCCGGGTCATGATCGCCGGTATGCAATCGATGCATCGAAAATTTCCGGAGAACTCCGCTGGACTCCCTCGGTGACGTTCGAGAAGGGACTTCAGTTAACCGTTGACTGGTATCTCCGTAATGAATCCTGGTGGAGGCATATCATCAACGGGGAATACAGGAACTATTATCGGAAGATGTATGAAGAACGGTAGTCTCATGCCCCGGAAACTGACTCCTCTCCTGGCACAATCTTTCATAGTGTGGATCACTGCGATCTGCATGTTGACGCTCCCGGCTTCTGCTCAGGATCAGCGGCGGTCGACTTCGGGAGATGATCTCGAATCGTCGCTGAAAGAAAGTGTCATTCCCGCCGTTTCGCAGCCGGCTGGTGTCGCACTGGAATCAACTGTCGATCCCGAGAAGTATTTTGTCGGTCCATCGGATGTGATGAGTGTGAATATCTGGATGAGCCCGCCGCTGAATCTGATGCTGACGGTAACCCCTGAAGGAACGCTGATTATTCCGACTGTGGGGGAAGTGCGCGTTGCCGACCTCACACTCGCAGCGGCAAAGGCGGAGATCTTCCGTGAGGCGCGGAAGCGGTACCTTACCGCAGAAATTACTGCGACGCTGGTGAAACCGCGTCCGATTATTGTTACGGTTACAGGAAATGTCCTTAATCCGGGAATCTACACGCTCACGTCGGTCGATCGTGCGAATAAGGCAATCGAGATGGCAAACACCGTCTCCCGGTATCAGACCGGAAGTGATCTTGCAGCTGTTCTTCCGCTGATGTCGACGCGTAACATCGTTCTTCGGCATAAGGACGGTTCGCAGAGCAGAGTGGATAACGTGAAGTATCTGTCAACGAAAGCCGACCGGTGGGATCCGTATCTTCGCGAGGGGGATGTGATCGTCGTTCCAAGGAGAAATGAGACGAAGAATGTGTTCGGGATTTACGGAGAGGTGAATGCCCCGGGAAGATATGAGTTTGTCGAGGGTGACAGTCTTCATGATGCCATTGAGATTGGTCAGGGATTCACGCGGCTGGCAATTCGCGACAGTGTGGAGTTTACGCGGTTGAGTCTCGACGGCACGGTGCTCACGAGCCGGATTCTCAACGTTCCCGAGATACTGGACGGACATGAACCGGACTTTCCGCTCGAACCGGGAGATCGCGTTGTGGTGAAGGCGCGAAAAGAGCTTCGTGAAGATTATCGTGCGAGTGTCTTCGGCGAAGTACTCTATCCCGGGACATATCCGATCACAAAAAACAAGACGCGCTTATCCGAGGTTATCCAGCAGGCCGGAGGGTTTACGGAATTCGCCGCGCTGAAATCGACCGAGCTCATCCGGCGCTCCGTCCAGCCAAGTGAAGTGCAGACCGAGCGTCTCATGAGTCTCCGCGGCGGCGTTTCAGCCCAGGACAGTTCCGACTATTATATCGAGACCGAGCTTCGTCTGCGGAAGGAAATAGTGGATGTGGACTTCGAAAAGCTTTTTGTGAAAGGTGATACTTCCCAGGATGTGATCCTCCAGACGGAAGATTATATTGATGTGCCGTCGATAAAGCGGTCAATCTATGTTTTCGGGCAGATTGTATCGCCGGGGCACGTGCCGTTTGTAACCGGCGAGAACGTGGATTATTACATTGCCAAGGCGGGCGGATTCACTGACAGGGCACGTGATGGCGACGTGAAGGTCATCAAGAGCAAAACGAAGCAGTGGCTTTCTCCGGGTGAGACGACTATTGAAGACGGAGATTACATCTGGGTTCCCAAAAATCCGGATCACTCGTTTGCGTATTACATGACGATCGCCAGCCAGGCGGCAAGTGTGCTGAGTGTGGTGATCGGCATCGCCGTTGTCGTCGCACAAGTGACGAAACCGTAAGTGCAAGACTCTACCGCTCCAATATTTTTCTAAGAATATGGACGATCCGTCAACAAATTTCCCTGCTCAGGCCAGCCGACCAGGTTCCTCTGAGCCCCGTGAACCATCAAATCAGCTGGGTGCGTCATTGCTGGAATTCTTTGAGGTAATCGTCGTCTGGCGGAGATTTATCGTCTGGTTCGTCATCATCGTCACATTCCTTGTGACGCTTATCGCTTTCCTCAGTCCAAAATGGTACAAAGCTACGGCCTCCATCTTTCCCGCCCAGCAAACGAATCTCTTTTCCGGATTGGAGGGCATCTCTTCACTGGTGAATAACTTCTCATCGGGTAGCAGATTGGCTTCTCTAACTGGGCCGAGTGAAGCTGAACGGTATATGGGCATTCTGCAGAGCGAGAATGCCCTGATGAAGGTCATTGACAAATTTGATCTCACGAAAGTCTACGATATAACGAATTATCCCCGCGAAAAAACAAAAGAGGCACTGCTCGGTAACCTCCGATTCGACATTACGGATGAGGGCGCGCTGACAATCACGGTCTATGACAAGGACCCAAACCGTGCAGCAGAGATGGCGAATTACTTTGTGGAAGTTCTGAATGATATCAACTCTCATCTTCTCGCACAAAATGCTAAGGGAAATCGGGAGTTCATCGAACAGCGTTACAACAAGAACCTCGACGATATCCATCAGGCGGAGGAGCGTCTCAAGGATTTTCAGCTCAAGTATGGTGTGATTGCAATGCCAGAGCAGATCGAAGCGTCGATTAAAGCGGGGGCGACGGTGTACGCAGAGCTCGCAAATAAGGAGATCCAATTGGGAGTACTGAAGCGCACGCTTTCGGACACCCATCCAAGTGTCGTAGCCGCTCAGGCGGAGGTGGACGCAATCAAGAAGAAGCTCGGTGAAATGAATATGGGGGATAAATCGGCGACAGATGAAATGAAAATACTTGTACCCTTCCGACAAACTCCTCAATTGGCTGCCGACTACATTCGTCTGTACCGTGATGTCGAGATTCAGTACAAGATTCTCCAGATTCTCACCCCGCTGTATGAGCAGGCAAAAGTTGAAGAGCAGAGAAATACCCCATCGGTTGTTGTGCTTGACAAGGCACTTGTTCCGGAGAGGAAGGCGAAACCGAAGGTGTCGCTCTATGCACTGCTTTCGCTTGTGATCTCCACCGGAGTCGCGATTTGTGTGGTCTTCGTGGTTATTGGGACTCAGCGTT
>DATIXJ010000048.1:0-43869 GCA_035518715.1 Bacteroidota bacterium | reverse complement strand
GACATTCCTGAAGTTTGTTCTGGGCGGCATGATGGTCAGAATGCTGTTTCTTGCCGGGATACTGGTTGCACTGATTGTAGTGTTCTCCATTCACGTTGCTGCGTTCTTAACATCAATCGGATTCTTTTACGTTTTGTTCCTTACCCTCGAGATTATGTATATCCAGCAGAAGTTCACCGTAAACACCACGAACAAGTAACGGCATGTTGAACGGTGTCCAGGAATTGGTTCCCGGCGATTCACTTGCCGCAAAAGCTTTGGCACAGCCCGAAAGCAGCAGCGCCATGTTCACGGAGCTCTTCGAGCACGCTCATGACGCGCACGAGCTGCAGCTCCCCTTCCTTGGAACGATCGATCTGCCGCGCTTTGCTCCCCTGCATGTGGCCGGCCTGACCATCGACCTTTCGATCACGAAACATGTCGTCTTTCTGTGGATTGCCGCACTTCTTCTGTTCCTCGTTGCCAGAGCCGCAGCACGGAAGTCGGGTTCTGCCCGCCTGCCGGGCGGCGTACGAAATCTTATCGAAGTGTTCCTGGAGTTTGTCAGGGATGATATCGTTCTCCCCAATATGGGACCGGGAGGGATCCGCTATATTCCGTATCTCATCACGACGTTTCTCTTCATCCTCATCATGAACGTCATGGGAATCATTCCGTATGGGTCAACGGCGACGAGCAATATCAATGTTACTGCGGGGCTGGCGATCATCGCCTTTTTTATGATCCAGATTGCTGCGATCCGGTCGCAGGGGCTGGGACATTATCTGGCGCACCTTACCGGCGGAGTTCACTGGGCGCTCTGGCCCATCATGATTCCTATTGAAATTCTCGGACTCTTTACAAAACCTTTTGCCCTCTGCATTCGTCTTTTTGCCAACATGACCGGAGGACATCTGGTAATCATTTCGCTCATTGGACTGATCTTCCTCTTTAAATCGTACATCATCGCCCCGATTCCGGTCGCGTTTGCCGTTGGGATCAACCTCCTCGAATTGCTTGTGGCGGTTCTGCAGGCATATATCTTCACCATGCTGACGGCGTTGTTCATGGGACTCGGAATACAGGCAGGCCATGGCGAACAAGAGCATTCGCAAAAAGGACATTAACGAATCATCTCATCATCAACTTATCAAAGGAGAATATCAGAATGGATCCGAAATTATTCGCATATCTTGCCGCCGGGCTGGGCGCGGCATTCACCGTGATCGGGGCGGGTATCGGGATCGGTAAGCTGGCAGCTGCCGCAATGGACGCAAGCGGTCGTCAGCCGGAGGCAGCGGGACCGATACGAATTTCCATGATCATCGCCGCCGCACTCATCGAAGGTGCCACCTTCTTTGCACTCGTTATTTGCATTCTGCTCGCTCTGAAATGAACAGGCGGGCGATTGCAAAATTCATTATGAGGATCGAAAACCTATGTTAGAACCAAACCCCGGGCTGATACTCTGGACCATAGTTACTTTTCTCGTTCTCCTCTTCCTCCTCAGGAAGTATGCCTGGAAGCCCCTGCTTGATGCACTCCAACAGCGCGAAGCAAGCGTTCGCCGGTCGGTGGAACAGGCGGAGCAGGCAAAGCAGGAAGCCGAGCAGCTTGTTGAAGAGCACCGGAAGCAGCTTGAGCAGGCAGAGCACGAGGGTCATCGCATCCTCAATGAAAGCCGTACGCTCGCCGATAAGCTGAAAGGGGAGATTCTGGAGAGCGCTCAGAAGCAGTCACAGCGGATGATCGAACAGGCGCGTGCGGAGATCGGACGCGACAAAGATGCTGCACTTTCCCAGCTGCGTCACGAGGTTGCGTCGCTGGCAGTGCAGGCGGCAGGAAAAATTCTCGACGAGACGCTTGATGACCAAAAACATCGGAAGATCGTCGACAACTACCTGAAGGAACTTCCGAACAATTGATGCAGTATGAGTAATATTCGTGCAGCGGAACGGTACGCATCGGCGGCGCTCAGTGTAGCCGAGGAACTAAAATCTGTCGATGAGGTCAGCAACGACTTTGCCTTCATCGAAAAGATGCACCGCGAAATACCGGACTTCCGCATTTTCCTGAAGAGCCCTGTGGTCAATAAGGAAAAGAAGGCGAGGGTGTTTGCACAGCTTCTGGGCGGCAAGGTCAGTCTGTTCACGGAAAAATTTGTCCTGCTGCTGGCATCGAAAGGACGGGAGAATATTCTCCCGGAGATCATACGTCAATTTTATGATCAGCGTGACAAGCAACGCGGCATTCTTCACGTCCGGGCCCGCGTTGCCGTGAAATTCTCGGATGCCCAACACCGTGCGCTCGTGCACCAGATTGAAACTGCAACAAAGAAAACCCCGCGGATCGAATATGTCCTTGATCCGTCACTGAAAGGGGGATTCATCGTCCAGCACGAGGACACCGTATGGGATGCGAGCGTGCGCCATCAACTTGATATCCTCCGTCGCCGGTTCGCCGAAGGCGGATCCTGATTCACCTTTAACCAAAAGGAATTTGCAATGGCTGAAGTACGACCAGATGAAGTATCAGCAATTTTACGGAAACAACTTTCCGGATTTGAAAAAGAAGTGGATGTCTATGACGTCGGTACTGTTCTGCAGGTTGGGGACGGTATTGCGCGCATTTACGGCCTCTCCAAAGTCATGGCAAGCGAGCTTGTGGAATTTCCGAACAACGTCTTCGGAATGGTTCTGAATCTCGAAGAAGATAATGTAGGATGCGTTCTCTTCGGAGATACCACGCTGATCAAAGAAGGTGATGTTGTCAAACGCACCGGCCGGGTTGCCTCGATGCCCGTCGGTGATGCCATGCTCGGACGCGTGATCAATCCCCTCGGGCAGCCGATCGACGGACGCGGAGCAATCAAAACGGAACATTATTCCCCCCTCGAACGCAAGGCGCTCGGCGTGATCCAGCGTCAGCCGGTGAAGGAGCCGCTGCAGACGGGATTGAAAGCCGTTGACGGAATGATTCCGATCGGCAGAGGACAACGCGAGCTGATCATCGGCGACCGGCAGACCGGGAAAACTGCTGTAGCCATCGATACGATTATTAATCAGAAGTCTACCCATACGGAAGAATCGAAAAAGAACGGCATTAAGCCGATGTACTGTATCTATGTCGCGATCGGACAGAAAGGCTCCACCGTTGCACAGGTTGTGGCGAAACTCGAAGAGTTCGGTGCCATGGAATATACGACGGTCATCGCGGCAAACGCGAGCGATCCATCGCCGATGCAGTTCATTGCGCCGTATGCCGGAGCAACACTCGGAGAATTCTTCCGTGATAAGGGGAGACATGCGCTTGTTGTGTATGATGATCTCTCGAAACACGCCCAGGCATACCGCCAGGTATCGCTTCTGCTCCGCCGGCCGCCAGGGCGCGAAGCGTATCCCGGTGACGTGTTCTATTTGCACTCCCGGTTGCTGGAGCGTGCCTCGAAGCTCAGCGAAGAGCTCGGCGGCGGAAGTCTCACCGCATTGCCGGTCATCGAGACACAGGCGGGAGACGTTTCGGCATATATCCCGACTAATGTCATTTCGATCACCGACGGACAGATCTATCTCGAGCCGGGCTTGTTCAATGCGGGCGTTCGTCCGGCCATTAATGTCGGTATCTCGGTCTCGCGTGTCGGCGGTAACGCACAGATCAAAGCGATGAAGAAAGTCGCCGGCCGATTGCGTCTCGATCTAGCCCAATACCGCGAACTCGAGGCCTTTGCAAAATTCGGGTCTGATCTCGACAAAGCAACCCAGCAGCAGCTGACACGCGGGTCACGACTCGTTGAATTGCTGAAGCAGGGGCAGTACGTTCCGATGAGGGTCGAGCGGCAGGTGATCAGCATCTTTGTCGGGACGAACGGCTATCTCGACGAGATAGCCATCGATCAGGTGCAGCGATTCGAGAGTGAATTTCTGGAAATGATGGATCTGAAGTACGGCTCCCTCCTTGCCGAGATCGTCCAGAAAAAGGATCTCTCGGATGATCTGCAGAAGAAGCTTCACGCAGCAGCCAAAGAATTTCTGGAAATCTTCAAAGCATAGTCTCATAGTTCGGAATGGCAACACTCAGGGAAATACGGCGCCGCATCGGTGGCGTGAAGAGCACCCAGAAGATGACCAAAGCCATGAAAATGGTCTCGGCGGCTAAGCTCCGGCGTGCGCAGGATGCGGTTGTGGCGGCTCGTCCATATGCGCAAAAAATGAAGGAGCTCCTGAATGGACTGGGAGGAATGACGGATGTCGCCTCGAATCCGCTCTTTGCAGTTCGCCCGGTTCAAAGCGTGATGATGATTGTGATTTCCTCTGACCGCGGAATGTGCGGGGCGTTTAATTTTAATATCGTGAGGTCGGCGGAAGAACACGTCGACAAGAATTATGCTCCGCTGCGGGATGGTGGAAAGCTCCGGATGGTGGTTGTCGGTCGGAAGGGATTTGATTATTTCCAGAAGAATGATTTCCCGGTGACGCAGAAGCATCTCGGAATATTTGCGGCGCTGAAGTTCTCGACCGCCCAGGCAATTGCCGATGATGCCATTGATAAATTCCTTAACGGACAGGTCGATCGCGTGGAGCTCGTCTATAATGAGTTCAAGTCGATCCTCCACCAGCATACGCGGATCGAGCAATATCTTCCCATCCCGGCAGAAAGTCTGGCACTGCAATCGACCGGCGGTGTCCAGCCCGCAGTTTCCGACTATATTTATGAGCCGTCGAGCTCAGCGATTATGGCCTCCCTCATTCCGAAGCATCTTCACTTCCAGATCTGGCGTGCACTTCTCGAATCCAACGCAGCCGAGCAGGGAGCGAGGATGACTGCAATGGAAAATGCTACCACCAATGCATCGGATCTCCTGAAGGATCTCCAGCTCTCCTATAACAAAGCACGACAGGCATCAATCACGAAGGAGCTGCTGGAAATCGTGGCCGGTGCAGAAGCTCTCAAGTCTTCAGAGAACTGATATCCGAAGGACATCGGACAGAAGAAGTACTAGGTTGAGGTAGCAGCCCGGCCCTCAGAAACTGCCGGCGATTTGAGAAGTATCCCTTACCGATTTGCAATCCGCTAAATCTTCTAACTTGAAGACCAGCAAGAGCTTAGGCTGCCAAACTTTCTCTTGCTTCGCGCCCAAAATTTGCGTACATTATGCGGCCTGTAATGATCGCCAGGAACTCAAAACCTGGCGATTTTGTCTTGTTCTCGCAGATTTTCCGGCACAAATTCCGTGTTCGAAGACCTCAGTCAGAAACTTGAAGCGATCTTCAAGAAGATCCGCGGTCAGGGAAAAATCACAGAGTCCAATATCTCTGATTCCCTACGCGAGGTGCGCCGAGTTCTTCTTGACGCCGATGTCAACTATAAGGTCGCGAAGCAGTTTGTTGACGATGTCCAGAAACGCGCGATAGGTCAGGAGGTTCTGCAGAGCATTACTCCGGGCCAGCTTATCGTGAAAATCATTCATGACGAGCTTGTCAAATTGATGGGCACGACGCATGCGGAGATCAGCTTTTCTTCCATGCCGCCGACGGTAATTCTGGTCGCAGGTTTGCAGGGCTCGGGGAAAACGACATTTTGCGCGAAGCTTGCGAACTATCTCAAAGGGAAAGGTCATTTCCCATTGCTTGCTGCTGCAGACGTTTATCGTCCGGCGGCAATTGACCAGCTGGAGTTGCTTGGCAAAGAGATCCAGGTTGCCGTTCTTGCCGAACGCGGGAAGGGAGCAATTGAAATTGCCGAGGGGTCCATCGAGCACGCACGTCGTGGTGCCCGTGATGTCGTAATCATCGACACTGCAGGTCGCCTTCATGTTGACGAAGAGATGATGCGCGAGGTGGAGACGATCAAGGAAAAGGTGCATCCGCACGAGATTCTCTTTGTCGTGGATGCGATGACCGGGCAGGATGCCGTCAATACCGCGAAAGCATTCCATGAGCGGCTGGATTTTGACGGAGTGGTTATGACAAAACTGGACGGCGATACGAGAGGCGGGGCGGCCCTGTCGATCCGTTCCGTTGTCGATAAGCCGATCAAGTTTGTCGGTGTGGGTGAGAAGCTCGATGCGCTCGAAGTCTTTCACCCCGATCGCATGGCGACGCGCATCCTCGGGATGGGCGATATCGTCACGCTGGTTGAAAAGGCACAGGCGCAATTTGACGAACAAAAGACCCGTCGGCTCGAGGAGAAGCTCCGGAAAGCGCAGTTCACGTTTGAGGACTTTCTCGACCAGCTGCACGAAGTGAAGAAGATGGGATCGGTGCAGCAGCTTATGGGGATGATTCCGGGAATGAACCGCCTCCCGGCCGATGTCTCGCTGGACGATAAAGCGTTGGTGCGTGTGGAAGCGATTATCCAGTCGATGACTGCCGAAGAGCGGCGTAAACCCCATATCATTAACGGCACTCGCCGGAGACGGATCGCGTACGGGAGCGGAACCTCGGTGCAGGAAGTGAATAAAGTTCTGAAGCAGTTTGGCGAGATGCAGAAGATGATGAAGACTATTTCCAAAGGGAAGATGCCGAGGATGTTTCAGGGTATGAAATTGCATTGAAGATAACATTTTCACGAATCCATTTATTGAAGGAGCAGAAACATTGGTCAAGCTACGGTTGCGGCGGGCGGGGAAAAAGAAACAGGCGTTCTATAAAATAGTCGCGGCGGATGCGCGTATGTCGCGGAGCGGAAGATTTATCGAGGCGATCGGCGTCTATAATCCGATGGTCAACCCGATGATCATTGAGGTCAAGGAAGATCGCCTGATGCTCTGGTTGCGGCGCGGGGCTCAACCCTCGGATACCCTGAGGAGTCTTTTGCAGCGCAAAGGTCTCTGGCTGAAATGGGGAATGATGAAGAAGGGCTCTGACGAAGCGACGATTGCTGCGGCATTTGAGAAATGGCAATCACTGCAGGCCGAACGGCAGCAGCGCGATGCAGAACGAAAGTCGCGAAGGAAGGCGACCCGGAAGGCAAAAGCCGCGAAAGCTGCGGAAGCGCCACCGGCTGCTCCTCCTGCCCCGGCACCACCGGCTGAGCCTGCACCGGCCACCCCGGCCGCATAATCCACTACATCATTTTTGCGGTTCAAGCTCTTTACAAGCACGTAAGCGTACTCGGAGCACTCACACGGAAACTATTCCGCACTTGGTGGTACGAGGGATCTCACGGAAGAAGTCAGCTGCAATCCGATTGGCGGATGGAGATTCAATAGTTTCGCAGTTCGTACGGAGGTGGTATGAAGGACTTCATCGAATTCATCGCGAAGCAGTTGGTTGACCAGCCGGAACAGGTGGCCATTGAAGAGGAGCAGCACGAAGACAAAATGATCTTGAAACTGAAAGTCGCACAACCCGATATCGGAAAGATTATCGGAAAGAAAGGAAGGACGGCGTTTGCCCTTCGAACTCTTGCGGCTGCCGTCGGAAAAAAGGCGGGAAAGAAAGTTACTATTGAAGTGCTCGACTGATTCGCTGAGGGGGCGGTCGGGACCACGCGTCGCATGCCGGACCGTTTCGCAATAGCCGGAATCACGGGCGCGTTCGGCATCAAGGGGTATGTGAAGCTTCGGCTTGCCTCCGGACGTCCGGGAGGCTTGAAGAAGCGGCAGCGTGTTTACGTTGGCCCGTCGGCTGATGCCGCAGTCGAAACGACAGTTGAGGATGTAATTGTTCACCGGCAGAACGTTGTCGTCAAACTGTCAGCGATTACGAACAGGACGGATGCAGAAGCCCGGCGTGGCGAAATGCTCTTTGTGGGGGAAGGTGATCTTCAAGCACCTCCCCAAAATTCGTATTTCATACATGATCTGGTAGGATGTTCCGTCGAGACTTCCGATGGTCGGCTGCTCGGAGTCCTCGATGAGGTGTTCCATTCGGCAGGCGGAGATCTCTGGTCAGTTCGTGGCGGTGAGAAGAAATTCCTGATACCTGCGGTGAAAGAGTTTATTCGTGAAGTGCGCATCGCGGATCGTGTCATCGTTGTGCGGACGATCGAGGGTCTGATCGAGAGTCAGGAATGATATGAGAATCGATATTGTTACCGGGTTCCCGAAATTGATGAGAAGCCCGCTCGGTGAAAGTATCCTCCGGCAGGCGAAGAAGAAGAAACTGGTGACGATCCGGTTGAACGATCTGCGGAAATTCGCTCACGATAAACACCGGACAATCGACGATTCCCCGTACGGAGGCGGAGCGGGGATGGTCCTGAAACCGGAACCGATTTTTGAATGCGTCGAGTCTTTGCAGAAACGGCGCAGCTACGACGAGATTATCTATCTCAGTGCCGACGGTGAGACGCTGAATCAGCGAATGGCGAATGAGCTCTCACTGAAGGAGAATATCCTGATCCTTTGCGGACATTACAAGGGGATCGACGAGCGTGTGCGCAAGAAGCTTGTAACGAGAGAGATTTCGATCGGTGATTATGTCCTCACCGGCGGTGAAGTCGCAGCAATTGTTCTCGTGGATGCAGTTGTCCGGCTTATCCCCGGAGTTCTCGGCGACGGCGAATCGATGCTGACGGACTCGTTCCAGGAAGATCTCCTGGGTTGCGAATATTATACTCGACCGGCCGAATTTCGGTCGATGAAGGTTCCGGAAGTCCTGCTTTCCGGAGATCATAAGAAAGTGGAAGAATGGCGACAGGGTCGCCGCATCGCCCGGACGAGAGAACGGCGAAAGAAATTATTATCATAAAGGAAGAGATCCATGGAAAAACTCAAGCTTGTGGAAGCAACTCAGATGAAATCCGACCTGCTGTCGTTCAAGCCGGGCGATACGCTGAACGTTCACGTACGCGTCATCGAAGGCGATAAGGAGCGCATCCAGCAGTTCCAGGGAGTCGTCATCGGAAGGCGCGGTGAGGGACTGCGGGCGACCTTCACGGTGCGAAAAATTTCTAACGGCGTTGGAGTTGAGCGCATCTTTCCACTCCACTCACCCCGCATTGCCAAGATCGAGATGGTCAAGGAAGGAAAGGTCCGGCGTGCAAAGCTCTACTATCTCCGCGAGCTTGCATCGAAACAGATCAGGCAGAAGACAACTGCATAGCCGGCTATGGCGACGCGTATCGGTATTCCCGATGAATACTATGCGTTGCCGCTTGCTCTGCCCCTGAGAAACCGCCGGGACGGACTGTTCGAACTTTCGTTCAAGTCTCCGGCTGAACTTGCACTTGCGCTCCGTCAGCACCATCTGGACGGAGCGCTTTTGTCTTCCATCGATTATGCAAAGGATTATGCAATGTACCGCATAGTCCCGGGCGTCGGCATTTCCTCCGCCGGTGAAAACGGCACCATCTTCCTTGCATTCCGCGAGAACCTGCGTTCCATCCGGACTCTGGCGTTCGATCCGCGCTTCAGCGCGGAGGTCGTTCTTGCAGTCATCGTCCTTGCGGAAAAATATGATTCAAAACCCCAGCTGATACCAAAAACCGGTACACCGGAGAAGCTGCTGGCTGCTGCAGATTGTGTCCTTCTTGTGGGCAATGCTGCCAGCCGATTCGCAGAACACACTCAGAAGATTGATCTCGTGGAGGAGTGGAGTGACATCACGGGCCTGCCGTTTGTTCACGGGTTCTGGGCTTCCCGGGAGAACGCACTCGGTTCCGACGAAATCGAAGCACTGAAGCAGTGTACCTTTCCATCTGTGGGAGATATGCCCGCTACCATCCCCCCGGAATATTTTGAAGCGTTCCAATATGACCTGGATGATGAAGCCATTGCAGGTGTTGGCGAGTTTCTTCGGATGGCATTTTACCACGGGATTCTCAACGACCTGCCGGAGTTGAAATTCCATCCCGCTCCCTCCTGAATACCTCATCTCGGATTGAAGTATTGTCGGTAAACGATAAAATTCGTACATTACGCCGTTTTTATTGCTTCATCTCATGCTGCGATCTCTTCTGATAAAACAATACGCTCTGATCGAAGAACTGTCCGTTGAATTTGAACCGGGATTGAATATTATTACCGGCGAAACAGGAGCGGGAAAATCCATCATCATCGACGCACTGAGTTTGATTCTCGGTGAGCGTGCAGATTCCTCGGAAATCCGCAAGGGAGCGGACAAAGCCGTCGTGGAGGGGGTGTTTGATGTCGTCGATAATACGCCCTTCCGTCAGCTTCTGGAGAGACAGGAGATCGAATTCCACGACGAGCTCATCCTCCGCCGCGAAGTTTCCGCAAAAGGTCAGAGCAGGTGCTTCATCAATGACTCTCCGGTCAGTGCGGCAGTGCTCAAGGAAGTTGGCGATGCTCTGGTGGATCTGCACGGTCAGCACGAGCATCAGTCGCTTCTGAGAACCGAAACACATCTCGGTCTGCTCGATAATTTCGGCCGTCTGGACGGTCTAACCGAAGAATTTGAGGCAGCATACCGTGAATGTCGCGCAACTCTCCGGGAACTTCTCACCTTGAAGGCGAAAGAGCGTGAATTGAGGGAACGAAAATCGCTTTACGAATTTCAAATTAAAGAAATTGACGCAGTCGCCCCCCGTGCCGGTGAAGAGGACGAGCTTGAGAACGAGCTGAATATCCTCGAGAATTCAGAAAAGCTCTTTGCTGCAACCGAGCGCCTCTACGCGATGCTCTATGAGGGTGAAAACGCAGTCCACGATCAGCTCATTATTGCTCGGAACGAGCTTGAAACGCTCGGGACTATTGATCCGGTATTCAAGGATCAGACGGCGGAGGCAGCATCTGCCGCAGCAATCGTGGACGAGCTTGCGAAGTTCATCCAGAGTTATAATTCCCATATCGAATTCAAGCCGGAACGCCTTGAGCATATTCGTGACCGGCTCGGCCACCTCGCACTCCTGAAGAAGAAGTATGGCGGATCACTCGATGCCGTGGTTGAACATCGCGCCGGCATCGGCAGAGAGTATGAACTTGCCAGTAACTTTGAAACGGAACAGGCGGGACTGAAGAAGAAATTTGACCAGGAGCGTGCCGCGGCCTCGGAAATTGCATCGAGACTCTCGTCGAAGCGATTTGAAATTTCGAAAAAAGTGAACAGTGCCGTTGCCGAAGCACTCCGTGAACTGGGGATTGCCAATGCAGTTTTTGAAATTTCCATCCGTACACAAGCCGCATCTAATCACGACGAGGCATTTGTCAAGCTCGGGAAGGATTGGTTGGAATGCACGTCGAAAGGAATCGACCTGGTCGAATTTTATGTGTCCACCAACGCCGGGGAGGACCCAAAACCTCTTGCCCGCGTTGCTTCCGGAGGTGAGATCTCCAGGATCATGCTGTCGCTGAAAATGATCCTTGCCAAGTCCGACCGCCTCCCGCTGCTGATCTTTGATGAAATTGATGTTGGCGTGAGCGGCCGCATTGCACAGGCAGTCGGAAAAAGCATGAAGAACCTCTCGCGCTTTCACCAGGTAATCGCAATTACACACCTTCCGCAAATTGCCGGCGCCGCCGACGTTCATTTCGTCGTCGAGAAATCGGAGAACAGGAACCGTTCCACAACGAGGATGCGGAAGCTTTCTTTGGAAGAGCGTGTCGGGGAAGTTGCGAAGCTGATGAGCGGGGAAGAAGTGACCGATTCCGGCAGGAAGAGTGCGCGCGAGCTGATGGGGCTGAAATAGCCATCCGGTAAGATTCGAAAAATTGAAGGGAAATTATGCCACTGACCATCTATAATACACTGAGCAGACAAAAGGAAGTGTTCAAACCGCTTCGAGAGGGAGTTGTGGGAATGTACGTCTGCGGTCCCACTGTCTACGGGCACTCTCATATCGGACACGCAAAGAGCTACGTCTCATTTGATGTGATTGTCCGGTATCTCCGCTTCATCGGATATACGGTAACCTATGTCCAGAACATTACTGATGTTGGCCACCTGCTTGGAGATACAAATGAGGGGGAAGACCGTCTCCTGCGACAGGGCCGGCTCGAACACAAACATCCAATGGAAATCGCCGAACTCTACACACGAAGTTATTTCGAGGATATGGACGCGCTCGAAGTTAAGCGCCCGGATATTTCCCCGCGGGCAACCGGACATATTATTGAGCAAATCGAAATCGTCAAGGCGCTCCTGCAGAAGGGTTATGCGTATGAAGTGAACGGCTCGGTCTATTTTGATGTCTCGAAAGATAAGAACTACGGCAAGCTGTCCGGCAGGAGCACGGAAGAATCCGAATCCGGAACCCGCATCGAAGTGAAATCGGAAAAGAAGCATCCGAACGATTTTGCGCTCTGGAAATTTGCCGAACCCGAGCATATCATGCGGTGGCCAAGTCCATGGGGAGTCGGATTTCCCGGCTGGCACGTCGAGTGTTCAGCCATGTCGATGAAGTACCTTGGAGATTCATTCGATATACACGGCGGAGGAATGGATAACCAGTTTCCACATCATGAATGTGAGATTGCCCAGAGCGAATGCGCAACAGGGAAGCCCTTCGTCAGGTATTGGATTCATAATAATCTTGTGACCGTCAATGGTCAGAAGATGAGCAAGTCCCTTGGGAACGTCATTCTCCTCAAGGACGCGTTCAAACAATACTCCCCGCTTGTTGTCCGCTTCTTTATACTGCAAAGCCATTACCGGAGCACGCTCGATTTTACCCCGGATGCGTTGGGCGGGGCTGCAAAAGGTCTCGAGAAACTCCATAATGCCGCACGCAATGTGCGGCTCGAACTGAAGAAGACAGAACAAGGAGCTTCACCGTCAAACGGCGGCATTATCGACATTGCCGGTTACAGGAATTCCATGATGTCTGCCATGGATGATGATTTTAATACCGCTCAGGTGATCGCGCTGTTGTTTGATTTCAGCCGGGATGTCAACACCCTCATCGCGGGAGGAGGCGTCTCACACGGAATTCTTCAGCAGATCAATCAGATCTACTCGGAGATCGGCGGAAAAGTCATCGGTATTATCCCGGATGATATAGAGGTAGCGGGTGCCGCGTCCGGAGGGGATGAAGCAGGACTGGTCGATTTCCTGCTCGAACTGCGTGCAGAGGTTCGTCAGCAGAAACTCTGGTCTCTTTCGGATAAGATCCGCGACGGTCTCGGAAAGCTCGGTATTGTGGTTGAAGATAAGAAGGAAGGATCGAGCTGGCGAAGGATACGGTAATCAGGTTTTTTTGAACTCCCATTCGTACACTTCGTACCCGTCGATCATTTTTCCCGCCGGTTCGAAACCGTTCCGGTCGTTGAGCGGCTCAATTGCCGGCTTGGCAACGCAGACACTGTTCGGCTTGGCATGTTTCTGCATGTGTCCGGCGATGTCGATCACACGATCGCTGATTTCTTCGAGCGGAAGCGACTCATCGAAATAGACGAACCCCGAATTCACCCCGCAGCGAACCTCAAAGTCACGGCGAATCGTCTTCACACCGCGGTTGAATTCGCCGAGTTTGCCGATGACCTCGCGTGCGGCACGAACGGCGGCGTCGACTGTGGTAAAGGCGCTCATGACGCCATCGGGAGTCCACGTCGACTTGAGACAGCCAAACGCATGAAGAGTTCGTTCGACAAATCGCTTGTACTCCTTGAAGTCATGCTCGATCGCCGCCCGTTCCTCACCTTGTTTCATGCCGGTCGAATCAACGACATCGATGGAGAGAAATGAAAGGTCCCTTCCCATTTCATCCAGCCGGCGTTTCGTCTCGGCAAATTCCCGCAGAAGCTCTTCACGGTCCTTCTTTTTCGCGGTTCTGAGCTGCTCGAGCTTGCTGTTCAGCGGTGCGAGAACTACCGCCTGATCGGTGAGATGACGGTCGATCTTCCATTGATCGACCGAACGCTTGAACCTGAGGTACTGGATCTTCTCCGATGAACGTTCTGACCACGTGCTGAAAATTCCGCTCAGGACGAACATCACGAAGACTACAATCCAGCGGCTGATGTCTCTGCCGGCAACGATCGTTGGTACGTTGGTTTTCAGGACGGTACGGATTCCTTCGTCTGCGGCAAGAATTAAGCGGACGTATCGGAAGGAAGTTGCATTGTCAAAATACGGGATAATGAGCGGGAGGAGCGAAACAATGATCACACAAATCGCGAGCACGCTGAGAATGCGGCCGGCGATCATTGTCGCTCCCGTGTAATAGACCAGTCCAGAACCTCTGTTTTGCCGCGGACTCATCATTTATCCGGATGAATGCAGATCATTGTACCGAACGAAGGCATGAAAATCAAACACTTTGGAGAGCGCGGAGATGAGCTTCCACGGACAACGGAAGTGCCCGGAGATGATATCCTCCTTCCAGAATGGAAACGATTTTTCCCGCACAACAGCTTTTCGCAAACGTCCGGATCATCGTCGTCATCCTGCCGAATGAGGATTCTGTGAGCATGATATGTGCGAGTGGATCATCACGATGTGCATCAAATCCTGCGGATAACAGCACAAGATCGGGTTTGAACCTCTCGAATGCCGGCAGGATTTCATTCGTGAAAGCGGCGACATACTCCTCCTCGCCGCTTCCTGCAGCCATGGGCATGTTCAGTGTTGATCCGAGACCTTTCCGGCTCCCTGTTTCCTCCCGGCTGCCCGTGCCTGGATAAAATGGATATTGATGGAGACTCACGAAGAAGACTGCCGGATCATCGTAAAATGCGTGTTGTGTGCCGTTGCCGTGGTGGACATCCCAATCAAGAATTGCCACGCGTTGACAGTGGCACGCCGACAGGGCATATCGGGCCGCGATCGCTGCATTATTAAAGAGGCAGAAACCCATTGCCCGTGTTCGCTCTGCGTGGTGACCCGGAGGGCGAACGGCACAAAATGCATTCGAGACCACCCCTTCCGTGACTGCTCGCACGCCGGCAAGAACACCGGACACAGCAAGAGAAGCGATGTCGAACGAATTCTCTCCTACCTGCGTGTCTCCTTCATCCAGTATGGTTACCCCGTTCCGGCACGCTTCCTTGACAGATTGCACATATTCCGGAGTGTGAACACAATACAGCAGGGATTCGTCCGGGGGCGGAACCGGAATGTGTGTGAATGTCTCCCAGAGATCCTCGTTGCGGAGATGTGAAACGATGGTGCGCAGCCGGTCGGGTCGCTCGGGATGCCCCGGTCCCGGATTGTGATCGAGAAACCGATCGTCATACACGATTCCCGTATTCTTCTGCACGGAGGTCAACCGGTGTACGTAATCAAAATGAGTATGATGAGATTAAGGAGATGACAGGTGAAACAGAGAACGCAATTGGTCTTCAGTCTCACAATCAGGACGTATGCGAGATACACACTGACGAGAACTGATAGAACCGCCGCAAGTGTAACCGCAAGAACCAGGATGCCGCCGGAAGCCGGTCCGCCGAAGATTGCGGTCCAGAGAACCAGTGCATAAAACATTGTCCCGAGCAGCGCATTTGGAACGCCGAAGAGTTTGGCGTAGGTCGTGTGGAGAACGTACTGGCACGTTTGTTCATCCATCCGGCAAACCCGTGCGATGAACCGGCTGTTTCCGGGTATGACGCTGAAGAAGACAAGTGTGAAATAACCAGAGATCGCAACGCCCATGATTCCGCAGACCGCCAGCACGATTCGAGTCATCATGTCTAAAAGATACAGAACAAATGTCCGACCGTCAAGTTTGTTGCTTCTCACAGCTTCAGTTTATATATTGCCTATCATCCGATGGCGTTCCAGCATGGGGACAGTGGATGGGGGCATTGACAGAACGGCAGCTTCATGAAGTATTCCGATCGATCATCGAAGGGAAAATCGTGAAGCGCATCAAAGTGGACCTCATCTCGGAAGGAAAAAACCTCCAACCACTCTTTATCGAAGAGCTCGAACGGGCGGGATATCGGTTCCTGACTGTCCGCGAGGTGAGAGTGGAGCCGGGGGAACGCGTTCCTGCATTTTATCTCACCGACGGCAATGCCTATTTTGGATGGATCTTCTGGGAACAGTTTACGACGTGGAAGCTGCGGAAGCTCTGGGGTTCGGTCATCAGAAACTCACGGGGGGATTGGGATATCCAGATACCGGTGACGAAGGACGTCAGGATCTACGCCAATGAGTCGCTCAAGCTGGAGATGGATATTGATATTCCTTCGGATATCTGACTAGCTACCACCACCAGCTCTTCGGGTTTATGCCGGCGAGCCACCAGTCCACTCCAACCCATCTGCCGGCACGTGCGAGGAAGCAGGCAAGTAGGCCGGAAAAAAGAAGAGCTGCATACGGAGAGCCAAAAAATCCCCAGCCGAAGAGGAGTCCGTTTGCCGCATGAAAATTCAGTATCATGAACAAGGCCACACCCGCGGAAAACCTCGTCAGCAAACCGAGGAGGAATGATGCTCCGATCGCCAGTTCGCCGATGGTCATAAGCCTGGCCCAGACCGGCGCGTAGGGAATTGCAATACTGGTAAGATACTTGAGCTCCATGCCGCCCGCGTGCTCGAAATATTTCTGGAGGGATGCCGTGAGCGGTTGAGGATTCGATAACCATCCTTCGTGGTATTTTTCCAGACCAAGATTGAGAAACAGTGCGCCAATAGCGATCCGAAGGAGGAATATCTGCAGCGTGGAGAGTTTCATAGTAACTTTCCTCGAAGTTGTTCGAAGAGGAAGATAGACAAAATTTCTTTCAAAGCGTACTTTCATGGAACAAAACATACTCAAGGGCATCGTTGAATTTGAAGGGAGGGCCGGCGGGTTCGTGCGGCAGCCATCTCTCGGCCTCAACGCTAATCCTTCTGATCCTCGAATTTCCCCTCATTTGCTCAATACCTTTGCGATACGGAATGCATCCGGACTGGAGTATTCCGTTCACCCTCGCGGCAGGGGAAACGAGATCAAAGAAGTTCTCTCGATCAACGGGCTGAAGCCGGAAGAGTGGAAGAGCGTGGCCGAATTCTCCATGAGAACGGCCATTGATCCATTTGACCGGCTTCGTCTGACAACGGGTCCCGCGGATTATTCGATGCGCGTGGTGGATCTTCTCTGTCCCATCGGAAAAGGTCAGCGGGCGCTGATCGTCTCACCTCCCAAATCGGGTAAGACGATCCTGATGCAGCAGTTTGCAAAATCGATTAGTGAGAACCATCCCGAAATCGAGCTTCTTGTGCTTCTGGTCGATGAGCGGCCCGAGGAAGTCACCGATATGCGCCGGACGATTCGCGGTGAGGTCTTTGCGTCTTCGAGCGACAGCGACAGAGAGAGCCATGTGCGGCTTGCCCGCCTCGTGCTCGAGTACGCCAAGAGAAAAGTTGAAGCGGGAAAGGACGTGGTGCTGCTCCTGGATTCGTTGACCAGGATGGGCCGCGCGTTCAACGCCGTGCAGAAAAGCAGCGGCAGAACCATGTCGGGTGGAGTCGACATCCGCGCACTCGAAATGCCCAAGAGAATTTTCGGTGCCGCACGTGCGCTCGAAGGCGGCGGATCGCTTACCATTATCGCTACGGCGCTGGTGGACACGAATTCCCGTATGGACGAACTGATTTTTCAGGAATTCAAGGGAACGGGTAACATGGAACTCGTGCTCAGCCGGGATCTGGCCAACGAGCGGATCTTTCCGGCCATCAACATCCCGGAATCCGGCACGCGGCGCGAGGAACTGCTCTTTGGTTCCGACACCCGCCACTATCAGGCATTGCGCCGGGCGCTTCACCGCATGAAGCCGAAAGAAGCGATGCTGACCCTTTTGAAGTCGATCGAGCAGTATCCGACCAACCGCCGTCTGCTCCTGCAATTCTCCGGAGCGCCTGCGCCGGTATGAAAATGCACTTTAGCGTACCCCCACGGTTTCAATTCCTTCCAACCGTGTACAGCCACGGATGGTGTACGCTCCCGCCTTTTCGGATCGATAAGGAACGCGGTGCTCTCGGCATGGTGATCCACAAGTCCGGAGGCCGTCCTTTGCGTTTCGAAATCTCACAGCATAACGGCGATCTCTGTGTCGATATTCTTTCAAGACGTTCCCTTGCATCCTGGCAGCGCAAGTTAGTCCGGTCGACGGTGCGCTCATGCCTTCGGCTCGACGAGGACCTTTCCACGTTTTACGAGGCTGCAAACCGCATCGGCCGGTATCGCTGGATATCACGCATAGGTGCGGGGAGAATGCTGCGGTCCGCGACGGTGTACGAAGACGTGATCAAGATGATCTGCACGACCAACTGCAGCTGGGGGTTAACACAGGTCATGGTCCGGAATCTTTGTGAGAAACTCGGCATGCGAGATGGAGATGGTGAAAGTTCATTCCCTGCGCCTGAAGCTCTTGCCTCAGTGAGTGAAAAATTTCTCAGAAAGGAAGTCAGGTCGGGATACCGCTCTCCGTATTTGTTGGAATTCTCACGGCGAATCGTTCGCAAGGAGATTCAGCCGGAACTGTGGCGCGAGAGTTCCCTTCCTGCATCCGAACTGTTCGAGGAAGTCCGTTCGGTCAAGGGTGTCGGGCCCTACGCGGCCGGGAACATTCTCAAGCTCCTCGGTCATTATGATCATCTTGGCATCGACAGCTGGTGCCGGAAAAGATTTTTTGAAATCCACCGTTCCCAAAAGCGGCGGAACGACAAAACCATCGAACGGTATTACGAAGGACACGGCCGGTGGCGCGGCCTTTTCTTCTGGCTGGATCTTACCAAACAATGGTATCAAAAGCAGTTTCCTTTTTAGCTCATTTCTTACCAAACTCTTTGAGACCATGCCCTGCAGGCACAGAGCCGTAGACACCTGGAAAGAGATGAAGGGCCATGCGTTGCGCCAGCTCGCACTCGCGGCCTTCATTGTCTTCGGAGTTTCCGGTCCGTTGTCGGTGTTGATGGAGTCCAAGATCCATCTCGTTTCGTGGAGGTTTGTCATTGTTGAGACGATTGCCACGGGTGGACTCGCCGCAAGTATCATTTTTTTCGGAAGAAGAAGATGGTGGGCTATTGCTATTATCACTGTAGCTTTTTCTGCGCTGATGCTGATCAATTCGGGGGGCCTGAGCTTTGTGTTCGACGAACATGGGATGAGGGTGTCACTGGGCGAGGAAATGGGAGTTCAGGATGTGCGCCCGACGGACCAGGAACCGCAGACATTTTCACCCGAACTGCTCCAGTCAATCTACACGCAGAGGGGCGTTCTGGGTGTTGGAGCGCTTGCAATGCTCGCCCTTGGTTCCACACTCTTCTTTCGAGTGATCAATTCTGAAGTGCAGCATCGGACACGCCTCGAGGCGGAAGTGAATATTGCCAAGGATATTCAGGAATCGCTCATTCCAGATGAAGCGCCAAAGATCGGTTGGGTCGATGTTTCGGGGAGGATGATCCCGGCAACGGAAGTCGGGGGTGATATCTACGATGTGGTTCAGGTTGCCGAACACCAGCTGGCGGTGGCGGTTGCTGATGTGGCAGGTCATGGAGTCGGAGCAGGTATCCTCTCTGCGATGTTGAAGAGTGCGCTGCGGCTTCAATTGCAGCACGACGCGTCACCCGTTGCCGTTCTCAAGCACATCAACAACACGATTTATGACGTTTCTGACGAGAAAACATTTGTCACGTTTGCGTACCTTCTTCTCGACCGGAATCTGAAGGCAGCTTTTCTTGCGACAGCCGGTCATCCCCCTATTCTTCATCTTGAACAAAACCCCCCTGCCGTGCGGTGGCATCGGGATTCCACTCCGGCGCTCGGCATGAGGAAAAATGTCCAGTTTTCATTCCGGCAGATCCCCCTCCGATCGGGAGATCGATTCATTTTGTACACCGACGGATTGCTTGAAGCTGCAAATGCGAAGGGAGAACAATTCGGGGCGGAACGTCTGGAGTCGACTGCACGGAATGCTGCCGGCTCTGTGGAGGATCTTTGTGCCGAACTCGCGTCGGCGGTGAGAGAATTTTCAGGCCGTGACACATTCGAAGATGATCTTACGATCGTCTGCGCGCAGGTTGCGTGATGTTCAAGGATCGGAACAGACCCTATGATCTCAAAGGAAACTGCGCTTGAGAGTATACAGCACGAACTAGAAACAGCCCGTGAAGCCCTCGATGCCGGCAACAACGGGAAAGTCCGTGTGTGTGCGAGGAGAGCCGTTGGACATGCAATTTCCTGGATGCTCACACGTTTTCCAAAACCCGGCTGGCCAGCGGATGCGATGGGCAGGATTCATTTGCTGAGCGGTGATCCATCGTTGCCGGACGAGGTGCGTCATGCTGCGCTGCGCCTCACTCGGCACATCGACGAGCATTTCGGGTACGCTCCTGCTTCCGATCCTCTTGCAGATGCCCGCCTCATCATCCGGACGATCATCAACATCATGGATTCCGGTGATCGTTGAAGAGTTCAAACAGTCGCTCAAGATGCCGGAGGTCGAAGAACTTCTTGACCTCTTCTTCTACCGTCCGATCGCCTTCCTGTTCGTGAAGGCAGTCTATCGTTGGCGTATTACACCGAATCAGATCACCATCGTTTCCGGATTGTTCGGTCTATTGGCGGCATGGTGCTTTTCCCGCAGCACCTCTTTTCTCGCATGGGGTGCGCTTTTCTACGCAGTTGCGAATATCCTCGATTGTTCAGATGGTCAACTGGCGCGGCTTCAGGGAAGCGGTACACAATTCGGCCGCATCATCGACGGCATGACGGATTATGTTGCAACAATTGCCATTTTCATCGGCTTGGGGATCGGCTTCTCAGGATCGGGAGAGTCCAGGTGGCTCCTCGTTATTCTCGCAGGCATCAGCAGTGCGGTTCATGCATTCTTCTTCGACCGACACCAGTCGGAGTTCATGAGTGTCCTACGGGGTGAGCACCATCCGCCATTCCGCGAGCGGGAGCAGTATGAGGACCACATACGCGGAGTAACGGTATCACGACGTTCGGTTCTTACGGCATCACTCCTGCGCCTTTACGTGGCGTATCTCAAAATCCAGGAACAGGTCTATCAGACACGACGCGAGAGATCGTTTGATCCCGACTCCTATCGAAAGAGAAATCTGCGCATGATCCGTTTCTGGAGCTTTCTCGGACCTACGACCAACCGTTCGCTGCTGATTGTCTGTGCTCTGTCATCACGGCCCGATGTGTACCTGTGGCTGATCATTCTCGCAGGAAACCTCTGGCTGATCATCTGCTTGCTTTACCAGCGTCGGATCTACGGCGAACTTCTGCAGGAGGCGTGAAGAGACGTGCCGCGTCCACGCTTCAGATCGTTTTTTCAGTCTTCGCTCAAATCGGAATCGCACATTGCTGATGAGGTGATCAACACCTATGTGATGAGACGCGTTGCGGCGGTTGTGACCTGGATTCTCTATCCTACATCTGTCACTCCGAACGATATTACCCTCGCTTCAACGGCGGTCGGGTTGTTTGCCGCGTGTATCTATTATCTGAATACTCCCGCAGCGATCGCCTGTGCCGGACTTCTGGTGACTCTTAAGGATATTCTGGATGATGCCGATGGCCAGCTTGCCAGGGCGAAGCAGCTTTATTCACGGAGAGGCCGCTTTCTCGATTCTCTCGGTGATTTCGTTGTCGACGTCGCACTCTTCATCGCGATTACCGCCATTACTTATCGGTCTCACCCCAACGTCTCCACGATATTCCTCGGGCTCGCCGGCTTCGTGGGAATCACGCTGCGCGTATCCTATCACGTTTTCTATCAGGTTTCTTACCTCCATCTTGAATCAACATATTTGCTCAACAGAATCACTGAGGACGTCACGGAGGCAGACCGGCGCGCGGACCGGATCGCGTTTGTTCTTCAGGTAGTTTTCAATGTTATGTACGGATGGCAGGACAGACTGTTTTTCCTGATTGACGCCTGGTGCCGCGGGAGGCAGTTTACCGACAGCGAAAATGCACGATGGTATTCGGATCGGGTCGGACTGAGAATCTCGGGATTGCTCGGCTTCGGGACAGAGCTTGCGCTTCTGACGCTCTGTTCGCTGATGAATGCTCTCTCTCTTTATCTCATCCTGAACGTGATTCTCATGAACGGAATTCTCCTTACGGGGATCCTCTACCGGAGATTCTTTCTCAGGCGGTCTCTTCTTTCGGATCGTTGAGTTCAGCACACTGGTGCACCGGCAGTACCTGTCAGTGGTGCAGGAAAGGGAAGGTGGAAGTGTTTTTCCGGATTGAAATAAGCGCGCACCATTTTCCAGTGGCATTTTACATGATGAATTTCGTATTATTGTATGACTTTCTGATATCTGTGGAGAACACGCAATGAAAGGAATCATCCTTGCGGGGGGCAGCGGTACACGGCTTTATCCTCTCACACTCGCCGTGTGCAAACAGCTTCTTCCGATCTACGACAAGCCGATGATCTATTATCCGCTGTCGGTCCTCATGCTTGCCGGTATTCGGGACATACTCATCATTTCGACGCCGCGGGATCTGCCGACATTCAGAAATATTCTCGGTGATGGCAGGCAGCTCGGCTTGAATTTTACATACCGCGAACAGGCGAAACCGAACGGCCTCGCGGAATCGTTTCTCATCGGAGAAGAGTTTATTGGCCGGGATGACGTCTGTCTGGTACTCGGCGACAACATCTTTTATGGTCACGGTTTGACAGAAATGCTCCGAAAGGCAGTCGAGGATGTCGGATCCCGAAGAGGAGCAACAGTGTTCGGTTATTACGTGAAGGATCCGGATCGATACGGCATTGTTGAGTTTGACCAGGCGGGGCGTGTACGTTCGATCGAGGAGAAGCCGCGGCAGCCAAAATCCAATTATGCGGTGACGGGATTGTATTTCTACGACAACTCGGTTGTTAGTGTCGCAAAATCGATCAAGCCTTCGCCCCGTGGTGAGCTGGAAATCACCGATGTCAACGCCGCATACCTCCGGAAGAATGCTCTGCGCGTCGAACTGCTCGGCCGAGGGTATGCCTGGCTGGATACGGGAACGGATGAGAGTCTCCTCGATGCGAGTATGTTCATTGCCACAATGGAAAAACGGCAGGGATTGAAGATCGCCTGCATCGAGGAGATTGCGTATGCCCAGAAATTCATCGACAAGCCACAACTTCTTCGCCTCCTCGAACCGATGAAGAAGAATTCCTACGGTCAGTATTTGCAGAAACTCGCTGAGGAAAAGGAGTAATCGTGCCGTTTAGCGTAATCCCCCTCTCTCTGCCGGAAGTCATCCTTCTCGAGCCGACGATTTTCCGCGACGAACGCGGAGTGTTCTTTGAATGCTACCGGGAATCGGACGTATCCCGGCTCGGTATCCGCGAGAAATTTCCGCAGGATAACTGCTCTCGTTCGGCAAAAAACGTCCTGCGTGGATTACACTATCAGAGTTCTCCGAAAGCTCAGGGAAAGCTTGTCCGCTGCAGCAAGGGCGCGATCTTTGATGTCTGTGTCGATATCCGGAAGAACTCGCCGACATTTTCACAATGGCTGTCAGCAGAATTGACAGAGGATAACTGCCGGCTGCTGTATGTCCCGCCGGGGTTTGCGCATGGTTTTGTTGCCCTCACGGAAGGTGCTGAAGTACTGTACAAGTGCACCGCAGAGTATTCCAAGGAACACGACCGCGGAATTTTGTGGAGTGACCCCGCAATCGGTATCAGATGGCCGGTGCAGAACCCGCTTCTTTCCGAAAAGGACAGGCGCAATCCTCCTCTCCGCGATGCGCAACTGTGAGTAATTTCCGGACAGATGACTCCGGAGTTTGAAGAATTTTTCTTATATTTCCTTCCAAGAATCCTCCTCCTATGAAAAAAGCACTCATCACGGGAATTACCGGACAAGACGGATCCTATCTTACCGAATTGCTGCTGTCGAAAGGGTATGAAGTGCATGGGATCATACGTCGGGCCAGCACCTTCAATACAAGCCGTATCGATCATCTCTATTCCGATCCGCATATTCATGGGGTTAATCTCTTTCTTCATTATGGGGATATCAGCGATTCGACGAATCTTATGAAGTTGCTGCACCGCTTGAAACCCGACGAGGTCTATCATCTCGCGGCGCAGAGCCACGTGCGCGTAAGCTTCGACATTCCGGAGTACACCGGTGACGTCACGGCGATCGGGACGATTCGCATGCTTGAAGCGTTGCGTGAAACCGGTCTCAACACCAAATTCTATCAGGCATCAAGCAGCGAGATGTACGGGATGGTGGAGGAAGTCCCGCAAACAGAAACGACGCCGTTCCATCCCCGGAGTCCCTACGGTTGCTCGAAAGTCTACGCCTATTGGAGCACAGTTAATTATCGGGAAAGCTACAGGATGTTTGCGGCCAACGGCATATTGTTTAATCACGAGTCTCCCCGCCGTGGAGAGACATTTGTCACCAGGAAAATTACGCGCGGACTGGCGCATATCAAGGCGGGTCTTGAGAAGGAGCTCTACCTTGGCAACCTCGACGCGCGGCGTGACTGGGGGTATGCAAAGGAGTTTGTCGAAGCGATGTGGCTCATGCTGCAGCAGGGGACTCCCGAGGATTATGTCATCGCAACGGGCGAGGCACACACTGTCCGGGAATTTCTCGAGGAGGCATTCTCCTATGCAGGGATGGACTGGAAAGAATTCGTAAAAATCGATCCTCGCTATTTCAGACCGGCGGAAGTTGATACCCTGATCGGTGATGCGAGCAAGGCAAAGAAAACGCTCGGGTGGTCGCCGAGAACCTCGTTCAAGGAATTGGTCCGTCTCATGGTGGATGCGGATATCGACCTCGTGAATGCCCAGCATCACCTCAGCATCTCGCTCTAAGATTTCCGGAATCTGCAGTTCCAAAGTTGAATACTCCATGGTAAAATCCTCGAAAATATTTGTCGCGGGTCACCACGGCCTGGTCGGCTCGGCGGTGTACCGCACCCTCCATGATCACGGCTATGCAAACCTGATTACTGCGGATCATGCTGTGCTTGATCTCCGGCGGCAGTCTGATGTGGAGCAATTTTTCAGGGAGCAAAAGCCCGAGTTCCTCTTTCTCTGCGCGGCTACAGTCGGAGGTATTCTTGCCAACACCACCCGTAAGGCGGAATTTATCTATGATAATCTTGCCATTGCGGTCAGTGTCATTCATTCGGCATACCGTGCGGGCGTCAAAAAACTCCTGAATCTCGGTTCGTCCTGCATCTACCCGCGGCTCGCTCCCCAGCCGATGAAAGAAGAGTATCTTTTGACCGGTTCCCTGGAACTGACCAATGAGGCCTATGCGATTGCAAAGATCGCCGCAATCAAACTCTGCCGGTATTACAACGAACAGTACGGTACCGAATTCATCTCGCTGATGCCCACTAATCTGTACGGGGTGCATGACAATTACAATCTCGAATCTTCGCATGTCCTGGCAGCTCTGCTGCGTAAGTTCATCCTGGCAAAGTTCCTGCAGGAGAAAGCATACGATCGGCTGTGGACTGATATCCAGAGGGCTTCACTCGGATTCGGTATAGAGGTTCACCAAGAACGGCCCGATCCATCCGCCCTCGCGGCGATGCTGGAGAGAGTTGGCGTAACAGCCGGAGCGGTCACGATCTGGGGATCGGGAAAACCGTATCGTGAATTCCTGCACGCCGACGATCTTGCGGAAGCGGCGGTCTATCTTATGGAGCGGTACTCGCACGCGGAGATCGGAGAACTGATCAATGTCGGCACGGGAAAAGATCAGACCATTGCTGATCTGGCCACACTTATCAAAACAACTGTCGGCTACCGTGGTGAGATTCGGTACGACACCTCCCGCCCCGACGGCACACCAAGGAAGCTCCTCGATGTGAGCAGGATCAGTTCACTCGGCTGGAAGGCGAAGATTTCTCTCGAGGAGGGATTGCGGCGGGCAGCGGAATCGTATTTGACTCAGGGTCCAGCATCATAAAGACCCGGCCATCCTGTCGCAAGGGACAAGACCTCTCAATTTCTTCGTTAGCCGCAGGAAACAAGGCGTTGCCGTTTGTTGGAAGCGGAACGATTTGCCTTGTTTCCGATTCCTCACGCATGGGTTTCATCCAAATTATACGTATCTTGCAAATAGTCCTGATCGGTTCCGGGTCGGGGCACGCCGATTTTCCTTGCCGTCTGTTCTCTTAACCATGCGCATCCTGAATTTATGAATCCCGCAACAGGGCATCGTCCGCTGGTAAGCGTCATCATTCCAGTGAAAAATGGTGCCGCCACACTCGAGGCATGTCTCCATGCCCTGCGAAGGTCGTATTACGGCAATTTCGAAGTCATTATCGCCAACGACCATTCTAACGACCAGTCTGTGGAAATTGCTCGCCGGAACGATTGCAGGATTGTGGAAATCGAAGAAGAGTGCGGTGCAAATAGCGCTCGTAATGTTGGCGCCAGATTTGCCGGGGGCGAAATTTTTGTCTTTCTCGATGCCGATATCATTGTCACGAGAGAGACGATCCTCGGTATCGTCGAGACCCTGGCAGATGACGGTATCGACGCCGTCGTCGGAATCTACACCGCTAGGCACCGGCATGAATCATTGGTGAGCCAGTATAAGAATCTCTGGATTCGCTATTCGTATATCAAGAGCCCTCCCGCGATCGACTGGCTCTTCGGATCGATTTCGGGAATCCGGCGGGACGCGTTTCAGCGGCTGGGAGGATTCAATACGGAACTTCTTGCGCGCGATGGACACGACGATGTGGAGCTTGGGAAGCGCTTTGCGCGAGCAAACCTCTCCATAATCCTGGATATGGAAATCGAGGTTGAACATCTTAAGCGATATACCCTCGGGTCGTTTCTCGTGAACGAGTTTCACCGCAGCGCTGGCTTTTCCGAGCTTGCAGCGAGGTACGGCGAAACGCTGCGTGCATTCGGGAAGGGCTTCGTCAACGTCTATCCGGCGTTCGTTGCTTCGACGATTATTTCTTTCGTTGTGTTGCTTGCCCTGATTGGAGCAGCTTCGGGGTTCCTTCCGGTGTGGGCTGCAGTTTCGGCAGCGGGGGTGTATCTCGCGATCAACATCCGGTTCCTGAACTATCTCGAGCAGGTCAGGGGTCTCTTTGCTATGGTGGCAATGATCCCGTTCTTGTTTATCGATCATCTTGTGTGTTTGTGCGGCAGCGTGGTCGGAGCGTTCAAATCGATCCGGACTCCTAAGGAGGAATGACATTTCTTCATCCTGCGGGTATTTGTTTTTCATTTCCCTGTTGCAGATATTTTAGTATGTATTTTTCGAAATGAATACGTGAAGAATTCATCTCCGACATCACTCGTCATCAACGAGATATTTCACAGCATCCAGGGCGAATCGAGCCATACTGGACGCCCCTGCGTTTTTGTACGATTGACCTACTGTAACCTGCGCTGCTCGTACTGCGATACTGCATACGCGTTCTATGACGGAAAGGAAATGTCGATCGAGGAGGTCGTCGGCAGTATCCGGGGTTATTCCTGCAAGCTGGTCGAGATCACGGGTGGCGAGCCGCTTCTGCAACCGGCAGTTCACCAGCTGATGAGCCGGCTTTGCGACGACGGATATGAGGTTATGCTTGAAACGGGGGGGAGCCTGGACATCGGGAGCGTCGATTTGCGCGTCAGGAAGATCGTGGATTTCAAATGTCCGTCGAGCACCATGGTGAATAAGAACCTGTGGGAAAATGTCAGGTACCTTCGAAACGGAGATGAGGTCAAGTTTGTCATTGCGAATCGTGAGGATTACGATTGGTCGAAGGATGCCCTTACCCGGTATGGAATATTGGGCCGATGTGAAGTCTTGATGTCAGTCGTTTTTCATGACCTCGAGCCCGTGCAGCTCGTAGAATGGATCCTTCAGGACCGGCTGGACGTGCGTTTCCAGATTCAACTGCACAAGATCGTCTGGAGCCCGGAGACGCGGGGAGTATGAACAGGGAGATAGCGGTTGTACTGGTGAGCGGCGGGATGGACAGTTGTGTCACCGCGGCAATTGCGGAGAAATCCTACGTGCCTGCCTTTCTGCATTTGAACTATGGTCAACGGACGGAGAAGCGGGAGCTGAAGGCATTTCATGACCTCGCTGATTTTTACAAAGTTCGTCAACGCCTCGTGGTCAATGTCGAACACCTGCAACAAATCGGCGGATCAAGCCTCACGGACCACGGGATCGCGGTCCAGCATGGCGACCTGGAACGCAAAGACATCCCTTCGTCGTATGTTCCGTTCCGAAATGCGAACCTCCTCGCGATCGCGGTAAGCTGGGGTGAAACTCTTCACGCGCGAAAAATCTTCGTCGGAGCGGTTGAAGAAGACTCTTCGGGATATCCGGACTGCCGGCACGAATTTTACGAGGCGTATAATCGTGTGATTGCCCTTGGCACAAAACCCGACACGAACATGGAAATCGTAACGCCCGTCATTCACATGCAAAAACATGAGATCGTCAGAAAAGGAGTGGAGATAGGAGCTCCATTCCATCTCACCTGGTCGTGTTATCAGTCTGAGGACCTTGCCTGCGGAATCTGCGACAGTTGCGCGCTGCGTTTGCGCGGATTCCAGCGCGCTGGAGTGGATGATCCGATTCCGTATGCAATGAAACCAACCTACCACTCGTAAGCTCCCATTTTCTCGCTCTAGTTTCTCCCGCAGCTTCGTGGCTGCCGGAGCTTGGATCGTTTTCCACAGAATTCGATCACTCCTCATCCGATTTCCACTCAGTTGGCCTTCCTTCGGTACGTTCAAGAAGCAGAAGTGCTTACCCTTCAATCCATTAGATGAGAATAATCTGAGTTCCCGGAAAATTCTTCCAGGCGTATGGTAAATTTTTCCTAAGAAAAGATGTGGCACGATGGAGTCCGGAAAAATATTAAAAAAACGTAAGGAATTGGTGTTTCCCCCCTGTGATTTTGATTACAAATCATGGCATGCCCGTTGTAAAGAATGTGGTAGTCTGAAAGATCAAGGAATCAATACCAGAAAACTAACTAACCACCACAGGAATAACAGATAGGAGCTCTTTATGGGTCAGCAACAGCTTCTCTTAATCATCCTCGGAGTCATCATCGTTGGTATTGCTATTGCGGTCGGAATCTCGCAGTTTGGCGCACACAGCCAACAGGCGAACAAGGACGGGGTAACGTCGAGCCTTGTGAATATCGCCGCCAATGCTTACCAGTACAAGATTCGCCCGGGTACTATGGGCGGTGGCAACGGAACATATACTAATTACACAATTCCGTCCAAAATGGCATCAGATAACAACGGATCGTATACCGTTACGAGCGCTAGTGGCGGAACAGCGTCATTTACAGGTACTTCGTCGATCGATGGTTCCTGGAGTGCCGTTTGTGCAGTCGACTCTGTCGGAAACACTACTCTGACGTATACGGGATGGTAAAATTTGGGCCTTGGGGAGGCAGGGCATTTTGATCTGGCTTTGCCGGGAGTGCGGGAAACAAGCTGTTTCTCGACCCCGGCAAGGCATTTAATAGAAAAGCCGTCTGATTCGGGAGGAAATGAATAGGCGGTGTAGCGGCAAGATGTAGCTCGGAGAGAGAAAAGGAGATTGCAAGGGAATGGGGATTTTTGAGACACAATGGGGGAAAATCGAAGGTTGTTTTTACCGGAAACCTTTCGATTCTGTTTCATTTCCGCAGAAATTTCAGAAAGTATCGCCTATCTCACACGGCAGTTGTTTTTCTATCTGTCGGTCTCTACATTGTTCCCGCGATGACAAAAAAACGCAGTTTCTGATAAAGAACGCACGAAGAAAGACATGGAGTTGACGTATGGCTGAATTTCGGATAGAGGGGATATCGCTCACGGGGAAGGCGGTTCAGGGCATTTTGGAGGCCGAAAACCCGCGAACCGCGAAGCAGAAGGCGCAGTCGATGGCGACGCAGAGGAAGTTCAAGCTTCTCCGTGTTTTACCGCGTACGACCTTCTTATATAAAGTACAGCGAGGAAATGAGAAACCGCTCCTCGGTGAACAGAAAGCGTTCACGAAAGAGGAAGTTCAGGATGCTCTTTCCAAGATGGGGTTCCGCGTTATCAGCGTCAAGAAGAAACCGTTCAATCTGAAGCTGAAGCCCCCGACGGCAGAAATTGTCACGTTCGTGCGCGTCAGCGCGGATCTGATCCGCCAGAAACTTCCCTATAATGAAATTCTCCAATTGATGGCGAACGATATTGAGAACAGCGTTCTCCGCGATTGTGTCCGTGAAATCAATAACGAGTTGAAACAGGGAAAAGACAGCGAAAAAGTTTTCGTCAAACAGGAATCGATTCTTGGCCGGTTTACCTCACATATGCTCGGACTTGCCTCGAAGAGCGGCAACATGGCCGACATCTACGACAGCACGGCGAAGTTTCTCGAGCGCCAGGCGGAATTCCGGAAGAATCTCAAGAGCGCGCTCATCATGCCGATCGTAACGTTGATCGCGTTGTTTGGCGCGTGCATCTATTACGTGGGATTCATTTTCCCGAGCATGGCGGAGATCTTCATCCAGCTGAAGGTCCCGATGGAACAGTTCCCGATGACCAATGCCACGCTTAAGATCAGTTATTTTCTTCAGGCAAATTATATCCTCCTCCTGATCCTGATCATTGTTCCGTCGATCTTTGCCGCCCGCTTCTTTACCACCGACCGCGGTCGGTTCGTGCGGGACAAATATATCTGGAAGCTGCCCGTGCTGGGAAGCCTCCTGCACAAGACCGCAATCGAAATCTTCTGCCGTGTGTTCTACGCTCTGTACAGCGGTGCCGGAGAAAATATCGACGTCATTAAAATGGCTGCAGAGGCATGCGGGAACAAATATATGGAGCACCAGATTAAAACCATCGCCATTCCGATGATGGTGGAGAAGGGTGCCGGCATCACGGAAGCATTCGAAGCGACAGGTGTCTTCACAAAGACCGCTATCTCCCGGCTGCACTCCGGCGCAGAGACGGGAACCGTGAAGCATACCGCGCTCCAGCTGGCGGAATACTATGAGCGCGAGACGAGCTATAAGATGAGAAACGCGATCGACTTCATCCAGCTCTGGATCAGCTTGATCATTATGGTGGTGTTGACAATGTTGACGCTTGTATCATCTGAAACTGCAACATTCCATCCGAGTACCGCACCGGGCGGCGGCTGAGAGAACGCATCCGCTCAGCCCATTCTCGGATAAGGGGATTAACTTTGGAGATTTGGAATGGCTGACATAGACATAACCGATAAAATCGGTTATACACTCCTCAAAAAGGGGATTATCGATTACGAGACGCTGGAGAAGTCTCTCCACGCCCGTGAGACGGAAGATCGGAAGAATCGCCGCAACCTCGGCCAGATTCTCGTCAATGATTTTCATGTCGATCACGACCTGGTGTTCCGCGAGGTCGCGAATCTCTACGCCTTTCGCGAAGTCTACCTCAACGACGAGGTCGTCGATGAACCGCGTATCGAGTTCATCAAGAAGTATGTTGACACGCTCCCCGATAATTATCGGGATCTCCTGATCCAGACTAAAGTCCTCCCGCTGCGTTTTGATGAAAAGCAGACCGACAAGCTGATTCTCATTGCAGCGGACCCCACAGATCGCAACATTCCCGTTATCGCCCGAAATTTCGGGGTCAAGAAGTATGAAGTGTGCTATTGCCGCCTGAGGGACTTCACGTCACTCATGGAGCAGGTGGTACCTCTTCAGAACGAATTTCTGAAGCTCCTGGCGGATGCCGATGTCGATTTGCAGAGCGCCGAAGATGACGGTGCGGTTGATGAAGAAGCACTCGAGAGTGAAATCAGCAAGAGTGCGCTTGTTAATCTTATCGAAGGCGCGCTTGTGGAAGCGGTGCGAACGGGGGCAAGCGACATTCACATTATCGGCAAAGAGAACAACAGGACGGAATTCTTCTTCAGAATCGACGGCAACCTGAAGATCTGGCATGTTCAGGAAAACACGACACCGGAAGCAGTCGCAGCGGTGGTGAAGGACCGGTCCAAGAACGTCGACCGGTTTGAGCGTGAAATGTCGCAGGACGGATTCATCCAGCGCCTCGTCGACAGCCACCAGATTCGTTTCCGCGTATCCATCATGCCAATCGTCGGCACGGAGTTCAAACATAAGTTCGAGAGTATCGTTATCCGCGTCCTTGATGACAGAAAAGTCATCACCGACCTGAGCAAGCTCGGTTTGCAGGGGCCGGCACGCGAGGCATTCAATAAAGCGATTTCGAAACCGCAGGGGATCGTAATCCTTACGGGACCGACCGGAAGCGGAAAGAGTACAACGCTGATCGCAGCGCTTCATCAGGTTATCGATCCGAGCGTCAACGTGCTGACCGTCGAAGAGCCGGTGGAATACATCATCAGGGGTGCGCGGCAACTCAAGATCGGGCCGAAGATGAACTTCGATCAGGCAATCCGCGGCATACTGCGCCACGACCCGGATATCGTGCTCGTTGGTGAAATGCGTGATAAAGCGACGGCAGAAATTGCCATCAAACTCGCCAACACGGGTCACCTGACGTTCTCCACATTGCACACAAACGACGCACCGAGCGCCATCGCGCGATTGTACAAGATGGGAGTCGAGCCGTTTCTCATCGCCTATGCGATCAACATTGTTGTCGCGCAGCGCCTTGTGCGGACTCTTTGCGAGAACTGCAAGCAGCCGATCAAGCTCTCCGAGAAGGATACGCAGGTGTATTTGAAATTTGGATTCACCGAAGATTTGTTGAAGGGTGCAACATTCTTCGGACCGGTAGGTTGTGAGAAGTGCACTGATGGATGGAAGGGACGAGCTGCGATCCACGAAGCACTCTATTTCACGAAAGAGATCAAACAGATTATTGTCAGCTCAGGCAGCGAAGTCGACGAAAATGCCATCCGCGAGCAGGCCATCAAGGATGGCATGTGGACACTTCGTCGATCCGGTATCGAGCGGATGATCCAGGGCGTCACGACGATTGAAGAAATCATAGCGACGACCACTGAAGACTAAGTCAAAAACTTGACATTCCTCACAGACGCGTTGCGTGTTTGAGGAAAAGGGCGTAGCTTACGTCGGTTTTAAAACGGATAAAACGGGTAATACAAAAAAATCGTTAACAGAGGGCTTAAATTTGATCGTTTTCGACATATTGAAAGGAGCCAGATCGGTTAAGATTGATTACACCGGTTCTTTTCTCTATATTGACCGCCGATAAAACAAGGGGTTTATAAGAAAGGCTAAAGCTTAGCTTTAACGGATACGCAATGGATGAAGCGATCTCAATCATAAAACAGACTGTTTCCAATATTCCCGAGACAGCGTACGGCGTGGAACGCCAGATGCTGATCGGTGATCTTGTTTCCCGTCAGTCCCAGGAAGAGCGCGTTATCATCAAGCGGATGTTCAACGGATTCCTCCTGAGGATGGCGGAAATAACCGCGTCCGATATCGACTTTGGCGGATTTGGCTCCCAGGGAAAAATCTGGTACCGGATCCATGGGTCGAAAAAGCCCGACCTTACGCTTCCGACGTTCACATTTGATGAGACGAATATTCTCATTCATACAATTCTGCTCGAGCGCCAGCGCCAGTTCCTCTATGAAAACCGCAATCTCGATTTCTCATATACGGTTTTTCATAACGACCAGATGTACCGTTTCCGCGCGGATGCGTATTTCGATCTTGATCAGATCGCATTGAACATGCGCGCGATCAATGCCACCGTTCGTCCTTTCAAGAATCTCGAACTCCATCCAAACGTCACCCGTATCGTCAGTCTGGCCCATACGAAGGAAGGGCTGATTCTGGTGACCGGAATTACGGGGTCCGGAAAGAGCTCGACGCTGGACAGCATCATCGACGCCAACAATCATTCCGTCGATGCGCATTGCGTGGTGATCGCCTCGCCGATCGAGTATGTGCACAAGTCTGACCGATGCATCATCCGGCACCGCGAGGTCGGCCGGGATGTCCTTTCATTCAAGGAAGGTACCGTTCAGGCCTTGCGCCAGGACCCGGATATCATCGTCATCGGCGAGCTTCGCGACCCTGACACGATACTGACAGCCCTGGAAGTTACCGACAGCGGTCATAAGGTATTCTCGACGCTTCATACGTCTTCCGCTGTGGAAAGCATTGACAGAATCATCGGGGAAGTTCCGCCGATAGAGCAGGAACGCGTGCGCCATCGTCTGGCTGATATTATTCAGTGCGTCATCTCTCAGAAGCTTGTCACGAGTCTGGACAAGCGACGTGTCTTGGCAAAAGAAATTATGATCGCCACGCCGTCGGTCAAGGCGGCGATCAAGAACAACAACACATCGGAAATTTACCAGATGATGTCCGAGTCGGGGGATCTGGGTATGACAACGATGGAGCAGGATTTGAGGCGGTTGTATCTTTCCAAAAAGATCTCTCTGGAAACCGCTATGAATTTTGCAAATAACAAACGGAGGCTGCAGCAACTTCTCAACCTTTCGCCGTCAGGGGATTAATATCAGCAACTTCAAGGATATGTAGCATATGCCATCACTTCGGGGAAATAGAAATACAGCGGTCGGGGTCTTTGTCGACGGTCTCGATCTCAAATTGGCGAAACTCTCGCTCAAGAAGGGGCACATTTATATTGACGAACTCCAGTCTGTCACGCTTGCGACAAAATTGGAGGATCGTCAGGCCGTTACCATGGAAATGGATAACCTCGGCAGTACGGGAGAGACGTTTGCGCTCGCTCCCGCGGCGACACCCGAGGAGACGGTCGGCGATAACAACAATATTCTTCTCGGTCTCCTCTCCAAATACCCGATCTCGCAGTATGTCCTGAGTTACGCGATCTCGGAGCCGAGCATCTATTATCATATTCTCGAGAGCGATTTCGGGCTCAAAGGGAAGAAACTTAAACAGCAGGCAGTAAACGAGCTGCGCAACGTCCGCGCGGTCCAGCCGGCGTTGGATGCGATCGACTTCTTTTATTCTGTTGAGAAAAATCTCGTCTGCGTCGTCCGCGAGGACGGGACCAGCATGCTGAGCGCGCTGGAGGAAATCAAGCCGTTCCTTGGAAGGCGTCTGCCGCGCATCGCCCTGATTGAAGTTGCCGATGTTGCGCTTATGAACCTTGCACGCGCAAATTATGGGTTCTCCGCGGATGAGATCACGACGATCATCTACGTGGGTGTGGAATTTACCCGCCTGATCTTCATGAAGGGAACCGAATTTTTCCATTTTGCCCCTGTTCTCGGTGAAGGGTACGATTCACCCAATATCCAGAATACCGTCTACAGCCGTCTGCTCCTGGAGCAGGACAACATGGGAATTCCCAGAATTGACAAAGTCCTCCTTGCCGGGGAAAGCCGCAGGATCAATTTTGACGAGTTCATTCACGAGCAGCTTCCGGAAGTCGATGTCCAGTATCTCAAGACCCCCTATCTCGACACGACCCTGCTTTCGCCGGAACAGCAGGAACTCATCCCTGAATATGCTGTGGCCATTGCAACGGCGTGGAAGACACTCGACGACAGTCATCCGGCATTTTACAAGGTCAATCTCCTTCCGGAAAATGTCCGTGAAGGGCAGCGTACCTTCAAGCTCGGTTGGCATGGATACGTTCTGCTTGGTCTCGTCTTCCTTGCAACCTTCTTCTTTACGACAAAGTACGGGATGATGCAAAAGGAAATCATCACGAAGAAACACACGCTAGAGCAGCTGCAGGACAAGATGGATGAAAATGAGCGCCTGAAGGCGGCGATTGCAGGTCTGAATGAGCAGATCTCGCGCTATACGAAGGCACTCGCCGTCTATGATTCGCTTGTTCCTGGGGCAGACCGGTGGAACAAGATCATTGCCCAGCTGACGAAGGGTGTTGAGGATCTCGGAGCCGTTTGGATTACCGACATTAAAGCGGGTCCAAACGGTGCAATGAGTGTGGAAGGATATGCACTGTACCGCGGCCGTATTCCGCGCATCGCCGCACTGTTCGATAATGCAACCTTGTCGCGGGTCGAGGTGAAAGAAATACGAGACAAGGCACCGCCGGTATACAGTTTCGCAATTTCGATTCCGCCCCAGGTCGCAAAACCGGGAACGGCGGGAACACAGTAATCCTGATGCGTTGAATAGAACTTTGATCGGAGAACAACCGTGTCATACATAGTCCGAAATACCATTGTGCTGGGAATAACGCTTGCGGTGATTCTGTGCCTGGGCTCGTTCCTGACGTTCTTCTCGCTGCCGAAGAAGCTCAAGACCACCGAGGCGGAAATCAAGAAGATCGAGATCGAGCTGCAGAATACCCCCGATCTGGCAAATCAATACAATACCACTTCCGCGCAGCTCGACGCGGTGAAGAAACACTGGGAAACGCGCAATAAAGACGTTCCCCCGAGGGATATCACCGGCGAGACGTACGGATATCTCAGTAGCACGATGGACGTGAGCGGTGAGGTGAAAATGGATATGATGTTTGTCGGGCCCCATGAATTCGGGACGTATGGCTACAATGTGTATTCACTGAAAGGGGAGGCGCCCTTTAATAATCTCTATAAGTTTATCTGGTATACAGAAAGCGGCCGGCGCCTCTTCAAAATATCAAACCTGAGTCTCCGCGGATATGAATCGAAGAGCAAGGAAGGAAACGAAACGAAGATTCTGGTTCTCTTTGAAATGGAGCTCCAGGCATACTATTCCTCAGTTTCCGAATTGAACAATGCCCCGGGGCAGATCACGGCCGTTCCAGCGACTCTGACAATCAATCCTTTTTCACCGCTCATCCTTCATGAGATTCCGGCGCCGCTGCCGAATGAGATTGAAATTGAGCGTTCTGATTTGAAGGCCGTTATTCCGGGTAAGGCGTTTATCATCGACCAGAACCAAAAATCCCGCACGCTTGAGGAAGGCGATAAGGTCTATCTCGGTTATGTCACGCGGATCATTCCAAATGAAGGGAAGGTCGAATGTCTCTTGAATAAAGGCGGCGTGGCAGAACGCTACGAGCTGACAATACGAGTTGGTCAACCAGTTAGGTAAAAAAATAACGGAGCACCCATGAAAAAGCAATATTTCGTCCTGTTGTTCTTGTTACTTGCATCTGCTTCTCCGATGATCGGGCAATCACGCGATGCCCGGCTTCGGACTCAGGGATATGTGAATCCTCAGGAGATCGTCTCCCTGGATTCCACCATGCGCATGGACCAGGCACTCCTGGTTATCGGCGAACTGAGCAAGCAATATGCGGGGAAAATCATTATCGACCTCGAAAAGAGGAAGAATCCGATCGGCGTCTATATTGTCAACCAGCACTGGAGAGATGCGTTGCAGACGATCCTTGCTCATAACGGGTTGACCTATACCGAGGAGCCGGATTACATCCGCATCATGTCTGCCGGTGCTGCCGCGGCGATGGCCACGACTCCGAGCAGCCCCAACACCCCGGCAGAGCCGCCTCCCACACTTTCAGCGAGGGATGTGAAAATTTCTGCCGCATTCTTCCAGACCAATTTGACGAAATTGCAACAGTACGGCATCAATTGGGACTTCTACCGAAGTAAATCGAAAGAGCCGACAATGGCATTCTACAATGCGGCCGGTACGACGAAGGGTGATACACTGAATACTGTTCCGCCGAGCGGTAATAATGTGAATCTTGATCATGCCATCGCTCTGCTGCAATCTCCTCCGGAATTTACGTTTGCGAACATCGACGCTCTGATCAAATTCTTCGGGTCAAATCAGCTCGGAGACGTCATCACCAGCCCCGAACTGACCGTCCGAAACGGTAAGCAGGGCAAGATCCAGATCGGCAAGAATATCTTCATCGTCACACGTGACGTAGCGGGAAATTCCATTAATACGCAGGTTCAGACCGGCGTGATTATCAATGTCACACCGACCGTGTTCACGCAGTCGGATACCGATTTCATCTATCTCAATGTCGACATCGAAAACAGCACTGCTGATGTCGGTCAAACCGGACCCGAAGTGAACAAGACCGAAATTCAAACGCATGCGCTCCTGTTTGATGGAGAAGAAACCGTCATTGGCGGTCTCTATATCACCGATAACGAGGAAACGCGTGAAGGCGTACCGGTACTGAAGGATCTCCCCTGGTGGTTCTTCGGGATGAGGTACATTTTTGGATCTGAATCGACGCAAAAGACTAAGAGCGAGCTCATTATACTTCTGAAGGCAGAATTGTCGCAGCCGATCCGCGGCCGTATGGAGAACAGGTTCAGCCAGGACGAGCTCATCAATAATAAACGGAAAGCGTTGGAAAAAGAATTCGACAAGAAGTAACCGGGCGAACCGTTACGAACGACGACGATGATACTTTATTTCTCAAGGAAACCATTCTATGAACTCTAAAACATACGTTGTTCTGCTGATAGGGGTACTCCTGCTCGGCGCGTGGAACTGTAAAGACCTTCCGCCGTCGACTTCGAACAACAACCCTCTTTCGAAGAAAGTGAGTGTGTCCGGAACGGTGAGTGATCTTGCCACCTCGCTCCCGATCTCGAACGCTACGGTCCTTCGGAATGCGGGGGGGTTGATCGATTCCACGCATACGGACGCGAACGGAAACTATAGTTTTGAATACGACCAGGGCGGGGATTCGGTGCAAACAACCATCACCGTCATCGCCCGGGGCTATGTCACCTCCGTGAACACGTTTGTCATGGCGGCAAATACGCAGGTGTCGGTGGCGTTCCACATGACTCAGGACCTGAGTACTTCAGCTCTGATCAACGGTACCGTTCGGGACAGCATGACACTCTATCCCCTGAGGGGATCGACGGTCATCTACTCCGTCCCCGGCTTCTCGGATCAGGTGCAGACGTCAATCGACGGGTACTTCACGTTTGTGATCGATCTTGTCGATCGCGACTCGCTCCCGGTTGCCATCACCGTGAGCAAGACCGGATTCAGAACCCGACAGATCGTTCAAACTGTCCATAAAGGACAATCGTCGAACCTCGGGAATGTCCTTCTGCAGGTCGATCTCGGCTCCACAGTTGGCCAGATTCTGGGCCGTGTTTTTGACGCGTCCACCAAAGGACCATTGCTCAATGCTTCCGTGCTCCTGACATCCTCTCTGGTGACAGACAGCGTCCTGAGCGCCAGCGACGGGTCCTACGTCTTTTCTGTTGACCTGAAAGGTCTCCCGAATCTGTCGGCAAGTCTGAAGTATTCAAAGAATGGCTACAAGACACAGTCGGTTGCCCTGTCGTTCGTGGCGGGCGGTGCGACATACCAGGATATCTATCTGACCAGAGATACGACTACCGGCGTTGTGCGCGACAGCGGTACGGGAACCGCGCACTCGATAGCGCTCATCGGGGTCAGTACAAATCAGATTGCCGTCTACGGCGTGGGCGGAACTGAATCATCGGTCATCACCTGGGAAGTCCGCGATTCACTCGGCTACCCGATCGATATCGATCATCAGGATACCGTACACTTCAGTATCGTCGGTACGCCGGTACTCGGCGGTGCGTATGTGTCGCCGTCAGCTTCCCTGACAAATGCCGCAGGGCGAGTTGCGACTATTATCAACAGCGGAACGGTGTCGGGCGTATTGCAGCTCTTCGCAACACTTACCCGCAAAACGGATAATGTTGTCGTCCAGTCGACGCCGGTTCTCATTACCGTGAATGCCGGCTTGCCCGATCAGGCACATTTCTCTGTGGCGCCGCATATTCACAATTTCCCGGCGTATGATTACCTTGACATGACCGACCAGATCACCGTCCAGGTGGGTGATCGGTACAGCAATCCGGTAAAACAATCGACGGCGGTCTACTTTAACACCACGGGCGGGATCATCGATGCATCCGGATTTACGGACGTCTCCGGGCATGCAAGTGTCAATCTCTACAGCGGGAACCCGCTCCCGAGTGATCCGATTCTGGGCCCTGGCTTTGCACATATCGTCGCGGCCACATTGGGACAGAATGGCGTGAATGTTACCGATACGACGCTCATTCTCTTCACAACGCATTCATTGTTCCCGATTGTGGATGCGGATTCGTTCCATGTTCCCAGCGGCGGAAATTCCGGAAGGATCAATTATCACATTACCGACAGGTTCGGCCATCCGCTCGCGGCGGGAACTCATATCACCGTTGCATTGCAGTATGTTGCGCCGCCGAACTCACAGGTGAACCTCACAGTGGTCGGGAACACGGACGTTCTGCTGGATGATACGATGGTCAGCGGTCCGGGTTCGACGGACTTCTGGTTCGAGGTGGTTGATCAGACCCTCGGCGGTGTCGGCGCAGAGCTGATCCCCGCAAGTGTGGTCATTACGATCGACAGTCCGAATAACGGCGGCGGCGGCAAACCGTCGAGCGCAGTCCCCGGGACCATCGGGGGATAGAGAAGCTATACGTGTAGTTGGGCAAACGCCATCCCGCAAGGGGTGGCGTTTTTATTTTGAAGAGGAAGAAAAAACCCGTTCCAGCGATTTCCTGTTCGCGCTAATCGTTCGTTCGATGTCCGAATCGGTATGTGCGAGGGAGAGAAATGCCGCTTCAAATTGAGAGGGAGGAAGATAGATGCCTTGCTTGATCATGTTCCGGAAATATTCTGCAAACATCACAGTATCCGATTGCTTCGCTGTATCATAATCCGTAACGGCAGATGTCGTGAAGAAGAGCGTGAACATCGATCCGACCCGGTTGTAGGTAAGGGGAACGCCGATCGCTTTTAGATTCTCACGAATTCCATCTTCCAGTTGACGGGAGCGAAGCTCGAGTTTCTTATAGACGGATTTGTTGCGGGATAATTGGCTCAGCATGGCATATCCAGCCGACATTGCCAGCGGATTTCCGGAGAGCGTTCCTGCCTGATAGGTTGGTCCGCTCGGGGAAACAAGCTCCATGATTTCTTTCTTTCCGCCGTACGCCCCGACGGGCAATCCTCCGCCGATAATCTTGCCAAGAGTTGTGAGATCGGGTCTAATATTGTAAAGCTGCTGAGCACCCCCGATGGCAAGACGGAAACCCGTCATGACCTCATCCATGATGAAGACGATTTTTTTGTCCACGCAGAGCTCACGAAGGGCTTCGAGGAATCCGGGCTTCGGTGGAACGCATCCCATGTTTCCGACAACGGGTTCGACGATGATAGCGGCAATCTGCGATGGGAATTGATCGACAAGCTTCTGTACAGACCCGATGTCATTATACCGCGCATTGAGCGTTTCTGCTGCAAGCGCCTTTGGGACGCCGGGACTGTCCGGTATTCCGAACGTTGCTGCACCGGAACCAGCTTTGATCAGGAATGAATCACCGTGTCCGTGGTAACATCCTTCGAACTTCAGGATTTTGTCTCTTCCCGTGTAGGAACGGGCAAGCCGGATCGCGCTCATCGTCGCTTCGGTTCCGGAATTGACCATCCTGACAAGTTCGATGGACGGCATGAGCTTGGTGATCAGCTCAGCCATGTTCACTTCGAGCTCAGTCGGTGCGCCAAAACTCGTTCCATTTCGCAGTGCTGATCGGAGAGCCTTGATGACCACCGGGTTTGTATGACCGAGGATCATCGGGCCCCACGATCCGACGTAATCGATGTAGTGGTTTCCATCAGCATCCCAAAGCCGTGCACCGGAGGAACGCCGGATAAAGGGAGGGTCCATTCCGACAGAGTTATACGCGCGGACGGGGGAGTTCACTCCCCCGGGAATGACTTTTTTGGCTCTCTGAAAAAGAGTCTCGGATTTCCGATTCTTCATGATTGGTATGTGGGTTCAGATCGCGTGCAAAAGAACATACGGAGGATTTCAGAGAAGCTTCGCCGCATCCTTCGCAAAGTAGGTGAGAATCATATCTGCTCCGGCACGCTTGATCCCGATGAGCATCTCCATCATCACACGCTGTTCGTCGATCCAGTTCATTCTTGCAGCGGCTTTGACAAGGGAATACTCTCCACTCACGTTGTAGGCGGCAGTCGGCATCTGGAACGTATCCTTAACCCGTCGGATGACATCGAGGTAGGGCATCGCCGGCTTCACCATGAAGATGTCTGCACCCTCGTCGATATCGGATTGCACCTCACGCAATGCTTCATCGGAATTGGCGGGGTCCATCTGGTGCGAACGACGGTCGCCGAATTTCGGCGTGCTTTCCGCTGCTTCACGGAACGGACCGTAAAATCCCGAGGCGTATTTCGCCGCGTAGGAGATAATCGGGATGTTCTGAAAGTTCTCCTCGTCGAGGACGGCGCGTATGGCACGGACGCGCCCGTCAAACATATCCGAAGGTGCGACGACATCTGCTCCTGCCTGAACGTGCGTCAGCGCTTCTCTCGCAAGAAGGGCGATCGATTCATCGTTCACGATCTCGTTTCCACGCACGATGCCACAGTGGCCATGAGAGGTATATTCACACAAACAGACATCGGTGATGACCAGGAGATCCGGGACTTCTTTCTTGATTGCTCGGATTGCCCTTTGGACGATTCCGAGCTCGTCGTATGCTTCGCTGCCAACCTCATCCTTGTGCTCGGGGATGCCGAAGAGAATCACTGCCGGGATACCGAGGTTCTTCACCTCAGCACATTCCTTCACGACTTCATCGACCGACATCTGGTAGACACCAGGCATCGATGAGACTTCTTTTCTGACCTTCGAGCCGGGACAGACAAAAAGGGGATAGATGAAATCGTTTCTCGAGAGCTCTGTTTCGCGAACTAGTGACCGTAACGTGGCGGTCATGCGTGTTCGGCGATGGCGCTTGAATAATTGTTCGCCCGTTGCCACGGTGTTTCCCATGAATGTCCTTTCAGTAGTATGCATAATTGTTCATTTCCTTGGGCATCCCTTCGTAAAATGTATCAAACCGCGTCAAGAAGTTCAACTCGGCAGATGAAGGTGAATTCCCCTCTTGCCCGTTTACTCCCTAGGCAGTTTTCAGCTTTCCCAAAAATTCCAAAAGGTACTTATTAAATTCTCCCGGATTCTCGAGATTACTCATGTGGCCCGCCTGGTTAATCAGGTGAAGAACCGCATTGGGAATCTTTTCCTTCATCGCGTTAGCTGCGGATGGCGGGGCAAGCTGATCATATTTTCCCACCATGATGAGGGTTGGGACTGTGATTGTGTACAGAGATGATGTGGTGTCAGTTCTTGCCGCAAGAGCAATTGCCGTGCCGCTGACTGCGAGGGGATGTGATTTCAAGATTGATGAACGAATCGCTTCGACGGCGTCCGGTTTCTCCTGAAATGTGGTTGGATGAAAGACGCTCGAGAGAAACGGCTCAACAAAACTTCCTAAACCGTGTGCCTTGATGTTCCTGACTTGTTCCATCCTCCGGACTTTTCCATCATTGTTATCTGCCTCGCTCTTCGTGTCACATAAAACGAGTCCGCGGAACCGTGCAGGTTCACGCTCGATCGCCCGAAGAGCGATGTACCCTCCCATCGATAGTCCGACCGCGACGACCTGCCCGATCTTCAGGTGATCAAGAAGTGCGAAGAGATCATCAACAAAGAGCTCGATGGAATACTGGCCATCACCGACGTCGCTGGCACCATGGCCGCGGATGTCATACGTGATGACATAATAATCCTTTGACAGGATGTCAGTCTGCGGTTTCCACATTTCCTTGCTGAAAGGAAACCCGTGGATAAGCACGACCGGCACGCCTGCGCGCGGCCCCTGCGTGGCAAACTCGATGCCGAGGTTGTCAGTGACCAGTCGCATGAGCAGGACCTGTCATGAATTGTTTCATGCGCGATTCCATCGCAGAGAGAACATCCTCGGGAATCCCCTCCTCGCATTTCGGGAAGAATTCACGCTCCTCGATCCGGATATGTTCCTCCAGGATGGCGCCGAACTCCCGGAGATTGGTTCCAAGCGCAGAATTCGCCGGCTTCCGGAAATACTCAACCAGAGATTGCAGTCTTCGGTGCTGGCCAATCAGCTTTTCCACCACAGGTTTCTGACCCGGCACATGTTCGGATGCGGCGGGAAATACAACCTCCTCTTCACACCTGAAATGCAGATCGAGTTGATCGTCAAAAAAGCGGGTCACATACTCTGCCTGCCAGTGAAGATCATGAGACCACATTCTCGTTAACGCGCGCGTTCCCTGCTGGAGCCGCGTTGCGAGGAGCAATCCATCATGATGCTCA
>DATIXJ010000047.1:0-36554 GCA_035518715.1 Bacteroidota bacterium | reverse complement strand
CTGACCTTTTGCAACATTTGGTGCTCCGCAGACAATCTGCAAGTGCTCCGATCCCACATCTACCGAGCAAACCGTAAGCCGATCCGCCTGGGGATGCTTCGCGACGCTGAGCACTTCTCCTACCACAAACCGTTCGTACTTTGCACCCAGGTGCTCGATGGCCTCCACCTCGAGACCGGCCATTGTCAGCCTTTGAGCCAGCTCGTCGGGAGAGATACTGATGCTGATATACTGTCTAAGCCAATCGAATGAAATGCGCATAACTACATAGCTTATGGAAATTGCCTCAAGAATCGGACGTCGTTATCGAAAAGTATCCTGATGTCATCAATGCCAAGACGAAGCATCGTGATGCGTTCGATCCCCATCCCGAAGGCGTAGCCGCTGTATTTTTCACTGTTGTACCCCACGGCGTCGAACACGTTGGGATCGACCATTCCGCAGCCAAGGATCTCCAGCCAACCGGTCTGTTTACAGACGCGGCATCCCTTTCCGCCGCAGAGATAACACGTAATGTCCATTTCGGCACTCGGCTCGGTAAAGGGGAAAAAGCTCGGGCGGAAGCGGTACTTCAGCGCGCTCCCGTAGAATTGCTTTGCAAACGCAACAAGTGTCCCCTTCAACTCGCTAAACGTGACACCGGTATCCACATAAATTCCATCAACCTGGTGAAAGAGGCAGTAGCTGCGTGCACTGATTGCCTCATTCCGGTAGACGCGTCCCGGCATGATCGCGCGGACAGGGGGTTTCTGCGATTCCATGATGCGGACCTGTACGGGAGTCGTATGAGTCCGAAGAAGCATTTTATCTGTGATGAAGAACGTATCCTGCATATCACGTGCAGGATGGTCGGGAGGGAAATTCAGGGCTTCGAAATTATGGTAATCATCTTCGATTTCCGGACCTTCGACCGAAATGAATCCCATCCCGAAGAAGATCCGCTTTATCTCGTCGAGAGTTTGCATGATCGGATGCTGGGAGCCCACCCACTGTTTTCTTCCGGGGAGTGTGAGGTCCTGAACCCTCGATGAAGTGCCTTTTCCCTTCTCGAGATCAGACTTCTTTTCGTCGAAATGTAACTGGACGGAGGCCCGCAATTCGTTGAGCGCCTTGCCGACAGCCGGGCGTTCTGCCGGGGATACGGACTTTAACGAATCGAAGAGCTGTGCGATGAGACCTTTGCGGGCAAGGAACTTTACGCGGTATGCCTCCAGCGCGTCGAGTGAATCGACGTGCTGCAGTTCTTCGGATGCTTGTTGCCGGATCCCATGAATGGCATCTTGCATGGCGCTATACTCAGGATGTTGTAGACAATCGGCCCGGGCTGAAGGGATCGACTCCGGCGCACTGCGTTTCAGTGCTCCGGTTGACGATTTCAGCGACAGGGATCAATCAGGTTCCGGCAAACTTGATAATCTCGGCGAATGCCTCCGGATTGCGCGAGGCGAGTTCGGCAAGAACTTTCCGGTTAATGTCCACATTTTTCTTATGCAGTGCGGACATGAGCCGTGAATAGGTCGTTCCATGCAGCCGGGCTCCCGCGTTGATGCGGGCGATCCAGAGCGAACGAAATTCCCGTTTTTTCAAACGTCGGTCACGATATGCGTGTTGGCCTGCCTTGTCGATATGATGTTTCGCAATCGTGAGGACTTTGCTTCTCGCGCCCCAGTAACCTTTCGCACGCGCGAGAATGCGCTTGCGACGGCGGTGGGAGGCAACCTTATTTTGCGAGCGTGGCATAGGTGCGCTTGTCTCCTTTCCTCATCTGTGTGATTGTTGGTGCTGCGAATGCCGTTATGACTGAATCAGCATTGCAAACTTGTGCTGCTCCTGCTTCGAAACGAGAGTGGGTTTCCGCAGGTGGCGTTTCCGCTTCGTCGACTTCGACGAGAGCATGTGGCTCCGGAATGCCTTATGGCGTTTGAATTTTCCCGACGCAGTTTTGTGCAGTCGCTTCTTCGCTCCGGAGTTGGATTTCATTCTTGGCATAGGGTTTCTTCCGTTATTTTTTCTCGTTGGATATCAGTTTAGTTTCCGTTTTCTTCGCAGTTTCCGCTGCGGGCTGCTTCGCCTCGGACTTGGGTTCCGTCTTCTTCTTCAACCCTCTCTCAGGGGCAAAAATCATTGCCATGTGCTTGCCTTCGAGACGCGCTTCCTGGTCGACCTTCGCCACATCGGCAAGTGCTTCCGTCAACCGATGGAGGAGTTCTTCACCATGTTCCTTGTACGTAATCTCTCTCCCTTTGAACACGACGGTCGCCTTTAACTTATGACCGGCTTCCAGGAATCTGCGGGCGTGACGCGTTTTAAAATCAAAATCATGAACATCGGTATTCGGATGGAACCGCAGCTCCTTCAGCTGTGTGACATGCTGGTGCTTCCGCTGCATCTTGTCCTTCTTCGTCTGTTCATACTTGAATTTTCCGAAGTCCATGATCTTGCAGACGGGCGGGGTCGCATTCGGCACAATCTCGATCAGGTCGAGACCGCGCTGGCGCGCCAGCTTCAGCGCCTCGGACGGATGCATGATGCCAACCTGGCCGTCGTCGTCGATAACACGCACCTTCGGGGTGCGGATATCTTCATTGATGTGCACGCGATCGGGTCCTTTGATGGTCGTCTCCTATATGTTGATGGATTTTTCCGTGATTTTCTTCGTGATCGATTCGAGAAACGCTGCAAGCGGCATCGCACCTATGTCGCCCTTTTTATGCTGGCGGACCGCAACAGTTCCGGCAGCCGACTCCTTGTCGCCGAGAACAAGCATGTACGGGACCTTTTTCGTCTCCCATTCTCTGATTTTGAAACCTACTTTTTCATTGCGCTCGTCGAGTTCAACACGCACACCTCGGGATCGCAATGCTTCGAAAACGGATTTTGCGTATTCGGCCTGCTTCTCGGTGATGGGAAGGACCACAGACTGGACCGGGGCGAGCCAGAGCGGGAATTCGCCCGCAAAATGTTCGATGAGCACTCCGATGAATCGCTCCAATGATCCGAACGGTGCACGATGGATGATCACCGGGCGATGCTTCTGACCGTCGCTACCCATGTATTCCAGGTCGAACCGCTCCGGCATAACATAATCCACCTGTACGGTCCCAAGCTGCCATGTTCTCTGCAGAACGTCCCGTATCATGAAGTCGATCTTCGGACCGTAAAAGGCGGCTTCGCCAATGCCAATATAATAATCCAGTTTCATTTCGTCAGCCGCTTCTTTGATGTCCTTTTCCGATTGCTCCCACATCCCATCTTCGCCGCCGTACTTGTCCTTGTTCTTCGGGTCCCGGAATGAAAGCCGCGTCCGGAAATCCTTGAACCCGAGTGTCCGGAAGACGAGCTGGATCAGATCGATAACATCGCACAGCTCTGACTTCAGCTGATCGTGCCGGACATACATATGCGAATCATCGACGGTGAACGATCGCACCCGCGTCAGGCCGTTGAGCTCGCCTGACTGTTCGTACCGGTAGACTGTTCCGAACTCTGCCAAACGCAGAGGAAGATCGCGGTAGCTGCGTGGCTTCGCCAGATAGATCTGGTGATGGTGCGGGCAATTCATCGGCTTCAGAAGATACTCTTCATCCTCCACCTTAATCGGAGCAAACTGGCTGTCCTTGTAATATGGATAATGGCCGCTCGTCTTGTACAGGTTGATATTCCCGATATGCGGAGTCACCACAGGGAGATAGCCGCGTTTGCGCTGCTCTTCACGCAGAAACGACTCCAGAGTTTCCCTGAGGATCGTACCCTTCGGCAGCCAGAGAGGAAGTCCTCCGCCGATCTTCGGCGTAATGAGAAATAACTCCAGTTCTGCACCGAGTTTCCGGTGGTCGCGCCTTTTTGCTTCTTCGAGCCGAAAGAGATATTCGTCGAGCTCTTTCTGCGTCGGGAAGGTAATCCCATAGATGCGCTGAAGCATCTTGTTTTTCTCGCTCCCGCGCCAATACGCCCCGGCAATTGTGAGTAGCTTGATTGCCTTGATCCTACCGGTTGACGGAATGTGCGGTCCGTAGCAGAGATCGGTAAAATTCCCCGAATGGTAGAAGGTGATCGTCTTCCCTTTCAGCTCATCGAGAAGCTCGAGCTTGTACGGATCACCCTTCTTCGTAAAATATGCAACTGCGTCACCCCATGATTTTTCTTCCCGAGTGTACGGAGCATCCCGCTTAGAAAATTCCACCATCCGCTCTTCAATCTTTGCAAGATCTTCCTGAGAAAGCTTGCGGTCACCGGTGTCAATATCATAATAGAACCCCTGCTCGATCGGCGGACCGATGCCAAATTTTGTACCGGGAAAGAGTGACTCGAGTGCCTCTGCCATCAGATGCGCGGAACTGTGCCAGTAGGCATATTTCCCGCCGTCATCCTGCCATTTTAAAATTCTCACGGCCGCATCCGCATTGATGGCACGGGCAAGGTCCCAGACTTCGCCGTTCACCTCAATCGCCAGCGCTTCACGGGCCAGTCCTGAACCGATGCTCTTTGCAATGTCGTTACCCGTGACACCCTGTTCGAATTCACGAACGGAATTGTCGGGAAACGTCAACTTCACTTTTGGCATAATGGAAATAAAAAAATCGGAGCATCTCCGATTTCAGTCAAGAACATCTAGTACGTCGAGTTTGTCAATGCTGAAATTGAGACACTCTCCTTTCGTGTGGGCTCTACGGGATTCGAACCTGTGACCTCTTCCATGTCAAGGAAGCGCTCTAACCAAACTGAGCTAAGAGCCCGCGTTCATGGATATGAACCGTGCCGGGGACCGGAATCGAACCGGCACTCTCCTTGCGGAGAACAGGATTTTAAGTCCTGTGCGTCTACCAGTTTCGCCACCCCGGCAGAAACGGGTGTACACGCTAGCAAGAGCGGAGAATTCGAGGGATGCGCTCCCTTGCCACAACTCACTCTCGCATTTCACCGAGGCGCCGGACGGATTCGAACCGCCGCATTAAGGTTTTGCAGACCTCTCCCTTACCACTTGGGTACGGCGCCATGAACTTCCTCATTCAAAAAAAGCCCCGCCACCTGGTGGGATTGGGGGCAGCGGGGCGCTTAAAGAGGAAGTATAGAACTCGATCCCTTTCGGGACCAAGGTAGCCAGTGGCTACCTCGAGCGGGAAACGGGATTTGAACCCGCGACATTCACCTTGGCAAGGTGACGCTCTACCAACTGAGCTATTCCCGCAAAGTGCCCGTGGCAATATACTGAAATTATATCCCCTATGCAACTGAAAACGAGGGATTTACCGGAAAACCGGAGACTCCAAATCATGTCTAAATCTTATCGTTTTAGACATTTTCGGAAGAAGATTCCCCCCTCTGCGGAAGCATATCGATATACGAGTTTTTGACGAAGTCAGACTGCTGAATTCCGAAGTGTTTGATGAGAAATTCGAGCTGCTCCGATGCTTCCTCCTCCTTCGCGACGGGCACTTCGAATTCCAGAAAAACACCCAGATCCTTCACCTCGTCCAGATGAATCCTCGTTGAGCCATCAAGGAGGTAGAGAATTCTTGTTTTCTCGACAACTCCCCGCACACCGCACGCTACGCGGAGCAAGGATTTGATCCCATCGAGATTTTTTATCGGACAGACATCAAAGCGGCTCTCTCTCCGAGAGGATGATTCTTCCCTCTCATACCTGATGAGCTCGGCATGAGTCCCGTTGATCTCCCGGAGCTTTAGTCTGCCATTGGATACCCGAAAATACGTATCCGTTTGATGAAGTGTACCGGCATAATTCGCGTGAATCGATTCTGCTAACACTCTTGCAGATTCAATGGTTGTGATTTTTGCCTTCACCTCAAGATTGCGAGGCATGGTGCGGCTAACTTCAGGAAACTGGATCAGTTAAACGAGCGGCAGAGGAAATCATCTTTCTATTTCCAGGATCTTGTATTCCAGAACCCCGGCGGGAACCGGAATCTTGATCGATTCACCCCGGGTTCTCCCCATCAGACCTTTCCCCAGAGGAGAAGTAATGGAGATCTTGTTCTTCTCAAAATCTGCTTCTTCTGGAGAAACAAGCGTATAGACGACTGTTTCTTTGGATTTCAGATCTTTGAGTTTCACTCTTGAGAGAATGTAAATCTTATCGTTGGGAAGCTCGTTGCTTTCGATAATTCGGGTTCGTGAAAGTGTTTGTTCGATTTTTGCGATGCGCAGCTCAAGATGCTGCTGCGCCTCCTTGGCGGCATCATACTCCGCGTTTTCCGAAAGATCGCCGTGACTTCTCGCTTCGGCAATTTTCTGTGCCATTTCCGCGCGTCCGTTGAGCTTCAGTTCGTGGAGTTCCTTTTCCAACTCCACCAGCCGCTCACGCGTCAGATAAACAACTCCGTTGTTCTTGCTCTCTGCCATAGATGCTCCATGAAATTCCCCACCATTACGGTGGGGGAAAAATAAAAGCCATCACTTTCATCTTCAAGTGATGGCCATAAGAGGCGCTTCAGATTAATCTACAACAAGGAAAACAGAAAAGCAAGAGAAAAATTTACTTCCCTTTGCTGTCAATCAGAATGAGATGACCTAATTTGTCCCTTTTTGTCTTCAGGTATTTTTCATTGAGCTGATGGGGTTCAACTTCCAGAGCCACGCGCTCAATGATCTCAAGTCCATACCCGTGAAGGCCCACCACCTTCTTCGGATTATTCGTCATGAGCCGGATCTTGCCGACTCCGAGATCGCGAAGGATCTGTGCTCCGATTCCGTAATCCCGAAGGTCCGGCCTGAACCCGAGCTTTTCATTCGCCTCGACGGTGTCGAGCCCCTCATCCTGCAGCTTGTATGCTTTCAGTTTATTCGACAGTCCGATCCCTCTTCCCTCCTGACGCATGTAGAGGACAACCCCGCGTCCTTCCTTTTCGACCAGTTTCATTGCTGCCACAAGCTGATCGTTGCAATCGCAGCGCATTGAGCCGAAGACATCACCGGTCAGGCATTCCGAGTGCACACGGACGAGGACAGGTTTGTCGGAGCTTATCTCTCCCTTTACCAGAGCAACATGTTCCTTGCTGTCGGTTTCGCTCCGGTAAATGTGGATATCGAATACGCCATACTTTGTCGGGAGCTTGGTCGAGACAATCCGCTGAACCAGTTTCTCGCGCTTCATCCGATATTGGATGAGGTCCTTCACCGAAACGATTTTAAGATGCAGCTGAGCGGCAAGAGGAATCAGCTCCGGCACCCTTGCCATGCTTCCATCTTCATTCATAATCTCGCAGATGACACCGGCGGGATAGAGCCCGGCAAGCTTACAGAGATCGACCACCGCTTCCGTGTGCCCCGCACGGCGGAGGACTCCGCCATCCATTGCTCGCAGCGGGAAGATGTGTCCGGGCCGTGCAAGATCGCTCGGTTTTGTCTTCGGGTCGATCAGTGACTGCACCGTCGCAGCGCGGTCATGCGCCGAAACACCCGACTGGGTTCCGTGGATGAAATCAACCGATATGGTAAACGATGTTTCGTGGAGCGAGGTATTGCTGTCGACCATCGGATCAAGCGCAAGATCTCTTGCGCGTTGTGTGGTGAGCGCCGCGCAAATAATCCCGCCGCCCTTGCGGGCCATAAAGTTTATCGTGTCAGGAGTACACTTCGCCGCCGCGATCACAAAATCGCCCTCGTTCTCACGGTCTTCGTCATCCACAACGATGACGATGCGGCCCTCTTGAAGTTCCTTGATCGCTTCTTCAATGGTGTGAAACCGGACCTCTTCGCGCGACATTTCTTCTCCGTCGTTAACTTGTTTTTCCCGTCGTATCGGTATTCCGGATCACTGACGAGATCGCAGTCTTCTCGAATTTCACTTTCACGTTGTCGGCAATCTGGACAAGAACGGTCTTCTCCTCCATCCCGACAACCGTTCCGTGAGCGCCGCCGATGGTGACGACCTTGTCGCCCTTCTGAACGCTCTCGAGAAGCTGCTGCCGTTCCTTCTGTTTCTTCTGCTGGGGGCGAAGGATCATGAAATAGAATATCACAATGATCAGCCCGAACATGAGAATCGTGCTGAACATGCCTGACCCGCCGCTTCCCCCCTGCGGCGCCATCGCAACAATATGCATTGCGCTCAATTAAACCTCCTGAGAATGAAGTGGTAAATACTGTCCTTTTTCCTGACAGAGTGAGTTAAGAATTTCCCTCTTCCATGCACTGAATCTGTTGATCCGAATTGCTTCCTGTGCACCGCGCATCAACTGCTGGTAATAAAACACATTGTGCACGCTCGCGAGCTCGAGGGCGAGAATTTCATTTACTTGAAACAGATGCCGGATATACGCTCTCGAATATCTTCTGCATGTTGGACAACTGCAGTGTGCATCTACCGGCGAGTGATCAGATTTAAACTTAGCGTTCGTGATGTTCAGCGTTCCCTGTGCGGTAAAGAGCATTGCATTTCTGCCGTTCCGGGTCGGGAGCACACAATCGAACATATCAACACCTCGTTCGATTGATTCAAGAAGATTTTCCGGCGTTCCTACACCCATCAGGTAACGCGGTTTCTCTTTGGGAAGAATCCCTGTGCAGACCGAGACCATTTCGTACATCAGATCGGCGGGCTCACCGACTGCGAGACCGCCGATGGCGTACCCCTCAAAATCCATTTCCGACAGTGCCGAAGCAGACCGACGGCGAATATCCTCGTACACGCTCCCCTGCACAATCCCAAATAGTGCCTGCAAATGCCCATACACCGGCGGAGAATTCCTGAATTGCTTTCTGCAGCGTTCAGCCCACCGCAGCGTCAGCTCGTTCGATTCCGCGGCATACTCCTTCTCACACGGGAAGGGCGTGCATTCATCCAGCACCATCATGATATCGGAGCCGATCACGCGCTGGATATCAACGACAAGTTCCGGCGTGAATTTGTGGCGTGAACCGTCAAGATGCGACTTGAACTCGACACCCTCTTCCTCAATCGTCCGGAGATCTGAGAGACTGAAGACCTGATAGCCACCGCTATCGGTCAATATCGGATGATTCCAGCCGATAAACCGATGCAGGCCACCCGCCTCGGTCAGAATGCCGGTACCAGGACGGAGATACAGATGGTACGTGTTGCTGAGCATGATCTCCACCCCGATTTCTTCGAGAACGGACTGAGGCACCGCCTTCACACTTCCCTGGGTACCCACCGGCATGAACGCCGGGGTACGAAATGTGCCGTGCTCCGTAACAACCTCGCCGGTGCGCGCGCTCCCATCTGTTCCGTGGAGGGTGAATTTCATTAGTTTCTAAGTTAGTCAATTCCGTCGGGAAATGCAACGGAACCTATCGAACGGGCTTTTTTCGAAGCGAGAGAAGGAAAATTGTCACGGCTGCCAGAAGCCCGCCGAGTGAATCGGCAGCTGCATCATTTACGTCGGGAGTTCTTCCGGGAACGAATGACTGATGGAACTCGTCAGAAATCCCATAAATGACAACGACAAGTATTGCCAGCAAAATAAACTTCCAGCGAAACTCTCGAGTGGAATGAGAAGGATAGATTGCTCTGTAGATCAGAATCCCGAAGACAAAAAATGTCACAGCGTGTAGAAATTTGTCGTTGAAATGCCGGACTATCGATGGAAGCTGTACCTCGGGAATGGACGACGCTCCGAAGATGACCACCGCCCAGAGAATTGCGGGAAACTGGTAGTAAAGGAACCTCCTAACCGACGGGCTCACTGCGGGATACCTCTCATTACTTCACGAATTATTTCGGGGAGAATATTTTGAACATCCGTGGAAAGCAGACCTCGGTCGCCGAGCTTCCCATTGCAGAAATCACCTGCCAACCCATGGATAAACACTCCGCTATATGCTGCTTCAGTCCGGTTCATTCCCTGGCCCCACAGGCCGGCGATGCATCCGGATAGGACATCTCCCATGCCCGCAGTCGCCATCGCAGGATTGCCCGTCGAGTTGATATAGGCGATACCTGATTCCGACGAAGTGACCGTGGGAGCACCTTTCAGCACAACCGTCACCCGGAATTTTTTGGCAGATGTTCTGGCATACTCCACTCTGCCGGAGTCGATTTCGGCAGACGAAACGCCTGTCAGCCGTGAAAGCTCACCCGAGTGAGGAGTGATAATGACTTCCCTGCTTCTGTGTTGAGCGAGAAGATTCCGCTTCCCGGAAAATGCATTGAGGCCGTCCGCGTCGATGAGCAGCGGAAGCTCAATTCTGGCGACGAGCTTCTGGATCAGTTCTTCCGTCTCCTTGTTTCGTGAAAGACCGGGACCAAGGACGACGATATCGGCCCAGGAAATTCTCTTCAGGAGATCCTGGTATGATCCAAGCGCAAGGGTGCCTTGAGGAGTTTCCGAATACGGCTCTACCATGACCTCGGTCAGCTTCCGGGCAAGGATAGGATATACAGAAGCCGGCGTACAGAGAATCACTGATCCTGCTCCCGACCGCATCGCTGATTGAGAGGTCATCGCCGCTGCTCCCGTCAGCCCGTTCGATCCAGCGATCACCACGATCTTTCCGACGCTGTGCTTATGAGCGCTGAGCGGCCGGGCCGGAATGTTCCTGCGGACCTGGCCTCGATCGACAAGAAACGCTGTTCGGGATACAGGGGGGAAAATCGCAGCCGGAATGCCCATATTTACAGCTTCAACTCTCCCGGCGTATGTTCTTCCATCACCAATGATTAGACCGATTTTCTGCATTCCAATGGTAACAGTCAAATCTGCCTCGACAGCTACATTTCCGACTCTCCCGTTGTCTGCATCCACTCCTGAAGGGAGGTCGACAGAAATACTCCTCGCATGACTTCGATTCATCCAGTCGATAACATCTTTGTAGATCCCTCTCACTTCGCCGTGAACTCCCGTCCCGAACAATGCATCAACAATAAAATCCGGTTGAGTAAAGCGACGAAGGGGTTGGGCAGATTTTAGTTCAACGAACGAGACATTTCCGCGTGCTCCCAAACGCTTGACAAGGGTCTTCCATATCAGACAATTTTGCTTTGCTTCCCCTTTCAGACCGGAGGCATTTCCAACCAGAACAGCCGAGACTGCCGAACCGGCCTCTATCAGATGCCGGGCCACGACGAAACCATCACCGCCGTTGTTTCCCTTACCGCAGAAGATGAGAACCGATTTTCCGTTCAGCGATCCATATCGGTCAATCATTTTTTCGACGACACCTCTCCCGGCATTCTCCATCAGTATTGATCCGGGAATCCGGAGGTTTCGGATGGCAAGGCGGTCACATGCCTGCATTTCAGTCGATGTGACGACGCGTTCCACTGCGGATTGTCAGAGATGATTAATGATTGAGAGGATTGATGACGGGAAAATCCCGAGCCCGAGAATAATGACTGCCGATACCAGAACCACGGCGATGCCGACCCTCGACGGCCGATCTACCAATGGGTTGTCGCCCTCCTGGAAGTACATGACCATTACCAGGCGCAGATAGTAATACACGGATACCAGGCTCGTAAGAACACCGATGATTGCCAACCATGTAAGGTGAGCATTAACGGCAGCGACGAAGACATAATACTTGCCAAGGAAGCCCGCAAACGGAGGAATTCCAGCCAATGAGAGCATGAACGCAGACATCGTTGCTGCGAGCAAAGGTCGTCTGGCACCCAACCCGGCGTAATCGGAATATTCCAGATTCTTCTCCCCCTCCTGCTCGAGCAGTCCAAGAATGCCGAACGCTCCGATATTCATGAACGTATAAACCGCGAGGTAGAACACGATGCCGTCTCTTCCGAGCTCATTTCCTGCCGCCAGTCCTGCCATCATATATCCCGCATGCGCGATGCTGGAATACGCGAGCATGCGTTTGATGTTTGACTGAGTGATCGCGATGATGTTTCCGACGATCATCGACGCCGCGGAAAGAACTGCGAGCGCCAATCGAAGCCGATCAGCATTATCAAAGTGATGCGCAAAGACAATGACGAAAGCAGAGAACGCCGCGGCCTTCGCTCCCGTGGACATGAAACCCGAAATGGGAGTTGGAGAGCCCTGATAAACATCCGGAATCCACATGTGGAACGGCACGGCACCAACTTTGAACGAGAGTCCGATTGCCAGAAGTCCGATGCCAACCCAGAAAAATGGAGAAGAGGAAATCGCACCAAAGTTCAGGACGAGCGGTTGGATATGCGTCGTACCGGATGCTCCGTAAATGAGAGCAATGCCATAAAGAAGAAACCCTGTCGCGAATGCTCCCAGCAGAAAATATTTGAGAGAGGCCTCATTCGAAATAGGTCTGTTTCTGATGAAACCTGCCAGGACATAGAGGCAAATCGACATCAGTTCCAGTCCGAGGAAGATGATGATCAAATCTGCAGCCATTGCCATGAGCATCATCCCGATGGTTGCAAACAGGATCAGCAGGTAGAATTCACCAAAATTCTCGTGTTCCTTGCTGATGTACTCGCGGGAGAGAATGATGGTGAGGAGTGCCGAGAGGATGAACAACGTCGAGAAGAAGCCGCCCAAACCGCCAGAAGCAAGCATTTCATTGAACAGGACCTGCGGATGGGGAATCGATCCAAAGGCAAGATACGCGGACAATGCGAGTCCTGCGACTGATATCCAGTAACTTACCACTTCCCCCTTCTTTACCATAGCCTCGATGAGAAGAACGACGAGAGAAAGGACAACCATCGCGAGAAGCGGGCTTGCTGTCAGAATATCAGACCACATGATTGCGGTGAGCTTCAGAATTGTCGATCAGCCAGTGAAATTCGAGCACAAATTATGAAAAAAATCCTCCAAATACAAGAAATGCCGGAGGTCGGTGCTGTCCTAATTTACTCTTAAGTGTCCTTGTTTCATTTGCCGTTTTTCTTTTTGGAGAGACTCTTTGTTGGCTTGAGCAGTTTCTTCCTTTCGGATTCTACTTTCCGCTGTATCTTCTTAATGTCCTCTCCGGGGGGCAGTTTTTCGGGAAAGATATTCTGTTTTGTCAATAATCCCCTAACTTCCTGATTATTTTTTACGTGTTCATTTTCGATTGAGGCGGGGTTGTTGAGTTTATCATCTTTCTTAACATTGAACAATGTAATTTCTGTGGCAAAATCCTTTGCCTTGATTGTGATAGTAGGTAAGAAATCCGCAAGCGGTCTTCCCTCTGGCACACTAAGTTGAATCTTCATGTCATTTGTGGTCTTTCCTCCAAATAATGCCTGGTCTCCCTTGCTACGAATGACACCAAAACCCCGATCATCAACTCCGCGTTGGTATAGTGTCCCCGAAAACTGCCGCTCAGTTTCGCTGAGTTTTTCGCGCGCTCTAATTCTCTCAAGTTCATTTATCCTCTCTTGGAGAATTTCAAACTTTCTTGTTTGAACGGCAAAATAACTCATCGCAAATGCTATCTGTTCCTTACGAGAATCTCCGTTCTGTGCTATTAGATATGATGCGTAGCGGGTAAGCTCATAATCTTCAACTTCTCTTTTTGACCCCGAACCTATATCGACCATTTTCAGCACGGGACGAAAATGGTTTTCTATCGGCTGGTGAGCATTCTTACACGCATTCTTTGCCTTCTCAATGACCTGTGAAAAGCTCTCCCACCGATTGTATCCAAGAAGTTCTTGCAATGATCTGGCATACCAAAACTCTATATCTCCAACTCTAAATGAGTTTGCTTCAAAATCATGAGCCATTGATTTTATGATCTCTGGTTTCATTTTCTCTCCGTCAGATTGTTTTTAACAGAAAACCTCAAAATTTTCTCGTTTTCAATGATTTTGTGTGGATAAGGTGTGGATAACCTGTTCACATGTTTTACTTGACATGAGCATGTCTAAATGCTTATCTTTGAATGTTCGCGAATTTCCGCGAATCAAACAAAAAAGCCGCTCACTCCGACCTCGCGAGTCATTGAGTAAACGGCTTTTCAGAAATGGTAGCGCTCGTAGCTCAAATGGATAGAGCGGGCGTCTGTCTAATGCCGCGATGCGGGTTCGAATCCCGCCGAGCGTACCATTTTTTATGATGGCAAGAACACTTTCAATATACCGCGCGGAATACAAAATGTCAATCCACGCACAAAAAATATTTTTACAGAATCTCTTGACTTTCGTATAGTAAATACGTATATACAATAAGCTACTATTAAGATATACTAAGAGGCACAAAATGATAAGAAACCACGAAGAAATTGCCGCTGTAACGAGAAAACTTGAGGAGCTATCAAGTGAACTCAAGGATGTTGAAAAGAAAATTCCAGATTTGCTCCATAGGCAAAACGAAATTATTGCAAAAATGGAAACGCTCAAGAATGCGTACAACATTCTCACGGGGTCAGAATATCCAGAAAAGCGAGTTCTTATGGGGGAGCATGACCAATTCCAATCCGGCATGACTATCGGTGATGCGATTGAACTCGTATTGCGTGCTCGCGGGCCGTTAACTCGTTCACAACTACTCATAGAGTTATTAAACCACGGGGTTTCATTAGGAGAAACTAACCCACGGGGAAGTCTGCACAATGCAATAAAACGAGACGCGAGGAAACGCTTTGAAGTTCTCGAAAATGGAAGGGTTTTCTTGAGGAACTCATAAAATGAACAGACAGACGCGAAGAGTTGAGCGACTTCTAAGCTACGAGTGCGCAACACTCGAAATGCTGAGAGTAAAGTCTTGCTGGACGAGGACTCAGCACTTAGTAGCGTCTGCCTGTTTTCGATTATAGAAACAAAAGAGCTTGTCGGTGTTGTAGCACCTCCAAGCCCCGTTAATTGAAGCCCGCGTGAACGAGCTTGCAACCACACTTCAAGATAGTTCATAGCGGGGAAAAAATCAACCCCATATATAAGGAGCTTCGCTATGAACCGCTTACCGATTGAAACCCAAGCCCTAATTCTCTCCCAATTAGTCGAAGGGAATTCCATCCGCTCCATTGAGCGGGTTACGGGTGTCCACCGCGATACCATTCTTCGCTTGCTCAAAGAGGCGGGAGAAATCGCCTCCGAAATCATGGATACCCAAATGCAGAACCTTGAGGTTAAACGCCTCCAAGTCGATGAAATTTGGACGTATGTAGCTAAAAAACAAAAACTCGTCACTAAAGACGATTCCGACCTTGTGGGCGACCAATATATCTTCGTGGCATTGGACGCAGACACTAAACTCATTCCCTCGTTCCTTGTAGGAAAGAGAACGCTCCAATTCGCTACGTCCTTCATGTATGATCTAAAGAACCGCATACGCACTCGATTCCAACTCTCTACCGATGCTCTGGCCGCTTACACCGAAGCGGTTGACTTTGTTTTCGGTAGCGATATTGATTATGGGATGGTACACAAGACCTATCAGACCGCAAAAGGCAATAAGGCAGAGATTCGCTATTCCCCCGGTCACTGTACCGGCGTACATAAAAAACCGATCATTGGAGAACCCACTCCAAGACATATTTCGACTTCCCTCGTCGAAAGACAGAATTTGACTATGCGAATGAATATGCGTAGATTCACGCGGCTTACCAACGGGTTCTCTAAGAAGTTCGACAATCTTAGACACGCTCTTGCTCTGCACTTTTTCCACTATAACTTCATGCGTATTCATGAGTCGCTTAGAGTCACTCCCGCGATGGAAGCAAAAATAACTTCCCGTCTTTGGTCGTGGTATGATTTCTTGACCTACAATGATGTGCGGTCTGAGGCTGCATGATTAATGACCATTCAAGATTTTCCACTCAATGCGGGGAAGATGGTCCATACAAAGGAACCCAAGCATGTGATACCAAATTTTCTTGTCGTTACTTATATCAATATCAAGACTAACATCATTATAAAATACACCCCGGACATCCTCATCAAACATGGTAACATCCGTATGTCTAACTCTAATCCAAGTCTCGTTTTGGGAATCGCGCTGTTTAGTTTCATCGCTATCGCCCCTGGACAAACCTATCATCATGGAACTTGTATTGTTGTTAAGGCATCGAAACACAAAATTGTCGTCTCTGCTGATGGGAAAGTAAACAATACTGGAACTACAAAAACCTTTACGATAGATAAGATTCAGAGAGAGGGCAATATTTTCTTTTGTTTTTCTGGATTGTATGACAGTAGCAATGGGGTATATAATGTCTATCGGTATGCAAAAATCGCCTGTAAGAAATTTGCGAGCGTTAAAGAAGCGACAAACGAATTCATTAGAATTTCCTGCAAAGAAATGACCACTCAAATCAGATACATCAGACGCTATAGACCGGATGTTTACGACTCTCTTCAATCTCATTATATTGTGGACGGCGTTTTCTTTGCACACGAGCAAGGAATTACTTCTATTATGGGAGTAGTATTCACCATAGAGGGCGATTCCGCTATTCCGAGAATATTCTGTGATTTTGTTAAAGAAAAATGGACTCAAGAAAGTGCTAAACCATTTATCTTGGGGGTCAGTGCTGGCGAAAATAGTTCCAACATTTTGAATAACCCATCTCTCTGGAAAGATGGAGACGAGGATGGTGCTATCAGATTTATTCAAATAATGTGCTTGACTTTCCCCGACGATATTAGCGAACCCATTACAACGGTCGTTATTGATAGCAAGGGTATTCGGAAAGAGAGAACAACAACAAAGACAGTCAAAATAAATTATTGAAATTAGGACACTCAGCTTCATTTTAGGACTCCACCCGGAGGTCCCTGCATCCCGAAAAATAATTGTCAAGTGTCATATTTTTTCGTAACTTTAGAGCCACAATTCAGTATATCCTTTTACCATCACGTGAAAAAGCTCGATGAAATCCCCCTTTCCCCCTTTAACCAATGAAAGGCACTATCATGCATCCACAGAAATGGCTCCTGCTCTGCCTGGTTGTCCTCGTGTTTGGAGGACAGCTGATGTTTAGCCAGGAACGAGACAGGAGCAAGGTACCGGATCGATACAAATGGAATCTTGCGGAAATCTATCCAACCGACGATGCCTGGAAACAGGCAAAGGAAAAATTTCTTGCCGATCTCCCCTCAATCGAGAAGTACAAGGGAACGCTTTCGTCATCCTCGCAAAGCCTCCTCGGATGTCTCGAACTCGTGAACGATCTTGCAAAGGACTATTCACGGCTGGCGGTCTATGCAAGTATGAGCTCGGATCAGGACACACGTGATTCAAAGTATCTTGCCATGCAGCAGGAGATGACGCAGATCGGCTCAACATTTGCTGCGAAGGCATCGTATATCGAGCCCGAAATCCTGAAGATCGACAGAACCACGATCGACGGGTTCGTCCAATCAGAACCAAAGCTCGGGATTTACAAGCATTATTTGGATGATATCGTGCGGAGGAAGGCACACACCCGCTCCGAAGGAGAAGAAAAGATTATTGCGGACGCGGGACTCATGGCAGACGGACCGGGCAATATCTTCGGAGTTTTTTCAGATGCTGATTTCCCTTACGCCGATATCACCTTGAGCGATGGGAAAACGATGAAACTCGACAAGCCAACATTTAGTCTTCTCCGGCCGAGCACAAACCGCGAAGATCGGAAAAAGGCTTTCGAGGTCTTCTTCAACCGTCTGGATGACTATCGACGCACGTTCGGCACTCAGCTGTATGCTGAAGTCAAGAAGGACATGTTTTATATGCAGGCACGCGACTACAAGTCGAGTGTCGAGACGGCGCTTGACGGTCCGAACATCCCGGTCCAGGTGTACCAGAGCCTCGTTGACAACGTCAACAGGAATCTCCCCACTTTTTATCGGTATCTGAATTTACGAAAGCGCATACTCGGACTCGACACACTCCACTATTATGACCTTTACGCCCCGCTGGTAGCAGGAGTCGATTTGAAATACACGATTGACGAAGCCGAAAAGCATGTACTGGCAGCATTAAAACCGCTCGGCAACGATTATGTTTCTGTCGTCAAAAAAGCCCTCAGCGAGCGCTGGGTCGACTATTACCCCACGACCGGGAAACGAGCCGGTGCGTATTCGAACGGCGGAGCGTATGATGTTCATCCCTACATGCTCCTCAACTACAACGGCAAGTATGATGATGTGAGTACGCTGGCGCACGAGATGGGACATACGATGCACAGCTATTATTCGAACAAGAACCAGCCGTACGTGAATTCCCAGTACGCAACGTTCGTCGCGGAAGTTGCATCAACATTCAACGAGGCGCTTCTCATCGATTACATGCTGAAACAGATCAAGGACGATAAAGTTCGGCTCTCGCTTCTCGGGAATTATCTGGAAGGAATTAAGGGAACCGTGTTCCGTCAGACACAGTTTGCGGAATTCGAACTGAAGATCCATGAACTTGCAGAGAAGGGAGAATCGCTGACGGGCGACAAGCTGGATGAAGTGTATTACGATATCACCAAGAAATACTATGGGAGCGATAAAGGTATATGCATCGTGGATGATAATGTGAAGTCGGAATGGGCGTATATCCCGCACTTCTATTATGATTTCTACGTCTTCCAGTATGCGACGTCGTTCACCGCATCGGCTGCGCTCTCCGAGAAAGTTCTTTCCGGGGACGAAGCTGCACGCGACCGCTACCTTAAGTTCATTTCTTCGGGAAGCTCCGATTATCCGATCGAGCTCTTGAAGAATGCGGGAGTGGATATGACCACTTCAGCGCCATTCGATCTTACGATGAAGAAGATGAATCGTGTTATGGATGAAATGGAAGAGATCCTGACCAAGTTGAAGAAATAGCAATTTTCCAGATCCCCCGCATTTCCTTGAGCAGGTGTGCGGGGGACTTTTATATCCGGAAGAAGAGAAGCCAGATCAGCAGAAACAGCGGAAGAAGAATCGGAAGCGCATATCGTATGATATAGTCGAAGAATCCCGGCATCGAAACCCCCGAGCGCTCCGCCATCGTTTTCACAATCCAGTTGGGCCCATTCCCGATGTACGTTACTGCACCAAAAATCACCGAGCCCGCCGAAATTCCTCTCAGAAATACTTCGCGGGTCGCAAGCATATACGCTATCGAGATCTCCTGGTACGACGCACTCCCCTGAGCAATGAGATGCGGATGAGCGGAAGCCAGCACTGCAAATGTACGCCCCGCTTCCTCCGAATGTCCTTCAACGAGACGAGTTCCATGCGATTGAACCATCTGCATCACCTGGTGGACTATTTTCGGGTCCACGAATGTGCCCATCGAAGCGGTGAGAAAGTTCAGATATGTCGGGGCGCTGTCGAGAATACTCGAAAGAACGCCGCTTCCCCAGTAATATTGCCCGGGAGTGGAAAGCCCCAGAACGGATGCATTCGGCTCAAGCCATTGCAAGGCCGGCACCATCGTCACAAAGATCCCGAGAAAAAGAATTGCCACTTCGCGTATGGGACCGAACTCGAAACCGTTTTCCTGATGAACGCTCGTGCTGGTGGTAAAATATGAGGCAGCTGCGGCGAGAAGCATCAGGAATTCTCGCACGAACGGCGGATTGCTGATGAATACTGATATGAGGATCAGTCCGAGAAATACCAGATTATACAGTCCCTTGACGGAGATCAGGGGTTTGTGGAGAATTTCCTCGCTTGCTCGTTGGTCGGTTTTGTTATGATGAACATTCTTCGAATCAATGACGTAGAATGTGAGTAACATGAGCCCGGTCGCAATCACCCAGATGGGCCAGAGATTTTGAACGACCCAGATGAATGGGATACCGTGAAGATACCCGAGGAGCAACGGCGGATCGCCCACGGGCGTCAATGCGCCGCCGATATTACATACAATGAAAATGAAGAACACGACATGATATGCTCTTAGACGATTGCTGTTGAAGTCCAGAAATGGCCTGATAAGAATCATCGCTGCTCCCGTCGTTCCGAAGAGATTAGAGAGTACAGCGCCAAGAAGCAAGAATGCTACGTTTGCAATCGGTGTTGAACGCCGGTTGATTCGTATTTGAATGCCTCCTGCAACAATAAACAGCGAGCCGATGAGAATCATGAAGCTGACGTATTCCTTACCGACACCGTAAACGGGAGTCAGATCATGGAAAGCCACGAGATAGTATATCGCCGTCAGAGAGGCGAATCCGAGTGCCAGAAGAGGGTAGTGCGATTCCCACCATTTCTTGTGAAAATGGGGAATGACCGCGATAGACAGCAGGAGAAGCAGAAATGGGGCAAAGGCGTAAGGATGAGGCGACATGCTCGAATCGCTATTGCCGGCCAGCAGCGCAGGACCAAATTAAATCATGCATGCGGCGAGGAGTATGATCCATCTTGTGGTCTGGCGCATTGGCACACCATTAGGGGGAAGGAGCGCCTTGCAGGTACGTGACGCTGTGTGATACGACCCATTGCAGACTGGTCACAATGTCCTTCGATTTGGTGGCCGAGAGATCAAGAAACGTGTTTGGATACACACCAATCCAGACGACAAAAATCAGGATCGGTACAAGCACCGCGATCTCACGTGCCGACAGATCCTTCAAGCCACGGTTGGCAGAGTTCGTCACTTCTCCGAAGATCACACGCTGATACATCCAGAGGAGATACACAGCGGCGAAGATCACGCCGGACGCGGCCACGATCGCGAACCAGTTGCTGATATAGGTCGAGTGATACGTTCCGAGAAGGATGAGAAACTCGCCGATAAATCCATTCAGCCCGGGAAGCCCGATTGAGGAGAGCGACACGATCATGAAGATTGTGGAGAATACCGGCATCACCTTAGCCAGCCCGCCGAAATCCGAAATTTGCCTCGTATGCCGCCGGTCATAGATCATTCCCACGATTAAGAAGAGAGCGCCGGTCGAGAGGCCGTGGTTCACCATCTGAATGATGCTCCCCTGAATTCCCTCCGGCGTGAGTGCAAAAATACCCAGTACGACGAACCCTAGGTGACTCACAGAAGAATACGCGACAAGCTTCTTGATGTCGGTCTGCACCATCGACACGAGTGCACCGTAGATAATGCCGATGACGGCAAGACCGCAAATGTACGGCATGAAAACGAGAGTGGCCTGTGGAAAGAGCGGTATGCAGAAGCGGAGGAGTCCGTACGTTCCCATTTTCAGAAGAACGCCTGCAAGGATCACGCTGCCGGCAGTTGGCGCTTCCACGTGCGCATCCGGAAGCCAGGTATGGAACGGAAAGAGCGGGACTTTGATCGCAAAACTGAGTGTAAATGCGAGAAAGAGCCACGATTGAATCGCCAGCGGGATTCGCGGGGCCATGTTATAGAGCATCTGCAAGTCTGTCGTAAACTGCGCTACCGGCTGCGTCGTCGCAAAATATCCAAGCCAGATAATAGCCACGAGCATAAGCAAGCTTCCGAACATCGTATAGAGGAAGAACTTGATCGCAGCATAGACCCTGTTGCCGCCGCCCCAAATTCCGATGATAAAATACATCGGAATAAGCATCGCTTCCCAGAAGAGATAGAAGAGAACCATGTCCACCGCACAGAAAACCCCGAGCATTCCCACTTCGAGGAGAAGGAGCATGATGGTATATTCCTTCACACGTTTCTCGATCGATTTCCACGAGGAGAGCATCGCAATCGGCGTAAGAAACGTGGTCAGCAGCACGAGGAGGATCGACAATCCATCGACGGCGACATGATATGAGACGTTGAACGTCGGAATCCATTGGACTCGGTCGGCAAGCTGAAAATGAGGATTCGCCCGATCGAACTGCATGCACAGAATGATCGAGAGGACAAAGGTCACGATGCTTCCTGCGAGTCCGGCAATCTTGATCGCGCCGACCGCTTCTTTTTTCAGGAAGAGCAGAAAGATGATGCCGATCAGAGGAAAGAAGACCGTGTATGTGACGATGTGCTGCATCATGTTCGCCTCAGGAGTGCCCCAGGAGAATGGCGAGGATGACAAGGATGCCCACAACGAATGCAATGGCGTAGGTCTGCGCAACGCCAACCTGAATTTTTCTCATACGGCTGCTTAACCATCCCATCAGCTTTGCCGACCCATTCACCATTCCATCGATGATGCCGATATCAATCCCCTTCCAGAGTAGCTTTTCCGATGATTTCACCACTGGTGTCACAATCCCGGCATCGTAGATTTCATCGACAAAGTACTTGTTCCAAAAGAGCGAGTATATCCCCTTGAACGAAGAAGCAATCTTCTGCGCCACCTCGGGCTTTCGCAGGTAAAGGGTTCTCGCAAAGAGAACACCTCCGACCGCGACAGCAATGGAGAGGGCCATAAGAAAATACTCGGACGAGGCGGAAGTATCAGGAAGGAGTGCGAGATACATTCTGGATCTCTCGAACACCGGGTCGAGCCAATGTTCCAGAGCGTTATTGCCCCCAAGACTTGCAGGAATTCCGATGAAGCCGCCGACAATGGAAAGTACACCGAGGATGATCAGAGGAACGGTCATCACCTTCGGGGCCTCGTGCGGATGTTTATCCTTGTTCCACCGCGGAGCTCCTTCGAATGTCAGCGAGACAAGCCGGAACATGTAAAATGCGGTCAATCCCGCCGTAATCCACCCAAAGAGCCAGAGAACGACGGAACCCTGTGAGAACGCACGGAAGAGAATTTCGTCCTTGCTGAAGAAGCCTGCGAGCGGAGGAATGCCCGAAATCGCCAAAGCGGCAACAAAAAACGTCTTGTATGTCGTCGGCATGTGCTCCTTCAGCCCTCCCATGCGCTGGATATCCTGTTCCTCGTGCATTGCGTGAATCACCGCACCCGCACCGAGGAAGAGCAAGGCCTTGAAGAACGCGTGCGTTATAACATGGAAGATTCCCGCCGCAAAACTTCCGACACCCAAGCCGACAAACATATAGCCCAGCTGACTGATGGTCGAATACGCAAGAACCTTCTTAATATCGTTTTGCACGAGTCCGATAGTGGCGGCAAAAACTGCGGTCGCCATCCCGATGCCGGCAACGATGTTCATGGTAAGCGGCGCAAGCGCAAAGAGCACCGAACATCGTGCAATCATGTACACTCCTGCAGTCACCATTGTTGCGGCATGGATGAGCGCGCTCACGGGGGTCGGACCTGCCATCGCATCCGGAAGCCACACGAAAAGAGGGATCTGGGCAGATTTGCCCGTCGCACCGAGGAAAAGAAGAATCGTGATCCAGAAAAATGTCTTATCGCCAACCGTCCCGACTGCTGCTGCGCGTGAGAAGACATCCTCAAATGTGAGACTGCCGAAGAGGTGAAAGATCATGAACATGGCTATCAGAAAACCGAAATCGCCGATGCGGTTCACGATGAATGCTTTCTTTGCCGCATCAGAGGTGGTTGCGGTTCCCGGTTTATATCCGCCGGTATCAAATTTCCGGTCGTGCCAGAAACCGATAAGCAAGTACGAGCAAAGCCCGACTCCCTCCCACCCTAAGAACATCAGCACGAAATTATTCGCCAGGATGAGATTCAGCATCATGAAAATGAAGAGATTCAGATAAGCAAAAAATCTCCAGAATCCCTTGTCACCATGCATGTACCCGATGGAATATACATGAATCAAAAACCCCACGCCGGTTACCACAAGCGTCATCACGATGGAAAGCTGATCAATCTGGTATGCGGCATTAATCGTCAATGATCCGGCAGCGATCCACTGGAATATCTCTACGATGTGTGCCCGCTCACCGACGGGTGCCTTCATCATTTCAAACAAAATTGCAACGGCAAGCGCGAATGATACTCCCACGCATCCGCTCCCGATCACTCCGCTCAACTTCTCGGAATTCATTTTCTTTCCGAAAAGTCCGTTCACCAAAAATCCCACCAGCGGCAGGAGAACGATATATCCCGCGTAATTAACCATGAATGTCCATTACCACTTCATGATATTGATTTCGTCGATGTTGATCGTCTGCTTGTTGCGGAAGACCGCAATGATGATCGCAAGTCCAATTGCCGTCTCCGCGGCAGCGACAGCCATAACAAAGAAGACCAGAATCTGTCCGTTTGTGGAACCGAGGAACGCGGAAAACCCTACCAGTGTCAGGTTCACCGAATTCAGCATGAGCTCGATACACATGAAGACCACGATCGCATTCCTCCGAGTCAGAACACCCGCGACACCGATAGCGAACAGGATGGCGCTTACGCCGAGATAATACGAGAGCGGTATTGCATCGACCGAGGGGTTCATTGAAATTTCTTTTTTGCGAGGACGATGACTCCGACAATTGCCGCAAGCAGCAGCAGCGAGGTGATCTCAAACGGGAAAAGGTACTCGGTATAGAGCGACCTCCCGATATATTCAACGGTGCCGATTTCTGAGGCGCGCGCAGTGAGGATAAACGGATTGAGACCAACCGGCATGGCAATACCGATCATGATCTGGAAGAGTATGACGGCTGTCAGCGCGTACGCAAGAATCCGGCGGTACGATCGCTTCTCGGCGAGTTTTTCCTCATCGCCAAGGTTCAGGAGCATGATGACGAAAAGAAACAGCACCATGATCGCTCCGGCATACACGAGGATCTGCACGATCGCGATAAACTGCGCATGAAGAAAAAGATAGAGAACCGAGAGACAGAAGAAGTTGACGATGAGGAAGAGAACACCCACGATGGGATTGCGGCGGGTAATCATCATGAGCGCTGAAGCAATCGCCACAATTGAAACAATGGAAAAGAAGACTACTTCAACGTTCATTCAGCAATTCAGGGCGGTTCTGTTGACTGGAATCAAGATAGTGTTTTCCGCGGAACTTTCAAAAAAAATAGTAATGGATGGCGACCTGCGGCAGCGGGAGGATCGTCCCGTCGCTGAAATAGGTAAAGAGCAGCTCCGCGCTCATGTTCATGGGATCGAAATTTCCCCACTCCCATCCGAGGCCGAGGCCGAGCCGGTACGGACCAGCAAGAGTATTCCCGCCGTCGCCGGAGTAGAAATACCCGGTGGAGGCATCGGCAAAAAATCTCGAGCGGTCGCCGCGCGTCATATCGAACTGTACTTCCCCCCCGATATTGTAATCGGTCTTGTTGTCCACTTTAATCACGCCGCCGACGATCTGGTACGAAAAGAAGCCTGGAAGATGATGACGGAAGCTGAGCCCAAAACCGCTTGCGACACCGGCAGACAGCCCGAGGCCGTAGATAGATTGACTGACCTCCCGCGTATGCTGACCCGAAGTAAGAACCTGTGCAGGTCCCGGTACAACGACAAGAAAAGTTGCAAGCAGCGCGCCGCATGTTTTCATCCGAACCTCTCTTATTTAGCCCGTACGATAATGAGAAGCTCCTTCAATGAAGGCCGTTTACCGTAGAGCAGAATGGTCGTCCTGAATATCTTCCCCGCCATCCAGATCGCTCCAAATGCAAAGAGTATGAGAACCACCAGCGAGCCAGCGATTTCGTATTCCGACGGCATCTGCACGGGAATCCGTATCGCCATCATCGTTGGTGTAAGAAAAGGTATAAATGTGAGCACATGCGCCAGTGTGGAGTTCGGGTTCTGCATGATCGTGAATGCAAACATCACGGGAAGGATGAGCAGAATGACGAGGTAGCTGTTGATCTGCTGAGCTTCCTGTTCCGTCGAAACCGGCGCCCCGGCTGCAATGAAGACCGCCGCAAAGAAGAGATATCCAAAAATGAAATAGAGAAAGAGAAGCCCGGCACTCGGAAGCGAAATCAGTGTAATCGCCATTTTCAGGCTGATCGCAATCCCGATGACCGCCCATAATCCCATCTGCGTCAATCCCAGGAGACTCAACCCGATCACTTTGCCTGCCATGAGCTGGTTCGCGGTACACGATGAGATAAGAACCTCCACGACACGATTCGATTTTTCTTCCAGCATACTGCGGACGAGAATCTGTCCTGATGTAATGATCAGGAAAAACATCATCATCATAAAACCATACGCAGTGAAGAAGACCCGCTCCACGGCCGATTCCTCCTCCTGCCCCGATTTGGCGAGCTTGATCGTTTTCATGTCGATCTCGCTGCTCAGATCCTTGATGACGGATGGATCGTACCCGCGCGCTTCGAGTTTTTTCCGGACAAGGATATCACGCATGGCATGATTCATCCTCTCGATAAGCTTCACATTTCCCACATTCTGGGAATGATATTCGAATGCAGAGTCGCTCATGACCGTTTTTCCCATCACGACATATCCCTCGAGCTGCTCATCCAGAACGAGAGAATCCGCTTCGTGTTTTGCGGAAACAAGTTCCTCCGGCGAGCGGGTGGAAAACGGGCGGAGTACGTAGTTCGGATTTCCGTTCGGGAGTTTGTAGTATTCATCCAGGTATGCCGACAGAGGAGCGGAAATCTCACCCGACGGATCGATTATACCTATGGTTTGCGATGAAGTATCCGGCCGCGTTGCAAGGAGCGTCGGGAGAATCCCCATGCCCAGCATGATCATGGGCGTCAGGAGAAGCGAAATAAGGAAGGCCTTGGACTTGACCTTTTCGATATACTCCCATCTCGCCACGGCGAGGGCTTTGTTCATGAGGGACCCTCACCGTTCTTCGGTGCACCGCCGACGACATCGAGGAAAATCGCATTGAGCGACGGCTGTGTCATCTCGAATTTCCGGATTTCAAGTTTCGATACGATCTCCCGGAGAAACTGCGGAGCCGCTTGCCGGTCCTGCAGAATCAGCTCGGCATAATTTTCGAAAATATGCGCGGTCTGAACCGAAGAGAGTGACGAAAGAAATTTTCCGTCACCGTCAAACTCAATCGTGACGGTATTTTTTCCATACCGATTCTTGACATCGGCAATCGCGCCTTCGAGGACAACTCTTCCCTTGTTGATGAGACAGATTGCGTCGCAGAGTTTTTCCGCCTGATCCATTTGATGCGTGGAAAAGATGATGGTCTTCCCCCGCTGTTTAAGCTCGAGGAGAATGTCTTTCAACAAAATCTGATTGAGAGGATCGAGCCCGGAAAACGGCTCATCGAGTATGATGAATTCAGGATCATGCAGTATGGAAATAATAAACTGCACCTTCTGCTGGTTGCCTTTGGAGAGAGCTTCGACCTTTTGCTGATAATAGTTGAGGAGATCGAACCGCTTGAGCCAGTCGTACGCGCGGCGCTTCGATTCCGCTGAGCTGACTCCCTTCAGGCTGGCGAAGTATTGTATCGTATGGAGAAGCTTGTTCTTCCGGTAGAGTCCGCGTTCCTCCGGAAGATATCCGATGGAGTTCTGGATGCGCTCATCCATCGGCTTGCCGTCAAACAGAATCGTCCCGCTGTCCGGAGTGATCATATTCAGCACCGTGCGGATCGTGGTCGTTTTGCCGGCACCATTGGGACCCAGAAGCCCCAGAATCTCCCCTTTCTTTGCCTGCAGGGAAACGTCGTCGACGGCAACGACCGTGGAGTAGACTTTCCGCAGGTGTGAGACGGTCAGCATCGGTTCAGGGGGTGAGTCGATAGATCATTCTCGGGAATGGGATGGTCTCGCGCACATGCTCGAGCCCGCAAATCCATGCAACAGTTCTCTCAACCCCGAGCCCGAAGCCGGCGTGAGGTACTGAGCCGTACCGGCGCAGATCGAGATACCAGTCGAATGCTGACACCGGGAGGTTGTGCTCATGAATTCTGTTCAGAAGGGTGTCGTAATCATCCTCACGCTCGCTGCCGCCGATGATTTCACCATATCCTTCAGGTGCCAGAACATCCATGGCAAGCGCAAGATCAGGGTTTTGGGGATCCCGCTTCATGTAAAATGCCTTCACTTTCGCCGGGTAGCGGTGGACGATGACAGGACGATCGAATTGTTCAGAGATGATGGTCTCATCGGCCGCGCCGAAATCGTTGCCCCATTCGAACTGGTTCCCCTTCTTCTTCAGGATCTCAACGGCTTCGGTGTACGTGATTTTTGGAAGGGGCTTCTTCACACTTTCGAGGAACTTCGTGTTCCGCTCAAGGGCAGCCAGCTCCGGCTTCCTGAACGTGAGTACCGAAGTCACAATATGTTCGAGGAACTCTTCCGCGAGCTCCATGTTGTCGTTCAGGTCGTTGAATGCCACCTCGGGTTCAACCATCCAGAACTCTGTGAGGTGACGGCGGGTCTTGGATTTTTCAGCACGGAAAGTTGGACCAAAGACGTAGATCTTACCCAACGCCATCGCCCCGGCCTCTCCGTAGAGCTGTCCCGACTGTGTGAGGTAGGCCTTGCCAAGATCGAAGTATTCAGTTTCGAAAAGTGTGCTCGTCCCTTCACACGCAGCAGGCGTAAATATCGGCGCGTCCATGAGTGTAAATCCGCGGCCATCGAAAAACTGCCTGATTGCAAGAATGATCTGATGTCGTATCCTCAATATGGCATGTTGACGCGATGACCTGAGCCAGAGATGTCTCTGATCCATCAGAAAATCCACACCGTGCTCTTTTGGCGTGATCGGATATTCCTTCGCAATCGCGATGATCTTGAGATTGGACAGATCCATTTCATATCCGCCCGGCGCACGATCCTCCTTCTTGACTTTTCCACTGACGGTAAGAGACGATTCCTGTGTGAGCGCATCAAATTGCGCGAAGATATCGTCGGAGACCACGCCCCTCATCATCACACACTGAAGTAAACCTGTCCCATCGCGAACCACGAGGAAACGGATTTTTCCGCTAGAGCGCTTATGATAGAGCCATCCACTAATGGAGACATCTTCGCCAACGTGCTTGGATAAATCCTCGATGTAGATACGAGCCATAAGAGATTGAAATACGTGAAATTAACCCGCTAATATAGAAAAAAAATAAGAGAGGAGCAAAGGCGGACGGAGAACCGAGCACAGAACCCCCTGATCGACAATCAAGCATCTCAAGCAAGTCCGCTTACTAGCCAAGGAGGTTTGGTCGGTTCTTTACCGTGATGGCTCTTTGGAGGTCTTATCTTTGCCTGACAGGAAAATGGCAGTGATTGCATCCACAATTCCCAATTTCAAAATGCCACGAAGAAAATCCCAGGATCTGAAATGAACAGACATTCCTGGGTGGCTACTGTAGCATTCTTGCTACCATCCACCCGACGCATCCTGCCCCAGCTACGATCCAGGCGGGATTCAGGTTCCAGATAACCAGCACTGCGAGAGCGGCGATAAAAATGAGCAGATTCATCATGCTTCCCAATGTTGCCATCCCGAGCGTAATTGTCACGGCAAGCATAAGACCTAGTGCCGCCGCGTTCACACCATCGAGGAACCCGCTCGCCGGAGGAGACTTCCGGATTCTTGGTATGAATGGCCCGGAAATTAATACGAAGACAAAAGAAGGGAGAAAGATTCCTATCGTTGCTACAGTCGCTCCCGGAATTCCCAGTATGAGATATCCGATGAACGTCGCGGTGGAAAGAACCGGCCCCGGCGTGAACTGCCCTGCGGCGATCGCATCCAGAAGCTGAGATTGTGTTAGCCACTGGCGTGCATCGACGAGTCCTCCCTGAAGAAACGCCACCAGGACGTATCCGCTTCCGTAGAGTATCGAGCCGATTTTGAGGAAGAAGATTCCGAGTCCGGTGAGCGTCACACCTGAAACCGTTTCAGCCGGCTGAGCAGACGCACCGATCGACAGTAGTGGAATGCTGGCAGCGATATAGAGAAACGTACCACGGATCTTGGCGCGGTAATTCCAGATCAGTCCCGCAGCCCCTGCAACGAGGAGCAGCATAACTTCATCTGCTCCAACAAGTGAGAGGATCTCAACGATGAGGCCCGTCACAAGCATAAAACTCTGTTTCAACATGGGTCTGCCGAGTCGGGCGACTGCAGACAAGATGATGGCGATGACTGCACCCCTCACACCGATCATGACTGAGGAAAAATGGGGTATTGGTCCGAAACGTCTGTAGAGTTCTGCAATGACAAGCGTGATAAGTACGGCCGGAGCAATAAAACAGACACCAGCCAGAACGAGCCCCCTCCAGCCCGCTCGCACGTACCCGATATGGATTGCCATTTCCGTAGAATTGGGTCCGGGGATGAGGTTCGTTGCGCCGAGCATGTCGAGAAAATACTCGTGAGTAATCCATCCTCTGCGCTTGACGACCTCATCCTCCATCATGGCAATATGCGCGGCCGGTCCACCAAAAGCCGTGAAACCGAGACGGAAAAAAAGCAGGGCGAGTTCTTTCAACTGTTCTCCCTGCCCGACGGCATTGAACCGACCCGCCTCCTTCTCATCGCATCCAGCGACCACTCCCCTCCACCGATCAGCAGAATAACAATCAGGCCGACCACCATCGAAAAATCCGTCCGTGCCTCATGAACCATTTTCCAAAAGCCGTTATGAATAAGCATCGGGATTTTCGTCGTCGCGATCGCCGTAAGAATATTGATGAGGAGAGGAATAGCAGCGACTGTTGTGTAGAGTCCGACAATCAGGAAAGCTCCGAATAGGATCTCGACGACTCCTACAAACGGTGCGCTGAATGCCGGCATCGGTATGCCGATCTTTTCGAATCGCCCGACGCCAAGCTCATCGGAGAAAAGAAATTTCTGTATCCCTTCGGCAAGAAAGACTCCCCCGACAAGGATACGCAGCAGAAGCGTTGCAAGGGAAAACCGGATAGATTGATTCATTGAGCAATCAAGTATATTGTCATTAGAAATATAGCGGAATTCCTGGTATTGGCAAGGAAGGATAGAAGTAAAATTCAAAAGTAAAAAACGTAATAACTAATTGGCCAGACCAACCGAGTACGTGATAAAGGAAGAAAATCACCACAGGCAGTTGCGTCCAAAGAACCGCATCAGAAATCAGATATGCCTTGACTCCCGCAATCTTAAGTGCTATACTGATTCATTCTCGAGCTCGATTTTCGTGCGAACGAATCGGTGAGCCACCATGACCCCGAGTGAATTCAGGAATCTAGCTCTTGCCCTGGCGGATACGAAAGAATCACGGCATATGGATCATCCGGACTTTCGTGTGTCAGGGAAAGTGTTCGCATCAATGGGGTACCCCGATAAATCCTGGGGAATGGTCAGACTTACACCCGACCAACAGATGGGGTATGTAGCCCGTCATCCCGACGCATTCGTGCCAGTGAAAGGTGCATGGGGCCGTCGGGGCGCCACGGGTGTGATTCTAAAGACAGTCAAGAAGGCGGCACTTCGCGATGCATTGCGTGAAGCGTGGTTAAACATCGCCGTGAATCATACTCTCAAGTGAAAAATCCACAAGGACACGCGAACTTTTAGCGCCATTGTTCTCGAATAACAATTGCCTGGCCGTCGCATCATGAAGAGCATCAACGAATCCGGAACGTTTAAAGAAACGATCGCGAAATCGGGCCCGGAGATGCGGAAGCTCGCAGCGGCGGTGCGAAAGTTCATAACAGACGTTTATCCGGCAGTTTACGAAGTCCCCTGGCAGCGGCTCCGAGTCATTGGATACGGCATTGGGCCGAAAAAAAACATGGAGCATTTCTGCTATATTGGCCTCTACGGAACTCACATCAATCTCGGGTTCAACCATGGATTGGTGCTTGATGATCCGCACGGAATTCTCGACGGTGCCGGGAAAACTTTCCGGCACGTGAAGATTGAAAAGCCCGCAGATCTCCAGAAGCCCGCCTTGAGACAATTACTTGCTTCGGCTGTGGAGGAACGCATACGCGCAAACAAGAAAACCTAAGTCACAATGCCGCGTATTCGGAAAATTCAGTCCAATCCATATTGATAGATACAAAGGATAATGATGGAGCCCACACATCCCACATTTGGCAACGGCAAGATCTGTTGCATCCAGATTCCGGCGGCGGATGTAAAGAAATCAGCTCAATTTTACAGGAATGTTTTCGGATGGAATATCCGCGAGCGCGCAAACGGCGAGATGGCATTCGACGACGGCGTTGGCGAGGTAAGCGGTATGTGGCTTGCAGGGAAGGAAGCCGAGACCGATCCGAGAGTGATGCTCCACATCATGGTGGACAGTGCATCCGAAACAGCCAAATCAATAGTTTCACACGGAGGGAAAATTGTGCAGCCGGTCGAACCGGATGCTCATGAAATCACAGCCCTCTTTGCAGATCCCGCGGGAAATGTCTTCGGGATATACCCGCATCGTTCAGGAAAATCATAACTCAGGGAACATCTCATGGGAAGCATTTCAGATGGATTCAACCGATCGGGATTTTCGAAATTCATCAATAGCCGGGGCGGGAGGATATTTCGGCTCGTGGCAGGATTGATATTCCTTCTCGTCGGAATCATCCTCATTGATTCCACGTTCGGAATTATCCTGATCATCTGGAGCGTTGTCCCGCTCAGCTCCACGGCTCTCGATCTCTGCTACATCAGCGCCGTGCTGGGCGGACCCGTTTCCAGTAAGAAGATACGAGAAAGGTACCCAGCATAGTCTGATTGACGCGCACCCTGCGGATTTACCAGTGGTAACCCCGGGCTAAGATTGCAGTTGAGCCCTTCTTCTCCTCCAAATGCGGGGTGGAAACTTCCCCGTTGTCATACCCTGTCCTCTTCTGTTTCGGTCATTCTGAACCGTGAGATGCAACACTCCCGAACGGACCTACGTACCATTGAGACAGCAGGCAATCCATGAAAAATCAAATCCGAGGAAGGAACGACCGATGAATGACGAACTTGCTGGAATCAGGAGAGAACTTCGATGGATGAAAGTGTACGCACTCGTTGTCACTTCGCTCATCGCGGTGATGTGGTTTTCTGGATTCAGACAGACCGCGCAGAAGCAGCATTTTGAGGAGATTGACGCCGAACGAATCAATATTGTTGAAAAGGACGGCAAGCTCCGGATGGTCATTGCAAACAAGGAACGTACACCGGGGCCCGTCGAGCGAGGTATTCCCTTCGCATACGGAAGTGGTCGACGTATCGGCATGATCTTCTATAATGATGAAGGAACGGAATGCGGAGGGTTAGCTTTCGGCTCTTCTCGTGAGGGAAGCAATTACGAGGCAGGCGCTATTCTCGCATTCGACCAGTATGATGAAGATCAGGCCATTGCATTTCAACATTACGAGAGCAACAGCCGCCGGTATTCCGGACTCTCCATTAATGAATATCCCAACTCGATCACCAATAAGGAACGCTCAGAAAAATACGAAGCAATCGGCAAGATGCCCGATGGACCAGAAAAGAAAAGAGCGCTTGAAGAGCTTTCGAAGTTGGACGGTAGAAACCGGGTCTATCTCGGACGCACACGCAGCGGCTCGTCAATGCTTTCGCTGGCGGATCCTGCCGGAAACGACCGCCTTCGCCTCCGCGTCGATACTCTTGGCGCCGCACACATCGAATTCCTCAACGACACAGGGAAAGTCGTGAGATCGATTCCCGAGTGAGATACATTGCAAAGTGCATATTGTAAATCGAAAATTGAAAATGATGAAATGGCATATCCTCGTTCTTCATTCTCACTTTTCATTTTTGAATTGTTCACCCCGCACTGATCCTGTCATTTTCCACAGCATTCCTGCGATACGTGCCCGCGTCCAATGGTGGTCTCCGAAATGCTTGCAATTAAGAGAATGGTTCATGATATTTGCAGGTTCACCTTTTCGCAAACCCTAAAGGGAAACTCCTCATGAACAAAATGAAAAACATTGCCTTTTCGATCGCCGTGATCGTATCGGTTGGAATGCTTGCCACAATCCATACCGGATGCGCGCCTTCCCGATTGACCAACGAATGGAAAGATTCAGAACTCCTTGGCCCGCCGATGACCAAAATGCTGATTGTGGCGGGCAAGAATAACCCCGTGAACCGGCGCCTCTGGGAGGATGAGATGGCTGCTGCGTTGGGGGAATACGGCGTAACGGCAGTTGGCTCATACCGTCTCTTTCCCGACTCCATCCCCGATCCCAATCAGGTTGCGGCAGCTGTTGCCGACAAGGGTTTCGACGGCGTGATGTTTATACGGCGGCTCGCTACCCAGACTACTACAGCTGAAATTCCGGGAACGGTCACCCGCGAGAAAGTCACCCAGTACGATAAGAACACAAACACCTATTCCACCATTTATCGTGATGTCCAGCAACCCGGGTTCACCGATACGAACAAAGTCGTTCGCCATGAGATCATGGTTTTCACACCGGCGAAAGAAACAGGACACCTCGTCTGGTCGGGAACCGGTGAAATGATCAATCCCAGCTCGCGGGACGCCGTCAGGAGCGAAATCGCAGGGCTTGTCGTACCGGAACTCGGAAAGCAGGGGATCATTCCGCAAAAGTAATCACCTGCAGTTCTCGTTGCTGCGAGTGAAGATGGACCCGTGTCCACTCCTCCCGGGAATGCGCAGATCACAAACTTATGAGAGGCACAGGGCATGTCACCAGCAGCTAAACGCGTTCTCAAGTAGTTCACCTGGCTCGTCGGAATCATTCTAGGGCTCTTTCTGATTCTCGTGATCTATGTCGAAGTCATGTGGAATGCAAAAAATTCACGATCGGTGCCGAATCTCAAAGCTCCGACAGATTCGGCAACACTCGCCCGCGGTGAGTACATCTACAAGTTTCAGGCACAATGCTGGGGATGCCACGGCGATACCTCCGGAGATGCAAACACTTCGCCACACGGCGGGACGCTCTTCGATCTCACAAACGTCGGTCCGGGCTTTGGTAAATGGTACTCACGGAATCTGACGCCAGATCCCGAAACGGGGCTCGGCAACTGGACCGACGGGGAAATCGTTCAGGCATTGCGCGAGGGGATCAGCAGGGACCGCACCACACTTTTCCCGATCATGCCAGCAGACTGGTATCACGGGATGGCAGACGAGGATGCCCTTGCTGTAGTAGCCTATCTGAGAAGCCTGCCGCCAGTCAGGAACGCGGTCCCGAAAGACGAGCCGTCATTCATGGCAAAAGCGCTCTTTACGTTCAAGCTGATGAAGCCGAAAGATCCGGTAACGTCACCCGTTTCCGCGCCACCGCGAGGCGTAACGCCGGAATACGGACGATACCTTTCGAGTAATCTTGCCGATTGCGCCGATTGCCACACCCCCCGCAACTTGCAGGATGGATCAGTATATGTAGACAGTCTCTTTGCGGGAAGCAGCTTTGCCTACGAAGGTACAATTTCATCGTTCGCCCGAAATATCACACCCGATACGGAGACGGGCATCGGATCGTGGAGCGAAGACCAGTTTCTCGCCGCGGTGACAACCGGCATCGCTCCGGATGGAACAGTTCTCACTCCGCATATGCCGTATGCGTACTACAAGTCGTGGAATATGGATGACCTGCGGGCAGTGTACGCATTCGTGAAGAATGTCCCCGCGAGAAGGAGAACGGTGCCTGCATCGGAGATCGGGGCGGCTCTGCAGTCAGCCCACGGTGTAGAGCAGGGAAAGCTCCTCTTTGGCTTCCGCTGCCAAATCTGTCACGGTCAGGACGGAAAAGGAGCTCAGCCGACGCATGTGCGGCTGGCAGATGTTGCCACATCAATGACGGACGATGTGTTGAGGGAATTCATCGCTACGGGTCAGATCAATGTCAACATGCCTGCGTTCGGTAAGACACTCAGCGCCGACGAACTGAAGAATGTTGTCGCATACATTCGAACCTGGAAGATTGATTGAACTTTTCCGCTTGTTCACTGGTTTCTGTATTCGTGACTCTCTTTTGTTCGTTTTCCCTTGAGGGGCACTTGACGTAAAGACCTCAGGGTCCGGATCAATCGATATTCCAATTTCCAGCATGACTCGAATGGCATGTTCTTATCGCACCGCATGTACGGGAATTCTGGCTGTGGCAGTTTCCGCACTCGCACTCGCGTTCACTGCGAACGCCGCCGCACAGACCAAGTCCGCACAGATCGACACACTCTTGCACCAGCTTTCCAGGAGGGGCCAGTTTAGCGGCAGCATCCTTGTCGCCGAGCATGGCGACCCGATCTATCAGAACGGATTCGGGTACGCGGACATCAGGAATGGTACCGCATTCACCCCCAACACCCCCTGCTATCTCGCATCCCTCTCCAAAGCCTTCACGGCTATGGCGGTCATGATACTGACTGAAGAGGGCAAGCTTTCCTACAGAGATCCGCTCTCAAAATATTTCCCCGAATTTCCATCTTATGCGAAAAAGGTGACGATCCGTACTCTTCTGAATCATACTTCGGGGATTCCGGATTATGTCGGGCTCGGAATGGAGCGACCCGGACTTACAAACCACGACGTCCTGAAGGAGCTCGTCCATCAGGATTCGCTGGATTTCCCCCCCGGACAAAAATTCCAATACAGCAATTCCGGATATGTCCTCCTTGCACTGATCATTGAAAAGGTCACAGGGGAACGGTACGGCACGTTTATGAAGGATCATATCTTCGAACCGCTCGGCATGCATGAGACGTTTGTGCGCGATGAATCGCATCCGGTTCCGCAATCTGCTGCTCGCGGGTATAACAGGTTTGGCGATGATGAAGACTATAATCTTCTGACGTACGGCGAAGGGGGAATCTACTCAAGCGTGCGGGATATGTTCAAATGGGATCAGGCACTTTACACCAGTCAGCTTCTCCCGCAATCGACGCTGCAGGAAGCATTCACCGGTGCAAAGCTCCTTGACGGGAGTGTCTCAGCATACGGTTTCGGCTGGGCTCTCGGGGAGTACAACGGAGAGAAAATCATCTCACACGCAGGAAGATACGGCGGCTTCAACACCTACATCAAGCGATTTCCGGAAGCGAGAAACACCATCATATTTCTCACGAACCATGACTATAAAAAC
>DATIXJ010000046.1:0-11578 GCA_035518715.1 Bacteroidota bacterium | reverse complement strand
AAGCGCTGTGCGCTTCGAAAGGTCTTCGAAGATTTTTGAGGCGAGTTCTGTGGCGGCATAACTGATGGAGACCGCCCCTTCGCCGATTTCCGTTTCGGTACGTGCGCGTTTTCCCACATGGAAAGCTGTATGGAAGAGACGATTGGTAATCGTTCCCGTACAATGCTGCTCCTGCGCCGAACTGAATGCATCTTTCATCTGACTGAGGATCTGAACATCTCCGAGGACCATTGAATCAATCCCCGATGCAACGCGGAAAAGGTGCTCGACCGCATCTGCCGATGACTTCAGATAGAAGTGCTGTTCTCCGACTTCCTGCGGAGCTCCTTTCGCCTGTGCGAGCATCTTCCACACCGGTGTTCCGTTGAGAGAGTTTTCGCGCGGGATGTAATACAGTTCTGTCCGGTTGCAGGTTGAAACCAGCACTGCCTCGCTCATGTACTTCGCCTTGAGCGAGGAGAGAAATGGAGGAATCTCTCCCAGTGAGAACCAAAGCTTCTCGCGGATCTCGATCGCTGCCGTGTGATGACTGATGCCGAGGCAGTGAATGTTCATCCCGTCAAGCTCCCGCTCTGTTGTGGAGTTACGTTCATCTCAATAGAACCTGTGAAATCCGCTGAAGAACATGTTGATGATCGTCATGGAGAACATCGCGATAACGAATCCGAACATTGAAAGGACAATGATGCGCTTTCCCTGCCAGCCGACTACTTTCTTTGCAGTGAGACCCACGGCGTAAATTAACCAGATGGCCATCGTTCCGAAGAGCTTCGGATCGGTGTAAGGAATAACGCCGAGTACACGCGGAAGCCAGACGAGTCCGACGATGATGGCAACGGTCAGAAGGAGAAAGCCGAAAATTGTTGCCGTAAAACTCATCCTCTCGAGCACCTCTAGATTCGGGAGCCGCTTATAGATCAATCCAAATTGACTTGATTTGATGTCATGATACAGCATGAGGTAGAGGAATCCATACACCGCGGAAATCGTAATGGCGGCATACCCGAGGAGCGCGCTGGTTACGTGAAAACCCAGGAGCGTGCTCTGCAGCATGGTCGGGATTTCGGAGCCCTCCTTGATGAAGAGTGACGAAACGACCTGGAAAAAGAATGGAAGGATGAGTATGAAGTATCCCGTCGAGCTGTTTGCGGTCTTGAATTCAATATATCCGTAGACGAGGGTGATGGTGAATGCAATCAGCGTCAGAATTTCAAAAATTGACGTGATCGGCGGGTGCCCGAAGACAAAGGTCCGCAAGATAATGTAGAACGCGTGAACGACGATTATTGAAATCAGAAGGGGGGTCTTGAGAGTGCCAGCGATCCGAATACTGCTGAAAAAAGATCGGGCATATGCCCAGATCGTGCAGAAATACAGAAACGGAAGAAGTATTTGGATTCCAGTAATGAGAACGCGCATTTCACGCCTGATAATAATCCTTGAATAAGATACTCAAATGTCGCTCTACTTTCAAGGATTTGAATCTCTTGCAGAGGATAAGGGGCAAGAACTGTGCCTAAATCGCTACTTGCAACTCCATCCCTTGATTGTTATATTTGACTTGAGTTCACCCATCTCCCCACGACTTCCTAAAATCTGCTTCAGACAATGGATAAAATTCTCGGATACATCGAGCAAAATAGTTCACGGTATGTCGACGAGCTGACCACGCTCCTTGCAATACCGAGCATCAGTACAAACCCGGAGAACAAGCCGGATATCCAGCGTTGCGCATCCTGGCTTGTCGACCATCTTCGCGGCATCGGGATGGAAAATGCCCAGACCTTCCAGACGCCCGGTCACCCGATCGTTTATGCGGATTGGCTTCACGCGCCCGGTGCACCGACACTCCTTCTCTATGGACACTATGATGTGCAGCCGGTTGATCCGGTAGAACTCTGGACTTCGCCGCCGTTCCAGGCGACCGTCCGCAACAACCGCCTCTACGCACGCGGAACGGCGGATGACAAAGGCCAGGTCTTCATCCATATCAAGGGTATCGAGGCCTGCCTTAAAAATCAGGGCAAGCTCCCGGTCAATTTGAAATTCATCATTGAAGGCGAGGAAGAAATCGGAAGCGATCATCTCGAAGCGTTTGTACGTGATCACAAAGACCTCCTGAAAGCCGACCTTGTCGTCATCTCGGATACTTCCATGTACGGGCACGATATTCCTTCAGTATGCTATGGTCTTCGCGGACTCGCGTATATGGAGGTGGAGGTGATCGGTCCGAACCGCGATCTCCATTCGGGATCTTTCGGAGGATCGGTTCACAATCCCATCCAGGCACTCGCGGAGATGATTGCATCTCTTCACGACAAGAATGGCAAAATCACGATCCCGGGATTCTACAACGACGTGCGCAAGCTGACCCCGCAGGAGCGTTCCTCATTTCGGAAACTTCCATGGAGCGACAAAAGCTATGCAAACGATCTGGGGGTAAAAACTCTCTACGGCGAAAAGGGATTCACAACGCTCGAGCGGCTTTGGGCGCGGCCCACGCTCGAGTGCAACGGAATCTGGGGAGGGTTCACGGGAGATGGTGCCAAAACGGTACTCCCGTCGAAGGCGACGGCAAAAATTTCCATGCGTCTGGTTCCCGATCAGAAGGCCGGGAAAATCGCGTCACTGTTCGAACGTCATATGAAGAAAATAGCGCCGAAAAGTGCGAAAGTTAATGTGCGGAATCTCCACGGAGGGGAGGCGGCGATCACCCCGATCGACAGTCCGGGTGTGCGCGCGGCAGTTTCGGCACTGGAAAAAGGATTCGGAAAGAAACCGCTCTACCAGCGTGAGGGTGGTTCCATACCTATCGTAGTACAATTCAAGGAACTCCTCGGTCTCGATACGGTCTTGCTCGGATTTGGTGTTCCGGACGAGAATGCCCATGCGCCGGACGAGTTCATGACACTCAACAATTTTCATAACGGGATCAAAACCGTCGTGCACTTCTATCATGACCTGCCGCACTTTATGAAAGGCGGCAGGAAAGTGTGACGCGTCGGCTCCTCGACAGAGGATGCCCACCGGAGTAATCGTTTCCCCATGAAAAACCTCTTATTGGCTGGTGCACTGTTTGCATCGGTGATGCTTATCCTGGCTTCGTGCAAGACCGGCACGCCGACGGATTCATCGAAGCAGCTCCCGCCCATTGACAGTTCACACAAACCGCCGGCAACACCGGCGTCTGTGAAGGCGACTGCCAAATCGCCCACGGTCATTGATGTGACATGGAAGGACACCTCCAACCGTGCGGGAGGATTTGTCGTCGAACGGAAGGGCTATTTCGGCATCGATACGGCGTGGCGAATCCTCGACAGTACGATCGGAGCCATTACACAGTTCGAAGATGTCGGTCTTCTCTGTTCCTCAACGTATGCCTACCGGGTTTTTGCATACAATTCCATCGGCATCTCGGCAACATCTTCACAGTCGTCCGCAACCACCCCGTTCGATTCCGTCATTGTCCAAACCGTCCATTCCCGCGAGACGCTCTACGGAGTGACGTACTTTGATGGTGCTACCGGGATGATCGTCGGAAGCAACGGGATTATGCTGCGAACGACAAGCTCGGGTGTTGTCTGGGATACGATCCCGCGAGTTACGACATCGGATTTGCGCGGTGTTGCGACGGATTCCGGCAACACAGCAATTGCGGTCGGATCAGGAGGAATCATATTGAAGAGCACCAACCAGGGAAGCTCCTGGTTCGGACAAACCAGCTGGACCACGAAAGGCCTCATGTCTGTTGCGTGGCTCGGCTCATCCGTGTGGGTGGTGGTTGGTTCGAGCGGCGTGATCCTTCGGACTTCCGATGGCGGAAACAACTGGTTTCAGATGACTTCGGGAGTAACCACCAATCTGAATGGTGTTGCATTTGCGGATGCGAACGCGGGTGTCTCCGTAGGATTGAATGGCTCGGTTCTCTGGTCGACGGATGGGGGAGTCTCATGGGTGAAACAAAACAGCACCACGAATGTCACCCTTTACGCCGTCTCCATGTCGGGGCCGAATATAGCAACCATCAGCGGTGACAATGGCACAATACTTCACACGAACGATGCCGGCACTGATTGGCTGTCACAAAACAGTACGGTCTTTACCGGCCTCTTTGCGGTTTCATTCGTTGACTCTCTCCATGGCTTTGTCTCGGGGAGCGTCGGTGGACTCCTCCACACGACTGACGGCGGTACAACATGGGTCCGGCAGATGCTGTCGATACAGAATCAGATGCAGTGTATCTACACCCGGCCGGGTGATCCGGTGACGATGGTGGGAATTCTCGGAGCGACAGTCCGCATTATCACCTGCAGCGGCAACTAATCTTGCCGATGAAAATCTACACAAAGACAGGAGACAAAGGAGAAACATCTCTCCACGGAGGCAAACGCGTCCGGAAGGACGCACTGCGCATTGTGGCGTACGGTACGGTGGATGAATTGAGCAGCGTGCTCGGCGTATGCCGTTCGTTCAACACGGTCAGAAACATCGATGTGCTGCTCGAGGAAATACAGCTGGATCTCTTCACGCTGGGAGCCGATCTCGCGGCACCGGAAAAGGCGCCAATCTCGCGAATTACTACCGATGAAATAACACGGTTAGAGAAACATATTGACGACCTTGAGCCGCAGCTCCCGCCGCTGGTTCATTTCATCCTTCCGGGAGGAAATCGAACTGCCGCGATGCTTCATGTTGCGCGCACAGTCTGCCGGAGAGCGGAACGGATCATCGTCCGACTCGGTCAGAAGGAGGCTCTCTCCAGCGATCCTCAGGTTTTTCTTAACCGGCTTTCCGATCTTCTATTCATTCTTGCACGATACTCGAATATGCTTGGCGATACACCGGAAAAGGAATGGGTTCCGAAGTGAACGATACTTCCGGGATGTGTTGAGTAGGGTAAAATTAAACGAGCATCGTGTGAGGTTGGCATTCCAACTTGGGAGGCGAAGTTAGAAACCGTGGGTCTCACTACGATGCTCATACAAAGTATACGATGCACGAAAATAAAAGTCAAGAAAATTTTTTCTGGCCGTTTGCGCGAACTGTTGCTCCGGCTGTGTAAAGTCATCGTAACCTATTTTGACTTTCAAACGATTTCTTCCTATATTCAAGCGCTCTCTGAGATTAAGTTGAACTAAATCCTTCTCCATTCACTGCTGATGCTTACTGAATTCGGACGAATTTTTATTTTCTTCCTCATCGGTGGGATTTTTGTGGCGGGCGGACTCGTTGCGGCCTGGTTTGTGAGGCCCAAGCGGTGGTATCCGAGCAAGTTGACGTCGTATGAATGTGGAGAGGACCCCGTCGGAGATTCCTGGGTCCGCTTTAATATCCGGTTTTATGTCATCGCACTGATTTTTCTCGTCTTTGATGTAGAAGTCGTGTTCCTCTTTCCCTGGGCTCTTGTTTTTCGGAACCTCGGAATGTATGCATTCGTCGAAATGCTCATCTTCCTCGGTATCCTCCTTGTTGGATATGCGTATGTGTGGGTGAAGGGCGACCTCGATTGGGATAAGCCGGAGCCGAATATTCCGTCGGTTTCCGGAACTCCCGCTTCTTCTGCTGAAGAACAGTACCACGAAATTGCACTCTGACTTACCTTGAACTGAACCGCGTATGGGGTATCTCGATAAGCAGTTCAACAACAGCAATGTCATCGTTACCTCTCTCGATAACCTCCTGAACTGGGCGCGTTTGTCGTCAATCTGGCAGATGCAGTTTGGTCTGGCCTGTTGCGCAATTGAAATGATGGCTGCTGCGGCTTCACACTACGACTTTGACCGCTTTGGTGTTATCCCCCGCGCCACCCCGCGTCAATCCGATGTCATGATCGTTGCTGGTACCGTTACGCTGAAAATGGCTACGCGCATCAAACGCCTCTACGACCAGATGGCTGAGCCGCGGTATGTCATCTCAATGGGAAGCTGTTCGAACTGCGGCGGTCCCTATTGGGAACACGGGTATCATGTTCTGAAAGGCGTCGACCGCGTGGTTCCCGTCGATGTGTATGTTCCTGGTTGCCCGCCCCGCCCTGAGGCCCTCATGGAAGGTCTGATCAAGCTTCAGGAAAAGATCCGTAGTGAAAGTGTCGTGAAAAAAACTGCCTGAAGCCGGATGACTCCCCAGCAAATTTCTGAAAAACTCAAGGCACAATTTTCCGACCGCATCCGCGAGGTCAAGACAGAAGGAGTTCCCGATCCGTCTGTGAAGGTCGCGCCAGAGGCGATCGGGGAGATTGCCAAATTCCTTCGTGATGATGCCGATCTCCGATTCGATTATTTGATGTGCCTGAGCGGGGTCGACCTCGGAAAAAATCTCCTGGGCGTGGTCTACAATCTTTCATCGATGACGCATCGCCACAAGATCACCGTGAAAGTGGAAGTTCCCGTGGAGAATCCTGTGATGCCTTCGGTGAGCTCGGTTTGGCCCACCGCAAACTGGCACGAGCGGGAAGCGTTCGATCTCTTTGGTATCCGTTTTACCGGCCATCCTGACCTGCGCCGTATTCTCCTGCCCGACGACTGGGATGGCCACCCGCTTCGGAAAGATTATAAGGTTCCTGAATTTTATCGCGGCATGAAAGTGCCGTATTGAATGATGTTCGAAACCGACATCCCCAAATTCAAGACTTCGACCGGCCGTTCTCTCCGGAACGAAGAAATGATCATCAATATGGGCCCCCAGCACCCCTCGACCCACGGTGTGCTGCGACTCGAACTCGTCGTCGATGGCGAAATCGTCATCGAAGTCATCCCTCATATCGGATATCTCCACCGCTGTTTTGAAAAACACTGCGAGGCGATGACGAACTACCAGCAGGTGATCCCCTACTGTGACCGGATGGATTACGTGGCGGCGATGAACATGGAATATTCCTATGTGCTCGGTGTTGAACGGCTTCTCGGCATCCAAGTTCCGGAACGTGTCGAGCATATCCGTGTCATCATGCTGGAACTGCAGCGCATCGCATCGCACCTGATCGCACTCGGAACATACGGCCTCGATGTCGGCGCATTCACACCCTTCCTCTTCATGTTTCGTGATCGCGAACGGATACTCGATCTCTTTGAGACGACATGCGGCGCACGTCTCCTCTATAATTACATCTGGGTCGGCGGCGTCTCCCATGATCTTCCTCCCGGATTCATCGATAAGGCGAAGGCATTCTGCAAATACTTCCGTCCGAAGATCAAGGAGTATAACGATCTTCTCTCGTTTAACGATATCTTTATCAAGAGAACCGCGAATGTCGGTGTGCTGCCCGCAGATGTTGCGATCGCTTACGGATCATCCGGACCGATGCTGCGCGGTTCAGGCGTGAACTGGGATCTGCGCCGCGACGATCCGTACTCCATCTATAACCGCTTCCAGTGGGAAGTTGAGGTAGGGAAGGGTGAGATGGGTACCGTCGGCGATTGCTGGGACCGCTATATGGTTCGCATGCGGGAGATGGAGCAAAGCGCGAACATCATCGAACAGGCACTGGAACAGATGCCCGAGGGTGACGTTCAGGCGGCAGTTCCAAAACGGATTCGGCCGAATACCGGCGATTTGTATGTCCGGACCGAGTCAGCCCGGGGTGAGATCGGATTTTATATTGTCAGCGACGGTTCCGCAAGCCCATACCGGGTCAAGGCACGGTCGCCGTCGTTTGTGAATCTGAGCGTTCTCCCTGAAATCTGCCGCGGTGCGATGATCGCAGACGTTGTCGCCATTGCCGGGAGTACCGATATTGTCCTTGGCGAGGTGGATCGATAAGGGTATGGAACAGGTCCTGCAAAATCTCCTTCACAACGACATCCTGACCTACGTCATCATGGCGGTCGTTCCTCTTCTCTGGATTCTTCCGTACGCGCTGTTTGCAGTCTGGCTGGAGCGAAAAGTTTCCGCACACATGCAGGATCGCCTTGGGCCGATGCGTACCGGCGGCTGGCATGGATGGGCGCAAACGCTCGCCGATATCCTGAAGCTTATCCAGAAAGAAGACATCGTCCCGTCTGCCGCGGATAAGAAATTGCATTTCGTTGCACCGTATCTCGTCTTCATCGGCTCATACGCTGCGTTCGCGGCGATACCGTTCAGCAGCGCCTATATCGGAAGCAACATCAACATCGGACTCTTTTACGTTATTGCGGTATCTTCGCTCGTTGTCGTCGGCCTCCTCATGGCCGGCTGGGCTTCCAATAACAAATGGTCGCTCTTTGGTGCTGTCAGGTCGGCTGCTCAGATCGTGAGCTACGAAATCCCCACTGCTCTCGCTCTCCTCGCGGTGGTAATGGTTGCGGGAACACTCAATCTTCAAACCATCAATCAGGCACAAACCGGATGGTTCTGGAACTGGTACCTCTTCCAGAAATTTCCGTTCATCTTCATCGCGTTTATCATCTATTTCGTTTCCTCTCTTGCAGAAACAAACCGTACGCCGTTTGATATTCCCGAAGCTGAATCGGAACTGGTTGCAGGGTACCATACGGAATACAGCGGGATGAAATTTGCGATGTTCTTTCTGGCAGAGTATGCCAATATGTTTGCCGTGTCCGCCATTGGCTCGACGCTCTTCCTGGGTGGATGGAACAGTCCGTTTGGCGATTTTCTGAGCGGACCGTTCTGGGGCGTTTTCTGGTTTCTGTCGAAAGGCATGTTTTTCGTTTTTGTACAAATGTGGCTGCGCTGGACACTTCCGCGGCTCCGCGTTGACCAGCTGATGTATGTTTCCTGGAAAGTGCTCACGCCCTGGGCGTTTGCATGTATCCTCGGTGTCGGATTTTGGTTGATGCTCTGAATGTACCGATGAGAGAATATTTCAGAAATATTTATCGTGGAATTTGGACCGTCCTGATCGGGATGAAGGTGACATTCATGCATCTTTTCACTCCCGCAGTGACCATTCAGTATCCCGATGTGAAGCTGAAACTCCCTGAACGTGCGCGTAACCGGCTCTACGTCAATATGGATGATTGTATCGGCTGTTTCCAGTGCGATATGGCGTGCCCGGTTGACTGTTTCAAGATCGAGACGGTGAAGTCGCTCCCCACCGAAGATCTCGGGATGACGTCTACGGGACAGAAAAAGAGATTGTGGGTCACGCAATTCGACATCGACATTGCCAAGTGCTGTTACTGCGGGCTGTGCGTGTATCCGTGCCCGACCGAATGTATCAAAATGACGGACGTGTACGAGTTCTCCGAATTCGACCGTCACAATCTCATTTATAATTATGCGACCGTGACTCCGGCAGAGGCCGCGGAGATCAAGGCAAGAACGGCAGAATACGAAAAGGAACAGGCGGCAAAGAAAGCTGCAGCTGCGCAAGCTGCTGCCGCGGCAAAAGCTGCCCAGCCCGCGCCTGCACCTCCGTCCGGCAATCCGCCACCGTCTCCTCCAGCCCAATCGCCATCCTGAACCGGATATGACGCTTTACGATATCATCTTCTACTTCTTCGCGGTCGTGACGCTGGCGTCCGGCATGATCGTTGTGTTCTCGAAGAATATCATCTATTCCGCATTTTCACTCTTGTTCACGTTCTTTGGGGTTGCAGGTATCTACGTCCTGTTGAATGCGGATTTCATAGCGGTTGCACAGCTTCTCATTTATGTCGGCGGTATTCTGGTTCTTCTGCTGTTCGGCGTCATGCTCACTAACAAGGTGATCAGCGTCGATATGAAAACCGGCACCATGCAGACCTTGCCCGCGTCGATTCTCATCGCCATGGTGGCTGGAGTGCTGTGCGGGATTTTCTATGGAACCGACTGGAAGACGGTGGAAGGAATTCCGGCTCCGGCGGCGACGGCAAATTCTCTGGGCGAGCTTTTTATGACAACATTTGCCCTGCCGTTCGAGGTTGCGTCGATTGTTCTCCTTGTCGCACTCCTTGGTGCAGCACTGATCGCCCGCAAGGAGCGGTTCCGCTTGAGCAAACAATGAATTGCAGAGTTGTTTATTCCTGTCAACTGAAATGCACGTAACACTCATACATTATCTTATCGTCAGCGCATTGCTTTTTTCGTTCGGCATTTTTGCCGTCATCACGCGCCGGAATGCAATTCTCGTTCTCATGGGAATCGAACTGATACTCAATTCCGCGAACATCAATTTCATAGCGTTTGCGCGATATGGGGGGATGCGTCTCGACGGCCAGGCAGTTGCCATCTTCGTCATCATTCTGGCAGCTGCGGAAGCGGCAATAGCCCTGGCAATCGTCCTGAATATTTACCAGCGGTTCCATACGGTCAACGTTGATGAAGTGAGTACACTGAAGGAGTAATTTTTGACACCAGCTACCCTCATAACGCTTTCGCTGACGATTCTCTTCCTCCCACTTCTCAGTTTTGTGGTGTTGCTCTTCTTTGGGAAGAAGATGCCGCGCCAGGGGGACTGGTTCGGGACTGGAATCCTCTTTGTCTGCCTCGTGCTTTCTTTCGTTGTCCTGTTCCAGAAACTCTCCATTGAAGAGCCAGTGACGCTGGGTTTCTCGTGGATCGAATTCGGAAATGTCCCCCTCCTCGGATCACTGCACGTCGATCTCGGCATCACGATCGATAACCTCTGTGCGATCATGATGGTAGTGGTGACGATCGTGAGCTCACTGGTGCATTTGTTTTCAATCGGCTACATGCACGATGACGTCCGTTATTCCCGGTACTTCTCGTATCTCGGAATTTTTACGTTTTCAATGCTTGTCATCGTGCTGACGAGTAATTTTTTCACCATGTACGTGGGGTGGGAGCTCGTCGGTCTGAGCTCATATCTCCTCATCGGCCACTGGTATGAGAAGCAATCCGCGTCCGATGCTGCCAAGAAGGCGTTCATCGTAAATCGGGTCGGCGACGTAGGAATGTTTACGGGGATTATGATCCTGTATTACACGTTCCACACGTTCGGTTTCCGTGAAATATTCGGTGCAATTGGTTCGGGACAGATTCCCATGGGAAGCAACGCTTGGCTTACCGCTGCCGGGATTCTGATCTTCTGCGGGGCAATCGGAAAGTCGGCACAATTTCCACTGCACGTCTGGCTTCCTGATGCCATGGAGGGCCCGACTCCGGTCAGCGCGTTAATCCATGCCGCGACCATGGTTGCCGCCGGCGTGTATCTGATTGCGCGCACATTCCCGATGATGACTGCCGACGCGCTTATGGTCATTGCGTACATCGGAGCCATCACCGCGTTTGTCTCCGCCACGATTGCCATCGCCCAGAATGACATCAAGAAGGTTCTTGCCTACTCAACGATATCCCAGCTTGGTTACATGGTTCTGGGTCTCGGCGTCGGAGCATATACGGCCGGCTTTTTCCATCTCGCGACACACGCGATGTTCAAGGCGGGATTGTTCCTCGGCTCCGGCTCAGTGATTCATGCAATGCATCACGCGCTTCACCACCAGAACGATCATCATACCGATGCACAGGATATCCGGAACATGGGCGGGTTGCGGAAGAAAATGCCCGTGACATTTTACGCGTTTCTGATCTACACTCTCGCGATAAGCGGAATTCCCCTTACTTCAGGATTCCTGAGCAAGGATTCCATACTTGCAGGTACGCTCGCGTTCGGTCAGCTCACCGGGCAGTACGCTAT
>DATIXJ010000045.1:0-21545 GCA_035518715.1 Bacteroidota bacterium | reverse complement strand
TTCCGCTTGTTCCAGAAAAATCTCCCTTTCAGATACAACTGGTAGGCGTCGGCATTTTTCGTCGAACGGCGTTTCAATGTCTTCTTCTCCCGCGGGGTGAGGCGCACTCTGAGGGCCTTCACGATTTTCGCCGCGACTGTTTCCTGAATATCGAAGATATCTTCCATCGTTCCGCCGTATTTTTCCGACCAGAGCGAGGTATCCTGGCTGGCGTCGATGAGATGAGTGGTGATCCGGATATCGGAGCCGTGCTTGCGGACACTTCCCTCGAGGATGTACTGCACCGAGAGATCTCCGGCGATCTGCTTCATCGTCTTTTCCGCCCGGTCATAATTCGCGACCGACGTGCGTGACACCACTCTTACCATCCGCAGCTTGGAGAGGTTTGCAATGATCTCCTCGGTCAGCCCTTCGCTGAAATACGCATTATCCTTTCCCGGACTGATATCGCTGAACGGAAGAACGGCAATTGATTTCAATCCCTGCTGATCTGAATCCTTCGGAGATTCCAGACATCTCTGCAGAGCGTCCGAGAGTGACCCGGCATCCGGAAAACGCTGTGCCGGGTTCTTCTCGAGGCACCGGTCAATGATTTTTTCAAGGGCAGGCGGGATACCTGATCGTAGTCCCGATACCGGTGGATGCTTTTCGTGAGAGATAAGGTATGCGACTGCCTGATCATACGCCCCGCTGAACGGCCGTACGCCGGAGACCATTTCGTACAGTGTGACGCCAAGCGACCAGATATCGGTCAGGTGGTCGACCCGGTCGCCGTTAGCCTGCTCGGGCGACATGTACGCAGTGGTTCCCGCAACACTGCGTGACTCGGGCAGCTGGAGCTCGTCGGTCAGAGCCGCCAACCCAAAATCCGCGATCTTTGCGATGCCGCTTACGGTAATGATGACGTTTTCCGGTTTGATGTCGCGATGCACCATTCCCTTAGCGTGTGCAGCCCGCAAGCCCTCGGCAATCTGTCGGGCGATACCTGCTGCGGTTGGAATGTCGATCGGTCCGTCATCGAGCTTTGCGCGAAGTGTGTTTCCTTCGATGAACTCCATCACGATGAACATCTGTCCTTCATGTTCCTGAATGTCGAACACCGAGCAGACGTTGGGATGGTTGAGCGCGGCGGCGGCTTTCGCTTCCTGAAGAAGGCGTGCCTTGTCCTTGTCCGATGCAGCGAGCTGCGGAGGAAGAAACTTCAGTGCAACGATGCGGTCGAGGCGCGGATCGAGGGCGCGGTAAACGATGCCCATCCCGCCTTCCCCCAGCTTCTCAATTATCTTGTAGTGAGAAACAACCTGGCCAAGCATGCGAGGAATTAATCCCTTTGTTCACTTAGGCATTCACTCATTGCTTAAAATTGGCCTCAATTATTCATTCAGACATTCATCCATTACTGCGAAATGATCGAATGAACAATTAGCGCACCACCTGAGCAATGTGAGAATGTCCGAAGGACCCCTTCGGGGGCAAAATCAATAAATCATTGAATATGTCTGATCTTACACAGAATTCGCGAGGTAAACAAATGTAATTCCTGATATCTTCGGGATTTCGATGCTGTCTCTACGCGGAGTGCCCGTCTCCGACGCGAGGATTTTACGGACGTATGACAAATCCATGACAGATTTGCCTTGTGGAGTGTATAGATTTGATCAGGCTATTCATTGTCATAAGGGGGATAAGCTATGCATCAACAATATTCTCTGACAGCTCTTCTGGCAGTCTTCTCATTGACTTCGGCGGGCGGGATCTTCGCGCAGGACAGCTTTTCCCCGATCATCCTGAGCCCGCGTGTCGGTCTGATGATCCATGCTGAGACACGTGCAGAGTGTAATCTCTTCCCACAGGTCGAACGATTTGATAGTGCGATGGTGCTCCGCGATTCAAAAGGGAATTATGGCGTCTGCGTGATGTACACACGAAACGACGGTCTGTTAACCGATACGGTAATTGGATACGCTCCTTCAGAAGTGAGCCGCATGTCGGAACAAATCGACCACCAGGAGGGAATGAGGAAAGGAACATACCACATCGGTGATACGACCGTGACGCTGGTTGTTGGCGACTGGAACGCGGTCCCCGTTCAGATCCGGTCTGTAAAGATTCCGGCTGTCGAAATCCCGGCGGAGTCGCACATTTCGGTCACGCCGGTATCGCGCCGCGGAGAAGAAATCAGAATCCTCACGAAACGGGGCGAACGACTCATTGGAGAGCTTCTATGGGTTCAGCCGGACAAACTATTGATGTCCTTTGGCGAGGATCTGCCCGATAGTACCCTCGCGAGTGATCGGGATCTGGTTTTCAAAGTTGAAGCCGCGGATATTGTGTGGCTTAAAATCCAGGGGCATTCGAACCTCGGCAGTGGAGTGCTGATCGGGTTTGCGTCGGGAGCGTGTATCGGAGCTCTCATGGGTGCTTCGGGAGGCGATGATCCTCCAGACAGGTTCTTCTCGATGACTGCCGGGCAGAAAGCTCTTTTAGGAGGCACTATAGTAGGCGTCGGGGGCCTCCTGGCGGGTGCGATTGTTGGTGCGGCAAGTTCTACTTCGGACAAGATGATTGACCAGCCATCAGCTGATGCACTGATGTCACTGCGGCAGAAGGCACGATACGACGTTCAGGAACCACCTTTTCTCAGGGACCTTAGATAGGAGCTGCCGGGCACTCTGTCGACGTGCTGCGGAGATAGATCGGGGCAGGAACGAAACAGCCCGGACAGAGACAGGCTGCCCGGGCTATCCTTTGACCTTGCAGGACCGCACGGATTCAATCCGGACGGCAACGAAACTTACGCTGCTTTTGCAGCATCCTGTGCCTTGTTGAATTCCGCCAGGACTTCAATTTGTACTTCATTGCTCACGACAATGCCGCCGGTCTCAGTGAGTGCATTCCATTGAAGTCCGAAATCAAACCGGTTCAGCTTGGTCCGTATCTCAAATCCTGCAACCTGGCTTCCGCTGAATCCCGCCACCGTCCCATTGTAGATGACATCGAGCGTGATGCGTTTCGAGACGCCGCGCATTGTGAGATCGCCGGTGACCTGAAGCTCGTAATCGGATACCTTTCTGACTGATGTTGAAACAAAAGACATCTTCGGATATTTGGTGGCATCGAAGAAATCCGGGGATTTCAGATGCCCATCGCGTTGGTCGTTCTTCGTATTGATGCTGTTAATATCCGCCTGGAACGATATGCGGGCATCACTGAAATCATCCCTGCCGGTTTCGATGGTTGCATCGAATGAGTCGAAATGCCCCGTCACAGTGGAGACAACGAGGTGTTTGACTCTAAAATTGACCTGTGAGTGAACTGCATCGATCTTCCAGAGTGCCATGGCGTGTTTCCTTTCGTTTAAGAGTGTTGGTTGTTTCCTTGTTCTGAACACAACCAATATACCCGAAAGGGAAGTGCATTCCATTCACGAAGGATAAGAAATTGTATGAACCTATGGTAACGATTTTTTTCTACCGCTTCCGCGAAAGCTCTTTCCGGATGCGGCTCAGGGATTGGGGAGTAATGCCGAGATATGAGGCGATGTGATGCTGGGGAATCTGTTCGAACAGTGCGGGATACGTTTTGATGAATGCCAGGTACCGTTGTTCGGCGGAGGCGCTGAGGGCATCGTTAATGCGCCGGTGCGTCGCAACGTAATTGCTTTCCAGGAGAAGCCGGAAGAACCGCTCCATCCTGGGCACTTTCCCGAGCATCTCCTCTCTTGCGTCCTTCTCGATCATCAGAACGTCGGAGTCCTGAAGCGCCTCGATGGTATGCGTAGACGCCGTTCCGGTGAGAAAACTGCTGAGGTCGGAAATCCACCAGTCCTCGATTGCAAACTGCAGGACATGCTCTTCGCCCTTGTGGTCGACTGTGAATTCGCGCAGGCAGCCGCTAGTGACGAACGTCAGATGTTTGCAGACTTCTCCCTCCCGGAGAAGAAACTGTCGCTTCCTGAGTGATCGGGACGTGAAGAATCCGCTGCAGGCCCGGAATTCTTTGTCGGTCAGATCCACTCTCTTGAGGATATGTTTCCGTAAACGCTCGTACGTCATGTCGCAAGATAAAGAACCACCTCGTGAGATTCAATCGGAGAGAGAATAAAGGCGATTTCAGATTATTCAATTATTTCTTCGATTGAGGAGTGCCGAGAATATCGAAATGCATGTTGGAACATGTCGCCGCCGCAAGCCCGACGACCACGACCGTGCAGGCGGTGAGAGCAACGGCTGTCTCGAGAGCAGAGAGCTCCCGGACCCCGATTTCCCTGATGTTCCCGGGCGGGATCTTTCCACTGAAAAATCCGGGGTCACGGTTGGTCGATCCTCCCCTGATCGTGCCGATGCACCAGAAACCGGTTCCGGAGTCAGGAGTGATGATCAGGCATTGTTCTTCACGAAATGAGATTTTGACACTGCCGGGAAGCCAGCACACATATCGGCGGTGCCCGTTCAACGTCAGCATCCTGCTTGAATCGATCGCCGTTCTGTCGATCATACCGCTAAACGTGCTGTCCTTATCCCTTTGCGCCCATGTCATTCTTCCCATGCCCATGACAAAATCGGAAGGTGCGGTGACATACGCATGCTGGTAGGGAGCCGATTCAATTTCGGAGCCATCGTTGAGCGTAATACGGATATACTCATTGTTCCTGGGAAGACCCTGGAGTTGTTCATTCCTGCTGATCGACGAGAAAGATGTGCATCCTTCAAGAAAGAGTGCGGTGGAAAGAAAAATAGTGAAGAAGGTTTTCATGATGCCTCCTGTATCCATGCTGTAATTTGGATACGAAGGCGATGGGAAGTGTCACGGAAATGTCAAATAATTTTACCCCTGGTTCTTCAATTCACCATTTGCAATTTGCAGTTTACAATGGTGTTGCCACTGCCCCGCCTATTGTCCCGTCGCAAAACTGAACCTGTAGGGGTACGCAAGCGGTGTTCCCGATTCCGAACGGAGCGCAGGCGAGAAGATGGTATTACTAAGCACAGGGATTTGCAGATCCCCCGTCACCCCCCTTCAATTGAAGGGGGGATTATAGGGGGGATTTATTAGGGTTTGCATCCATTGTATCTGGGCCGATCTTTGGGTATATTTCGTGAAGTATCGAAGGCGCCTTACCGTTCTCCATGCACGTACAATTCCACCTTTCAAAAGATTTCAAAAAGAATCTTACTGCCGTCGTCAACGGGACTGGCACGCACCAGCAGCTCAATCATGTTGTTGCCGTCGCCCATGCACTCGCGGAAGCATTCCTGACAAGCAAGCGCTCTGTCGGGACGCTCGGCAATATGCACGGTCTGAACATTTCGGATCTCGCGTACGACAGCATCGCCGACCTTTTCCAGCGTGACGAACGCGGGTCGTTCCGCCAGCTGACAACGTATTTCCTTGGGTTGCCGCTGGAAGATGCCGGCGACGAAGAAACCCTCGTTTACTTGCGCCGTCTCGTCTTTTCCAAAGTGAATCACAGTGTCTTCCGTCTCCTCAGCGAAGCCGATCCGTCTCTCGCAAAGATCCTGCGCAATGTCAAGCAGTCGATGCAGGCGCTCAGGGTCTTCGAGGAAGTGGAGAGATTCGGGGAGATTTGCGTTGTCCCGTCCCTTTGTGAACCTCTTGAGCATCTTCCATCCTACGAACGTTCCGAGCTCGAAGCGGATCTGCTCGCCGTTTCGACCGGTGATGAGCTGATTCCGGAAATGCTCGGGAAAGTCGCCCGTGTTCTGCGGGAAGAGTGTGCACGTTGCCGCATTGTTCCGCTTGTGACGGTCGGACTGGTAATTCGGGATGTGTACGAGCGCAAGCTGATGCCCGGTAGTGCCGGCCAGTATTCAGACAGTCCGATGCTGCGCCACGACGTCACTTCTGTCGTTGCATCCTGCTGTGATGAGGTAAAGAAATCCGTTTCCGAAAAGTATGTGGGGAAGGGAAGAATATCCTGCGAGATGTTTGAAACCTATTTCGATGTGATAGGAGAAGAGCTCAGGAACCGGTATCTCGGACTGGATGGAGAGGATTCGTCATTGTTCGAACTCTTCAAAACCAGAGTTCCGGAGTTGACGAAAGAAGGGTACCTGGAAGAGCATCGCAATCAACTTGAGTATTTTCTGAAGCTTGTCAATAGAAAAGCGGTGGAACAGTTGAAAAAGGGATGAGAGCTGAATCATTAATGTTTCCGTGAATTCCATATTCTGCAAGTAGTATAGTGTTGAGATGAAGCATTTTGACGAACATACGCTTGAATTGTACGTCCTTGGGTCGGATGTGGTGAAGGATCAGGTTAAGGAAATCGAATCCCACATTGCCGAATGTTACGGGTGTCGAAAGCTGGTGGAGCAGATTCGCTCGTTCTACCATGATGCTGACGAGCAGTTTCGCACAAAGCCACATGGGGCGGAAGAAACCGGCAAGTCGCTGGTACGTTCACAGCGTGATGTGGAGCCCTGGTTCGAGCCATATGTTCCGGAAGAGACGTACCGGTCTCCGACAGCTCTCGGAAAGATCATCCTGTTTACACGGCGTCATCCGGTTGTGACGAGTACGGTTGGATTAGGTCTGGCAGCGGCGCTTGTGGGATTAGGGATGTTGATATCGAATCCGTTCAGGAAGCCGGCGAGCACTGAAGATAGAAATCCTGCCTTCGTCAATTATAATCAGACCGCTGACATGCTTGAAGTGCTGAATGCAGAGCATGAGCTCCTCTGGCAGCGCAAGAGCCCTGGGATCCGAAGTCCACGTGATGAGGAGACCAAGAGTCGCGTCGAGGAGACTGTAGTTGCCGATATCAACGGAGATGGCACCAATGAAGTCTTAACCTGTCTCCAACTCCTCGGATATCAGACCTCGGTCAACGACAGGCATCTGTTGGCATTTGACAGCCGTGGCGGGTTGCTTTGGGACAAGCGTTATCGGGAAGCCGTGCACTATCTTGATCGGGCATATAGCCCGAAGTTCAACGCTCGGGGGATATCCATTTTGGAAGATGGGAATTCCGGCAGAAAGAACATTTTTGTGCTCGCTCACCACGAAAGCCGGTCACCATCGATCATCTACCGCCTCAATGATAGTGGGAATGTCATTGGAACGTACTGGCATTTCGGCCTTATTGTAGGATTATATCTGTTCGATCTCAATGGTGACGGGAAACAGGAGCTCATTCTGTGTGGCAGAAACGATGTCAATGACACGATCCATGGTGAGTTTTCTTCTGTCGCGGTATTGGATCCACTGAAAGTAATAGGAGACCGGCGCGCCTCAACATGTCCTGGATTTGACCTTCCTGTGTCCGATGCTGAGCTCTACTATCTCAAATTCCCACGATCAGACATTGACAGTGCAGACCATTCCACCTCAGCGATCGTCAGGATGGAGGTGAATGATTCAACGTATCTCAAGTTTGTACTCAGCCATTTTGAGCAGTGGAACTTTGATTTTTATCTCGACCATAACTTGAGCGTTGTCCAGGTGACGTCTTATGATAACACGTACGCGGCTCACAAGGAACTGGAGGACCAGGGAAAGCTGAAGGGTATCATTGATGCTGCCTATTTGGAGAGACTCAGGGAGGGAGTGAGGTACTGGGATGGGAGGAAGTGGCAGAAGAGTGTAACCAGAGTTGAGCTGTATTCCCCGCCACCCCCCTTCAAATGAAGGGGGATCAAGGGGGGTTCTGCAAACCTTGCCTGAGAATACATCCGCAATAACGAACACTGACTGGGGTGCCGCTTTCGGCCGGCTCAAAATCTCCGCAGTCTGCGGAGGCGGCGATGGAATCGGGGATGATAATGCCTGAAGTAGTGCCGGCGATGATGCCGGTAATGACGATAGTAGAGATACGAGCTCTTCTGCATCCGGAATGATTCCGGCTTCGGTTGTGCCACGCTGTATCCTCTTGCTAGCAGCGATGCCGCCGCAATGAGCAAGATAGAAACCCTCCTCGCAAATGCCTTAGTGATCATATCCTATTCCATCTTAGCTGATGTAACGTCATATCGTCTCATAGATAGGACACCGAACTGGACCTGCGGTTTAATTAATTCCCATTCCACGTGTTGACCAAACCCCCCTTGCCCGAATTCCCCTTCATGTTTGAAGGGTGGGCCTAGGGGGTTCAGTCGACTGAGACCCGGAGTTCAGCTTCTCCGCTCGCCAGCCACCCCCCTTCATCTTGAAGGGGGGATTAAGGGGGGTTCGCCAACAGTGACCAGAATCTACAACCGCCATCGCGATCTCGAAAAACGCCGCCGCCTTCGTCGCAACATGCCGAAAGCCGAGGCCATCCTCTGGTCGAAGCTGCGAAACCGCCGCATGCACGGCGAACGATTCCTCCGCCAGTACGGAGTTGATCAGTATGTTCTCGACTTCTATTGTCCGCGGCTCAAGCTCGCGATCGAGGTTGACGGCGACAGCCATTGTGATCCCCGGGCAATGCAATATGACAAGCGCCGGCAGGAGCACATTGAATCGTACGGCATTCATTTCCTCCGGTTTGCCAATCATGATGTCTGCGGGAAACTGGATGGGGTGTGCCAGGACATTTTTGAGGCGATTGAAAAGAACCTCAGGACAACAGTCACGAGTCATTTCTCACCGGAGTCCGGGATTTGATCGTACAAGCCCTAGGACAGGGGCTGGAATTTCCCTCTGACACCAGAATTTGATACTCTCTTCCCATTTTCGTATCCTTCTTCATTCCCTTTCCTCACAGCGTGGAGTGCAGCGAATAGCACAGTGATACGGAGGATCTTCATCGTCGCGGGATTTCTGATTCCTCTTCTCCTCCCGTCCGTTCAGGCACATCAGCCGACCCGGATCTCGTACGATCCCAAGGAGCATTCGTACGAATTCACACCCCGGACAGTCGAACCCCAGAAGACTGAATTTGTCGATCTCAATAATGACGGGATCGATGAACAGCTGAATATCCACGAGTCTGCACAAACCGTTCCGCCGTTGATTGTCGCACTGAAGTATGGCGGCATCGTCATCGACCAGTTCAACTTCCCACGGGCGCAGAAGATATCCTACAAATTCGCATATGACATCGACCATAAAGGCACCAAGCAGATTCTCGTTGCGGAATATGATCCTGATACCATTTTCGTGGATATCGTCGACATCCTTCAGTTGAAAACCATTCGGAAGATACCCGTCTATCTCTATCCTCATCCGGGACCGCACAGTGTCGACAGCTGCGGCATCGATCTTGTCGGCATCACACACGCCGCAAAGACCAACGGTCTTCAGCTCGTCATCCTCTTCAAAGCCCCGTATGCCAATCAACGCCGCGGGATTGCTTCCGTCGATCTCCAGTCCGGTAGGATATCATGGTCGTATCTGATGGGAACCTATCCCTCATCCGGCATCGTGACCGACCTGGGAGGTGATGCGATCTTCACCACTTCCCAGGCAAGTAACAATCATGCCTCGATGAACGGAACATCGGATTCCAATTCATATATTTTTGGATTTACCGTGGAGGGCTCATTGCTCTGGCAGCCGAAACTGTGTGGGGGACTGTTCACCAGTACATCGGCTGGCATGATCGACTGGAACAACGACGGAAGATCGGAGCTCATCACCTATCTCCGCAGCGGGACCCATTATGCCGACCAGAGCTATATTGAGAGATTCGATCCTCTTACTGGAAAAAGCCTCGGCCCCGCAAAGAAGTTTGAAGATGACATTGCCGATTTTTCGGGCGGCGTCCCTGTAATCGAGAAGGGGGGAAAAAAGCTTCTCGTAAGCTGGTTGGAGAGCGGCACCGTTCTCCTTCTCGACCAGACCCTGCAGATCATTACCCAAAAAGCGTTTGATTTTCAGAGCGACATCGTTGATTACCGAGTGATTGATTCACCTTCGGCGAACCACAAGTTCATTCTTGTGAGAACCGCTACCTCACGAACGGTCATTTTTAATGAGGATCTTGAACCCATCGCAGTGATGGAGGCGACGTACGCGGGTAACCGTCTCGAACCGAATAAGACTGTCGAGCTGGTTTTCGAAAGTCATGGCCAGACATTGATCGGTGTCCTCTCCCAGCGTCCGCAATCGTACAGCGTATGGATCGGGCTGTTCTTCGTCGTTGTGGGACTGTTTATCATCGTATACACGGTATACGGTCTGGTATTTTACGTCGAGCTCTACCGGACCATTACGAAAGGAAACGACTCGATTGGTGCGGTCGTTGTCAACCGCCGAGGGAGCATTCTTCACGGGAATGACACGTTTGGCCAGCTGCTGGGCATCCGGCGAAATGAATACAATCGGAAGCATCTCCGGGACGCGTTCAGAACAACGTCACTTGAACAAACGGCGGAATTTCTTGTGCAGGCTCTGGCGAAGAAAGAACATGCCGAAAGCCGATTTGATCTCCTCACCGATCGCGGGACACAGAACGTGGTAGTGCGCGCTTTTCCGATCCGGTTCCTCGGAATCCGCAATGGAATGCTCGTGGTGTTTGCGAACATTTCTTCCGCTCTCAGAACCGATCGCATGATCAACTGGGCGCTGGTGGCGCACAATCTCGCCCATGAAATGAAAACGCCTCTCTCCACGATCTGGTTCACGCTGGAACGTCTCAAGCAGACGGCGTCGGAGAAAGGTGGATCGCTCGATCAGAAATATGTCGAGTCCATCAGTGAAGAATTGCGCCGGCTCGACGGATATGTGAAAGGATTCATGAAACTTGCCGATCTCAATGCACCCAATCTGCAGGAAAATGATCTCAACAGGACAATCGGGGAATTGGTCAATGAGTATGCGGCGAAACTGCCGCAATCGATACGCGTTCAGAAAGACTTCGCAAACGACGTTCCCGGCGTGAAGCTTGATGTGAACCTTTTCACGGCAGCGGTCACGAACCTCCTCGATAATGCCGTTCGGGCAATGGAGGGAAAGGGGACACTGAAGCTCTCGACCTATCTGGTACAGGATTTGCAGTCTGCACACGTATGCCTGACTGTTTCCGATACCGGTGCCGGCATAGCGGAGAAGGATATGCCGAAAATCTTCAACCCGTATTTTTCGAAAGGGCAGGGAGGTACCGGACTTGGGCTCGTTATAACAAAGAAGATCGTTGAGGATCATGTCGGACATATTCGCTTCACTTCGGAGCCGGGACTTGGCACCGAGTTCATCATTGAGCTGCCCGTCAGCGGTTCAATCGGTGGAGTGCATCATGCCTGAGACGATACTCCTGGTCGACGACGACGTGAAGATGAAGAACATCGTTGCGGAGGTCCTTCAGCATGAGGGGTATGCGATCATCACTGCCGCAAACGGTGAGGATGCAAAGCGCGCGCTGGCGGAAAACCATGCCGACGCCATACTCTGCGATATCAAGCTTCCGGATACGGACGGAGTGGAGCTGCTGAAAAAATTCGTAGCGATGAAGCCGGAGGTGCCGGTCATCATGATCTCCGGATTCGCTACGGTTGATCTTGCCGTCAGTGCCACGAAGCTCGGGGCGTACGATTTCCTGGAAAAGCCGCTCGAGCCGAGACGCGTCCTTGTGACGATCAAAAACGCGCTCGAACAATCGCGTGCGAGGGAAAGCGAGCGGGCGCTTGTCGAAGATATGATGAGTCGGTATGGTGTCGTGGGCGTCAGCGAATCACTGCGGAAACTCTGTGCGACCGCGGTCAGGATTGCAAGGCACTCGACTCCGGTTTTGGTTGCGGGGGAAAACGGAACGGGGAAGGAGAAGATAGCGGAGGTCATTCATCGGTTCTCCGGAAGGGATCCCTGGATACCCGTAAACTGTGCATCAATTCCGCATGAATTGATTGAAAGTGAGCTGTTTGGACACAAGAAGGGCGCGTTCACGGGGGCTTTGAGTGACAAGGTGGGCAAATTCCAGGCGGCGGATCATGGAACGCTTTTTCTCGATGAGATCGGGGACATGAACCACGACATGCAGGCGAAGATCCTGCGTGCGCTCGAAACGAAGGAAGTCTGCATGGTGGGGGAAAATGCATCGGCAGCTGTCGATGTGCGCTTCATCGCCGCAACGAATAAAAATCTTCCGGCTGAAATTGAAGCGGGAAGATTTCGTGAAGATCTCTATTACCGGCTGAGGGGCATGATCCTCTACGTGCCGCCTCTTCGTGAACGGCGCGAAGACGTTGCGCCTTTGGCAAGGCATTTTCTCGGAGAGTATTCGGATAAGCAGCAGTGTGTCCGGCATTTCGACAACGACGCACTCGAAATCCTGACAGCGCAGGATTGGCGAGGAAATGTCCGGGAGCTGAAAAATGTGGTAGAAGCGCTGGCGATTTTTTCGGATGATGAAACGATCGACCATCTGCAGGTTCGCACGATGCTCCAGTCTCTCTCGAAGGCGTCGAATCAGGTTCCGGCATCACACGCGCAGAAACCGTCCAACTCGCTCAAGGACGAAACGGCGACATACGAGGCAAATCTCATTCTGGACGCGTTGAAGGAATGCAGGGGAAACATCACACATGCCGCCGAAAAATTGAACATTGACAGAGCCACACTCTCGAAGAAGATCAAGCGGTACGGACTGAAGCCGTAACTGCCGGTTCATCTTCGACCTTCCATTCACGCACTCCGATTTAATCGATTTCTGAATTCCCCGTATCTGTTCGGAGGTCTCTTGGTGTGAATTATTGCACGGAGACTGTGAATGAACGCATCAACGGATGTGGCGGTTATTGCGGATCGGTGTCGTTCCGGACACTCTTCTGGTGGCACGCATCTTGAGTACTGAGTGTCACAAATATCGACGTGGGTGTTAGACTATCAGCAGTATCTTTCCGTTTGTTCTCCTCAACTTCAGCACGCTAAGCGATTCCCCAATTTCCAATTTGGGATCTACAATTTTCAAATGGTTTTGGGATGGGCGAAGGACCCCGGTCAGACGTGGCCGGGGTTTTTGATTTGGAGTTTTTGCGATCCGCTTCGATTCGATAAGTGTCATCGATCTTTCAAGGGTGTGTGAGCAGATGAAGAAGATGGTGCTTTTGAAGTTGCGGGAGGTGCTGATCCCCCCGCCTTCAATCGAAGGGGGATAAAGGGGGGATGCGCCATCTCTGGCCGGTCAACAAAGAACTCGGACTAGTTTGCCGCGGTTGCTCAAATCCGCGTAATCGACTCACCTCTTGGGCCCGAGCCGGAAACGGTTCGGGTTTTGTTTTTCCGGGGGATGATTCTGTGAAGAAGGAAAAATAAAAGAAAGTGAAATAGAGTCGGAGAACTTGTTTAGCAGTCTGATGCAACGAGCGATTAGCGGAGACCTATTTCACTAAGGTCTCTTCCAATGCGCCCTCTTACTTCTTCCTCAACTCCTTATCCCACCCGCTGATGAGCGTCAGCGGCAGCGAACCCTGATTTCCCACACTAAGACCCAGGAGGAATTTCTGTGCGTCAGAGGTGAAATCAGTCAATGCCGCTGCACCGGCGGTCTTGACTTCGAAGAGTGGGCGAACAGTCCCGACTTCAAGATTCGTTGCGGTCGACTTCACATCCACCATCATCATCTTGTTGTCGGCCGAGAGATAGTACAGACTCAACCCGTCACGGCTCCACCATCTGTTCGCCGAGATCGTTGAGATGCCGTTCGTCGAGATCTGCCACTTGCGTGCCTGATCACGTGCAATCGAGCCGTCGGGTCCGAGGAACGGTCGCACGTAAAGCTCCCATTGCCCCGATTCATTCGAGCGATACGCAATCCAGCGCATGTCCGGCGAAAACTGAGCCATGTCTTCGTCAAACGGCGACTCGAGAAACGGAACCGGCTTCTTATCGCCCGTCAACGGGAGAATCCACAGGTCACTCTTTGTCTGGGGGGTCGTAATACTGTAAAGAAAATACTTTCTGTCCGACGACCAGTCAAGCGGAAATTTCGCCTCAGGCGACTCGAGAAGCAATTCCTCGCCTCCGGCACCGCTTGTCGTTTTCTCGTAGAGGTCGTAATGCCCCTTCCGGTCGGAATGAAAAATGATGCGGCTCCCGTCCGGTGACCAGATCGGAAGCTCGTCGACCGCGGGATCGAACGTGAATCGTGATTTGATGTTTCTTGCCAGGTCATAGATCCAGATGTCCCGGTTGCGTGACTGCGGGTCATAGACGTCGTACGCGATCTGTTTGTTGTCGGGTGAGATGTAGGCACCTCCGAACTGAGCCGGCTCGCCGATCAGGCCAGCGACCTGCCCGCCCCTGTTCATCCATTCGAGCTGCCACCCGTTCTGCGTGTTGCTCGCCTGGTAGACAAGGAGGCCGGTCTTCGATGAAGAGAACACCCCTCTATTATAGTTCAGATCATATTCGATCGGTTCGGCAACGGGCGCCGGATCACCGGTAACCTCCAGCTTCTTATCGTCAAACGGCTGAGCCATAAGCGTGTTCTCGCGGAGATAGAGAAGGTGACCGTTGGCGAATTCCACGTTTCCTTTTGCGGCAATAATCCGCTTGTGCGTCTTCCCGTCGAGAGAGCCGACCACAAGCTCATCCTCTTCACGTTCCACGCCGCCAAAGCTGGCGCGCCCAAAATAGAGGAAGTGATTGCCGTCGGGAAGAAAGAAGGGCCAGCGGTTGGATCGCTCCTGGTGCGATGAATCGAGTGACGTCAGCTGTACCGATTGACCGCCTGCCGCGGGAACCCTGAAGAGCGGGTCTGCAGCCGTGGGAGCGAAGATGATCGTCCCATCGGAACCCCAGGAGCCGCCACGGGCATCCGCCGCATCACACACCGTTACCGGCGGTCCGCCGGCAGCTTCGATCTTCTTCAGCTTTCCGGTTTCAAAAAACCCGATGAAACGATTATCCGGTGACCAGAAGGGGTAGAAGGCGCCTTCGGTTTCCGGAAGCTCCTTCGCGGTAAGATCATCGAGCTGACGAAGCATCAGACGGGTCCTGCCGGTGGAGTCTGCCGAAACGAATGCAAGCATGGTCCCGTCGGGCGAGAGCGCAATGTGTCCTTCACCCGCTGTTCCGGATGCCGCCGCAAAGTTCATCTTGTCCGGGGCGAGTATGTACGATCGTATGGAAATGCTCTCGGAGGGTTTCTGGTTGAAGAGCATGATTCCCAGAACCACAGCGAGTGCGAGAAATACGACAGAAAGTCCGGCCAGGATGAACAACGGAGTCTTCTTCGGCTTTGCCACCGGTTCGGGCTGCTCAGCAGCCGGTGTGACAGCTGATTTATACGCGGGTCTTGCCGCAGTAATGCGGCTTACACGCTGACGGCTCGATTCACGGCGGTAGCGTTTGAGATCGATCGAAACCTGCTTGATCGATTGCGTTCGCTCGTTGGAATCTTTTTCCAGACATTCCAGCACTACAGCATCCAGAGACGGATCGATGTCAGGTTTGATAGAAGACATCGGCGGTGGATCGACATTCACAATCTCGTACGCAAGTGCAGTTTCGTGAACGCCTTTGAAGGGTAACTCGCCGGTGATTAGTTCGAATAGAAGAACGCCATAGGAAAAAATATCCGACCGGTGGTCGGCATCGAAGCCCTGAACCTGCTCGGGTGACATATATCCCGCCGTGCCGACCGTACTTCCAGCTTTCGTCAGACGTGTGATCTTGCTGTTGCTCTCGCGCAGCTTTGCAAGTCCGAAATCCATCACCTGTGCAATGCCGTCTTTCCGGATCATGATGTTTTCCGGTTTGATATCGCGGTGGACTATGCCTTTGTCGTGCGCAGCTGCAAGGCCATCGGCAATCTGTATTCCGATATCGATCGCCTGCTTGAACGATATCGAGCCCTTCTTCTCGCTCAGCGTCTGGCCATCCACAAATTCCATCGCAATGAACATCTGTCCTTCGTGCTCATCGATACCGTAGATCGTGCAGATGTTGGGATGATTGAGAGCCGCCGCCGCCTGCGCTTCCTGCATGAAGCGGGCCTTGTCGGCTTCGGAAGCAGAAAGGTGGGGAGGAAGAAATTTCAGCGCGACGAAACGGTTTAATTTCGTGTCCTGGGCCTTATATACAACACCCATCCCTCCATGCCCCAATTCCTCGAGCACCCGATAGTGTGATATAGTTTGTCCTACCATAGTACCTTTTTACTTTCTAATTTTTACTTTTTACCTGCAGGCCGGACCTCACCATCAATGGCCTTCTCCCTTAACCTTTGCTCTTACCCCCTCAAACCAATCTGTAACCACTTCCAACCTCGACAACGTTATCTGCTCTGACTGCGCAACTCGCACCATAAATCTCTTTCCATCCGGTGCGATATCCCACACGAGCGTGTACGGCGGAATACTGCAGAGTTTTCTCGGAACCGAATAATTGAATCCCGATCCGGCCGAGATGCTCACCGCCATCAATGACGATGCGTTGGTAAAAAACAATTCCTTCCCGTCGCGTGACCAGATCGGCTCAGTTCCGCCGCCGTTCGAGACTTCCCAGTTTCCCTCGCGCTTCGGGAAAGACGTCACGAAGACTTCAAATTTTCCGGATTCATTCGACACGTAGGCAATCCATTTTCCATCCGGAGAGAAGATGCCGCTCATTTCATCCGCCGGAGTATGGATAAACGGATATGGTTTCCGATCTCCGGTGAGCGGGAGGACCCAGACGTCACTGTTTTCATCGTATGCCAGATACTTGCCGTCCGGAGAAACGGATTCTGGTCTTTGCGCATTGTTGGTGTTCGACAGACGCTCTTCCGCGCCGCTCCCATCCCAGGGCTTCCGGAAAAGGTTCGGCGGACCTCTTCTCTCGGCGCTGTAGATAACGGTGTTCCCGTCTGGAGGCCAGATCGGGTAATTATTGTTTCCTCCGGCAAACGTCAATCGGGTGAGTGTCCCGCGCGAAATCTGATAGAGCCAGATATCATCGTTCGCGGCATTAATATCTGCAACGATCTTCTGGCCGTCGGGAGAGATCCTTGCAGAAAAGTACGGACGAAGTGTGTCGAGCAGTGTTGATAAGTGTCCCTGCCGGTCCATCCAGTTGAGAGAATATCTGCCGAAGGAAAGCGGACCCGATGGAGCAAAAACGAGAAGACCGTCTTTCGAAAAGCTGAGATTTGCCTGGCCCGATCCCGGGTTGACCCAGCCGCCTTCCTCGACAGGAACCGGCGGCCCAGTAACTTCAAGCCGGTCCAGATCGAACGGCACCGCGAAAATCGTATTCCCCCTGAGATATGTCAGGTAACCGTTGGGCAGGTATCGTGCATATGTGCCGCCCCTCAGGATAACCTTTCGCTCGCCTGTGCCGACCTGCTGGGCGGCAATGATTGCGTCGTCATAGGAGGTGATGTTGTTGTTCTTGATTGTAAAGAGAAGCGTCTTCCTGTCGGGGAGAAGCTCGGGGAACCGGTGACTGATTTCGCCTGCCAGAGAATCAAGCGTGGTCACGGCTTTCGGGGTCCCACCGTTTTCCGAGACGCTGTAAATACTACCGCTGATATTTCCAAAATAGATGTTGTGATCCTCCGCCCACCAGACACCGCGTGTCTGGCTCGTTGTCGGACAAATTGTCTCCGGGGCACCGCCGAAGATAGATGTCTTGACGAGCTTGTCTCTCGCACTATTATAGACGACCCACTGGCCGTCGGGGGAAAATGCCGGGTCAACGCTGTTCTCCGTGCCCGGAACAGGTTCCGAGTTCAACTGATCCATCTTGTGGAGGTACAGTTGACTCGTGTTCGCGATCTGCGCAGTGTATACGAACGACTTGCCGTCGGGAGACACGGAAAGTCCGCTCTGCGCCTGCGACCAGAAGAGGGGATTTGCAGTCGAGAGGTCGATCGAGAACCGCATGGGGGAGAATGCAGCATGTTGTTCGCCTTTTCCATCCTTCCAGAGGAGAAAAATCACCACGAGTGCCAGAATTCCGGCGAGAATGTATCCGAGATTTTTTTGTATCGGATTGGCGGAGACGCTCACCGCTTGCGCCGCACCTTCTGCTTTCATCGCGGGTCTCGCAGCCGTAATCCGGCTGACGCGCTGACGGCTTGATTCTCTGCGATAGCGTTTGAGATCGATGGAAACCTGCGCGATGGACTGCGTCCTTTCACGCGGGTCTTTTTCCAGACATTCCAGCACGATCGCATCGAGATTCGGGTCGATTTCCGGTTTGATGGATGACATTGGGGGTGGATCGACATTCACGATTTCATATGCGAGGGCGGTTTCGTGAACTCCTTTGAAAGGAAGCTGGCCTGTGAGGAGTTCGAAAAGAAGAACGCCGTAGGAGAAAATATCCGACCGGTGATCGGTTTCCTGCCCCTGCACCTGCTCGGGCGACATGTATCCTGCAGTCCCGATCGTGCTTCCTTCTTTTGTGAGCCTGGTGATCTTGCTTCCGCTTGCACGAAGCTTGGCAAGTCCGAAGTCCATGATCTGGGCGATGCTGTCTTTCCGGATCATGATGTTTTCGGGCTTGACGTCGCGGTGGACAATGCCTTTGTCATGCGCTGCCGCCAGGCCGTCAGCAATCTGTATCCCGATATCAATTGCCTGCTTGAACGACAGCGACCCCTTTTTCTCATTGAGGGTCTGCCCATCCACGAACTCCATCGCGATGAACATCTGTCCTTCGTATTCATCGATACCGTAGATCGTGCAGATATTCGGATGATTGAGAGCGGCAGCGGCCTGCGCCTCCTGCATGAAGCGGGCCTTGTCCTGCTGCGAAGCAGAGAGGTGGGGTGGAAGGAACTTGAGCGCCACGTAGCGGTTGAGCTTGGTGTCCTGGGCCTTATACACAATGCCCATCCCGCCCTCACCCAGCTTCTCAATGACTTTGTATTGCGATATTGTTTGACCGACCATGATGCTATTTACTCATTAGTTCATTCATGTAATCATCCATTGCTCAGATATGGCGCTACTAATTCATTCAGGCACTAATTCATTACAGCGTGAGGGCGTTCGATGAATTAATCGTTAAATCGCCGAGTCAGTACCTAATGAATGAATGGCAAAATGGGCCGATGGCAAAATGTCTCCGTCATTGCTGCGGCCGAATGTCTCCTTCCCACAAATTGGCTTCCTTTGTCCCTACTTCGTAATAGAATGTCCGATTGTCACTTGAAATTTGGAAGGCGCCGGTAAGCACGCCTGCCGGGAAATTTGCCACTTCGTGCTTCTTCTTTGTCTGTATGTCCACAATGAACGTCTTGCCATGACGTGAGAAAAGCAAACGCCGGTTATCGGATAGCCAAGCTGGTGCGTCTCCCGAATCGACCACCGCTTCGTAGGCCCCGGTCCGGAAAGAATAGAGGACGATGCCCGGGAGAGAATCCGACGAGGTGCTTCCGGCAATCATTTCTTCGTTGGGAGAAACGGTTCCCCAAAGGAATCGTCCGCTGTCGACTGCAACTGCAGGAAACCGCTCCATGGACTTATCACTGGGCGGTTTTGTCAGGTCGCAGATCTCTGCTCCCGAGTCACCGCTGCAGATCATTTTCTTCCCGTTGCGAAACCAGAAGAGAGGCATAATATAAGAAAGAGAAGAGGTTTTCGTCAGCTGTTCCAGGTCGCTCCCATCTGCATTGATGGTCCAAATTTCATACTTCCCTCCCCGGTCGGACATGAATGCAAGCTTTTTTCCGTCCGAAGACCAAATGACACTCCGGTCTTTTGCGAGGTCATTCGTCAATTGCCGCAGTCCGCTTCCGTCTTTCTTGATCACAAAAACATCTTCCTGACCTCCGAATGTGGTGAAAGAGATCCAGTTGTCGTCGCTGGAAACAGAGAATCCGGCTATGACCTTTGAGCCACGGGTCAGTGCGGTTTCATGTCCGGTGAATGCTTCAGCAACCGGATCGAAGCCAATAGAGTAGAGGTTCACCCGCTCATCGACGGCGGAATAGATGAGATGAAGTCCATCGCGGGATATACAGACGAAGCCGCTGTACGCAGAGGGAGTTGTGACCGGCTGCGGGTCACCGAGTGTTTTTCCGGTCTGTTCATCGATCGGAACACGCCAGAGATTCATGCTGCCGCCCCGATCACTGCAAAAAAAGAGATACTTGCCGTCGGGGGACCAGATCGGTCTCCAATCGACGTACGCGTCATAGGTGACGGCGACGGAATCTCCGCCGCCTGAGGGAATCGTCCAAATATCCCTCTGCCCCCCGGCGTGCCAGTTCCAGTAGGCGATGCGGTATCCATGAGGCGACCACTGAGGCTGCACGGCATCGCCGCTCTTGATTTTCTGTTTTTCACCCGTGGCAACGTCGATTGTCCAGAGCTCGCTGGTCGTGCTCCGCGAATTCGGGTCATAGATACCTTCCGTTGCGACAGTAATCTTTTTTCCATCAGGAGACCAGCAGGGATTGAAACCAATGTCGCTGAGGCGTCGGACATTTTCACCGGTTGCACCCATCAGATATATTCCGCCGTGATCGCGGCTCGAGCGGAACGCGATCAGTTGGCCGTCCGGTGAATAGGCGGGCTCCCCATTATATTCTTTCGAATCAGGAGTGAGGTTGATCGGATTTCCACCGCCGATCCGTTCAAGATAAATGCTGCTCGTGCCTGAGGTGTCAGCTTCTTCTTCATACACGAGGAAGTCGCCATTCGGAGAAATATCCGGGTTAATGGCGATTTCCCGCTGATCGGTAAGCTGTTTAAATGAGAGCTGCAAAGGACCGTTCGGGGCCGGTTTGTGAAAATATGCCACGATGAGGTAGATGAGGACAGCGAGAAGTGCGATGCCGATTCCGGCTGCAGCGATTCTTTTTGACGATCGGCCGCCTGCCGGGGCTGACGGCGCGAAGACCGGATGCGGTAATTCGTGTGACTGAGATGCTGAAGTGACCGTGTAAGCCTGCGACCGCACGACTTTGGTTGTCTGCTTCTGCATGCGTCGCAGTTCGATGACCATGTCACTCACCGATTGATAACGGTCGCCGGGATCTTTCTCGAGTGCGCGATGCACCAGGTTTGCAAGCACCGGAGAAACCTCCGGGCGATAAGTGTTGACCGGCTGCGGCTCCTCGTTCACAATCGAATATACGACCGCCGCCTCGTGCTCACCGGGAAAGGGAGTTCGGCCGCAGAGCATTTCGTACAGCACCACGCCAAAAGAGAAGATATCCGACCGCGCATCAACTTCTCCTCCCTGGATCTGCTCGGGTGCCATGTACGACAACGTGCCCACCGTGCTCGAGGTGCGCGTCAGCTTCATCGAGCCCTTCAGTTTTGCCAATCCAAAATCCATCACCTTAATCTGATTTCTGGAATTGACCATGATATTGTCGGGTTTGATATCGCGGTGGACGAGTCCCTTCGAGTGTGCTTCCTGAAGGGCTTCGCCGATCTGGATGGCGTAGGTGAGAATTGTTTCGAGTTTCAGCGATTCGAGCTGGAGGGAACGGAGCGTTTTTCCGTCGACGTATTCCATCACGATGAATTGTTGACCGGCGTCTTCCCGGATATCGTAAATGGTACAGACGTTAGGGTGATTAAGCGTTGCAGCTGCGCGTGCTTCCTGCAGGAACCGGGCCCGTTCAGTGTCGTTCGCCGTGAGCTCTTGGGGGAGAAACTTCAGTGCGACGAAGCGGTCGAGCTTGGTGTCGTGGGCTTTGTAGACGACTCCCATTCCTCCCT
>DATIXJ010000044.1:0-31976 GCA_035518715.1 Bacteroidota bacterium | reverse complement strand
GGACAAGGTTGGCCTCTCTTGCCGAAGGGTACATTCCGGTTATCTCCTGAATTGCAAGCCGGACCAGCTCTTCTTTCGGACGGTCAATGAGATCGAATGCACCGCTAATCACGCAAGAGAGTGCACCGGGCACCTTACCATGTTCCCGAATAATTTTCCTCCGGTTGAAAACCCACTGGAGATTCCCTCCGATCAGTCCCACGAATATCTCTTCCATGAACTCCCTGTCGAACCAGAGATGAATCGAAATAATCGGGGCCGACGAGAAATGCTGAACCCGTGAATACGCGGCCGCATTCCTCAGCGTTTCGGGAAGAATTTTCTCGAGTGCATAATACGGAACCGCGGCTATGACACACTGCGCGGTCAGATGTGTTCCATCCCGAAGTGATACTCCGCAGACAACGCCATCCTGAACATTCATGCCGGTAACTTCGGCACCTGTCCGGACAGTGGCATTCCGGTCAGCGAGGAACTTGACCGCACGCTCGACGTAGAGCTCAGTCTGTCCGACCGTTGGAAGAAGTACCGCAGAATCCAGGGAGTCGCCAAGAAATGCCGCGCGCAAAGCCCGCGCAAAGAGCAAGGCCGATGCCCGGTCAGGAAGATCATTCATCACGGAGATCGCAATGGGATTCCAGAACGCATTCCGAGCGTTCTCCGACTGACCGAAGCCCGCGAGCCACTCCTGAACACTTTTTGAGATGAGCTCGGATTCCCTCGTTTCATCCCACCGGTGGAGATACCTGCCGATTTTCAAGAGCCCAATCCTCTCTTGCAACGAGAGAAGCGTGTAGCTCATCATTCCGGCAAGAGCATTGAACGGCCTGGGCAACGGCGCGAGCCGAAATTCCCCGAATCCCTTTGCAGGATCATAAAACGTGAGAAGGAGATTTCTTTCTGATTTCAGAAGTGCGCGCGTTCCGATGAGCTCAAGATACTCGAGGAGATCGTGATATGCCCCCAGAAGGAGGTGCTGTCCGTTTTCAACGACATCGCCCGTCTTCTCATCAGTGTAGGAATAACACCGTCCTCCGAGTTTTGGGGATTGCTCGAGGAGGACGACCGATCGTCCTGTCGATGCAAGCCGGACTGCCGCTGCAAGCCCGCTCAATCCACCGCCAACAATAATGGCGTCGGCATTCATTGTATGGATCGTGGAAACTGATTACAAACCGAAGACACGTTCCTTCATCCAGTATTTCAAGGCGATCAGGAACTGAAGTCCCGATGGGAGGCGAACGGATTGGTCAAAGACGTTGAAGTGCTTTTTCCGGATACGCAGAAGTGTATGAAAATAAATTCTCTCCATGATTTTTGCGGCGAACATAACCTTCCGGTCTTCACGAGGAAGTGCCCGCTGCGCGCGTCTGAAGTACTCCTCCGCCCGGGCAGCTTCAAATTCCATGAGGCTCAGGAAGGCTTGATCGTACCGGGAGGCAAAGAGCGCTTCTTCAGTATAGTTGAACCGGCTCATATCTTCCAGGGGGATATAGATTCTGCCGTGCTTTGCATCCAGCCCGACATCCCGGATGATATTCGTCAGCTGCAGAGCGATCCCAAGATTGATTGCATACTCTTTCGTGGCAAGATTTCGGGGTCCAAAGATATCGAGGGACATGAGACCGACCGATGATGCCACGAGATAACAGTATTCTTTCAGTTCCTCGAACGTCCGGTACCGGTTCTTGCGCAGATCCATTTCCACGCCCTTGAGGAGTTCATAGAAATGATCGACGGGAATGTTGAACTTCAGCGCGATGGCATGAAGCTGGTTCAGGAGAGGATACTGAGAGGTTCCGGTAAGGGAATTTTCCAGTTCCCGCCGCCACGCATTCAGCCGTTCAAGTCGTTTCGTGGCATCATCCGCATTGTCGACAATATCATCTGTCGTCCGGCAGAATGCATAGACGGTCCGCAACGCTTCCTTCTGTTCCTGAGGCAGAAACGAGAACGAATAGGCGAAGCTCGACTGGCTCCTCTTCACGATTGCTGCTGCAGCGCTTCCCATTCTTCTCTCGTTCGTCCGAATTTATTGAGATGTTTTGAAAACATCCCGCGATAAAGTACAATGATCTTGTCGAGTGTGTTCAAGCGTGGTCGTTGCAGAAACACATTGAGCTTTTCATGTTCGATTTTCTTGAGAATCGTCATACCTCCAAACCACACCAGGCGCAATTCAAGTTGCAGCTCGGGGAGCACACGCGACGGGAGATCCACGCCACGATAAAAGAGATTTCTCGTCCTCTCGACCTCAAATCTGATGAGCTTCCGAGTATTCTCCGTAACCTGACTTGTCTTCCAATCGCCTTCAGAAACACTGAATCGTTTGAGATCCTCCAGCGGAAGATACAGCCGGTTTTTGTCGCGGTCTCTTGTGACATCCTGCCAGAAATTTGTGAGTTGTAAGGCGGTACAAATGTGATCAGAGAGGAGAAACAGCTCGTCCTCTCTGGATCCGAAGATCATCAACACCAGCCGCCCTACCGGATTTGCGGAACACCGGCAATAGCTCAGCAGATCATCGAACGTCTCGTAACGGTTCTGCACGACGTCTCGCCTGAACGCCGAGAGAAGATCGAGGAGAGGCTGGATGGGAATATCAAGATTTCTTACGGTCTCGCGGAGTGCGATGAATACCGGGTGTTCGGCTTCGCCTTCGTAACATGCCCGGAGCATGTCTTCCCACGATTGCAGATCGGCAAGTCGGTCTTCCGGCGGACGATCAAGCTCATCCGCAAAATCATCCGCGGACCGGCTGAACGCATAGATCGACTGAATATACGGTCTCTTCTCTTCCGGCAGGAAGAGCGAGGCAACGGGAAAATTTTCGTAATGTGCGTTCGTCATCCTCGCACAGTACTCGAATGCTTCGTCGGATGAAAAAACTCTCTGTACACTATGGGATCGGGCAACTGTCATGGAGCGAAGATGAACAGTGATCGAGGGAAAAAATACGAAAGAACGGAGGGAAAGTCAAAGAAGCGAAGTCAATTATCAGAGCCGCGGCGGAAGACGAAGATCGCACGCACGCGCGACGTCCTGACACGATTGGCAAACTCCACACATAATCCGCATGCGGCGATGGTATCGATCTTAATCGCCGTTCCGCCCCACGTGCAGCCGGCCACATGTGTTCTTGCGGGAGATATACCCTTCTTGTCAAACCAGCCGCCGGAAACGACACACTGTTGTCCGGAAACCATCTGCACCGAATAGATTGAGTTGGCAGTCTTTATCACAATTCTGTCTCCGGGGTTGAGATCGGCTTTCCGGATTTCCTTCAATCTCCGCGCCTCACAGGTGAGTTTATCGAGTCGCATTCCTTCCATCAATCACCATCTCCTCTCCTCACGGCCGACCTATTATCCGATTGCGGGTGAAATGAGCAGTCCGATGAGATACGTAATCGCCGCTTCGCCGAGCCCGATCAGCGTCATTTCCATGCCGCTCTTCAACCACGAACGCCCGGTAACAATCACTTTCGATGCTCCGACCACGAAATGGGCAATGGTGCTGATGGCCAGAGACAGGATAAGAGCAGTCGTGCCCGATGTTACCACAAACGGCAGCACGGGGATAACCGCTCCGATTGCGGTACTGATCATCGCGCTGAACGCCGAGCGCCATTCATTGGGAAAGCTCTGTTCCGAAAGCCCCAGCTCTTCGTGAGCCAGCATCTTGAGAAATTGGTCCGGTTGATTGGCAAGACGCGCGGTGAGCGTCTTCGCTTCTTCTTCTGAAAATCCCTTGAGCTGATAAAACAGTTCCAGTTCCTCTCGTTCTTCTTCGGGGTTAAGTTCGATCTCGTCGCGTTCACGGTCCATCTCGGCCTGATAGACTTCGCGTTCCGATTTCGTCGCGAGATACGCACCGCTTCCCATCGAGAGGGCCGAGGCGATCATGGTCGCAAACCCCGAGAGGAGGACAAACTCGCCATTAGCGTGTGTGGCGCCCGCGACGCCGCTGACGACACCGAACGCGGCACCGAGACCGTCGTTGACGCCGTAAATTGCCTGACCGATCCATCCCCCCGACCGGACATGCCATTTTTCCCGGCCAAGAATTTTTTCCAGCTTTCCTCTTGAAGGATGAGGTGAAGACTGGAATTCCTCCAGCATTTTGCTGTGTGATCGTTCCTCCAGCATCGCGTGCACGAGTGCCGCGCGATCCTCCTCGGTGGGTGAGGAGCTCAGAAGCTGGTCGTATAATCCATCGGCGTCCCGTTCCCCCTCCTCCAGCATTCTCGCAGCCGTGTCGGTATCACTGTTCAGGAGTGCTTTTCTCCTCAGGCGCTCGAGGAACGATTCCTTATACATTCCGGTTTCGACGCCTAACTCCTTCAATCGTTTCGCCCAGGTTTCCGCGTGCCGCTCTTCTGCCTGAGCCATCCGCTCGAAGATAGTTTTTCGTTCAGGGTTCTTCTCACGTTCGGCTAACGCGGCGTAGCTTCTGGCAGACCGGATTTCGTCGGCCCACGCTTTTCGGAGGCCTTCAATGAATTTCTGTTGATCAGTCATGTTCAGGAGTTTTCAAGAGAACGATATTCAAACGGAGGAAAGTTCATCCTCATCTTCATGTCCATGTTTCGTCAGTTAACCTTCTCCACAATTTACTGAAGATCTTCAATCAGCACGAGTTTCGAATTGTTATGCGATTCGGCTGAGATCAGATATTTTCCATCCTCCGACATATTCAAACGGATATTTTTTCCTGCCAGAATACCCGGAACACGCTCGCGTTGGTATTCGGGTATGGTGATTTTCCATATCTCACCGGATTCGTTCGAGTAGACCAGCGATGCTCCATCATTTCCGAGCGCAAATGACTGTTCATGAGGAAAAAGAAAGAGCGGCTTTTTCCGCCAGGGATGGATCGGCAGATTCAACGAATCGGAGTCCTCGTCGGAATAGAGAGGTCCTGCAACCGAATCCGGGTATGGTGCGGTCCCGACGATCCACCATCCCTCACGTCCGGGATGAAGATCGTCGAACAGGAAATACTGCCGGTTCAGTATCGGCAGTGCATGTGTCGAATCGACATAAAGCGGTTCCTTTTGGTTTCCGTCGAGGGAAACAACAGACGACCTGGTCGCTTCATCGATGATCAGGTGTGTGGAATCGATCCACCGTGCTGCGCTTCCCGCCATGAAGCGTTTCGGCGGCTCGGCGAGCATCGGGTCGATGAGACAGATTTCAGATTCTCCGAGGGCGCGGGAATTTTGCCGGGAGACATACGCGACCCACTTGCCATCGGGCGACCACTCTGGCCGTGCAGCCGATTCATTTCCCGACGTTACCTGCCGCAATCCGCTGCCATCCGAGTTCATGATAAAAATATGACTGGTCGTTTTCAGCGGATCAGAATCGGACAATTGCAGCGCAAACAGCTTTCCGTCCGGTGAGAGGGAAACATCATCGACCTGATGATCTCCGATCGAAAACCGGCGCGACCCGAGCCCCGAATTATCTGAAAGCCAGATACTTGCCGCAACCTGCTGCTGAACGTAGATCATTTTTTTTCCATCGGCGGAAACTTTCATGCTGATATCCGGTCCGCTCCCTTTTGTCACCTGTACCGTGCTGTCATCTTCCGCACCCATCATCCAGATATTTGCGTTCCCTCCCCGTTCAGAGGAGAAGATCATGAAGCCGGTGCGTGACCATGCCAGATCCCCGATACTTGCCCCATCCGTGGTCAGCTGACGAGTCGATGACTGACCGAGATCGTGTTCAAAGATTTCCTGATACCCTTCCAGGAACGGTTTCAGAAAGGCAACGGCGGTGCCGGCCGGAGCCCACGCGAACGAAGACTGGAACTGCGAAGGGATGACATCCTCATCAAATTCATGGCGCTTATCGTCTCCGTCGGGCTGCACCGTCCAAAATTCGAGAACCTTACCCTGGCCGTTTTGGGAACTTCTTCCCACAAAATAGCCGATGCGCTGGCCGTCGGGACGCCAGCGGGGTGCATAACCGGATTCCGAGACTCGCTTCACAATCCCGCCCAGTGCACTCACAACGCAGACTTCATACCGCTGGGTTTTCGCATTCCACCTGTCGTACGTGATGTTCCCGCCGTCGGGAGAAATATCTGTTTGCGTAATGCTCGCCGACGAATCGTTGGTGATGCGACGCGGCTCGGTGCCTGAAACATTCATGTAGTATACATCCCAGGTGTTGTGAGCGTCTGCTGCCGGAAAGGAAATCCAGTTCCCGTCGGGAGAGAAGCCGGGGAATCCAAGCTCCGCGAGCGGCAATTGAAGCGTCCGGAATTTCATTGCCGGATTCAGCACGATGGGATGCCTCGCCTGCCCGTGTGGAAAGAACTTCAAATAGTAAAGCGTCGCCGCTGCAGTAAGGATGAGTACCACGAGAATCAGATTGATCAACAACGTCTTGCGGGAACGCCTGGTTGCACCAACAGGTTCGGAAACGACTCGATGCTGTGAAGTATTATAGGTTGATGACGACCGTGAGACCTTGCCGGTTTCCTTCCGCAGCCGTTTCAGCTCGCTGACCATATCCGCAACGGACTGATAGCGATCTTCCGGATCCTTCTCCAGTGCACGGTGCAGGATTCTTCCCAATTCGGGAGAGACGTCCTCGCGATATTTTTCCAGCGGCTCCGGCGGCTCATTGACGATGGAATAGACGAGAGCGGCTTCGTGTTCGCCGCGAAACGGCGTATGCTGCGTCAGCATTTCGAATACCACGACACCGTAGGAAAAAATATCGGATCGGATATCCGCCTCTCCGCCCTGGATCTGCTCGGGAGCCATATACCCCAGCGTGCCGACGGTGCTCGAAGATCGGGTCAACTTCACTGACCCCTTCAGCTTCGCCAACCCAAAATCCATCACCTTAACCTGGTTCTTGGAGTTCACCATGATATTATCCGATTTGATATCGCGGTGAACGATATTCTTGCTGTGTGCTTCCTGCAATGCCTCGCCAATCTGAATTGCGTACGACATCGCCTCGTCGAATTTCAGCGCTGCCTTCCTGAACTTCTCCCGCAGCGTAACGCCGTCGACATACTCCATCACAATGAACTGCTGGTCTGCTTCATTCTCGATGTAATGAATGATGCAAACATTGGGATGATTAAGTGAAGATGCAGACTTGGCCTCCTGAACAAACCGCGCACGTTCGGTCTCATTGTCGAGCATATGGACGGGAAGGAATTTCAGAGCGACGAGCCGGTCAAGAACCGTATCCTGGGCCTGGTAGACGATTCCCATTCCTCCCTGACCGAGTTTCTTCAATATTTTGTAATGCCCTATGGTTGCGCCGATCATACCTCAGGCCTCCATTCTGCAATGGAATTTTCACACAGTTCCGCCATAAGAAAGAAGATCCGGTAAAATCCAGACTTACTCAAGTCCATCAGGAATCCCGATCACCTTTTTAACTTCTGCTCCCAATCCGTCATCAGCGTGAGAGGGGCCATTTTTTGGATCTCCAGGAACCTGTTAATGATGATCGATTTCCGATCGGGAGAAATATCGTAACTCTCCGGAAATGCCGGAGCTGCGAATAGCGAACGCGTACCGATAACTTCAACATTCTTGTCCCCAAAGCGCAGACTGGCCAAATTCAGTTTGTTTTCGCGGTTGCCGTAACAGATCTCGCTTTCACCAACCCAGCACGGGTCACCACCACCGTCAATCGAGATCTTAGAGGTTCGGGATTCATTCTTCGCTGTTTGCCGGAGATAGACTTCATAGTCTCCGCTTTCGTTCGACTGAAATGCGATCCATTTTCCATCCGGCAAAAATCTTCCTCCCCCGGCGTCAAAATCGGAACTTGTCACAGTATAGACATCATGATTGCCTTTCAATTCCATGATGCAAAGATGCGCATGGTCCTTTCCTTTTTCTTGTCTTGAGAACAAAAGCAGACTGCCATCGGGTGACCAATCGAGCGGAACATCATTGCTCGAAGAGGGAACGAGACACTTTTCGCTTCCTTCACCATTGATCGGTTTCTCCCACATGTTCCCTACCCCGGTCTGTAAGGAGGCGTAGATAATGGAATTGCCATCCGGTGAACTTACCGCAAAGTCCTCGCCAGCCCCGGACGTCAATCTCGTGCGTGCGCCCGTACGAAGATCATACATCCAGATGTTCAAGCGGAGCATCTTGGGATCGAAAATACTCGCCACAACATGATGACCGTCGGCGGTGTAGCGTATGCGGAATTTCTCAATCATATCCCCAACAGTCTGAAGTGTCTTGCCATTGAAATCGACAACGAGCAGCCTCGCGCCCGAGCGAATATTACCCTGCTGATAAACGAGGATTCCCGTCTGGGAGGCGGAAATAACGGAGAGATTGAATGCGGGATCGTTAATGACCTTCTCGGCCATCGGCACAGGATCTCCCTGCAGCTGAAGAGAGGACTGGTCAAACCGCTGCGCCAACAGTGTAGATCCGCGGAGAAAGAGAAGATATCCGTTCGCATAGATCGCGTTGGCGGTCGAATGCACAACCAGCCTGTTTTCTTTTCCATCAATCGATGCCGCGTACACCGCGTGACCTTCGGCTTCTCCGGCATTGCTCGAAACCCGGGAGAAGTAGAGAAAGTGCTTTCCATCCGGGAGTGCGAAAGGCCATCGTTGGGAAGATTCGTTCCTGACAGAATCGATTGCAGTCACCGCCTCGGGATTCCCGCCCTGGTCCGAGACCCGGAAGATAGGGGATTGAAAATCGGGTGCAAAGAGGATCACACCTGCGCTGCTCCAGGTACCGCCGCGCGGATTGTTCGCCAGGCAGACCGTGATGGGAGCACCTCCTCCGGCATCAATTCTTTTGATTTTTCCATCGGCAAAATATCCGATAGACTTTCCGTCCGGCGACCAGAACGGATATTGCGCGTTCTGGGTTCCATCAAGCACGCGGGTCGCATTTTCCTGAAGCGATCGCACATAGAGCCGTGCGATGCCATCAGGTGCGACTCCGACATAGGCAATGTTCCTTCCATCGGATGAAATGACCGGAGGACCTGCTGACTGACCAAACGAATGGAGGTAGACGCTGTCGGGAGGAAGTAAGGATGCGACGACTGGCGAGCCCGTTTCCGGTGGACTGCTGAATTTCTGGATCAGGAGAAACGCTGCCACAAGGAAGAAGAGCACAGCGATTCCCCACGGCAGAAATGCACGACGCTGCGGGCTTTGTTGCATCGCAGCCACAGGTTGAGCTGCCGGCTGTGTTATTCCCGACCTGGCCGGAAAGGTCCGGCTCATGTGTGCACGAGTGGATTCCTTCTTATAGCGCCGAAGATCCTTTGAGATTTCCGCGATAGACTGGCATCGTTCGGACGGATCTTTCGCGAGGCATTCGAGAACAATGACATCAAGCGAGGGATCGATGTCCGGCTTGACGGATGACATCGGCGGGGGATCCACATTCACGATTTCATAGGCGAGAGCAGTTTCGTGAACGCCAGTAAATGGAAGTTGTCCAGTGAACATCTCATACATCAATACGCCGAACGAGAAGATATCCGACCGATGGTCCGCATCCTGCCCCTGCACCTGTTCGGGTGACATGTACCCGGCTGTGCCGACGGTGCTCCCCGCCTTCGTAAGCCGTGTAATCTTGCTTGATCGATCCCTCAACTTGGCAAGGCCAAAATCCATGATCTGGACGATGCCGTCTTTCCGCATCATGATGTTCTCCGGCTTGATGTCCCGGTGAACGATCCCTTTTTCGTGTGCTGCTGCCAGACCGTCCGCAATCTGGATACTCACGTCAATTGACTGTTTCAGGGAGAGAGACCCCTTCCTCTCGTTCAGCGTCACGCCGTCCACGAATTCCATCACAATGAACAACTGCCCATCGTGCTCCTGAATATCATGGATCGTACAAACATTCGGGTGGTTCAAGGCGGAAGCGGCTTTGGCTTCCTGGATGAACCGGGCCTTTTCCTGTTCGGAGGCGTTGAGCCGTTCGGGAAGAAATTTCAGCGCCACAAGCCGTTCGAGCTTCGTGTCTTCGGCTTTGTAGACAACACCCATCCCTCCCTCTCCAACTTTCTCTATGACCCTGTATTGCAAGATCGTCTGACCAACCATGGGGCTATTCAATCATTTAACCATTCAGAAATTTTCTCCTTGCTCGGGTCCCGGGATTATTCCTTCATTCACACATTTCGGGAGCGGGGCATACTCGCACCAGAGTGGATGATGCACTAATTTCCCTTGTTGCGTCCAATTCACAAGATCGGAATTGTGAAATAACTACATACTGCATGTCACCAGGGATGAACCCGTCGGTTCGCTGAGATCTTCATTTGGTATCCGTCAGCAGCACGATGTCCCGGGTCATTTCGCCGCGCACGATGGCAAGTTCTTTGCCGTCTTTCGACCAGGCGAAATTCCCGATGATTCCCGAATCAAAGTGGGTAAGCTGATACTGCTTGAGAGTTTCCAGAGATATCACATCGATATTCTCGACATTGGCCTTCGCATTCACATAGCATAGGGATTTTCCATCAGGCATCCATTCAATTAGCTGCTGAGAGGCACTCAACGGGAGCGTGAAGGTCTTCACAACCTTCCCGGTTTCCGCATCAAGAATGGCCTGGACTGACTTCCCGGTCGCCGTCTGGACCAACCGAACCGCGACCAAGCGGCCATCGGGAGAAATCCCATGCGTGGACACGTAATCGTTCGACACTTTCACAAGGTCCCCACCTCCAACCGGAATCTTCCAAAGATTTCTCCGTCCCCTGTCACGGTAACTGTCACAATAAATCCATTTATTATCGGGAGAGACATGCGGAAAGTAATCGTCGGGACCGAATGTCAACTGTTTCATATCACTCCCGTCGATATTCATCATCCACGTATGCGGGGTCGTATCGCCGCGGGAGGTATAGGCGATGAAGCGGCCGTCCCACGAGACAGAAGGTGTGTACTCTCCGTACGCGGTCGAAGTGAGCTGGCGACGATTTTTCCCCTCACCGTCGATCGACCATAAATCGGCGTTCCCGTTGACAACCGAAGAAAAGATGATCTTCCCGTCCGGCGACCAATCAATGCCGCTTATCCCTTCCTTAAATGCATTCCGGGTGGTGATACGCCGGGAGCGGCGGGAGTCCCCGCCGGGGAGCAGCTCGATTGCGGTGCTGAGACCTCCCTGAATGACAAGAAGCGTCGATTGGTTCGCTGTGATGTCCAGAGATCCATTGTTATACTCCGCCAGGTCGGAGGTGATCTGGTGGGAATATCCGCTTCGGGCATCGAGATACCAGAGCTGACCTGATGCCCCAGTCAGATACTCGGATGCCTGGAACACCACCCCTTTACCGTTGTCAGCCCAGGCCGTCCTTCCAACATAATCCCAACGCTTCGAAGTCGCGAACCGGCATGCGCCGGTCGAAGCGTCCACGAAAAGAACATTCATATGGATCTTCCCGATCGTTGACCCGCATGCGACTGCAATCGTTTTCCCGTCCGGCGACCACGACGGTCCCTCATAATTCTCTCCGAGGAAGTACTCTTCACCTGTTCGTGAAACAAGCTTGCGCTCATGACTTCCGTCTGCATCGGAAAGCATGAGTGCCTCCTCCCCCTGCGCTTCGTAGCTTCTCAGGAAAGCAATTTCCGTCCCATCAGGAGATACTTCGGCCACGCTTTGAATATCTCTTAAGATTTTTCGCGGGGTCCCGCCCAGCACCGGAACAACGTAGAGCGCCCCGCGTGATTCGTTTCTTGAATACGCCACAAAGTACACGTCATTCCCATCGGGTGAAAACGAAAAACCGGTATAGTCGAGGGTGTCCGGCGGAAGGATTTGAACGCTGCTCACGGCGCTTACCTGTCGCATCCAGACACTCTGTCTCCCCCCATTGTCGACTGCATAGATGACATATTTTCCATCCGGAGAAATAGACGCGAGACCTGCCGGCGCATCCGTTGAAAGGCGTTGGGGCTGGAATGACTGGAAGGGATAACGGCCAGAGTCCGGGGAGTTGCCGGAGAAATACAATTTCCAGATCAGGAAGACCGCAAAAAGAAGAACGGCCGACACCCGGACGATGGAGAGTGTCCTCTTATGCAGTTTCAATTTTGGCGATGCGGGCAGAGTACCGTCCGGCACACTGACCTGCTGATCAGCTCGTGTCTTGTACTCTCCACTCCTTGTCACTTTTGTCGATTGTTTCCTCAACCGGCGCAGATCGATGACCATGTCGCTCACCCTCTGATACCTGTCGGCAGGATCCTTTTCCAGTGCCCGCCCGAGGATGTGGAGGAGTTCGGTGGGCGTCTCCGGTCGATACGTCTGGATTGAATCGGGTTCCTCGTTCACGATGCTGTACATCATGGCGGCCTCGTGCTCGCCCCTGAACGGGAGTTTTCCCGACCACATTTCGAACAGCACGATACCGAACGAAAAAATATCCGACCGCGTATCAACCTCATCTCCCTGAATCTGCTCCGGAGCCATATAGGCAAGCGTGCCGACGGTACTTGAGGTTCTTGTCAGTTTCAGAGAATTCTTGAGCTTCGCAAGCCCGAAGTCCATGACTTTGATCTGATTCTTCTCATTCACCATGATATTCTCTGGCTTGATATCGCGGTGGACGACGCCTTTCGCATGTGCTTCTTCGAGGGCTTCGCCGATCTGGATGGCATATCCAAGGACCGCATCAGACTTCTCGATGGGAATCTTGTTGCGGAGTGTCACGCCGTTGACAAATTCCATCTCGATGAACTGCTGGCCGGCTTCCTCCTCGATTCCGTGAATCGTACAGATATTCGGATGGTTCAGCGTCGCAGCTGCTCTTGCTTCCTGCAGAAATCGGACGCGTTCGGTTTCCTCGGAGGTAAGATGGTGGGGAAGAAATTTGAGCGCAACAAGACGGTCGAGCTTCGTATCCTGGGCTTTGTAGACGACTCCCATACCGCCCTCACCAAGCTTTTCAAGTATCGTGTAATGGGATATAGTCGTTCCGATCATAGGAATCACCTCCCGCTTCCGTCTGCTTTGGCGGCCTCCAGCGGGATCATCATAGTTACTTCCACTCGTCCCGAATCAATCGGTATTCGCGGGTAACTTTGGGACATACCGCCCCCACCGAGCTTCTCCAGAATTTTATAATGCGAAAGTGTTTGGCCTACCATGAAGTTCGATATTTATTCATGTATTAATTTTTTCATTCACTCATTACTCAGGAATGGCGTTATTGAGTCACCCCGACATTTCGCCACTACAGCTCAATGACGCTCGATGATTCAATCTTTATTTCGCCGAGCCAGTACCCACTTGAATGAATGGCAAAATTTCTCGGTCATTACCTATTAAATAACTGTCCAAAGGACCCCTTCGGCGACAAAATGAGCCGACAACAAAATCTCCATCTCACTTTACCAGCCCGACTTTCTGTTCCAGGTCGACAAACCGCGGTTCCGACCGAATACTGTCCCATGCGTGATCAGTCAGAAGGGACGTAATCCAGGTGCTCTGATCGCGATAGTCCTTCTCAAGCCAATCAAGGGCGGACTCTTTGTCTCCCATGCCCGCATAGACTCTCGCAACTGAGTATGCCGCCGCTGTACCAGCCTGATAACGGTCCTGCAGCTCCGTGAGAATTAATTTTGCTTCGCCGGTCCGTTTCTTCACACCGTCGTAATGTCCCAGATAGCCCAGGCATTCACTCGACCGACCCGACAGCTCCACGGCTTTCCGGAAATTCGGAAGGGCATCGGAATCATCCTTCACGCGAGCTTCGGTGGCTGCGATCCACGCATAGCCTACCGCAAACGAAGGGTCAAGTTCCACGGATTTGCGGAAATACCTTAACGCCTCATCATTGTTCTCAAGCCCGAAGTATGCAGCACCCATATTCAGTGCGATGACCGGAGAATAGGGATCCAGATCAATCGCCTGACGGACGAGTGTGAGATAGTGGTTGTAGTCCCCCATTCTTGCCACGAGTATTCCATACCAGTGATACGTCGTCGGATATTTTGGATTGAGCTCAATCGCCTCCTTGAATTCCCGTTCCGCATCTTCATACTTCCAGAGTGTATAATCGCAAAATGCGAGTGCAGTATATGCTTCGGCAAGTGACGGATCGAGCGCAAGTGCTTTTTGCGCTGCTGCCCGCGCCTTCGGAATCGAAATTTTGGTAGAAATTCCCGCATACTGCGGCTGAATAATAAAACAGTCTGCAAGGCCGACGTATGCCAGGGCGTAGGTAGAATCAAGCGCAATTGCCTGATCGAAATAGTCGACCGCGCGGTCAAGCGAAACCGCGTTCCGCTTGTTCCAGTAATATTGACCCTGCAGGTAAAGCTGGTATGCACCGGAATTCTGTGTGTACTGCTTATTGACATCCCGTTTCGTTTCTCCGGTCAACGAAATCTTCAGCTCACGCGAAACGTCGTTGACAATATCTTCCTGCAGCGAAAGAACACTGGCGAGTTTCCGGGTATAATGATCACCCCATAACTGCGACTGATTCTTGACATCGATCAGGTCGACCTGGACGTCCAGATCATCACCGTTCTTCACAATTTTTCCCGAAAGCACAGCGCCCACATTCAGCTTGTTTCCCACATCCTGCGGGTCGAGATCCTTCCCTTTGAATCGGAACACTGTGCTTCGCGGTATAACTCGTAAACTCCGAATGCGGGTGAGACTGTTGATGATGCTTTCCGTGATCCCGTCGCTGAGATACTCCAGCTGCGGATCAGAGCCGGCATTGACAAAAGGAAGTACCGCGAGGGAATCAATTGCCCCCGCGGTCCTGAAGAATGCGAAGTATGCGATCACCGAGGCAAGCACAACGGCAATTCCGATTCCTCCGACGACATAGTTTTTCATCGCACGGGAAGAAGCAGCAGGCACCGATCCAGACTCCGCTGAAGGACGCTCTTGAGCCATGGGAGAGGCGGGAACATCCATCCGGTTCACAGGTCGCGAAACTCTGGTCGACTGTTTCTGAATTCGGCGAATTTCGCTCACCATATCCGCGACCGACTGATACCGGTCGTCGGGATCTTTTTCCAGCGACCGGCGCACAATGCGTTCGAGCTCGGGAGAGACATCCGGGACGTATTTTGAAATCGCATCTGGCTCTTCGTTCACGATCGAATACATCATCGCGGCATCGTGTTCGCCGCGGAAGGGCGTCTTGCCCGTCACCATCTCAAAAACAACAATCCCGTATGAAAAGATATCAGAGCGTGCATCGACCTCTCCTCCCTGAATCTGCTCGGGAGCCATGTAGGCGAGCGTCCCCACAGTCGACGACGTTCGGGTCAGCTTGAGCGAGCCTTTCAGCTTCGCCAGGCCGAAGTCCATGACCTTGATCTGATTCTTTGTGTTGACCATGATATTCTCGCACTTCACGTCACGGTGCACAATCCCCCTGGCGTGTGCTTCCTGGAGTGCTTCACCGATTTGCACTGCGTAGCCGAGGGCATCGTTGAGCTTCTTCACAGGAATCCTGTGCCGGAGCGTCTCACCTTCCACATACTCCATTTCAATGAACTGCTGTCCTTCGAATTCATCAATCCGGTATATGGTGCAGACATGAGGATGGTTCAGCGTTGCGGCCGCTTTTGCTTCCTGGAGGAAGCGCGCCTGTTCAGCCTCGTTCGCGGTCAGATGGTGCGGCAGAAATTTCAGCGCCACGATGCGATCGAGCTTCGTATCCTGGGCTTTGTAGACGACGCCCATCCCTCCTTCACCAAGCTTCTCCAGAATTTTGTAATGAGATATGGTTTGTCCAATCATGGGTTTAAATTTGCCATTTCGTCATTGACACATTCATGCATTAAGTAAATACTTTTATTTCACTCTTCGACAAATGATCTCCGAATCGCCATGGAATTGATGTTCGCCATATTTGCACGGTCCATGTCCCTCGCGATAATGGAGGATTTCAAAATCCGGGAACGATCTGCGCATCTGGTCTTTCTCAAAAAAATAGAGAAACCTGCAGCATTCATCGGGGTCTTTGAAGGTGTTTCGTTCGATCATCCGTTCCGATGTTCGAAACTTCTTGAACTCCGGATCGAGATAATTCCGTGCTGAGGCGACGATAAATCCTCCGAGCTTTACAGAATTTCGGAGGGGGCCGAGAAGGGCCTCAAACTCACTCCGTTTCATGCAGCAGAGCACGAGAATGCACAGCACCGCATCAAAGCGATTCGGTTCGAAGCGATGGCGTAGGGCATCAGAATTCAGAATCGTGATCTTGGAAAGGCGGTGATCCCTTCGGAACCTCCGGAACCGCCTCAACTGATCTGCGTTCTTATCGAAAGATCTCACCGTCCACCCGCGTCGAGCAAAGAACACACTATCGGCGCCTTCTCCGCAACCAACTTCCAGCATGCATCCGGGTTTCCGCAGAAACCTCGCAGCTTTCCGCGTCAGCGGATCCGGTTTGAACGGATTTTCAAAACCGTACACTTTCTCGATCGACCGCCGGGTGGATGTTCGCTCCGGATTGTGCCTCTGATTGCGGATTTCAGCGCTCATTTTTCAGATCTTTGGTTGAGGGAGGTGCCCCGATTGAATGGCTTTCAGTCGCTCAGCTGCCAGCTGGTCGGAATTCGTTTTGAGGAACCGCGTGTAACAATACGCCGATCTCCGATAATCATGTGCCTCAAAATAATAGTGACCGAGATTGTAGTAAAGCTCCGGACACGGCTCGGTGGCCCGGGAAACTGCTTCCACACCGATCGTAATAGCACTCTGAAACCAGTCGTTGTAGTAACAGAACGTCGAAAGTCCGATCTCCTTCCTCGGGAAATATCTCGGGTGGAATGAGACGAGCGATGTTCCAGCAGGATCAGGTTGATTCAGGACAGAATCCGGGTTATTCCCGGGAAGGTCCGCCAGCTGAGCAACGACCGATGTCGAATCGACCTCGGGTATACTGCGTGCATACCCGTCCCGGAGATAGATTGCCGACAGCTCATCCACAAAAACAAGACGCCATGCAGTCCTGTGCTGTTTGAAATAGTGAACCCAAAGAAAGTCGTCTTCATACGGAAAGACAACAATCTCGGGGTGGTACTTTTCCAGGAGAGGACTCTTGTTGATGGCATTCCAGGTCAGATAGTATTCCCGGAAAAATTCTTCTCCCATCACTTCATTCCTCCCGTCGATGAAGATCTTCTGCGGGAGTGTAAACATGAGGTAGCCGCCGAAGTTGAAGTGGTTCAAAATTTTCCCGCGCAGGTCATGCTCGCGCAGAAAATTTGCGGCACCGACCGGGAGCGAGAAGTTGCTGAACCGGTACCCAAACCTCTCGTCCGACCGATAACTGATATAGTAGGAGTTCGTGATGAGGGCGATTGCAAAGAGCGCAGCAGCTCCTGTGGCAAGTCCGTTGAGTACCCTTTGAACCGCAGGAAGGGTTTCGCGACGGAAGCTGACAATCGTCGTGGGAAGTGTCGCAACAACGAAATAGCCGATGTTCTTTATGCCCGTGAGAGCGAGGTAGAGAAAGATCCCGAATATCACAAGTTCGTGAAATTGCACCTTGCGCAGATTCCGGGCAAACCCGACGGCACTGACGACGAGAAGCACGTGAAACGGAAACAGCGGCTGCAGAAGGAGAAACTTTCCGTGGACATTATAGCCGTCGAGCGAAAGAGGAGAGGCATATTCGGAAATTGTCGATTTGAACGCATTTGCAGACTGCAGAAACTGGAACTGGTAAAATGGCAATCCGATGCCGCGCAGAAAATATGGATTGACCAGGCAGATCACGACGGAGAGGATTGCGAACTTCGACAGCGGTGTCCACCAGGTGCGTTCCCTGAGCATCAACCCGGCGAGAGCGCTCGCGATGACGATCCAGCCGAGGATGAAGCTCGTATGCGTATTGACCCAAAGGACCATGACCACCGGAAGGAGTGCGAGACGGTCGATGCCGCGTTCAAGATAATCCTCGAGCGCGAACAGGATCAGTGCGAGGTAGAGCCAGGAGAAAACATGCGGCCGCGGGATGAATTGAAACGCCGGCGCAAGAAGTCCGATCAGGAATATCCACTGCCAGTATGGAATTTCCTTGAGTGAAACTTTCCGGTAGACCCGTTTCAGGAGAATGTAAAACGTGGTGCAGATCAGTACGGCATGAAGGATAATGATGCCCAGTTCAGCGAGCAACCTGTTAACAAGAGCCACGCTCACCTGGTAGATCCAGTAGATGTCGATATAGGAATTTGATCCCGCCGTGTACGTAAAGGGATCTTTTGCGGGAAATTGGAGATTGTCAATCATCCAGTTCCCGGCTCTCAAATGAAAGCCGATATCGGGGTCGTATATCTGGCGGAAGCAGAAGAGAACGGCAAGGCCGAAAAAGAATCCGGCGGCAACCTGGTCAGTGCGGGAGAATCTAGAAGTCGTCATCGACTTCACTTCCCCGAGGCAAATGCATGCAGGGTAGACTCATATGACACACCTGAACAGATTGCATCCTTACCTGTATGTTACTGGGTACCGTGTGCAGGCGCGTCCGGATGATTGAAACGTATGGGGAAGAACGTGCCGCAGTGGATATGACCGGGTAAGATACTCAGATCGTGACAGAGAAGCAAGCTAAAACCCCGGATTTTCTTGCTTCTCTGCGTTAATAATGGTATATTTTGAATCGCCCGGCGGGGTAGCTCAGCTGGTTAGAGCTATGGAATCATAATCCATCGGTCGGGGGTTCGAATCCCTCCCCCGCTACATCACAGATAACCCTTTCAGAGACTCTGAGGGGCTTTTTTTTACTGCATTCCGCACATGGTCAGGGACAGTTTGGTACATTCCTTTCGCGAATTCCTCCGGTTCGCTCCGGTAGACACCGCCGGAGGAAAAATCATCGTCGCGGTCAGCGGGGGGATCGACTCGATGGTCCTTCTCCACCTTCTCCACGAAATCCAGCGCGAACACAAACTCACGCTCGCCGTAGCACATTTCAATCATGAGCTTCGGGGCAAGGAATCAGAGGAAGACGAAGCATTTGTATTGGCGCAATCGCGCGCCTACGGTCTGGAATGCTACGTTGAACGTGCCGACACGGGCTCACTGGCCGAGTCCCAGAAGCGGTCGCTTCAGGAAGTTGCGCGTGACCTGCGCTATGCCTTCTTCTCACGGCTCAGGCTCTCTCTCGGATTCGATTATATTGCCACGGGACACCATTCGGACGACAATGCCGAGACGCTTGTCTTCAACCTGTTCCGCGGTGCAGGCGTGCAGGGTCTTTCGGGAATCCCGTTCTTCCGCAGGGACCTCTGCGTCATTCGACCGCTCCTCTTTACGACACGTGATGAGATTTCGGCGTACGCTTCGAGCCATAATTTGGGCTACCGGGAAGATTCCTCGAACGCCTCGGCCCACTATACCCGGAATTTTCTTCGTCAAACTCTGCTCCCTCTCGTGCGTGAGCACATTAACCCGAATCTCACCGTAACACTTCGGCGGACGAGTGAGCTGTTCAGCCGGTTGCAGGAGTTTATCGCTTCCGCCTCATCCGAGGCATCAAAGTCGATCGTTCAATCTTCGACACCGGAAGAAATTATTATTAACATCCCTCAGCTTCACCGGCTCGAACTCTTTCTCCAGGAAAATCTCCTCCACCAGTATGCAGAGTCGATTTCGCACACCGACATCGACTTCAGCACGGTTCAGTCGATCACACGGCTTTCTCACGGCACGAGCGGCACCTCCATCCGGCTGAGCGCGAATGTCGCAGTCTACAACGATCGTGACCGGCTGGTGTTCACCAGTATCCACCGGCCCCAGCATTACCAGTACAGAGTGGAATTGAACTGCCGTCACGATTTTGAATCGTTTTCGTTCAACAGCTCTCCTGTCTCCGAAGCGCAACTTTCCGGTGATCCGTACACGGAGTTCATTGACGCCTCACTTCTCGGGAAAGAACTCGTTCTGCGGAATTGGCGCGAAGGCGACTGGTTCATTCCATTCGGGATGAAGGATAAGAAAAAAGTGAGCGATTTTTTTATCGATACGAAAGTCTCACAGCTGGAAAAGAATTCCATCCCGATCTTCGTGTCCGATGACCAGATTGTGTGGATTTGCGGCAAACGGCTTGACAACCGGTTCCGGATATCTCCACAAACCCGTTCCATCGTCAAACTGGAATACACCCCACGTTCTCTTGCAGGATAAATGAAAAAATTCATCACCGTCAATAACGATCGGTTCGTTCTCTATCTCAGCGAGAGAAAAATTCAGCAACGGATCGAGCAGCTCGGCAGACAGATCAATAAGGAATACAAACAGAAGGTTCCCATCTTCATCGGTATCCTGAACGGGTCGTTCATTTTTCTCTCCGATCTTATCCGTCACATCACGATCGATTGTGAGATTGATTTCCTGAAACTATCGAGTTATGGTGACTCCAAGATCAGTTCCGGAAATGTCACTCTCCTGAAGGATTTGAATTGTCAGGTTGAAGGAAGAGACATTATTATCGTCGAAGATATCGTCGATTCCGGACTTTCGGCAGATTTCATCAAGCGTCTCATTTTGAGTCATCATCCTCGCTCTTTTAAAATAATTTCGTTATTATATAAGAGGGATGCTGCGAAGATTGACGTGCCCATAGATTACGTTGGATTTGACATCCCTAATGTTTTTGTCATCGGCTATGGCCTTGATTACGCTCAAAAAGTGAGAAACCTACGCGCGATATACCGGTTAGCAGATTAATTCGTCCCGTTCAATACAGACACCATGGAAAATTCGAACCAGGAAAGAAATAAAGCCACCGAGAAAAGGAATCCGAAAAAACTCCCGCGCCCCCGGCGCAACAAAGCACCGCGGCTGCGGAACGATGACGATTTTAACTGGGGCAAGGTCTTAAAGGTCGTCCTGAGCTGGTCCGCCATCATCGTCGGCGTGTTCATCGTCATGACGCTGTTCAAATCGCAGGAGGGCACCGAATACGAGCTCGATTATACCCAGTACCAGTCGCTTCTGAGCGACGGACACATCAACACCGCCGTCGTGAAGAAATCCGATCTCAACAATTACGAACTGCACGGAGTCCTGAAGACACCCGTCGAAGTGAAAACTGCGGCTGGAAAAAGTGTTGCCGTTGAGCGCTTCTTCGTCACGCTCCCCTACCTCGATGGTACGGTCATCAAGGACTGGAACGACAAGGGTATCCGTTTCACGATCACGAAAGAAGACAGCACGTGGATGAACATGATGCTCAGCGTGCTGCCATGGGTTGCGCTGTTCGTCGTGTGGCTGATCATCATGCGGCGGATGCAGGGCATGGGGACGAAGGGTATTTTTTCGTTCGGCAAGAGCCGTGCAAAGACGATTAACGAAGGTGCTCCGAAGGTGACGTTCCAGGATGTCGCTGGCGCGGACGAAGCAAAGATCGAGCTGCAGGAAATCATCGAGTTCCTGAAGGAGCCGTCAAAATTTCAGCGCCTCGGCGGAAAGATCCCGCGTGGTGTTCTTCTCCTTGGTCCTCCGGGAACAGGCAAGACGCTTCTTGCACGCGCAGTTGCGGGAGAAGCAGGAGTTCCGTTCTTCTCCATTTCCGGTGCTGATTTTGTTGAAATGTTCGTCGGCGTGGGAGCAAGCCGTGTGCGTGACCTTTTTGAGACCGGAAAGAAAAATGCTCCGGCCATTATTTTCATTGATGAAATCGATGCCGTCGGCAGACACCGCGGCGCGGGCCTCGGCGGGGGACACGATGAGCGTGAACAGACTCTTAACCAGCTCCTGGTAGAGATGGACGGATTCGAACAGAACAGCGGGGTGATCATCATCGCTGCGACAAACAGACCCGACGTGCTCGATCCTGCACTTCTCCGCCCGGGGAGATTTGACCGGCAGATTGTCGTCGATCGTCCGGATGTCCGCGGACGCGAAGGAATTCTCAAGGTGCACACCAGAAATATCCCGCTCGATGAGGATGTGAAGCTGGAAGTTCTTGCAAAAGGAACACCCGGACTTGCCGGTGCCGATCTTGCCAACCTCGTCAATGAAGCCGCTCTCCTTGCAGCCCGCCGGAACGAGAAAGTGGTCAACATGCGCCACTTCGAGGAAGCGAAGGACAAGGTCATGATGGGCATTGAACGGAAGAGCCTGATCATTTCCGACAAGGAAAAGCGCGTGACATCCTATCACGAAAGCGGTCACGTCCTCGTTGCCAAAAAGATCCCGGAGGCAGATCCGGTGCACAAAGTGACGATTATTCCCCGGGGCCGCGCCCTCGGCGTGACGACATATCTCCCGATCGACGAAAAACATACCTACTCGAAGGAATATCTGGAGGCAATGATCACCTACGCCCTTGGAGGTCGCGCAGCCGAAAAAATCATCTTCAACCAGTTTACAACGGGAGCGGGAAATGACATCGAGCGCGCTACGAACCTCGCTCACAAAATGGTCTGCGAATGGGGAATGAGCGAGAAGCTCGGCCCTCTTGCCTATGGTGCGAAAGAAGAGGAAATTTTCCTCGGGCGCGAGATCACGCGGTCGAAGAATTACTCGGAGACCACGGCAGTCCTCATCGACGAGGAAATAAAGAAGATCGTCACGAAGGGCATGGAACGCGCCGAATCCATTCTCAAGGAGAATCTTGAGATACTCCACCGACTCGCCGAAGCCCTTCTCGAACGCGAAATTCTGGACGGAGACGAAATCGATAAAGTGATCCGCGGCGAGGAGCTCCCCCCCGTGGAACGTCAGAACAACGGCCAGGATACCGCTGCGGCATCCCCTTCAACTGCGACTTCGCCAGGTGGAGCCGTCCACCAGTAACCCGTCGGAAGATCGTGCCGTCCACGATCGGGAATACCGGATCGAGGTTATCCGTAAAGCGATCCACCTCTGTTCGATTTCGATCCCGATCGTTTATTATCTGACGTCGCGACAGCTGGCTCTCGCGATACTTATCCCCCTTACAACCTTTTGCATCATCGCCGACCTTACGCGATATTATTCCCGGTCCTTTGGCAAATTCTTCTATGGCGTATTCGGGATGCTGCTCCGGCAACACGAGCGGAATGACCGCAAAAAGACGCTGAATGGCGCCACGTATGTTCTCATTGCCGCATCGCTCTGCATACTGGTGTTCCCCAAGATCATCGCCGTAACCGCATTCCTGATTCTGATCGTTTCGGATATGACTTCGGCACTTGTGGGAAAGCGTTTTGGAAGGCACAGATTCTTCGGGAAATCGCTCGAAGGAAGCGTGGCATTCTTTCTGAGCGCCGCAGTTGTCATTCTGGTCACTCCGAAAATTTCATATGTTACGGGCGAGTATGTCATTGGCGTTACGGCTGCAGCGCTCGGAGCTCTGGTCGAGGCCCTCCCTCTCGGCATCGACGATAACATCACCATTCCGCTTCTAGTCGGGGCAGCATTATGGGCGGCCTATGCACTCTGGCTCCCCGGACTTAACCTCCAACAGTTGGGATAACTATGCGTGTCTATCTTTCAGGCGGGATGGAATATGCCGAGCACGAGGGCATCCACTGGCGCAAGGAAATGCAGGATTGGTTCGAGCAGAAGCTCGAGTATTCTGTCTTCAATCCCAATGTCGAAAGCAAGCGGTTCTTCGATTCGGAGCATCCCGGAGTCGACTTCCGCGCAATGAAAGAGAATGACCTTGACCGGTACCAGATCATCGCCCGCCGGTTAGTGGAAATTGACTGTGAGGAAATTGCTCGTCGGAGCGATATCGTCGTCTGTTTTTGGGATGAAGGCGCGGCAAGAGGCGCCGGTACGAAAGGTGAGCTGACAATGGCAAGATATTTCGGGAAGCCGGTGTACATGGTTACTTCCCACCCCCTTCAGTCACTTCCGGGATGGGTTCTCGGGTGCGTCACCAGGATCTTTCCCACGTTTGAGGATCTCAAATCGTTTTTATCGGCGAAGTAAGGTCTCCCTGCTTCTCCAATTGCGTCATTCCAACTTCATTCGGAAGAGAGAAATTAAATCCGTACCTTGAGGTGAATTGCGGGTTGATGCTGCAATCCGATCCCACTGTTGACGAAGAATACATCATGAATATGCAGCAAAAAGAAATGGTTGTTGTTGGAGACAAGGTGCTGATCATTCCGGATTCCGACAAGGACCGGACTGAGCACGGGCTTTATTTGCCTCCGAGCGTACGCGAAAAGGAGAAAGTCCAGAGCGGATACATCATCAAGGTCGGTCCGGGTTATCCTGTTCCGAATCCGAACTACATCGATCAGGAATCATGGTCCACAACGCCGAAGGATCCGGTAAAATACATCCCTTTGCAGGCGGAGGAAGGCGACTACGCTATCTTCCTGAAGGATCAGGCGATCGAGATCGAATATGATGCCAAGAAATACCTCATCGTTCCGCAGGGGGCGATTCTGGTGCTGATCAGAAGGAATCCTCTCCAGGATTTGGAAAAGCTCGGATAGGAGATACGGTTACGAGATGGTTCGTGACCGCGAATTCAAACCAAAGGAGTGCGGTGTTCCGGCCCACACCGTGACAAGGGGCGGGGTGAGCAGTTATCCCTCTACAGCTTCCAGCACCAACTCTGCAATATCCTTCACCGCCACCCGATCCGCTGCTTCCTTCGCTTTCACACCATCCGTCATCATCGTCATGCAAAACGGACACGCGGTTCCAATGATATCCGGTTTGAGCTGGAGCGCCTCCTCGGTTCGTTCGATATTCACCCTCTTCCCCAGATGCTCCTCCATGAACATTCTCGCTCCACCGGCTCCGCAGCAGAATCCGCGATCCCGGGTACGGTTCATCTCGACAAGATCAACTCCAGGGATTTTCTTCACCGCCTCGCGGGGCTGATCGTAAATGGTGTTATACCTTCCGAGGTAGCAGGAATCGTGGTACGTCAGACGCGCCCGTTTTTCCTTCGTGATCCGGATCTTTCCCGAATCGACAAGCCCCATGATAAATTCGGTGTGATGGATCACTTCATACCTTCCTCCCAATTGCGGGTACTCGTTTTTCAACATATTCAGACAATGCGGGCACGTGGTCACAATCCTCTTCACACCATAGTTGTTCAGTGTGCCGATGTTCTCCGTCATGAGCATCTGGGCAAGATACTCGTTTCCCGATCTGCGTGCCGGGTCGCCGGTACATTTCTCTTCCGTCCCGAGTATGGCGAACCTGATTCCCGCAAGCTGCATTAACCGTGAAAAGGCCTGAGTGACTTTCTTATACCGGGCGTCGTATGCTCCCGCGCATCCCACCCAGAAGAGAATTTCCGGTTGCGAACCGTCCGAGAATCTCGGAATGTTCATCCCCTCAGCCCAATCGGCACGGGTCGCGTGGCTGAACGCCCAGGGCGTGAAGTTCCGCTCAAGATTCTGGAATGTTGCCTGCATCTCTTTCGGGAAGCGGGATTCATTCAGAACCAAATAACGCCTCATCCCGACAATAGCATCGACATGCTCGATTTGTACCGGACATTCCTGAACACATGCCATACAGGTCGTGCATGACCAGAGCTCATCTTCCGTGATATACCCGTCGACGAGAAGTTTGCCCACCGTGCCGTCGGAATTCTTTTTCCCGTCCACCATAAGAGCGCCTTCTTCCATAAGGCGGTGCCGGATGTCGACGATGATCTTTTTCGGTGAAAGCGGTTTGCCGGTATTCGCGGCAGGACATGCGGCAGTGCACCGACCGCATTCGGTGCATGTGTAACCGTCCAGCAATTGTTTCCACGTGAGATCGCCGATATCAGCAACCCCGAACCGTGTGGCGGATTCGTCCTGGAGATTCAATGCACTCAGTGTCCCCCGCCGGCCGAGCTTTGCGAAATAGACATTCGGGACAGAAGAGAGAATATGGAGATGTTTGGAAAACGGAAGATAATTCAGAAACCCCAGGACGAGGAGCACATGCATCCACCAGAAGATGTAGAACGCTACGGCAATCTGATCCGGAGACCAATTCCAAAACAATCCTGCAAGCATGGAAGATACGAACCGCCCCCCGCTTCCGGTCCCTGACCCCGATGCTATGTTGGCCGCATTCTGCATGAACATCGAAATCATGATCAGGAGGATCCAGCAGAGAATGATTGTCGCGTCGACGCGCGCATGCCCTGATACATCGAGGCGAGCCGGCTTACTCACATATCTCCGGTACAGAGCTATTGCGATCGACAGGATGACCAAAACGCCGAGCAGATCCTGAAGCCAGATCAACGGCCCGTACACCGGACCCAGGAAGTAAAGTGAAAACAATCGGGAGAAACCCATGCCGAATGCTTCAACAATTGCAAGGAGCAGGATGACGAACCCCCAGAAAATGAAGAAGTGCATAAGCCCGGCGAGTGGTTCACGGAGGAGCTTGGATTGACCGAACGCAACGACGAGCACATTCTTAAGGCGTTCCCACGGCTTGTCGGTACGTTGCTCTGGTTTTCCAAGACGCAGGTAGAAGATGAGGCGCCGGGTGTTCCATCCAAAAAAGCCGAAAGATCCCCCAAGGATGAGCAGAAAGAGAATGGTGTTCGTCATCGGGAGTTCACAATGTGCGAATGGAGTCAGTCGTTCACAAGCAATTCGCCGTCCAGCACGGTGACGGCTGATCCTCCCACTTTCACCATGACGGGCCGCAGTTCCTCGACGTGAAGTTCCACGCTTACTCTTCCGCGCCGGCCGATGGCATCTCCCTGCTCACCGCGGAAAAGACACTTGCCGTCTTTCGGGAGAAGCAGCCCCTGCTCAAAGAAAATCAATGCAAGTGAGGGGTGTGTCGATTGGGTGACGGGGTCTTCAGCAAGTCCAAGGTGGGGTGCGAAGAACCGGGAGTGCACAAGTGATTCGCGCTCGACGGTTTCCGTCGTGTAGATGCAAATCCCGTTAAACGATCGTGTTTCCAGGAAGCCGCCCAGGGCAGCGAAGTTCGGTTTCATGGTGAACAGCGCATGCAGGCGACGCAATCCCACAAAGAGAAACTCGTTTCGCATAATGGTCAGGCGATTGTCGAAATCGCTGAGATTAATATTCAGCAGACGGAGCAGATCGGTCTTGTATTGTGTTGCCTTTGTCAGTGTGGGAGGTTTCGTTTCCAAAAGGATCAAGGGAGGTTGTTCCTGCCTGAGAATGTCGGCCGCAATGACCCCTGCGACTGAATCAATCTGGAGGCGGTAATTCTCCTTCTTTGTCATCCCCAGCATTCCTTCTTCGGCAAGGACGTGAAGTCCCGCCAGCATGGCATGCCCCGAAACCGACATCTCGCTCTGAGGCGTGAAGCTGCGCATTCTGCAATCCGTGCCGCTCCTCGATGATGGCAAAAGGAAAACCGTTTCCGAGAAATGAAGTTCGCGAGCAACGGATTTCATCTGTTGTTCGCTCAGCCGCTGTCCTTCTAAAATCACGCCCGCGGAATTCCCGCCCTGCGGTGTCGTGGTAAATGCATCTACACCTTTGATGCGGATTTTTCCCATATCACCCCCCGATAATATTGGAAAGATTGACTGCCGAAAGCCGCTGCTTTTCGCTGATGAAATAGACCCAGCTCCCCATACAGAAGAACGAATCACCCGCTGTCGATGGCGACAGATCCCGGAGGATATCATGATACAGCAGAACGGACGATTCCGGCAGGATGATCACGAAATGATGACGAAATTTCCGGGAGGTAACATCGGTACCCACGGGCTCATAAAAGGAGGAGAGAAGATATTCGCCGCTAACATGCGCCTCCGCATTGACGATCTCCTGGATGTTCATGCCGCAGCGCAGAAGCACGTTCTGAATCGCACTCTGTACTGAAGGCGAGGCCGGAACAGGATAGCCGATTTCCTCAACGTGTTCGGCCCCCATCTCTGCACGAAGGCGTTGAACTTCATCCGCATCGATTTCCCTCAGCACCTTCCCTGTCGTTCCATCCAGGAGATGAAAAAAACGCTTCTCGAACCCTTGTTTCGATACTGCGACCACGTCGCGGTGCGCAAGGAGAAATTCCATTTCCGTATTCTCCCAGTGAACAGTTCCGGTTCGGATATCAGCCGCAATTATTCCTTGATGTTCCGGCATATCGGGACTTGCATATCGGTGAAAGAAAAGTGTCTCGCCGTACAGCGAATCCAACCCAATCCACCACTGTTCGTCGAACATTCGGTGTTCCCAAAGGACGTTTCCTGACTGCGGATCAATGCAGAAGAAGGTGACTCTCTTCTTCTCGGTGTCGCGGTCCTCACCGGCAAGGAACCGGGCGGAAGGAAGAATGCGCCAGAGAAAACCTGATGTCCTGTACGACCATGATGGCTTGAGAGTTTTTCTTTTTCTTCCGGAAAACCATCCCATGATTGGGTCGTTAAAATTCTGGAATAAGATAATCATACCGGATATGATTATCAAGATTTTTTTCGATGATTGATAATTTGCGAATGCAGGGATTACCGATTGGGGTAGTATTCCGAGAGGATTTCAGCCATTTTGGCAAATGCCTTTGCGCGATGGCTGATGCGGTTCTTGATGTCTGGAGGAAGTTCAGCAAATGTCAGCGAATACCCATCGGGTACGAAGAGCGGGTCATATCCGAAACCACCGGCTCCATGTGGCGAATCGATAATTTTACCGTGGCAGATTCCCTCCGCGATGCGCTCGTGTCGGCCGTCGGTGAAAACCGCGATGCAGCGGAATCTGGCGCCGCGCCGGCTTTCCGGAACGTGCCGCAATTCAGACACCAGTTTCCGGCAATTATCCGCGTACGACGCATCTTCGCCGGCGTATCGTGACGAATACACACCAGGCCGCAGGTCAAGTTCAAACACTTCGAGTCCGGTATCATCCGCAATTGCGGGGATCGACGTTGCCAGAACGATTTCCCGGGCTTTCTTCAAGGCATTCGCTTCGAGTGTTTTTCCATCCTCCACAACTTCGGGAGCACCCGGAAAATTATCCAGATCCACCAACTCGACCGGAACAGCACTGAGAATTGCCCGGATCTCCCGGACCTTATCGGGATTGCGCGTGGCAAGAACGATCCGTTCCATCGCGTTATCGCACAAGGAGAGGAACCGCGTCGTCGATATGCTCGACGCCGCACAGCTCTATGCCGTTGGATTGTTGAAAACTCTTGAGGTTGTTTTTCGGAAGGATAACGCGCTTGAAGCCGAGTTTCTGTGCCTCCTGCACACGTTTCTCGATCTGGCTCACCGCCCGCACTTCCCCGCTCAGACCAATCTCGCCGATGGCAATACTCTGGGAATCGACGGGCACGTCTTTCATGCTCGAGAGAATCGAGATGGCAATGCCGAGATCCACGGCCGGTTCATCGACCCGAACCCCGCCGGCGATATTCACGAAGACATCATATTGTCCGAGCATCATCCCGAGACGTTTTTCGAGAACGGCGATCAGCAACCCAAGGCGCCGGTAGTCAACCCCGGTCGTATTCCGCTGCGGTACGCCGTAACTTGTCGGAGTGACCAGGGCCTGCACCTCGATGAGTATCGGGCGACTTCCCTCAACGCTTGCGACGACGGTCGAGCCCGATGTGCCAACGGTCCTTTCGGAAAGGAAGACTTCCGAGGGATTGGCAACTTCCTCCATACCGCTCTCCCGCATTTCAAAGACACCAATTTCATTCGTCGAGCCGAAGCGATTTTTCATCGCCCGGAGAATCCGGTACGCATAATGCCGCTCACCTTCGATCTGAAGAACCGTATCGACCATGTGCTCGATGACTTTCGGGCCCGCGATGACACCTTCTTTTGTCACATGTCCAATCAGAAAGACCGGGATTCCGCGTTCCTTGGCAATGCGTGTGAAGACCGCGGATGATTCCCGCACCTGAGCGACGCTCCCGGGAGAACTCTCGAATTGGGGACGATACATGGTCTGTACGGAATCGACCACGAGGATATCCGGCAGTGATCGCTGCAAGACCTCCGAAACAACGTCGACATTTGTCTCGGCAAGCACCAAGAGTGATTGTGTGTGCGGAAATTTCAGTCTGTCGGCGCGCAGCTTGATTTGACGAGCGGATTCTTCGCCCGATACGTACAGCACGATGCGGTCTTTCAGTTTTCCCGCAATCTGCAGCATGAGCGTCGATTTGCCGACTCCGGGATCACCTCCGAGAAGAACTACCGACCCGCGGACTATTCCTCCGCCAAGCACGCGGTCGAATTCCCCGATGCCCGTTGTGATGCGCTGATCGTCGGAACCCTCCACCTCATCAAGGGAAAGCGGCTCGACACTCGCCCCCTTCACTGCTTTGCGCGCAGCGACTTTCGACGTCAGCTCTTCAACGAAGGAGTTCCATTCGCCGCAGTTGGGGCACCTGCCTGTCCAGCGAGGCGACTCGTACGCGCAGTTCTGACAGACATATTTTGATTGGACTTTTGGCACGACAGAATTGACTCACAAATCAGAAACTTGTTCCAGGCGTGGGTCTTTTCCCCAAAGAAGTTTTGCCCGAAGAAGGCCGAAATAACTGTATCGCCGCCTGCGCACGAGTTTCACAACGTACGGCGCCTGCATCACGGCAAACTCCACCGGGGGATCGTAAATCTGCTCCACCTGGCCGTCCGCAGTGATATGAACCGGGTGTTTCCCTTCACCGACGACAATTCTGACGTGGCTGTCCTCCGGAACGATGACCGGGCGCGCGGTCAACATATGTGGACAAATCGGTGCAATGGTGATCACTTCGCTGCTCGGAGTAACGATAGGACCGCCGCTGGCAAGCGAGTACGCCGTCGATCCGGTTGGGGTCGTCACAATGATGCCGTCGGCAGAGTACGTCACCAGATATTCATTGTTGACAAAGGTCTCCAGCTCGACAACTCTCGCAGAAGCACCGCGGTCGATCACAATCTCATTCAGGGCATAAAACGTCTTCTTGTCGTTCGAGGAAGTTGCTTTGAGAACAAGCCGTTCTTCAATCACATAATTTCCACGAACAATATCACGGACACAATCATCCAGCTCATCAACAGAGACTTCTGCCAGAAATCCGAGTTTCCCGAGATTGACACCAAGAATCGGCACCTCTGCTGCCCCCACCAGCCGCGCAACATTGAGCATCGTTCCGTCACCACCAAGGGCGATGAGGATGTCGCAGGATTTTACCAGATTTGTTTCGGAAAGTGCAACACCGCGGGGGAGCTTCTTCCTGCTCTTCGACCTGTTCAGGACTTTTGCAAGCTCCGAATGCACATGATAATCGGTGCGGCAATCGTCCAATGTGGCTATGAGCCCTCCGGCCACCTCCGCAATCTGCGGTTTTTCAATATTTCCGAGAATCCCTACCTTCATGAATTCGGCTTCTCTTCGGTAGAAGGAGGCGTAACGGAAGGCGGCGCTGCCTGCTGTGATTTCGCAACTTCATCAACATAGTTGAGTTTTAATTCACGAATGATACTGCTCAACAGACGTTCTTCATCCAAATTGAGATTTCCCTTCATTTTCCGTTGCAGCATATCGATCATATCGATCGATATCTGTGCCTGTTCAAGATCTCTCTGGATTTTGTCGAGCATCGGATTTTTGAGCTTCCCCATTTGCTGAAGTGCCGCGGTTTGAAACATCAGGATGAGCTGCGTGAGGAGGAGTTCGTCTTTTTCGTTTGATCCCATGGGCATGGAGAGATTTTCAGATTGTAGGAAAAATGGCCGTGAAAATCAACCTCGTGAGGCGTGTTCTCCGCGTTCCGCTTCCCACAATTTGGCATACTTGCAAAACACATAGGCCGAGGACGCAAGGCAAAGGATGAGTCCCGGCATCCGGTCGAGGAACCCCCGCCGCACAACATACATCTTAAAAAAACTGAACGGGGGTCGGACAACAACATCGTACAGTGAGAACCGGTATTGTTGATCGGTCAGATCTTCAGCCGCAAGAGTCGTGTACCGATTGAACTTGGAAAAGTAATGATAGAGTGAATCATCGGTATAATGGAGAAGGTCGTTCTGCATCCGCCCCACCGGACCGTCGACTTCAAGTCGTTCATGAACGCGCGAAGTTGTAAAGCGTGCTCTATCCTTCTTGAACAA
>DATIXJ010000043.1:0-276765 GCA_035518715.1 Bacteroidota bacterium | reverse complement strand
CCGCTCGTTTTCTTTAATCCTCTCTTCCCGCCGAAACTCCAGTTCTTCGCTGAACACAGAGGAGTACTCTACTTTCTTATATTGCTCCAAAAAATCGTAAACGTAAAGTGCTACCGGAGTGTCAAACTTTAGATATTCAATTTGACTGAAGTCAATACGGCGGCACAGTGCCCCCTTCTCCTTCAATAATTTCTCCAGCAGCCTATTTGAGATTCGGTACTCATAGATATGGGCAAAATTCGTTCCCAGATTACTATGCTTGTAAACGAGGGCGCGATCCTCGGTGGGGCATCCGATGTATTGTAACTGTGTTGAACGGAGGTTGAGTTCTCTCATTATTTCTTCCTCCGCTTTGGGTCGAGGGTCTCGTAACGGGAGAGAATAACCGCCGATGAACTGTAGCTGATCTTTATACTCGCCGCGAGGCAATTTGTAGAGTATCATTTCATCGTTTTCATCATAAATTATGGCAAGTGCCACTGTCCTGATATTGAATCGGTCCCGACTCAAGTCTTCCACGACAGAGGGTAAGATGTTCACCAGTTGTCTCACCACTGTCGTGAGTGCGGCTATATCCGCAGTGCCTGGTTGTTCGTCTATGTCGGATGATTCTTGTCGAATCCTATCCTCCGACTTTCTATAAAAAGAAAGAACATAGGCTAGACCAAGAATCACGATGCCAGCCAAAGCGATGGTTCGAATTCTCGGATCGGAGACGATGTAGAAGACCCAAACCGCCAGAAGAATAAAAAAGATGGCGGCCACTCCATGAAAGATTCTAAAGAAAGTCTTTCCCATACTTCAACTCCCCACGATTCTGAATGCGCTCACGCCGATGCTATAGACGACAGAAAAGCCTGCGACCCAAAAGGAGCCGACAAAGAGAGCGTGTCTGCTAGTTTTCGTGTTTCGTCCCGAATTGACATCAATGATTGCATAGAACAACATGCCCGCGAGAAAGAGGATGATAAGCAAAAGTGACAGCGTGATGATCACTGCCGCCAGATTGCTCGTGCAGCGTTCCGTGATTAGCAATTCCGCGCATGCTCCTGTCGCAAGCGGGACAGCAAAAAATAGCAAGCTCCCGTCCTTCAGCAAATGGCGCAAATTTATTGTTCTCCGGTGTAAGCGTCGGTATACAAGAACAGCCACGAGCTGACAAAGGCCCAGAACCACGCTGAAAAAAATCCATAAACCAAAATGCCACTGTGGGGAGGATAAGATAGGCGGGAGCTGATGCAGGGAATCACCCATGTTGTTGTCCTTTCAGCTTCGCTCCAATGATGATTGGAGCCCATTCCATTGTCGATTTGATGTGACGAAAAATTCTCTGGCGACGTTCACTGTCAGGAACGCTTACGGCGATTAGAACGAGCCCACATAAAATGGCGTTTGGAAGGTCATTATAACTTTCCGATACGAAGTTTTGCATGAAATTGCGAATCACATATTCTGATTTCTCGAATGCCCCGTGGCTAAATTCACCATGATCGAGCACCGAGGCAATAAGCAGGCCACTATCAAAAAGTGGAAACCCCGCAGTAAAGAATTCGAAGTCGACGGCCGATAACTCGTGATCAAACAACAACCAATTGCCAAGGGTCGGGTCCCCATGCGTTAAAGTTTTTTGATCAGAAGAAATCCAATGAAGAGAAAGAAGCATTTGCTCAAGTTCCCTGACCAGAGCGTCGTCTGGATTATTTGATACGTATCTTGCGATATGTTTGCGTGCTGCCACAAACGGCAAATCGGGAACGCCGATGTTTAAAAGCGGATTTGATACTTGAATGCTGTAGAATCTTTTAAGCCAGGAAAGAATATCCGTGAGAATTTCTTTCGTGATAGGTAGGTCCTTCACCGGTGTTCCTTGGACGTGACTCATCAATAGCGCATTCTGTGATAACCATATAGGTGTCGGTGCAGCTAGGCCATTCGATCGGCAAACCATCAGTGCCTCGTATTCGGCCCGGGCTCTTGCGCTTGAGCTCAATTTCGGGGAAATGAAAGCGAAGCTATCACTATATATTTTCAATACAAAGTGATCGGGGCCAGCTGACAGTGAGAACTTGCTGTTGAGGTGACCCTTTCTTAGAGGCGAAACTCCGTCAAAAGAAATACCAAGATTATCCTCGATCAGTTCGATATCAAAACCATCGAGTACACGAGAAAACTCCTTCTGTTTATCCATTGCGGATTCCATGGCGCGATTCTGCGGCTAATAATACACGGTAATTATAAGAAAATTCTCTAATTATTCAAACAGCGCTCCCAGGTGGAGCTAGTATGGGGCATTGAAGGGCTAGTCACTAGATTTACCAACTCCGGTTTGGCGGGCTTATCTGCAAAAATTGGTCTTTTCTGGGCCTAGCCAGGGGTACTATAATGAGCGAGTTTTGTTGCTTCCTGAGTCGTTTCTTCCAGGCAAATTTCTTACATTTCGTAATATCGATTTTGGGTATGCAATGCCTCAGAACAAGAACGTCGGCATATGGATCAGGGTATCGACCGAAGATCAGGTAAGGGGAGATAGCCAGGAGCACCACGAGAAGCGCGCTCGCGCGTACGCGGAAGCTAAAGCCTGGAACGTCGTGGAGATGTACCGGCTCGACGCGGTGAGCGGTAAATCCGTGATTGGGCATCCGGAAGCAGTACGGATGCTGAACGACATCAAGAGCGGACGCATCACCGGGCTCATCTTCTCGAAGCTTGCGAGACTAGCGAGGAACACAAAAGAGCTTCTCGAATTTGCCGAACAGTTCAGAACGTATCATGCCGATCTGATCTCCCTTCAAGAATCCATCGATACATCATCTTCGGCTGGTCGATTGTTCTACACCATGATCGCCGCGATGCCACAGTGGGAGCGGGAGGAAATCTCGGAGAGAGTTGCCGCCTCTGTACCGATTTGGGCAAAACTTGGTAAGCCCCTCGGTAGCGCGGCTGCCTTCGGTCTCAAATGGGTTGATAAGAAAATCATACCGGACCCGAAAGAGGCTCCCGTTTGGACTCTCCTCTACGAGCCATTTCAAAAGCACCGGCGCAAGAAAGGGGTCGCACGCCTTCTCAACGAAAGCGGATATCGGACTTGTAATCGGGGTTTATTCTCCGACACCACGGTAGACAGACTTAGATTTGGCTTAGAATCCTTTCTGCATTCTGCAAGTCGAACGTACCAATGTGAGTGGAAATGAGAACTTTCCATCCCCGTCCAATGGCACAGATGGATTGTGACAGCATTGCTTGAAGCAGAGAAGAAGTTCCGGAAGGTGCGCGGGTACAAATCGATGGCTGTATTGGTGAATGCTCTTGCACTCGAAGAGCAGAGGAAACAAAACAGAGTTCAACCTAACAGGAAAGTTGCGTAAATAACGGACCCTCAGATGGCATCGTCATCCACATTTCAACTATGAACGGGACAATCCCATTCGCTCGATTGTTCCCCAATATCCGGAGGGTTTGAGTGCGGTGGCTTCGTCACGCGCCCCTTCTAACGTTGAGAGGCTGTGGCTCAGCTTCGCGGGCTCGTCCGCGTTGCGAGTGTGGGGGCAGTAAAATAGGGTCTTTTCCAGTTGCATGAAATAGCTCTTGAGTGCAATTGGAATATACCACACCTACAGAACCAAAGCAAAAATGAGCCCTATGGGAGGCGGCTCATTTACTGAAAGCTGCAATTGGTTAAGGAAACCATCGTCCAATCACGGATGACCGTGCCGGACGAGGTTCGATAAGGTTACGATTTCCCAGGAGACCCGCTAACGGAGTGGCGGTGTTGGATTTTTAGAGACGATGACAGGTCTTGAGAAATATTCTTTAATCTTGCAAACGCTTCTTCCATCTCCGTGATTTCATTTTTTTTCATTGTAACAACGCCGCGGACCTTTCCATTCGCATCAAACTTATCGACTAGAGCAAACCTAGAATTAAAAATTATGAAGCCATGCCCGATGGTTGTCATGAGATTATGATCAATCTTATCCTTATCGGCAAAGAAGCCTTGAAGTTTGGTTGTCGTGCGTTGCTCTTTTGTGTGTTTTCGCACGGCATCAATGTCCAACGCTGAATTAATTAGCTCTCTTTTCATTACAAATATTCTCTCAACTGTTGCTCCCTTTCTTGCGGCGTCAAGATTTCCGTTGATGAATCTTTCCTCCTCGGGGGAACCATCCCACTCTGCAGAAAACATACATGATACCGCCTTTATTGATTGCCCACGACCGACACTTTCAAGAATGGGGAGAAGCCAGTGGTAATATTCAGATGTAACTAGTTCATCGGAGTGCTTATCATTGTTTAGCTTGGTCAGCTTATCGATTGCATCGTTCAGGATTTTATCTTTGACTGCGGCGAATTCGGGCTCGCTAATCTTTAGGTAAATATCCAAAGTCTTAGAAATCAGGTCAACGTTGCTATCATTTCTAATGTCAATGGTTTTTGAGATCTGCGCGATTTTATTTTCGGTGTCTTTAAACATCTCTTCCGTCATAAAATGGGAAATCACGCGATTGACGACAAAGTAAACGCCAAGTAATCCTAGAATTAAACCGACATCTTCTTTGCCCTTTGCAACATAAAAATAGATACCTGTCCCTATTGTTAGAGTGGCCTCAAAAAGTGCAAAAAGAACGTGCTTTAGATTTTTATTTTGTTTTGTGGGACCTTTTGCCATTTGTCAATTATTATTTCTGCGATTGCTCAAACTCATGCTTTGCGATCGTGTCTACGCCCGAGTACCCTCCATCAGCGACGATTACCGACCCGTTTACAAATGAGGAGTCGGGTGACAATAAGAACGAAACGATGTTAGCAATCTCGTCGGCCGAACCCAGTCTACCCAGCGGCGTGATCTTCTTTGACATGTCAAAAATTTCGTCGGTATCCATGACACCACCTATCCAACCCGCAGCGATAGCGTTGACGCGGACGTTTCGTTTTCCAATTGTGTTAGCGTGAGTCTTAACGAGATTGTGGATGGCCGCCTTCGTTGCCGCATACGCGCTCGCACCGAAGGACCCTGTGAATCCTTCAGTGCTGGTAATGGTTACAATCGAACTACCTTCTAACAATTTACTCTTCAGCTCATGAAATAAGAAGTTCGGCGCGGAGAGATTTACTGCAAGGCTCTTATCCCAAAGGTTATGATCGAAGGCGTCTGGGTTTTCAATCTGGAAGAACATCTGAGCGTTCACAAGCCCGGACAGTTGCCTATCTGAGATCTTCTTTGTGAAGCTTCTGAGTGAATCACGGTTTGCATGTTCCACCTGATGAAGTTCTATGCTCTTAAGTTCGTATTCCAGCCGGATCGCCTTCTCAGCCTGTTCCTTCTCGTAAGTGCCAAGAACAAACCAGCCTTCAGAATTGAGTTTTCTCAGAATTGCCTCCCCGATACCATCGAGCGTTGCTCCCGTAAGTATAACCGTCTTCTTCGTTTTCATATTCATATTCATTGCCTTTTGTTATTTCAAATAATTAGTTCTCACCAAACAAATGCGAGTTGAGGTCTTGTGGGCGCGCATCCTCTGGTGAGGAAGGCGTATAAAAGTTCATTGCCACAGAAATCCTCTCGTCTGCCGCTTGGGTAAGGGGTTTTACGAAATGGGGATGCTGCCTAGCGTCAAAGAAGAGGAGGTGCCCTGCTTTTGGAAAGATCCTTACACAGTCACGCTCGATTTGCTCGGTCCCCAAGGCTTCTGTGGTATTACACACAACCAGCTCGCCTCCGGTTCCCTCCGGGTGTGTTGTAACAAAGAGTAATCCCTGGAGCGGGTTAGAGTCAACATGGCATTCGTAACGCATGTTGATTCCCCGTTGAATGTTAAGGTTAACGGCATACATTGGGTTCTTTGCACAGCTCAGTTCCTCGTTAAGACAAGATTGTCCCATTTCTCTAAAGAGCCCTCGATACAGATCATAGAGCCACGGTGTCTTCTTCTTAATGGTTTCACCATCAACAACGAGTGATTCAATTTGAGTTGACTTCGTCGTTTCCCGTGACGTCACAGAGCTTGAGGTGAGGATCACTCGTTTGGCATTATCGGCGCCGAGTTTGATGATGTCCTTTTGCCAACTCGAAGGCAACATCTCCAAAATATCGAACTCCCGCCACTTGAAAATGTTTTTGACCATAAGTTTTTCCCTTGTTTCCTTGGGTTTGCAGTGAGTGACCCGACATGGACAATCACGACGACATTCGGAATGAGTCGGTGTTGTGGTGATATCCTCTTTGGGTGATACCCATGCGGAAGGAATTCATTAAGATAAGAATTCTTTGATCAAAACAAAAGTTGTTCTCTGGGTTTGTGGCGGGGCAGGAAAAACAAACCCCTCCTCGGGAGAGGACGGGGTCTGTACCGCTTCGCTTTGCAAATAGTCCAGTATCTAAGGAGGCGGCAGAAGTGAGGTAAGAATTTTTTCGGTGAGGTCAAAGGATTAACTGCAAGCATGCCTGTCTAAATCGGTCCTCCATATCTCTTGACGTTTCTCCTAGACGTGCTAAACTCAAGCACGAAAATAGTCCTTTAAAAAACTATCTAAGGAGATACACCAATGAAGTGCTCAAGATGTGGTAACGAGCTCGCTGGTCACCTGTTGGTGAGCGATGGAGAGCCCGGGGACGGAACGCCGGTGGTTCGGATCGAGTCCACTCCGGACCGCAACTGGATCGTCTGCGATTCCTGCAACGTCCTCCTGTGTCACGAGTGTTGTCAGTATCCGGAGAGCGGATACTGTGACACGTGCATCACAAAATACGGCCTGCATGACTATCTCGTTAGCGCCGGCTTGATTCACGAGAGAGGGGGTTGTGGGTGCTTATGAAAAAAGGTTGGGTTGATTTCAAGCTCGTCAAGGCATTGGTACCGTTTGAGCAATTGCTTGCTCATTACGGACTCGAGCTAAAGCCGGCGAAGGGTTCTGAGCTGCTCGGCTTGCGTCCGTTCCACCAGGATACCAAACCGTCGTTTCGCGTGAACACCGAGAAGCGAGTATTCCATTGCTTCGGCTGCGAAGCCAACGAGATCTTACGCAGGCTGATTTGGCAGAAAAATGCAATCTGAGCAACAATTTCATTGCTCTGTTGGAACGGGGCAGGAATGCTCCATCCCTTGATACGCTGGAGGTGCTGGCTCAGGTATTCAGGGTATCGATCTCCGAACTTTTTGAGTTCGAGGCTGAAGTGGAGAAGCTCAGCGAGAGGGAACGGGCGATGAAAAGATTGAAGAAGATCAGGAACGTACGAGACTGGAAATTGATCGGTGCCGTGGCGGAATTTTTGGAGAGGCATCAGCGCTGAATTTCATCACTTGTTCCAGGATCAGAATATCGTTCCGTGGAAAAATCCAACCAGGGGAGGGTGGAGGAACGGCTCCAGTAGGAAAGACGAGCTCGACGCGTTGCCTTAGGCCACGGGAGGGTGAGGCTGGATGTGGTTTGATGATATCATTGAGCATCACCCTCACCGGCCAATGGACCTGAAACTGGGGGAGATCTTCTAGCCGGCCAGGTGACCTTTTTATCCACCTTACCATCCTCCTGGTGAGTTAAGTCTTGACTTTCTGGTTCCAATCTCATACCTTCTGTTAATCAGTAGGCGGAGGGCACTCCTAGCGGTATTTGAATCACCACAATCACGAGAATGCGAGACCCCCATCTGGGTTCCCACGCGCTTTCGCTGCCCTCCCCAGCAAAGTGCCACCTGGAGGGGGTCTTCGCTTAACGAACATATGAATCAGCTGGTTTCAAGAGAGAACAACACTGATCTCTGAAAGGAGTGAGAATGGAACCCGCAAAAAATGTCGGCATCTGGATCCGAGTCTCAACGGAAGACCAAGTGAAGGGCGAGAGCCCGGAGCACCATGAGAGGCGGGCCCGCTATTATGCGGAGTCGAAGGGATGGACAGTCGGGGAAGTCTATCGGCTGGAAGCAGTGAGCGGCAAATCGGTGATGGAGCATCCCGAGACGCAACGCATGCTGGCGGATGTGAGATCGCACAAGATCGGCGGCATCATCTTTTCAAAACTCGCTCGTCTAGCGCGGAACACCAGGGAGCTTCTGGACTTCGCGGACATTTTCCGTGACTGTAACGCCGATCTCGTCAGCTTGCAGGAAGCAATTGATACGTCAACCCCTGCAGGACGCCTATTTTATACCATGATCGCAGCTATGGCACAGTGGGAGCGCGAGGAAATAGCCGAACGCGTTGCGGCATCGGTTCCAGTAAGGGCGAAACTAGGCAAGCCGTTGGGTGGCCAGGCGCCGTTTGGTTACCGCTGGGTGGACCGTAAGCTCGTGCCCCATCCCAAGGAAGCGCCGATCAGAAAGCTAGTCTACGAACTCTTTTTGGAACATCGGCGAAAACTCCGTGTGGCCAAAGCACTTAACCGTGCAGGCTTGCGATCCCGTTCTGGTCGGCCGTTCAGTGCCCAGAACATATCATGGCTGCTACGCGATCCCGTGGCGAAGGGGTTGCGCCGCGCTAATTACACGGTACAGACTGGTAATGGGAAGCGGGTGAGCCTCAAGCCAAAGACGGAATGGATATTCACCAAGGTGGAACCGGTCGTGTCCACCGATGTATGGGATCGCTGTAATGAGATCCTCGATGAACAAGAGCAGCGGAGGAAACGGCCAGCTCGCCCGGCAGTTAATCTCTTCAGCGGGTACACCTACTGCTCGTGCGGCGCCAAGATGTACGTGCCGTCGAATTCGCCAAAATACACCTGCCGCAGGTGCAGGATGAAGATACCAACCGTCGATTTGGAAGCCGTTTTCCGAGAACAACTGAAGTCGTTCGTTTTCTCTGAACAGGAGATTGCGAACCATCTCAGTGGGGCCGGCAGGATTGTACAAGAAAAAGAGACCCTTCTGGCCAGCCTGGAACAAAACCGAGATCAGGTTAAAACTGAGTTGGAGAAGCTTTATCGTCTCTATATTGAGGGGGAAATTCCGAGCCATGGCTACGGTGAAAAGTTCCGGCCGCTCGACGAACGCCTTCACCAGATCGAGGACGATATCCCAACCGTTCAGGCCGAAATCGACTTCCTGAAGATTGAGAGGCTCTCGAGCCAGGAGATCGTATCGCAAGCGCGAGATCTCTTTTCTCGCTGGACAAAGCTCGAAGCGGCGGAAAAACGCAGCATCGTGGAGACGATCACGGAGCGGATTACCATCCGAAAAGACGAGGTTTCCATTCACCTGGCGTACAATCCGCATCATGCGGAAAAGGTGTCGAAAAGTTCAAGAACCCTCAGTCGTTCCTTACTCTTGCACGCTCCGTCACGCTCGGAGCATTGCGGGAAATGCTCGGCGAGGGAAACCTCTCCGGAGAGACCTCAGATTTCGAGGCCCTGTTGTTCGGAGTTGCAGGGTTACTGCCGGCTTCCCGCGGCCGTATCGACGCGCAGAGCAAGAAAGAAATCCGAAAGATGCACGCCGTGTGGAAGGGAATTCATCCGCTGTATCACCAGGGACGGCTGAGTTCGTCGGACTGGCAATTCTTCCGGCTGAGGCCGGAAAATTTTCCGACCGTCCGGTTGGCAGGCGCTGCCCGACTCATCCCCAAGCTTCTCGATTCATCCGTCTTCAAAGCTATTATCAGCGAGATGAAGCAATCCGGTACCCCTGCTCATGAAAAATTGAAACGCCTGAGGGGCTTGTTCATCATACCCGCCGATGGGTTCTGGGTTTCGCACTACCGTTTCGGTGAATCCGCGGGGCGGCGGGTCAAGACTCTGGTCGGCGATTCGCGCGCCAAAGACATTCTCATTAATGTCATCATTCCGTTCTGCCTGCTCTACGCAAGAGTATTCCGTGACAAGGGCGCACGGCAGGAAGCGCTCGCGTTAGCCGCAGCGTGTCCGCCCTTTGGAGAGAATTCGATCACGCAGGCAGTCCGGGACCAGCTTGTCCGGGACCGATTTCGCATCAACTCAGTGCTGACACAACAGGGAATGATACAACTCTACAAGATGTTTTGTCTGGAAGAACGCTGTGGAGAGTGTGCGATAGGAAAGGCAGTCTTCTGAAGCTCAGCGCGGAGTCGTCTCTTTCTCAAGCTCATCAAAATATTTTCTGATGAGATCTTCGTAATCTTTGGAATACTTTTGATCGAGCATTTTCAGAAGTTCCTGCCGCAACCGGTCCTTTCCTTCCTGCGTCGACGGATTGAGATCGGGAGGATTTGCACCAAGAACATCCTTGCCGGACTCAGATGTTCGGCGTTTTTCATAGTCGCGCTCCCGCATCGAATTTTGTGAATCGAGAAGCCGCGAATGAATGTGGTCTTCCTTTTTTAACGTATTCGGATTGACATTCCCCTGCTCGAGATCAGTCTGAACCTCCTGCATCTCCTGCGCGATCTGGTCAAGGTCGCCGAGAAGCTTGCTGTATTCACCGGCATTCTTTGCCTCATCGGAGAGCTGCTTGAGAGACTTCTGCAATCCCGACTGCTGCGTCGCCAGACGCTGATACGCCTCCTGTTGCTGGGGAGTGAGCCCTTGCCCCTGGCCCAGGACACTCTGAGTCCCATTGTTGATCTCACCCTGCTGTCCTGCCATCTGGCCCAGTTGCCCCATCAATCCGGACATCCCCATACCGCTCTTGCCGGTCTGCATCATCTGGCTTAATGCTCCCTGCATCATCATTGTTGCACGGTTCAGCGAGCTCATGGCTTCACTCTGTTTTCCGGATGAGCCGGATGGATTGCGGTTTTCCATGTTCTGCATTGCATCGTTCATCTGGCGAAGAGAATTTCCCAGTTCACGCCCCATCTCGGGAGTTACCGCAAAAGTCTTCTTGCCGAGATTTCCCAGGTCATTTGCGACATTCGAAAGATCCTGCATCAGGTCGCTCTGCTCTTCCGTGTTGTTCCTGAATCTCTGGGAATTCGGATCGAGGTTCCGGGTATTTTCCTTCAATGATTCCTGCCGCTTTGAGAGTTCCACCATGTTCTGAATCTGTTTCTTGAACTCATTGACAACCTGCTTCATCTGTTTGTCGAGCATCGACTGCTGAATCTGTTTCATCGCATCTGAGAACTGCTGAAGGCCCTGTTCTGCAGACTGCTGATTCTGGTCAGACTGCTGCATATCCCCCGACTGAATCTGCTGAGCCGATTGATTCATTTTCTCGCCGATCTTCTGTTGCTGAAGCTGGCTGTTGGCTTTCGACATTTCGCCGGTCGGCATCTCCTTCGGGAATTCCTCCATTTGGCTCTGGAGCTCCGATGCTTCTTTTTCAAGTTCTTCTGCCTGCTTCTGCAAATCCTGCTCGTGTTTCGCAAGGTCCTGCTGCTTCTGAGCGTCGTTGGAATTTGCCGCCTGCTGACGTAGTTCTTCCTGCTGATTCTTAAGCTCTTCGGCCCGCTTCATGACTTCATCAACCTTCTGCTCGATCTGTATGCGCTTCAGCAGTTCAATCGTTCTCTCGATACTTGCCCGGAACTGTTCTTCCGAGAGCTTCAGCTGCTGCATGGCCTGCTGCATTTCTTCCGGCGAGAGATCTTTTGAGGATTGCTGAAGACGCTTGAGGGCTTCCCGCAGCTCCGGCGAGTCCAGCTTCTCCATGAGTTTCTGAAGCTCCGCATACTTTTCCATCGTTTCGCTGGAGAGAAGCTTGTTCTCTTCTAACTTCTGGACGGTCTGATTGAGCTTTCCGGAGGCATCCTCGAGTTTCTTCTTCAATGCATCGTACCGCTGAACCATCTCTTCGGCTTTCTTCTGCTGCTGCCAGTCCATCTTGTTCTGCGACTTCTTCATCTCGAGCTGCATCTGCTCGATATCTTTTTTCAGCGACTCCGTTTCTTTGGCGGCATCCTGCATCGACTGCATCGATTCCTGCTGATGATCGGAGGCATCGGAGAACACTTCTTCAAGGGATGGGACCCGGAGAAGATAGGTCTCGCTCTTTCCCGATTTCGGCCCGTTCACATTGTCGTTATCGAAGACTTCCGCATAATAGGAAATGGCATCCTCGGGAACGAGATTGAACGGCGTCAGGTTCCAGTGGAACGGAACATCGAGGGTACTGACCGCTGAGTGAGGGAGCGGAATATCGAGCGTCGTGAATTCTTCTGCCGGTTTCTCAAATTTGGATTCTGCCAGCCGGTATTCCAGCCGCAATCGCGAAAATCCAAAATCGTCTTTGAGCCGAAGTACGAGGTCGACCGACATTTCACTCGTCAGATCCACGTTTTTCCCCGGAGAGAGTATTTCGACCGACGGATACTCATCCGGAATAATGCGAAGGACATACTCTACCGGCTCGATGTTCGACAATCCGTCCGCGTCTTTCAAGGAAATATGATATGAGCCGTTCTTTCTCAGGACGAATGTGTTCTCCGCATCCATTCCCCTTTTCGTCAGTTCCCGGCTTGTGCTGTCGTTGAATATCAATTTAGCGGATGAGAGTTCTTTGCTTGCCGTAAGCTTGAGCACCACGGCCGATCCGGGATACGACGTAACATCGCCGGTATTGGGATCGAGAATTTTCGACGGCAGATGCGTGTACGACGGGGGGGTGACCGTCAGTTGCAGGCGTCGGATCAGCGGGCGGTCGAGAACGGTAACCGTATAGGTGATGCTCCGTATGTCTTCCACCGATGCATAGTAGTCGGTCGACGCTTTTAGGCTCGTGAATGATGTGTGAAATGATCCATCCGGATCCGCTTTGAGTGTTCTGACTTCCGGATCAGTTTGACCTTCCTGGCGCGCAATAAGATCTATGCTGGAAACCTTCTTCCCGCGGGTGATGATCGTAACCGGAACATCCTGACCTCGCACCGCCTCGATGTTACCGGGCTGGATCTGGAATTCAACCGGCTGTGGTGCCGCAAACGATTCTCCAAAATGCACGATACGATAAACTGATCCAAAAAATCCTCCCGGAGAGGCAGCAAAAACCAGAACGAAGAGCGCAGCTCCGTACAACATCAATTTTCTTGCCCGACGGACGTTATCATCGACCACCGCGCTCAGAAAATTCAACGGGCGAATCTGATCATAGAGATCCGCAAAGGCGGCATCAATCAGTGCAAGAGAATACCGATGCTGAAGCTGTTCCTTCCCTTCATACATTTGCAGTGCGTCGAGGAGGCGATCACGAACCGAGGGAAAGCTCTTTCCGACTTTTGCTGCGATCGCTGCATTGTCGGCGGATTTCAGAATTCCCGTCATCTTTAATAGAGTAGGACCGACGAGCACCCCGGTCATGCCGGCAATTGCGGTAAGCGTGGTCCAGAATAGTATGGTTCTTCCCGCCGGATGAAGAAGAAGGAGCTGTTCGAGAACCACGACGAGGAGAATGAGCAGGATGGAATAGAACGCCGCCAGAAGCACCCGGGAGAGGAATGTGATCCGTAGTTCCCGCTTCCGGACACCGTCGAGCCGGGAAAGAATTTCCGTATAAATTGGTGATGTTACCATGCAAATCGGGGATGAGCTTCCGGTACTCTAATGAGTTAACGCCCAGACAATGAGGTTTGTTCCGAACCGCAGAGCTTCTTCGCGCTTCTCCGGCGGATCGCCGTGAACTTCCGGCGGATCCCACCCATCGCTCGGGTTGGACTGATACGTATAATAGAGAACCAGCCGACCGTTATGGAAGAGCCCGAATCCCTGTGCCGGCTTCCCGTCATGTTCGTGTGTTTTCGGAGGACCATGGGGAAAATCGTACTGGCAATGGTAGAGTCCGTAGGAATACGGCAGCTCGACCAGATCCTGTTCCGGGAAAATTTTCTTCATCTCGCGGCGAAAGGCTCTATCCATTCCGTAGTCGTCATCGGCATAAATGAATCCGCCGTTTTCAAGATAGGTGCGGATCCTCTTCTGTTCAAAATCCGAGAAGTTGATGTTTCCATGGCCGGTCATGAATATGAACGGGTAGGAAAAGAACTTGTCGCTGGAGACATCCACATAGTCATAGACCGGATCGACATCGATCAATGTATTCTGATGAACGAAGTCGAGGAGATCCGGTTCTTCAAGAGGATCATTGTACCAGTCTCCGCCCCCGGAATATTTCAAACGTGCAATGTGGAACGAGCTCTTGACAGCAGTACCCTGAGCATCGATGACGGACGTCGCCGCTCCCAGAAACAGGAAAAAGAACAGAATCTTCATAATTTCAAGGTATGAAAGAGGAGAGGAAGATGCAACCCTCCGGAGAAAGAGTGTGAGTTACTTTTCAACCGCTCCGATCCGCCAGTTACAATTATGAAACAAGACCGGAGGTTCAGTTATTTCACTGTTTGTTCAATCTGGTTCAGTACTTGGTCAAATGTTACATCGGTTTTGATAATATCATCGAATGTCATTTTTTCTGCTTCTTTTAGGAATGTCACCGCATAGTAATATTTGTGATACACGGCCCTGCCGCTATTGTCCTCTTTGTGTGTCGCCAAAAACTGTCTTGCGTCTTTCAGAGCGTCCACGCTGTTGTAGCCGATGTACTCGCAATATCCCTCATTCTTCCATGTGGTCAATACTCTATACTTCCAAAATCCGAGTCTCTTTTCTATGAGCGTGTGGGTAGTTTCGTGAGCGATCAGCTGGCTTAACTGTCTGACATAATTATCCTGTTCGTCGTATTTGTATGCCTCATTTTTTTCAATGTCACTATGAGCAATGAAAATGGTATTTATGAATGGGTAATTGCAGGCAAATGCTTTTCGCGACATTGGCGCAAGAAAAGAGTAAAGCGTATATCCGTTGCACAGATAAATGTCTTGAGTAAAATTTTGATTATAAATTTCCGAAGCCGATAAGCGTTTTTCTGCATCGTCCAGAATTGTTTGGATGTTGTTACCGAAGGCAGTTGTTGAATGGACGTTGAAATGTCCATACTTGAGTGTGTGTCCAAACAGAACGTTGGGATAAACAATAAATGACAAATAGATTGCAAGCAGACCCAGGATCAAGTAGTTGGCAATTCTCGTCCTTCTTGTTCTCATAAAGAGAAAGTTGGTCAGAGGTTTAAGTCGTTCTTTCATGGTACACATGTCTTGATCAGCCGTGACCTGGTATGGTTATGACTACTTTCCCTCGTGCGTGTCCTTCTTCAAGATAGCGGATAGCGTCCGGAACATGATTGAGCGGATATGTTCTATCAATTACGGGAACCACCTTGCCTGATTCAAGAAGCTCTTTTATAAAAGCCAAATCTTTCTGCACGACCTTTGCCGCGACGCTAACCAATTTCTTTCCACTTCTGAATGATACCAACGGTCCCAAAGAGGATTGGAACATTTGAGCGTTGGTACCGCCGCTCATAACATAAATTCCGCCGGGGCCAAGAGAACGCTTGTAATCGAGCAATGAATGATATCCGTTGGCGCCGAGAATCAGGTCGTATCGCAGTCGGCTCCTGGTGAAATCTTCCTTCGTATAATCAATGACGTGGTCTGCGCCAATCGAGCGAGCCATATCCATATTTCTTGTGCTGCAAACGGCAGTGACTTCCGCCCCGAACAATTTCGCAATCTGTACCGCGAACGTGCCAACACCGCCCGCCGCGCCATTGATCAGCACTTTTTGTCCGGCCTGGATACGTCCGATATCCCGAAGCGCTTGTAAAGCGGTCAACGCCGCCATCGGCGCAGCGGCTGCCTGCTCAAACGATAGGTTGGTTGACTTCATCGCCAATCTCTCTTCCCGGGAACACATATATTCGGCAAAACTTCCCTGACGACATCCGTAAACCTCATCGCCCGGCTGATATTGTTTTGCATTTTTGCCTGCTGCCTCAATTGTCCCGGCAAAGTCGGCTCCGAGGATTCTGTTTTTGGGTCTAAGCAGCCCGGACATAAAGCGGGCAAGAAATGGTTTTGCTCTGAGGAGATGCCAGTCATATGCGTTCACTGAAGCTGCATGGATTTTTATGAGGACCTCGTCCTCCTTGGGAGCAGGTTTTTCGATGTCCATCAGCTGAAGAACATCTGGTGAACCGTATCGCGTGTATACGACGGCTTTCATACATTCGCTGTCAACGTGACCTGCCCCGTTTCATATTTTAGCGGGGGTTGGATCACAGGTTACGCTTCTTGAACTTCAATAGTGACCTGTCGTCATCGCATTAGAACTGAATACTAATACGCGAACGTTTAATTACACTCTCAGCGCCTAGTTTTTTTTGGAACAACAGGAAGCACCACATTCAGAAGAACCAGCACGAGGGATTCATTCCTCGGTGGGACTCATGATGCTTCCATCTCGAAGATATTAACGCAATTCAAGGTCATTGATCGGCCAGACATGGACGCACTCTCCAATAGTAGTGTTGTGACCCTTCCCACCCGAATGGAGAAAATGCTCAATTTTATAAGTCTATGGTCACTCAAATCAATGGATGTATTTCTCTCTTAAAGTCGAAATCTTGATTGAAACGATCTTTGGTTGGAATGATTTGATATCTTCCAGCGGAATACAATTATCGAACGTGGTAATCAGTACGACCATTTCACTATCCAATCCTACGATATTATACCCAACCGGACTTTCGCTAGGCCGAATTGTAATCACTTCGCCTTTATGACCATTAAACATATCAACCCCGTAATCACAATCATTATGTGCGTTGTAGATAGCTGTAAGACTATCTAACCAAAAAAGACTGTCAGATGTCAGATCCATGCTCATCCGAGCTGATGTATCTTTCCACGGTAGAGCGGGATTCAAGCTCAAGATATCATACTGGACTGTTCCAGGCGCATCTTGGCCTACCTCATAGGGAAAAATTACAAAGTCTTCGTGCGGGCTCCAGATGAATTGGCCGTAGAGGTTATTCAAATTGGTGGGAGGTTTATCTTTATCGACGTTATCATAATAATAACCCTGAAAGGAAGCACCAGACTGTGAATTGGTAAATGTACAGAGGTACTTGATATAGTTTCCATCCCATTCGTGGACCAGCCCTTGTTCCACATTCCTGAACTTCAACAAGAGTTTACCCCCCGGTGAGGCATAAGTGGAGTCATTCGGTTGTCCACAGCAAGGAGAAAAAAGAAACAATTGGAAAAATATAACTAACGTTGAAATAAAGACAGGCGCTTTTGTCATTGAAATAGGATCGGCGAAGACGGGTTATCAGTTATTGATTTTCACAAGATGAAAAGTGATTGACTGCTTTCTCCATTTCTAAGTTCAACCCCTATCATTCATTCCTCCAACAGAAACTATATTTCATCCACGTATGTGCGTTTACAGAGTCAAGTGTTGGATTATCCTGTGACAATCAGGATACAAAAGTTAACGGTTAACTGGTGATGATAGAACGAAATGATCACTCCCGTGATGGTGTTGAAACGCTACTGCTCAAGTTATGAAAGATGGGAGGAAGATGCAACCGTGCAGACAGCAACCTTGCATCATGCAGGGGAATTGAGAAGGGATTCTCCTGACGGATTAGTAAGGAGATCAAAACTGCCAGCCCCGGCGACTCGATTTCACCGGGACTGGCTGGGTTTTAACACCACCAACGGAGAATATGTGACAGTAACGATGCGGAATCACGCCCCGCATCCGGCTTCTGAAACGGACGTCCCTCTCACGTCCGTGCCATCGTTCACTAGTCCATGATCTTGCGCAGAAACGCCGGCTTCTCGGCATCGGAAGCCGAAGCGGATTTCTGCTGCTCGCCGTCATCCTGCTTGAACGGATTCAGGGAGATATCAATCCCCTTCCGCATGAATGCCGGCTCATCAAGTTTCTGCAGATCGTGGAGCTCGCGCGGAATTCTGTCGATGACTTTTGCCGTCGGCTTTGCAACCCTCACGGCTCCGGTTCCGCGCTTGTTGAATCCCGTTGCAATCACAGTCACCATCATTTCATCGGCAAGATTCTCATCCACCACCGCACCCATGATGACATTCGCTTCCTCGCCTGCCGCTTCATGGATAACGCTGACCGCTTCATCGACTTCCACCAGCGACATGGTCGGACCGCCGGTAACATTGACGAGCACGCCCTGGGCGCCGGAAATCGAGACACCTTCCAGGAGCGGGCTGGAAATTGCCGCATGTGCCGCCTCGATCGCGCGGTTTTCACCCGTTGCAACACCGGATCCCATCAGCGCATCACCCATCTCCCTCATGATCGTCCGGACATCGGCAAAATCGACATTAATCAACCCCGGTGTCGTGATGAGCTCGGAGATGCCGCGTGTTGCGTTGTACAGCACATCGTTGGCGCGGTCGAACGCTTCCTGGAGTGGGGTGTTCCGTTCCACGATAGAAAGAAGCTTCTGGTTCGGAATCACGATGAGCGTATCGACCTGTTTCTTCATCTCTTCGATACCCGACTCGGCCTGCGACATTCTCTTTTTGCCTTCGCAGGTAAACGGCTTGGTAACGATCCCGACTACCAGTGCACCGACGCTCTTTGCAACATTTGCGACGATCGGCCCGCCGCCGGTTCCTGTTCCCCCGCCCATTCCCGCAGTCACAAAAACCATGTCGGTACCTGCAAGGACACGAGCAATTTCGTCGCGATCCTCTTCCACGGCCCTCTGGCCGATGGAAGGATCCGCTCCGGCACCGAGCCCGCGTGTCAGATTCTTTCCGATCTGCACTTTATTCGGCGCCTTGTTTCTCTCGAGCGCCTGGCAGTCGGTATTAATCGCAAAGAAATCGACCCCCTGGAGCCGTTTGTCGATCATGCTGTTGACGGCATTTCCGCCGCCTCCGCCGACCCCCACCACGCGAATCTTTGCGCCATGGTCGAAGTAGTTATCGAGTTCTATCACAATCAGTTCTCCTTATGTTATGGTGGATTGGTTTGTTGAAATTGTTATGTTCTTCTTTTCTCAGTCAGATTCAGAAAACCTCAGAGCTCTTCAAACCAGCTCTTCATTTTTGTAAAGACTTTTTTCAGACCGCCTTTGTGCGTCGCCTTTCCGTTCCCGTCGAACGACAATTGCGTGTGCTCCTTGTGCCGGAGGCCGTGCAGGACAAGACCGACGCACGTTGCACACATCGGGTTCTCGATTTCGCGGACGAGACCGGCATTAAACCCCGTCGGGATCCCGATTTTCACGGGCATGCCCAGCACTTCCTGTGCGAGCTCCGCAGCGCCTTTAATCAAAGCACCTCCGCCCGTGAGGACAACACCGGCAGAGAGATGCCGTGAGTATCCTGACCGCTTGATCTCCATCGCGGCGAGCTCAAAGATCTCCTCGACTCTCGGTTGGATGATCTGCGCCAGGAGCCGCTTGTCAATCTCGAGCGGCGGGCGGCCTCCGATTCCGGGAATCGTGATCGGCTCATCGTCGACAACACTCCGGACGTAGGCAAACCCGTGCTGGCATTTGAGTTTCTCCGCCTGCTCCATGAGCACGCCGAGCCCTTTGCGGATGTCGTTGCTGATCTGATTTCCGGCAAACGGGATGACGGCGGTATGGCGGATGGTCCGGTCTTCGAATACTGCAAGATCGGTTGTTCCGCCGCCCACGTCGAGGAGGGCAACGCCGACCTCTTTTTCCTCTTCATCCAGAACGGCATAGCTTGATGCGAGCGGCTCGAGCACGACATCCCGGATGTGCAAACCGGCGCGTTCCACACACTTATAAATGTTCTGTGCGGCGGTGACCAGACCGGTGATGATATGCACATTCGCCTCAAGCCGGACCCCGGACATCCCCACAGGATCACAAACGCCATCCTGCCCGTCGATGATGAATTCCTGCGGGATAACATGTATGATCTTTCTGTCGGCAGGGAGCGCAACGCGCTTGGTATCTTCGATCAGGCGGTTGACATCGGCTTCGGTGATCTCGCTCTCCGGACCGCTGATGGCAATCACGCCCCTGCTCTGAAAGCTCTGAATGTGATCCCCTGCGATGCCTACGATCACCGATTCGATCTTGATCCCGGAGCGGGATTCGGCTTCCGCAACCGCGCTCTGTATCGAGCGAACGGTCTTGTCGATGTTGGTCACGACGCCTCTTGTCAACCCGTCGGATGGACTTCTTCCGATACCGAGGACGTTGAACTTCCCTCCCTCATCCACCGAAGCAACGATGGCGTACACTTTTGTCGTCCCGATATCCAGCCCGACGATAATTTCCTGTTCCATCAGAGATTCCTTTCCTATAAAGCCGCTTTTGATTGCGGCGGTCTGTTGTCGTTTTGCCAGCGCACAACCACCTGGTCATCGAACCGCAAATCGACATATTTCAACTTGTCCGAGTTGTCGGATTTCACAAATTCACTCCAGAATGTCTGCAGCATGAGAAGTTTTTTCGGAATATCATCCCGCCCGAGATAGATCGGAACCCCGACATCGCCGGAATAGAGCGTGATGTCTCCTCCTCCGTTCATGTTGACCTCGGAGATGAAATGATAAAGGGAAGAGTCGATCTCCTGCGCATCCTGAAGAATCCGGATGGCTTCGGTGATATCGGGAAGCGCAAGCTTACCGCCGAGATGCACGTTGCCGAACCCGCCTATTCCGCTGATCATCGGGAGGTCGAGCTTCGCATTTGTCTGGAGGTACGGCAGGAGCGTTCCATCCGCGTCAATATACCAGAGAGAACCGTTATTCACCGACGCGATCGGCTGCCGTTCCGTCACCTGGAGAGAAAGGTTGTCCGGATACTCTCCGCAAAAATCCACCGACCGGATAAACGGCTGAGCGAGAATCTTTTTCCGGACTGCATAGAAGTCCGACGAAAACATCGACACTGGCGGAACGATCCCCGAAAGCGCAACAACCTGCTGGGAAGCAAGGATATGCGTTCCCTCGACATTCAGATGCGCAATGCTCAACGTGGATTTCCATTTCCATGCGCCGACGATGCATGCCGCAAAGATCATCAGGATCAGTGCCAGCACCCAGATTCCCCAGCGGTGCACACCTTTCTGCGTCCGTGTTACCGGAGCCCGATATTCTTCTTCATTCATGCCGTAAATTCCTTCGTGACGCTTTCCGGAAAGCCGACGAGCTTTACTTCGGGCTCGAGGAGAATCCCGAATTTCTGAGACACGGTTGTTCGTGCAAGCCGCAGGAGATCCACGACATCGGCCGCCTTCGCGTCCCCCAGATTGATGATGAAGTTTCCGTGTTTTTCTGAAATCTGTGCATTACCGCGTTTCGTTCCCTTCAGGCCTGCCTGCTCGATCAGCCGGCCCGCAAAATTCCCTGTCGGATTTTTGAACATGCTTCCGGAGTTGGGAAAATTCAGCGGCTGCGATTTATTCCTCTTGAGCAGCATATCACGACGGGCATTCAGGACTTCCCCTTTGTCCCCCGCAGGGTAGCGGAACCGGGCCCGCAGGATGACGTCACGTTGAAACGCAGAGCGCCGATAGGAAAACCCCGCCGCTTCCTTCTTCACGGTCATCCGTGAACCATCGCGGAGAACATCGACATCCACGAGGAAGTCGGAAATCTCTCCTCCCCAGGCGCCCGCGTTCATCATAATCGCACCGCCGAGCGTGCCCGGAATTCCGGCAAGCATCTCGGCACCTTTGAAGCTCTGCTGTATCGTGAAGTCCACAAACCGGGCGATGGTAACACCTGCCTCCGCAACGACTGCGTCACCCTCGAGCAAGAGCGAAGCGAGACCCGCTTCAAGGTTCATCACCGCACCGCGAATGCCGTCATCACTCACAAGAAGATTGCTTCCTTTGCCGATCACAAACATGGGGAAATGCTGGCCCTGCAGATAGTTGACGATACGGATGACATCTTCCTGGTTCGCCGGTTCGAGAAAATAGTCCGCCGGACCTCCGACACGAAGCGACGTATATTTGCTGAGGGGCTCGTTAATCGCAATGCGTCCCCGGCAATTTTTCTTTATGTCATCAATATTGACCACGTGGCCCGTTTTTCACTTTTTATTTTTGACTTTTTAATTGTTTCAGGAATTCTTCCCCGTATTTCCAGATATCCCCGGCGCCCATCGTGATAACGATATCGTGCGGTTTGACGAGCCCCAGCAAGACTTCCGGCACCTTCTTCTTATCGGGAACATACAGAACATTCTTATGTCCGAACTGCTTCGCGGCGTTGGTAATCAGCTCGCCGGTGATCCCCTGAATGGGTTCCTCGCGTGCCGGATAAATATCGGTCACAATCAGGATGTCGGAAAGGAGGAAGGATTTTGCAAACTCTTCGTAGAAATCTCTCGTGCGCGTGTAGAGATGCGGCTGAAAGACACACACGACGCGCCTGCGCCATCCTGCCTTGGCACCGAGAAGTGTTGCCTTGCATTCCGTCGGATGATGGGCGTAGTCATCATACAGGGAAATCTCCCGGGCTTCGCCTTTCTTTTCCCACCGGCGCTGAACTCCGGAAAATTTTTCTATTCCATCCTTTGCCTTTGCGAAGGTCACGCCAAGCTCAAGTCCCACAGAAATTGCCGCGAGCGCATTCTGGACGTTGTGCCGGCCGGGAATCTGCAGTGTCACGTTCCCCAGTTCTTTTCCATTCTTCACGACGGTGAACTGGACTGTATTGTCCTTATGCCGGATATCTACTGCCTGGACATCCGCCTGCGGATTGAGTCCATAGGTGATGATCTTTTTCTGACTCAGCTGCGGCATGATATCCTGGAGTGCCGGCTCATCGAGGCAGAGGACGATGAATCCATAAAACGGAACCTTCTTCGCGAACTGGACGAATGCGCCCTTGATATCCTCAAGATCGCGGTAACAATCCAGATGATCCGTCTCAAGTGTCGTGAGAACTGCAATGGTCGGCGTGATCGAGAGAAATGACCGGTCGAATTCATCTGCCTCGACGACAATGAATTCTCCGTGACCGAGGCGCGCATTCGTGCCGCCTAATCCGTTGAGTCTTCCGCCGACGATAACGGTCGGGTCGAGGCCTCCCTCCATGAGGATGAGACTGACCATCGACGTGGTGGTGGTTTTACCATGTGTTCCGGCTATCCCGATGCCATATTTCAATCGCATGACTTCGGCGAGCATTTCGGCGCGCCGGATAACGGGAATTTTTCTCCGCTGTGCTTCGAGAATTTCCGGATTGTCGAGTGCAACTGCCGATGAATAGACAACCGCGTCGATGTCCGGTCCGACATTCGATACAGTATGTCCTTCATGGATCTCAACGCCGAGTTTCTGCAGCCGTTCGGTAATCTCGGAAAGAGCGCGGTCAGATCCGCTGACCTTGAATCCTCCCTGATCCATGAGGATTTCCGCAATGCCGCTCATCCCAATGCCGCCAATGCCGACGAAGTGTATTTTTTTGATCGAAGAGAACATGCGATTTTCTATTTTCCGATAATCATCCTGACAGCCACGACCAGTAACAGGAGGCCGAAGAGTTTTCGCAACAGATCCGTTGAAAGCGAATGCGCTATCGCACCGCCGATATAGCCGCCCGCGAACATGCCGACACAGAGGATCACGGCAACGCGGATATTGATATTGCCGTCCTGATAATACTGCCAGGCCGCCAGCAGACCGGTGGGAGGGATCAGCATGGCCAGCGTGGTTCCCTGCGCCATCTTCTGATCAAAACCGAAGACGTAAATGAGAGCGGGAACAACCATAATCGCGCCGCCGATGCCGAACATGCCTGCGAGTGTTCCACCCGCGAGTCCGAGTGTTATGTATTCAACAATTTCCATGGCAGTTCCTTTCCTTCAGTTCACATCGTGCTACTGCAATCCGAATGTGAAGCGTTTTCCCTTGGGCAATCGCTCGCTCAGGCGCTGCATCTCAGCGTAGAGATCACGGTCCCGTTCATAGCGTCCGATCCTGATTCGGAATAATCTCCGGCGGTTCTTCATCTTGAAGACGACAACCTGTGACCGGCCTGCCGTCTGTACCGATCGCTCGCGTCCGAGATGAAACCACTCGATATTGTCCAGCGGAATTTCCCGGTTACGGAATTTATTGTGGAAGATGATTTTTTCCGGTGCGATGATCAGCTTCCGGTCACGCGTTTTATTCAACAATAAAACGACGAACGACAGCAGCACAAAGAAGATGATGATATAGAGTATCGGATCCCCAACGAGCGTCGGAAGACGATCGAACGTGAACGTTCCGCGGATTCCTGCATACAGCAGCAGTGTCAGAAGATAGAGTAACGACTGCTGGTAATAGAAATCCAGTTTGTATTTGAACGCCTTGGATCCCGGCGGAAAAAGATGTTCGGCGGTCATGATCCGGCTCCTTTCCGCGAACCAAGATCGATTGCATGCTGTGCGATCGTTTTCGCCGCGCCGGGCTTTCCGAGTTCGCGCGATTTTTCGCTCATTTCGCCGAGGCGACCACCATCAAACAACTCCCGAACCACAGGTAGAAGACGTTGCGCAATTTCCTGATCGGAGATCATTTCCGCAGCACCTGCCGAGACCAGAGCCCGCGCATTTTCAACCTGATGGTTCGCAGCGGCGAACGGGTACGGGATGAGAAGCGCCGGCTTACCGAGCCGCGTCAATTCTGCAATCGTCGTCGCGCCGGCACGGCAGACCACCAGATCAGCAGCAGCATAGGCGAGATCCATACGATCGATGAACTCGCGTGCGCAGACATGCCTCGACGAGATTCTTGCAGCGGCTTCCGACGCGCTCCGAAAATCCTCAGTGCCTGTCTGCCAGAGAATCCGGAATCCTTCGTTCACAAGGGCTCCAAGGGCTCCGCTGACAGCTTCATTGATGCTGTGAGCACCGAGACTTCCCCCCACAACGAGGAGTGTTTTTCTTCTCTCCGCGATGGAAAAGCCGAAGAAGGATAATCCTTCCGATGCGTCAGCTCCATCAAGATCGGAACGGGTGGGATTTCCCGACACATAAATGTTCGACGATTCCGGAAAATATTTTCTCGAGCTCTCAAATGCGAGATGCACCTCATCCACTCTGCCCGCCAGCATACGTGTCGTGATCCCCGGATAACTGTTCTGCTCCTCGATCAACGTTGGAACTCCGAGCGCTGCTGCACACCGCAGCACGGGACCCGAGACATAGCCGCCTGTTCCGACGACGACATCGGGATGAAATGACCGTATGATGGATCGTGCCTGCATCAATGACACCACGACTTTGACCGGAAAGAGCAGATTCCTGACACGGAGCCCGCGATGAAATCCGCTGATCCATATCGACCTGAATTTATATCCCCGCTGAGGGACAACTCGTGCTTCGAGTTTATCCCTGGTTCCGACAAACAGGATCTCCGCGTCCGGGACGATTGCATGGAGCTCATCGGCGATCGCGATAGCCGGAAAGAGGTGACCGCCCGTTCCTCCTCCCGCAAATATGGCGCGTAGATGAGACACATCAGTACACTTTCCCAATGTTCACCGCATCCGCATTTACCGATCCGACAACGGGTACCTGCTGAATGCGCGGCTGCAGATCCGTCTGCGAAGAAATATTCAACAGGACCCCGATCGCGCACGCGGAAAACACCATCGATGAACCGCCGTAACTCACAAAAGGCATCGGTAGACCCGTCGTGGGGAGAACGCCGAGCGTAACGCCGGCATTGACGAGCGCATAGACCGTCACCGCGGTCGTGATTGCCGTCGCAAGAAATCGTCCGAAGACATCCGTTGCGTGACGCGCAATCCGAAATCCGCGAAACATCACGATCAGGAAGAGTGCCATGAAGAACATGGTACCGATGAAGCCATATTCTTCCCCCACGATGGAAAAAACGAAGTCGCCATACGATTCCGGGAGGAAGAAATCCCGCTGCTTGCTTTCCCCGGGCCCGACACCGAATATTCCGCCGTTACCGAATCCCAGAATACCCTGGCGCGCCTGGTATGCGGACTTTCCCGGCGACGACGTGCCGCTGAAAAACGACATCAGCCGCGCTCGCCGGTATTCTGCACTCATCATATACAGGATGAGGATCGGGATGAGAATGGCAAACGTCATTGCAAGATGTGATAACCGGGCGCGGCCGAGAAATAACATGATCAGACTCAGGAGAAAGATCATCGACCCCATGCTGAAGTTTGGCTGCAGCATGACCAGTCCGGTGACGAGTCCGATCCAGATCATCATCGGGATAAACCCTTTCTTCAGATCACGAACCATCTCGCCCTTGACCGCAATCAGCGTGCACAGATGGAAGAGAAGAGCATACTTGGCAAACTCTGACGGCTGAAATCCGATGCTGCTCCACCGCAGCCACCGGGTTGCCCCCTTTGCCTCGCCGCCAAGAATGAGCGTCACAACCAGGAGACCGATGGCGACAATTACTCCGAGTTTCGTCAGCTTCTGAAATTTGTGGTAGTCAATTTTCATTCCCACAAACATGCCGATGATGCCGAGGAATACCTTGATCGCATGACTGATGAGCATCTTTTCGCTTTCACCGTATTTCACCATTGCGTAGCTCGCCGATGCACTGTACACAATCCCGAGACTGAGCAGCATCAATGTGAGCACCGTGAAAAGGATCGAGAAGTCGATATGGCGTTTTTGCATGACCATGTCAGAGACTCTTCACAATCTCCTTAAACACCCGGCCGCGATGCTCGTAGTTAGTGAACCAGTCGAACGAGGCGCATGCAGGCGAAAGAAGCACGACGTCTCCCGCAACGGCAAGTCCGTAGGCACGCGTGACCGCCTCTTCCATAGACCCGGCCTTCACGACAGGTGTTCCGGCATGGAACGCCTCATAGACCTTATCGGCAGATTCGCCGATCGCCACAATGGCTTTCACGTGTCTGGCAACGAGCGGCAGGAGTCGTGAGTAGTCGTTCCCTTTGTCGCGGCCCCCGATCAGCACGACAAGCGGCTCCTTAAACGACTGAAGCGCATACCAGACCGAATCGACATTCGTTGCCTTTGAGTCGTTGACAAACCTGATACCGTTCACTTCCCGCACGAATTCGAGCCGGTGCTCAACCCCTTTGAAATTTCTGAGCGTTGCACGGAGCGAGGAAGACCGGATCCCGAACCACTCGGCGGCAAGCGTTGACGCCATGGAATTGTAGAGGTTATGAAGACCCCGTATGCTGATTTCCTCAACCGGAACAACCTCGGTCCGCTTTCCTGCCAGAACTGTTACCAGAATTCCGTCATCCACGAACGCGCCTTCTTCAAATTTCTGCTCTCTTCCAAATCCGAGGAGGCCGACGCGGGTTGTCCCAAGCCGGTTGATAACCCGGCGCGTCAGCTCGTCGTCCGCATTATAGATCAGAACGTCTTCCATGGTCTGATTCTCAAATACCCTGCACTTCGAAGCGATATATTTTTCGATGTCGTGATCATACCGGTCAAGATGATCCGGGGTGATGTTCAGCAGAACCGACGCTTCCGGATGGAACTGATCGATCTCGTCGAGCTGAAAACTGCTCACTTCCAGGACCGCGACGGAATCTCTTTCCAGTTCATCCACAAACGAGGAGAATGCCGTACCGATATTTCCGCCGACTCTATGTTTTCTCTTCATATCGGAGAACATTCTGCCGATCAGTGTGGTCGTCGTCGTCTTTCCGTTGGTACCGGTCACTGCGAGAATCGGCGCATGACAGAACCAGCTTGCCATTTCGAGCTCGCTCACGACGCGCATTTTACGCCGTTTTGCTTCCACCACCACCGGGACATTGGACGGAACCCCGGGGCTGAGGACGAGAATGTCGGCATCGAGCACGCGGTCCGAATGCTTGCCAAGCTCGTAGTTGATCGAAAGAGCCTTCAGCTCGGAAACGCTAGAAGAGAGAGCGCTCTCGGAACCGGTATCGCTGACAAAAACGATTCCTCCGTGCTTTTGGAGGAGCCGGGCCGCGGCGACGCCGCTTCGGGCAGCGCCGATGACGGATATCTTTTTGCCGGTAACGATACTCACTTCCATTTCCTCTACATCAACCTCCTGAAGCGCGTTCATCGTACAACCTTCAGCGCACCTTAAACGTCGCAAGACTCAAAATCATCAGAAGAATCGCAACGATATAAAACCGCGTGACAATTTTCGGTTCGGGCCATCCCATCATTTCAAAATGGTGATGCAGCGGCGCCATCTTGAAGACTCTGCGCCCTTCGCCATATTTCCGGCGTGTATATTTGAAATATCCGCGCTGAATGATGACCGAAACCGTTTCCATGAGGAACACGCCGCCGAGCGTTGGCAGCAATAACTCCATTTTGATCAGCACGCAAAGCGCTCCGATCGCCCCCCCGAGCGCCAGCGAACCCGTATCTCCCATGAACACCTGGGCGGGATACGCGTTGAACCAGAGAAAACCGAGCGACGCACCCACCAGCGCCGCGCAGTAAATACTGAGTTCGCCATTTCCCCGCAGAAAGGGGATCGTCAAATAATGACTCAGCTCAGAATTGCCAGACACATAGCTCATGACGGCAAGCGTCAAACCAACGATGCCCACCGTTCCCGCCGCAAGGCCGTCCAGACCGTCGGTGAGATTCACCGCGTTGCTGGTCGCCGTTATAACGAAGACCACCATCGGGATGTAGAAGAGCCCGAAATCGATTTCCATATTCTTGAAGAACGGAACCGTTGTGCTCGAATGAATCTTTGTAAGACCCGGATCGATATACTGCGGCATGAAGTACATGATTCCGCCGACAAACAAGCCCACGACGATCTGACCGACGAGCTTGTATTCCTCGATCAATCCTTTCGACTTCTTCTTCACCACCTTGAGGTAATCGTCGAGGAAGCCGATGGCGCCGAGCGACACGGTGACAAAGAGAATCAGCATGACATAGCCGTTTTTCAGATCGATCCAGAGAAACGACGGGATGAGGATCGAGGCGAGAACAATCAATCCCCCCATCGTGGGAGTACCGGCTTTGCTGAGATGCGTCTTGGGCGCTTCGAGTTTTGCCGATTCTCCGATCTGGTGCGCTTTCAGGAGCCGGATTATTTTGGGACCGATCCAGAACGCGATGATCAGTGCCGTAATCGCAGCGGCACCGGCACGGAACGTGATATAATGAAACAACCCGAACCCGGGCGGATTGAATTTTCGTCGAAAATATTCGAGAAGATAATACAGCATTACCGGACGCGTGAAAAATATCGTTGTTCCGTATGACTCGAGTCACCGCCCTCAAATTTCTGCGTCACGAGAATCATCAGCGTGCCTCTTTTGCCGAACTGCCAGACGTCGGTTTCCACATACCGTTGTTCGGTTGTCCCGCGATGCTGCGTGACTTTGTTGGTGACAATGAGCTTCTGCCCTGTTGTTGTCCATGTCGACGAGATCCACCGGTCGGACCCGCGGAGGGTATCGACACGGTGCTGTTCTGCCGAATCAAACGGAATGATGGTCGGAGGAAAATCCACCGATTGCCCCGAGCCCATGAGATGCGTGTTGATCACCATGGATGTATCCGTCTGATCGACCTGCATGGTATAGGAATCCACATGCTTAAAGGATGACGGAAGCCCTTTGCTCAACTTAAGACTGAGTTTCCATTTTCCCGAGTAATCCGCGCGCTTCGATTGAAATCCCATGGCGGCAATCATCACACACACAACAAGGAGTATCTGTTTCATTCTGGCTTCCTCTGCAATCGTTCGACAAGAAACGTGACAACATCTTCCATTTTCATTCCTCTCGACCCCTTGACAAGCACAACATCTCCGGGCGCAACCAGTTCGACCAGAAATTCCGCAAGGACATTTTTCTGATCGTAGTGCACTTTCATCGGGACCGCAGCGGCATCATGAATCCTGCGTGCCATCTCTCCGAATGTGAAGAGATACCCGAATCCCATGGCAGAGACTTTTTTCCCAAGACTCACATGCTCTGCCGGTGACGTGTCGCCGAGTTCAAGCATATCGGCAAGTACGACAATCTTTTTCCCGCGCGTGTTCATCCCCCCGAGAGTCTCCAGTGCGGAGATCACCGATTCGGGATTTGCGTTATACGTATCATTGAGGATGGTGACGTTCCCCGCACGCAGAACTTCCATTCTCTTTCCGACTGCCGTAAAGGTCTCCAGTGCATGCCGAATGTCCTGCGGAGAAACCTCGAATTCCATGCCGACCGCGGCAGCAGCCAGCGCGTTCGACATTGTGTGCATTCCCGGCACGGACAGATGAACGGAATATGATCGCCCGCCACGCGGAGAGACGGCGAACTGGGCGCATCCCCGATCGTCCATTGTCAGAAATTTCCCGGACACGCTGCTCGCCTTCGCTGTAAATCCGTAGGTGACTTTCTTTCTCACCCGCTTTGCCAGATCCACAACATATTCATCGTCGTTGTTGACGAAACCCGTAGCATCCTTCCCCATTCCCCGGAAGAGCTCCCCTTCCGCCGCCGCAACGCCCTCGACAGTGCGAAAGAATTCCAGATGCTCACGGCCGATATTCGTGATCATCCCGTGTGTCGGATTGAGCATCTCGCAAAGATATGTTATCTCCCCCGGATGATTTGTCCCGACTTCGATGACGGCCACCTCGTGCTCCGGCGTTAACCGAAAGAGCGTTTTCGGAACTCCAAGATGATTGTTCAGATTTCCCTCGGTACTGAGCGTCTCATATTTTTTCCTCAGGACACGTGCGATCATTTCCTTCGTCGTTGTTTTCCCGTTGCTTCCGCCGACTGCAACAACCGGGATAGTGAACTTGCTTCGCCACCTCCGAGCGAGCGTACCGAGCGCCGCCACCGTGCTTTCCACCACAAGGACCGGCCGAGCATTCCAGCGGCCGTCATCCGCATGCTCGGCTATCACCGCACATCCGGCTCCTTTCCGGAATGCCTCATCGACGAAATCGTGACCGTCGAATTTCTCACCCGGAAGAGCGAAATAGACTTCACCGTTCCGGAGCGAGCGGGTATCGGTCGATACACCACTGAAGCTCATGCGATTCCCGCTGACCAGATTCCTCGCCGAACGATGCGGTATGCTGAAAAGATCATCGATCGTGAGATTCATGACATTCGATGCAGCCACTCTTCGACGACTTCTCTGTCGCTGAAGTGAATCTTCTGGTCGTCTATAATCTGATAGTCTTCATGGCCCTTGCCGGCGATCAGGACGACATCTCCCCGTTGGGCGAGCGAGAGAGCCACGTCGATCGCTTTTTTTCGGTCCGGTTCACGGCGGACTTCCGTACCCGGCTTAATTCCTTTCATGACTTCGTCAATGATCGCTTCCGGATTCTCATGCCGCGGATTGTCCGAGGTAACGACAACCGTCGTGCTCAACTCGGATGCAATTGCAGCCATGAGAGGTCTTTTCGTCCTGTCCCGGTTGCCGCCGCATCCGAAAACCGTGATCACCCTGCTGCGATGCGCAGGATCGAGCACCTCGTGGACGGCAAGGAGCGCCTTCTGCAGAGCATCCGGCGTATGCGCATAATCGATCACTGCCGTCCAGCCCGCCGGCGACGCGATACACTCAAATCTTCCCCGGACCGGAGGAGCCGCAGAAAGAGCGCCGGCAATGGTCGCACGCGGAATGCCGAGAGCGATCCCCACGCCAAACATGGCAAGGGCGTTACTGACGTTGAACTTCCCGATGAAGGGAGATTGAACTGCTGTTTCCTGGTTTCCATGAACAACAGTGAACTGCGCCCCGCGCATCGACAACGAAACGTTTGTCGCACGCAGATCCGCCTCGGAATTCATGCCAAAGGTCAGACACGTCGCTCGTGTGGCGGCACGCATCTTGCCTCCCCATGGATCGTCGAGATTGATCACTGCCGTCGATGAGGGCGGAAGATTCTCGAAAAGAATCTTCTTCGCATCAAAATATTCTTCCATCGTATGGTGATAATCCAGATGATCCTGCGTCAGATTGGTGAAGACCGCAACATCGAACCTGAGTCCATCGGCACGGTGCTGATGAAGAGCATGCGATGAGACCTCCATGACCGCTGCTGTACATTGGTTTTCCAGCATGCGCGCAAGAAGCTGGTTGGTCTCCAGAGATTCGGGAGTTGTGTGCGTCGCCGGAATCGTTTCCTTGCCGAGTATACATTCGATTGTTCCGATCAGGCCGCAGGTTTTACCGCTTGCTTCGAGAAGCCAGCGCACGAGACTCGTGGTCGTTGTCTTGCCGTTGGTTCCGGTCACACCGATCATCGTCAACCGCTCCGAAGGAAAGCCGTAATACCGGTCCGACATTCTGGCGAGCGCTGCGCGCGAGTTCGGCACAACCACCTTCACCGTCCCCGTGTGCATGAAGTACGCATCCGGCAGCACCGTATCGTCCTCCATTACGACCACCTTTGCCCCATTGGCAATCGCCTGACTGATGAACTTATGACCATCGGATACGCTGCCGCGGATTGCCACGAACATGTCGCCGCGTTCCACTTTCCGCGAATCGTACTGGAGAGCATGCACCTCAACATCATGTGTCACGACCATTTGCCCGTACATCGTCTGGAAAAGCTTCTGGACAGTAATTCCTTTGAGTAATTCTGACAACGTCATAAGTGTATGATTATCGACTTCCTTCCTGAACATCACCCGGGGAAAGAACAGATCCGCCTCCAACTGCACCTCCGCCCCGCTTAGTAAAGCAGTGATGCGGAGGATCTCGGCTGGCAGGTGAGATAGACTTTCATGCCTGCCCTTGCGGGCTGGCCTGCCGGGGGCTGCTGGGAGACGACCGTTCCTTTGCCGTTCACGACCGGTTCGAGTTTCCCGCCGGCGAGAATACTGATAGCCCTCCGGACGCTCAACCCCTTCACATCCGGAACCTTATCCTGGACGACTATTGACCGGACGCTCTGTTGATCAGCGCTCTGGATGGTCTGCGACGACGCTGCGCGCGTCGTCATATTCGCCGCGATGACCTGCGGAGGAGATGCAAACAGGTCCGACGTGTTCAGGATTTGCTGCACAATTGCCCGGAACACCGGCGCACTCACCAACCCTCCGGTATACATACCCGTTTTGGGATTATCCATCATGACCAGGCAAACGATCTGCGGATTATCGGCCGGAAGAAATCCCACAAACGAAGCGGTGTAATTGCCGGGGACGTATTTTCCATCCAGGTATTTCCTCGACGTTCCGGTCTTGCCGGCGATCTTCATGCCGGGAATGGCCGCGGGCCTTCCCGTTCCCCGTTCCACGACGCCGACAAAGAAATCGCGCATCGTGTGAGCTGTTTCTGAGGATATTACTCTGCGTATCTGCTGCGGCTTGCTTTCACGATAGACTTTGCCGGTTGCATCATATTCCCGGCGGAAGAGATACGGCTGCATCAGTATGCCGTCATTGGCAACAGCCGCATAGGCAGATGCAAGCTGAATCGGCGTTACGCCGACTTCGTAACCGAACGCCATCGAGTTGAGCGTCGTGCCGTGCCAGTCGGAATCCGACGGCTTCTTGAGAACCCCCTTCACCTCGCCGGGGAAGTCGATGTTGGTCGTAATCCCGAAGCCATAATCTCTTGCCATCTTGTAGAACAATTCGCTTCCGATAACATCGCTGACTTTTGCCATGACGATGTTGCTGGAATGCTCCATCCCTTCCTGAAATGTAATCCAGCCGTCCTTGTGTGTATCCTCGATCGGTGCCGGTCTTCCCGGAACAACATACTTTCCGTTTTCGGCATAGAACTTCTTCGTCGGCGCGACGAGATGATTTTCGAGAGCGGCAGACGCAGTAACGATTTTGAATACGGAACCCGGTTCAAACACATCGGTGACCGCGCGGAGCTTCTGATCCTGGAGATTGAATTTTCCGAAATTGTTCGGGTCAACGCCGGGGGATTGCGCGATTGCAAGAATCTCCCCGGTCGCCGGCCGGAGGATGACCACGATGCCTCCGTCCGCTTTGTTTGCATCGATTCCGCGCTGCAGCTCCTTTTCCGCAATCGCCTGTATCCCCATGTCGAGCGTCACCTCGATGGAATGGCCGCTCACCGGCTCCCGCCGCGGGTAATCGACGGATGCATGCTCATGTCCGAGTCCGTCACGCTGCAGGATCACGTATCCGTCCTCGCCCCGCAGTGCTTCGTCGAAGGCAAGCTCCAGCCCGGCAACGCCCTTATCGTCGACATCGGTCGTTCCAATCAGCTGACCTGCAAGATGTTCATGAAAATACAGCCGCTTCGGTTCGTCTCTGCTGACGAGCCCGTCAAATTTCTTTGACAGGATCCTCTCCGACAGGTTTGCGTCGACGCACCGCTCAAGCCAGACAAAGCGCGAATCGGATTGTAATTTGTCGAGATAGAATCTCGTCGGCTTTTTCCAGACCGCAGAAAACGTTTCGGCAATCGCGCGCGTATCATCCCCTATCGATTGCGGATCAGCAGCGAAGGATACACTGATCGTATTTGAGGCAATACAGTTTCCGTTCCGGTCACACAGGAGTCCGCGTGGCGCGGGCAGAATGATTTTTGCCTGATACTGTTTTTGTGCAACGGCCCGGTACTTCTGGTACTCGACGACCTGCACATCGGCCAGACGAATGGCGATGACTGCAAAGAGCGCAAGGAGACCGATCTGCACCATGCGAAGCCGAAGCCGCGACCTGCGGTATTCGGATGGAGATGAAAGCGATTCCGTATGAAGCATATGTTCAGTCATCGGCATGCGCATTCATCCTTGAGCGATTTCTACTGCTGGATATCCTTCAGACGATCGGCATCGATCGAAAACCAGAGCGGCTGCTGCGGCGGTGAAATCAGGTGAAGCTGCTCTGTTGCTTTCTTTCCAATCCGTTCAAGACCGGATTTCCTGTTGATCTCCGCCCTTAGAACCTCATTGGCATCGGCCAGTTTTGCATATTGCAGCTGGAGATCGTTTACTTCCACCACAAGACGGTCGACGGTAATCTTGTTCCAGACGTACACCACGATGAGCAGAGATACGCCGAACAGGAGCGTCAGAAGCCGGAGCGGTGACCGCCCTCTTGCGGGTGCCCGGCGGTTTCCCCTCGGGGCAAATTCCGGTGACGGACGCGGTCCCTCGCCACCGTAAATGTAGCGCCGCTCTTTGAGCTCCGGTGCAACCTGCTGTTCATCTGACGGCGTGTGGGTCCTTGGCATTACACTCGCTCCGCTGCACGTAATTTCGCGCTCCGGGCCCTCTGATTCGAACGGATTTCGTCTGCCGTAGGCCCAACCGGTTTCTTCGTCAGGACCTTCAACCGCGGCTCTCGCGGCTGATCCGGAATCAGTTTATGAACCGAGCGGATCTTTGTTGACGCCTCATCCCGGAAAAACTCCTTGACAACCCTGTCTTCGAGAGAATGGTACGATATGACCACAATCCTCCCCCCTGGAACCAGAATCTCCAGTATTCCGCGCAGCGCCGCCTGCAGACTTTCGAGCTCGTGGTTGACTTCTATCCGGATTGCCTGGAAAATGCGTGAAAGCGACTGCTGGAGAGTTTTGCCCGGAATGCATGTTTCGACGATCTTCGCGAGCTCTGCCGTGGTATCGATGCGTCGGATTTGTCTTGCCTTCGCGACTGCCCGGGCAACCCGACGTGCGTATCGTTCTTCACCGTATTCCCTGAATAATCCGGAGAGCCGATCCTCGGGGTACGTGTTGACAACGCCCCACCCATCCGATTGCTGCTTCGTATCCATCCGCATATCGATCCGCGCGTCCCGTTGATAGCTGAACCCCCGCGATCCCTCGTCGAGCTGGTGGGAAGAAACTCCCAGATCGAGCAGGAGACCATGTACTGATGAAATGCCCATCATCGATAACTCTCGCCGCAGGTTGCCAACATCCTCATGAACAGAAAAGAACCGCCGATCAAATCTCGCTAACCGGGCCTGAGCAGCGGAAATCGCGTCAGCGTCGCGATCAAACCCGATAACTCTCCCGTTCGGGGAGAGTCTTTTCAACAACTCCTCGGTATGTCCGCCACCGCCAAGGGTACCGTCGACGTATGTTCCATCCGGCGCCGTGACGAGATATTGGAGAACTTCGTTTACCAGAACCGGGATATGGAACATTCGTCCGACTCAGACAAGGAAAAAAGAACAGACGAGATGTGTTCCCGCGAGGAACCGAACACCGATTTACCGCATAACTTTCGCAGCGATGCTTTCGTACGGCTCCGACTGCGTGTGTTTGTATTCCTCGTAGACTTTTGGATTCCAGAGCTCGATCTTGTCCAGGGTACCGATGATACGGACGTCCCCCTGAATATTTGCAAATTCGCGCAGTTCCTGGGGTATGATGAGCCGCCCTTGCGCATCAAGCTGACACTCGGATGCAAGCTCCAGGAATGACCGGACGAAGCGCCGATGCTCCGGATCATAACCGGATAAACTCTTGAGATTCTGTTCGATTTTATTCCATTCGTCGGATGGATAAACGAACAGGCACTGCTCAAATCCCCGCGTCAGTACGAAGGTCTCGTTCGCCTCCGGGGAAACACACTTCCTCAGCTTGGCGGGAAGATTTACCCTTCCTTTATCATCAACCGAATATGTGTACGAACCTTTGAACGACGACATTCTCTCTTCAAATCAAAGTCAAAATGCGAATTCCAAAATCTCCCACTTTCTCCCACGTGACTTACAAATTTAGATTTTTATATTTAAAAGTCAAGTCAAAATGCAGAATTTTGGGCATTTTTAATAGAAATTCGGGTGGGTAGTGATTCAGGTCAATTTCGCAAACTCCTCGTTTTTGATTTGTTTTGAAGGAATTTGCCTGAGAGGGCAAAATGTGGGGAGAAATTGTGGAAATTCTATCTCATTCGGTGACCAAAAATTGTCGGGAAAGGGTTCGGATTGAGGTTGAACGATGTTTACCTCCGTCCAAAATCAGAAGTGCTTTTATGAGTTCTTGCGGCTCATTTCCAAATCGTGTATGTTTTTTCGGATCATATTTCCTGCACCTCAATCACAGTAGACATTTTCAGGTCACGAACATGCATACTTCTGCCGGAATGATATCGCTTCACACAAAGGGATTTGCCGACACTCAGAATATAACCGATAAGGTACAAGCTCTGATCCGGGAGAATCCCTCCGTGGCAGGTATCGTCACACTCTTTATCCCCGGCTCCACGGCGGGAATCACCACCATCGAATTTGAGCCGGGAGTTGTCTCGGATTTCCGGAAAGCTCTGGAGCGGCTCATTCCTCAGAACATCCAGTATGAGCATGACACCCGGTGGGGAGACGGAAATGGCTTTGCCCACGTCCGCGCATCGTTCATAGGCCCCTCCCTGACTGTCCCCTTCAGCGAGCGTTCGCTCCTGCTCGGCACATGGCAGCAAATTGTTGTCGTGGATTTTGATAACCGTCCGCGTGACCGCGAAATTATCGTGCAGATTTTAGGAGAGTAGAACGACAGGCGGAATGGAACTCCGTCAGTCGGGGCGATGCTGGTGATCCCCGTAATCGATCGCAGCTTTTACAAAATCCCGGAAGAGCGGATGCGGATATGTCGCGCGTGAACGCAGTTCGGGATGGAACTGCCCCGCCACAAACCAGGGATGATCGGTGAGCTCGATGATCTCGACGAGTTTGTTAGCCGGGCATATCCCGGAAAAAATCATTCCGTGCTCCTCCAGGACAGGCCGGAACTTGTCGTTGACTTCATACCGATGTCTGTGGCGTTCCCGGACGAGCTCTTTCTTGTAGGCCTTATATGCCTTTGTCCCTTTCTGGACCTTGCACGGAAATCCTCCGAGCCGCATCGTCCCGCCGTATGCCGTTACCTGTTTTTGCTCGATCATGAGATCGATGACGTTCTGATCGGTTTTCTTGAACTCGGTGCTCTGCGCATCCTTCAAACCGCAGACATCGCGTGCAAACTCAATTACCGCACACTGGAGACCGAGACAAATTCCAAAAAATGGTATGCCGTGCTCGCGGACATACCGAATCGCAGATACCTTCCCCTCGATTCCCCGTTCCCCGAAGCCCGGAGCGACGAGCAATCCGCAAATCTCCCGCAGGTGTTGCTCTGCGCCATCGCGCTCAATATCTTCGGCACGGATCCATTTCAGGTCAACCTTCACATTATGGGCCGCTCCTGCATGCACAAACGCCTCGGCAATACTCTTGTACGCATCCTGGTGATCCGTATACTTTCCGCAGACGCCGATGGACACATGACTCTTTGGAAATTCGACTGATTCAACAAATTTCTTCCATTCCTTGAGTGCCGGACGCGGACAGGTGAGATCGAGCTTTTCCAGTATGATTTCATCAATTCCCTCGTCCGCGAACTGCAGGGGAACTTCATAAATGGTCGGAACATCGTGGGCGTCGACAACGCACTCCGTCTCCACGTTGGTGAACAGAGCGATTTTTTCACGAACCTCTTTTGAAATCGGCGCCTCCGACCTGCAGATAAGGACATCGGGCTGTATGCCGATCTCCAGGAGCGTCTTCACGCTGTGCTGTGTCGGCTTCGTCTTGATCTCCCCTGCGGCTTTGATATACGGAACGAGCGTCACATGGACGCTGATGGCGTTCTTCCTTCCTTTCGCGAACATGAACTGCCGCATCGCTTCGAGGAACGGCAGGCTCTCGATGTCACCGACAGTGCCGCCAATTTCCGTGACGATGACATCGTATTCACCGGACGTTGCGAGGATTTCGAATCGTCTTTTGATTTCATCCGTGATGTGCGGAATCACCTGGACTGTCGCTCCCAGATAATCGCCGCGGCGTTCTTTGGAAATCACTTCGAAGTAGACCTGACCGGTCGTGGCGCTGTTGTTCTTCGTCATGTTGACGTCAAGATAGCGCTCGTAGTGTCCGAGATCGAGATCCGTCTCCGCACCGTCGTCAGTAACATACACTTCTCCGTGCTGGAACGGATTCATCGTCCCGGGATCCACGTTGAGATACGGATCGAATTTCTGTATCGTCACGCGAAGCCCGCGCAATTTCAACAGCAATCCGATTGACGAAGCGGCAATCCCCTTCCCAAGCGAGGAGATCACCCCTCCCGTAATGAAAATATATTTGACTTTGTTCCTTGCCACGTCATCTCCGATTATTTCATGGTAATGGTTCCTGTTGTCACGATTCCTCCCGAAAGAACGAGCTTCAGCCCGTCTTCCACCGACAGATCAAGAATCTTGGCGCTCGACCGTGGAACAAGAACCAGCATGCCTGAGGTGGGGTTCGGAGGGTTGGGGATATACACGCTAATCGTATCGTTGGGAGGTGTGGTGCCGATCACGATCTCATTCGTCACAAAGCCGACTGTCCAGACTCCCTGCCGCGGATATTCGATGAGCACAACCTGGCGGAACGATTTTCCCTTGCCGCCGATCTGCATGAGGTCTTTCATCGTGCTGTAGATCGTCCGCGCCAGCGGAATTGAAAAGATGACCCGCTCAAATGCCGCCCCGAGTGCTCGGCCGATCAGGTTGCGCGAAAAGAACCCGACCAGGAAAATCAGGACAACCATCGAGATGAATCCGAGCCCGGGGATGTGTTGACCCAGGGTGCGGTCGAAGACCGGAGAAATGATCCCGTCGACCGCCTCGAAAAGCCCGCGCAACACCCAGATCGTGATCACGACCGGGACGATGACCGCAAGCCCGCGGCCGAACGTCGAGCGGAGGTGACCCCAGATAGTACGTTTCTGATCGTCGTTCATAAGTTCTTTGCTGATAATTGCTTCCGGAGAATGGACCTGACCATTTCAAGATCCTCCGGTGTATCGACTGCCACGCTCTCGCAGTCGGTGAGGGTCACGCGAATCGCAACGCCATGTTCGAGAATGCGAAGCTGCTCGAGCCGCTCTGCCTTTTCCAGAGCCGACTCGCTCCATCCTGAAAATTCAATGAGAAATTCGCGGCGAAAAACATAAATGCCGAAATGTTTGTAATAGGTATGGATCGAGGTCCAGCTTTTGTCCCCGCCGCCATCCCTCAGATACGGGATCGGGGATCTGGAGAAGTAGAGCGCGTTGCCGGCAGAATCCATCACGACTTTCACGATGCTCGGATTTCGCAATTCCTCTTCCGAAGATAGTTGTTTCGCTGCTGTGCCTGCACGTATCGACGCGTCGCGCAGTAACGGTTCCACCGTCGCGTCGATCATTTCCGGAGCTATGAGCGGCTCATCTCCCTGAATGTTCACAATGAGGTCCGCTCCGGCGAGGCCTTTCGCCGCGAACGCGATTCGGTCCGTTCCCGAACGCAGCTCCTGAGGCGTCATCACTGCATGTCCACCGAAGTTCTTCACAGCGGCCACAACACGCTCATCATCTGTGGCAACGAGAACATCGCTGAGACAGCGGGCCTTTCGTGCGCGCTCCGCCACGTGCTGGATCATCGGCTTGCCGCAGATGTCCGCAAGGGGCTTTGCTTTCAGCCGTGTCGAGCCGTACCTCGCCGGTATGATGCCGATGACCTTTACGGGATTACCCACTCACTTGTCTCCGATGACTTTTGGTACCTTGAAGAACTCTTCCGTCCGGTCAGGCGCATTCTTCAGTATGGTTTCCCTGTCACTCGAGGGAATGACGATATCCTCTCTGAACACATTCCCGACCGGGTTGACGTGAGACAACGGTTCGACCGACGATGTGTCGACCTCTTTAAGTTTTTCCATATACGACAATATCTCATTGAGATCGTGCAGCAACGCCGCTTTCTCTTCCTCACTGAATTTCAGATGTGCGAGCTTGGCGACATGCTCGACATCTTTCATGGTCACTGCCATACGTCATTTCCTGAATTTCTGCAGATTCGCTGCGATCACTTCGTGCACTTTAGCACGGAGTATGAATTCGCTGTCCTTTCCGTTCGATACGGGCGGCTCGATCGGTCCAGAGAGCGTCAGCGTGATCGTGCCGGGCCGAATCCGCATCGAATGGCGGGGAAGAATCTCATAGCTCCCGCTGATCGTTACGGGTACGACCGGCACTCCGGCTTTGACGGCGAGAAAAAACGGTCCGCGTTTGAACGGCTGGAGATTTCCGTCTGATGTACGAGTACCTTCCGCAAACATGATGACCGACGCCCCGTTCCGGATCCGTTGCGCGGCCTCCTCAAGACTCTGCACCGCATCCTGCCCCTTCCCGCGATCGATGCCGATGTACGTCTTGCCGTATTTCAATCCCCACCCGAATATGGGAATTCGCTCGAGCTCCTTTTTGTAGACGATGCGTATCTGAGCGGGGATGCCGGCAACAACCGCCGGAATATCGAAATAGCTCGCATGATTCGCAACATAAATCGCGCTTCTCGAAAAATCAACACGCTCGAGACCTTCGACCTTCACGCGCACACCGCAGCCGATCAGTATTCCGCGGGCATGAACTCTGGCAAGGGCGTGAAAGAGCTTACCGGTCCGGTGAAACGGGATGCACAGAAGTTCCAGTGCCGCCATAAATCCCGAATACAAAATGGCAAAGACGATTTTCACCAGCGAAATGATCATGCGTTGTCGTGCAGAAAATCAATCGGAAAGAAGGCCGGCCGGGAGAAGAGGGGGCTTGGCATCCGATTCCGTGAAGATCCCGAATGCAGAAACATCGGAGCCATGCGATCCCTGTTTTGACTGAACTACATCGTGGTTTATGAATGATACAAAACCAGTGACTGAAATGCAAGGAAGATTGATCGCAGAATCATCAGCTGCGTTTTCGTTCCCACCAGTGGAAGAGTATCGGAGCGCTCCACACGGCGAAGAGCATGAAGAGAATTCCTCCGACCACATCGATGATGTAGTGATAGCGCAGGTAGACGGTGCTGATGATGAGGAGTGAGCCAAAGACGAGGAGCACCCATCGGCTTTTGAGCCGATAGTGAAACGCGAGATAGAGCGAGATGAGCGTCATCTCCGTGTGACCGCTCGGGAATGCATCACGTTGTGCGTAGAGCGCGGCATTCGAGACATTCGGCGGAATCGATTCACCGGCGTTGATGATATCGCGCAATCCGTTTGTCAGCCACACGCCCGGGAGTTCGTTGTTAAGCTGAGAGAAGTCGTGAAGCGTGAAGCGCGGACCGATCGCCGGGAATGCAACATAGCCGAGATACGAGAGAAAAAATCCGTACACGATGAGAAAAAGAACGTACGAGAATTTTGAACGGTCCTGATCGCGAAACGTTTCTATCCCTACCGTCAGCATGATGAAATAATAACTCACGTATGCAACCTGGAGAATTTCCGTTACTGCGGGAGAGGAATGAGCCCCCAACCATACGGTGGGATGAGTTCCGAATAACGCATGATCGATGGCGATCAGGAGAGGGTCACAATCCGGCCTCGCAAGCGACTGGATGATGATATACATCTCCTTGAAAACGAGAAAGATCGTCGGGACCGGGTACCAGTTATGAACGGCTTTTACGAGAGAAGATGTTCCCGACTCCGATGAGGAGGACACGGCAATCAGGGCAATCGAGGAGAGAACATTCACGCCGATGAGCATCGGCGCGTCCGAGATCCGCCGAAAGAAAACGATATCGATCAACGAGAGAACGAGGAGAAACGCAATGACGAGAACGTCAACAGGCCGGAGAGAACGGTGCAACGTTGAAGTACCCATCAGCATCGCTGAAGCGGAGTGTGTCTGCTTCGGCGAGATTGCCCGGCGCGGCACATGGAAGAGAAGAAGATCATATCCAGCTCTTCTTCAACAGGTACGCCTTCACGACCTGAGTGAGGATGACGTAACAAAGAAGCGTCATGAAGAGAATGGGCCAGTAGAGCCAGGGCAACTCCGTGAAGCCGAGAGCAGGTCCCAGCGCAGAATGCGGCAGGAGCAACCCCACCGACATGATAATTGCCGAAGTGAGAATGAGCGGAACGCTCGGAGTACTCTGAAGGAATGGGATCTTATTCGTCCGGATTACATGAATGATGAGTGTCTGTGTCATCAGCGACTCAACGAACCAGCCGGTCTGGAAGAGCGAGGCCTTCGCTACATCCCAGCAGTTAAAGACATAGAGCATAACAAAATAGGTGGTATAGTCGAATATGGAACTGATCGGCCCGATATACAAGATGAAGCGCCGGATGTCGTCCATCGACCAGGGCCGCGGCTTGAGAATCTGCTCGGGATCCACGTTATCCGTCGGGATGGGGACCTGTGAGAAATCATACAGGAGATTATTCGTCAGCACCTGTATCGGCAGCATCGGAACGAACGGCAGGAACGCGCTAGCCCCGAGCACACTGAACATGTTGCCAAAATTGGAACTCGCTCCCATGCGAACATATTTCACGATATTGCTGAAAACCTTGCGCCCTTCCAGGACGCCTTCTTCCAGCACCATCAGACTCTTCTCGAGGAGAATAACATCGGCAGATTCTTTTGCAATGTCGACCGCAGAATCGACGGAGATTCCGACATCCGCTGCGCGAAGTGCGGGTGCATCGTTGATGCCATCTCCCAGGAATCCCACCACATGCCCCTTTGACCGGAGAACCTCGATGATGCGCTGCTTGTGGGCGGGAGAGAGTCGTGAGAAGAGTGTCGCCTTCCTGGCTGCTTCAATAAGCTGCTCATCGTCCAGCTTTTCAATGTCGGACCCGAGCAGAGCATACTCCGTGGGGAGGCCAACATCGTGGCAGACCTTCTTGCTCACAAGATCATTGTCACCCGTAAGGATCTTGACGGCCACTCCGTGTTTCTGCAGCACAGCGATAGCAGGGCCGGCACTTTCCTTCGGCGGATCGAGAAACGCGACATACCCTCGCAGCACAAGATTGGTCTCGTCGTCCTTTGAGTATGCAGGACGGCTCTCGAGATCCTTATAGGCAACGGCAAGCACCCGGAATCCCTCGGCACTCAATCGTTCGTATTCATCGCGCAAATCCTGTATGAGAATCTGATCCATCGGCAGGACTTCTTCTTCCAGCTCGAAGCGTGTACAACGCCGGAAGATCTCCTCCGGAGCGCCCTTCGTCAGCAGGCGAATTCCGCCGCCCGGCTTCTCGACCACGACGGACATCATGCGGCGGGAGAAATCGAATGGAATCTCGTCCAGCTTCTTGTACGAATCCACCTCTTTTTCCTCGTGAATCTCTCGGTTCTCGAGAATTGCACGGTCGAGAACATTCTTCAATCCCGTCTGAAAGTGGCTGATCAGATACGCATCAAGAAGGACGAGATCATCCTCCTTTCTCACAACATCACAGTGATGTTCGAGAATAACATGATCCATCGTGAGCGTTCCGGTCTTGTCCGTGCAGAGGACATCCATCGCACCGAAATTCTGTATTGAGTTGAGCCGCTTGACGATCACCTTCTTACGCGACATCAGGATTGCGCCGCGGGACAAGCCGACCGACACGATCATCGGCAGCATTTCCGGAGTGAGGCCAACCGCCACGGCGAGTGCGAAGAAAAACGCTTCGGTCCAATTGCCCTTCGTGATGCCGTTGATGATGAAGACGAGCGGGACCATCACCATCATAAACCGGATCATCAGCCAGGTGAACCTCTTAATCCCTTTATCGAAGCTCGTTTCAATCTGCTGGCCGACGATGCTCCCTGCCATGCTCCCGAAATACGTCTGGTTGCCCGTGGCGGCGACTACTCCGGTCGCCGTTCCGCTCTCAACGCTCGTGCCAAGAAAGCAGATATTGGAGAACTCCAGCGGTGGAACATTCTCGCGCGTCTCACGCAAATCGAATTTTTCGATCGGAAGCGACTCGCCGGTGAGACTTGCCTGAATGATGAATAGATCCTTGGACGAAACAACGCGGATGTCGGCGGGGATCATATCGCCCGCGGAGAGTTTTACGATATCCCCCGGTACGAGATCTCTGAGAGGAACTTCTTTCGGCTGGGAGTCGCGAATGACTGTGGCGGTCACCTTGATCATTGCTTTGAGCCGCGCTGCAGCTGTATCCGCACGGCTTTCCTGTATGAACTTCAGCAGGACACCGAGCACGACCATGAGGCACATGACGACGCCCGCCCGGACGTCGCCCGTAGCAAACGAAATCGCCGCGAGAGCGCTGAGAAGAATCACCAGCGGGTTGCGCAGCGAAGTCAGCAGACGCCAGAGCCAGCCGTGCCGGACTTCATGAACGGCTTCGTTCAGCCCATACTTCTCACGCCTTGCTTCGACTTCCGCATCCGATAATCCCGCAGGGGAAGTCTCGAGCTTACGGAACGCATCCTGCGTTTCCGACCGCGCCGCTTCGATGAGCTGCGGGGATACCTGGATCGCCGCCCCGCCGCGCTTCAACGGAGTTGAGAGTTTCGAGATGACCTTATTGAGTGTTTCCGTGGGCAAGACATTTCTCTCGGACTGACTGCCGATTCAAAAACAATTTCAACAATGTACAAAATTCAGGGAAAAGATAAATCACTTATTTATCGTATTTGTGATTCAATACGATCGGCAAGCTCGACAAACTCCCGAAGGGTGAGTTGTTCCGCCCGCCGGTGAAGCGGGAAGGACAGTTCCTTTTCAAGCTCCGGGATGTTCAGTTGTATGGAAGGAAAATACTCCAGGCAGTTTCTGAGCGTTTTTCTGCGTTTTCCGAATGCCGTCCGAACCACCGTCCGGAAGAGGACCTGGTCATTCGTTCCTGACGGCGGATGACGAAATGCAATCCGGAGTACCGAGGAAGTGACTTTGGGTTTTGGATAGAAACACCCCGGTGAGACCTGAAACAGAAGCCGGGACGTCGCATAATATTGCGTGAGTACTGAGAGGATGCCGTACGCTTTCGTCCCCACGCGTGCAGTAATCCGCTGGGCCACTTCACGCTGTACCATGATCGTGAGATCACCGATCACGCCTGCTGCATCAAAGCATTTGAAAAGGATCGGGCTCGTCAGATGATATGGAAGATTCCCGATAATCCTCAGCGGATGATTCCATTGCTGATGAACTGCGGGGAAATCGAGATCAAGAATATCCTGATGGATGATGGTGACATTGGGAGACGCAAATCTCTCGTTGAGCGATGCAATGATCCTCCCGTCGATTTCAACGGTGACCAGATGGTTAACGCGTCCGGCGAGTTCTGCGGTGAGGGCGCCGTTTCCGGGTCCAACCTCTACGACAACATCATCCGGGGAAGGATGAAACTCACTGATGATTTTCCTGATAATATTCTCATCGATCAGGAAATTCTGCCCGAGCGACTGTTTAGGTTTGACCAAAAGACGCTGCTGTTTTGCCATCCCTCAGGGCTTCTTGAAGAGGTTCTTCAGCGCGTCCTGCGCCTTCTTCTTCAGATCATCCTGGGTGCCCTTTGTGGCATCATTCAGTTTCTGCTGCAGGGCATTCTTCATCGCATTCTGCTCTGCCGAGGCATCAAGCCGCACAACCGGGCTCATCGCCTGACCAGAGACATTCAGCGGAAGATTGATCCTCCCGTCTTTGTCTTTGAAGAACTGGAGTACCTGCGCACCGACACCTCCGATGTTGATCTTATCGGAAACCGATGCGGGCAGCTTTACCGTCAAATTATAATCCATCGAACCGTCGAGTCCCTCCGAACCTCCGACGAGAAAGTCGGTCGTACCCGTCGAAATTTTCAGGTCCTTTACGTTGAGACGTCCGTTTGAAATCGAGAAGGCATTCGCCCAGTTCTTGAAATTGATCTCGCGCAGATCGGCCAGGCTGGTAAAGTCCGCCAGCTTCTGTGTGAGAGGATAGCCGCTCAGTTTCCCGTTCGCAATATTGACCGTTCCGTTTCCGAGAAGCGTCTGGGTATTCAGACCGAGCGTATCGTTCAGATCCCCCTTCATCGTCGTCGTTGTCGAAAAACTCCCGAACAGATACTGGCCGAATGTCGTGAAGTTTGAGAGGAGCGCGTTCGACTCGACATTCTTCACATCCAGGTCAAGATTGAACGGTTTCTTTTTCGGATCCCGGAGATCAAGCATTCCTTTTGTCTGCACCGTCCCATTGAACGCGTTCACGTTGAAGTTCTTGAGATTGACGACACCACCGGCAATGTTCAGCGACCCCTTTGCATTGGTGAGGGCAAACTTGTCAGTCTGCAGCTTGTCAATCGAGACGTTCGCATCGACATCGATATCCGGGAGGAGAGCACCCTGCGACGCAGCCGGCGAACTCTTCTTTGGGGCACCTTGTGCCGGTGGCGCCTGCTCGGACATCAGGTCGGCAGTGCGCAGCTGTTTCGACGTGAGCGTGACCGTCGCATGCGGCTTCCCGGCAGTCTTCGCAACATCGCTCATCACGAGCCCGAGATAATTATTGAGTGTGAACGCGAGATTGAGATCCGATTCCCCGATATTCATGGCAAGCTGCTTTGTCTCGATCGACTGATTGTTGAACGAGATCGTGCCGTTCAGATTCCGCAGAGGTTTCGGCGACCCGGAGCTTTTGATGGTCACGTTCTGAAAAGCAATCGTTCCCGACGCTTTCATGGTCTGGGGCACTTTCGCCTTTCCGGCAACCGAAACGTTTGCTTTCATCATCCCCGACATCTCTGTTCCCTGCTCGAGCGGATAGAAATCCTTCACCTCATCAAGATTGAGGTTGCCACCGAACGAAGCCGTGAGATTGGGATCGCCGAAATTCGTCACTGAAAGTTTGCCGTCAAGAGTGTTGCTCCCGACAGTTGCCGTCATCTTGTCAATGGTGAAGTTTCCTCCGCCGATACTTCCAATGGGCGCCGACGGTTTCTGGAATGATCCTGCAACATTGATATTCGTAATCGATTTCGGGAGGGAGGCGTACTGCACTTTGCCATTCCCGACGGTAAATGAACCGCTGATTCCCGGATTCATTGTCGCGCTCGAGGGTCCTTTGATCGACAACGAAAACTTCACATCTCCGGAGCTCGAGAGCCCGGATGTTTTCTTGAGCATCTCCGGCGGGATGAGCGAGAGTAAGCTCGCCATATCCGCACCCGGAGAAGAGACATCGAGGTTCATCGTGAGTTCCGGCTGTGTGAGATGGGAGATCGTTCCGGAAATTTTCAGCGGCAGGTCACGAACTTTGAATGCCGCCTCGTCGAACGAAAGCACGTCATCGTGCAGATTGTAGGTAAGTTTTTCGTCGCCCGATATCGGCTGATTGCTCAGGTACCACATCTTCAGCGCGCCGTAGCTGAACGAGCCGATCGACGAGGTACCCTTGATGACCATGGTGTTTTCACCCGGAAGGGCTTCGACACTGCATGTCTGGTTCAGTCCCTGGATAAGCATGTGCGCATCATACTTCTTATCGACCTGCTCGATTTCTCCGTTGTTGATTTCGAGATTGGAAAGGAGAAGCGCCCCGGTATTACTGCTCTCGACGGTAACTTTGGTGTTTGGAGCTTTTCCGGATTCTTCGCTCGAGTAATTTTTCTTCCCGTCCTTCGTGACTTCCATATAGATGACCGGATGTGTGATGACGATATAATCGATCTCGGCTCTGGATGCGAGGAGCGGGAGCAGTTTCACTTTTATCCGAAGGTTATCGAGCGAAAGAAGTGTATCGCGGTCGAACGAGCTTCCCGCAGGGTTCGAGATGGCAAGGTTATCGATTGAAACCGCAATGGTTGGAAATACCGAAAGGGAAATATCGCCGACAGCCACAGTCCGGTGCGTGGCATCTTCAATTTTTGGGATGATGAAGGCCTTCAGCCGGTCACTGGTGAAATAGATTTTCGCCGCGATGATGCAGCAGATGATGAGCCCAACGGGAATGGAGAGCACGATGATCCAGATTTTTGCTTTTTTGCTGAGTGGCATGAGATGGTTCCCTCTATAGGTAAAACGTTGAAGTTGCCGGATTCCGATGAAGAAAGTTACTCAAACGGACATAGAATACCAAAGTACGAGCTTGTCCGGAGCAACGCCGCAGGACAGAAAGACCGGTCTGGAATCAACGGATCAAAGCAGAATGCCGGAAAAATCATGCAATATTAATTAATTTGAATAGATCGCGGAGCATCTGGTTTGACAATATGCTCCCGTTTCGCTATATTCGTCGTACATCTTCGAAAGAAGACGACGCCATCTCACTTGTTGGAAAGGAATTTTTCATGGCAGATATCTCACTCGATGCTCTTGGCATGGTCGAGACAAAAGGCTTAGTTGGTTCCATTGAAGCAGCCGATGCAATGGTCAAGGCGGCGAAGGTCACGCTCATCGGCAAAGAGGTTATCGGCGGAGGATATGTTACGGTGATGGTCCGCGGCGATGTCGGCGCGGTCAAAGCAGCCACCGACGCCGGAGCAGCGGCAGCACAGCGCGTTGGTGAGCTCGTATCCGTCCATGTCATCCCGCGTCCGCATATGGACGTCGAGATGATTCTTCCCAAACGTCCGCAAGCAAAGTGATTTCATCCGTCCCGTCCCGCTCATCAGAGCGGGACGGGGCGGGTCGTTCCGTTTTCCCGCCGCCCCCCTTCCATCATCTGCGGGAGGCGTGACGGGACACCGATTGAGGGAATATTTCAATGCTTGATTACGCATTAGGACTGATCGAAACCCGCGGTCTCGTCGGGGCAATCGAGGCGGCTGATGCCGCTACGAAAGCCGCCGACGTGGAACTCATCGGCCGCGAACGCGCCGACGCGGGACTGATGACGATCAAGATCCGGGGCGACGTTGCCGCCGTTCGTGCCGCAGTGGATGCCGGCGCAGCAGCAGCTCAGCGCGTCGGAGAGCTCATCTCGGTCCACGTTATTCCCCGACCCGATGATGAAACAGAAATCCTGATCTATCCTCCACCGTCCCAGACAAGAGAGAAACCGAGCGAACGCGCACCCGAGGAACCGCGCAAACCCCGCGGCAGACCGGCAAAGCGCCCGGCAGCCGAAGAACCCGAGCCGGTACCTCCGGAAGAGGAGGAGTCAATGCCCGAACCGGATAGAATCAGCGGCACCGCGCCGACCAGTACCGACGAGCAGTCGCTTCGACGTGAGCTGGAGGTGATGACCGTCCACGAGCTGCGCCATTACGCCAGGAGCGTGGAGGGGCTTCCGATCTTCGGCAGGCAGATTTCCCGTGCCAACCGGCACGAGCTCATCGAAATTCTCTTGAAAACAAAGTTCCCTAAATAAATTCGTGCAGTTTTCAGAACTCTATCCTGGCCGGATAGAGTTTTTTTGTTTCTATGGAGAACAAGCGCTACCATATCGTCATCGGATCAATACTGTTCGCGGTCATCCTCTGGCTTTCCGTCAACATGCGCGATGAGTATACGGTCGTCCGGAGAATCCCGGTCGTGATCGAGAACATGAAGGAAGGGAAGGCGCTGAAATATCCTGTTCCCAAATTCATCAACGTAAAATTCCGCGGCACCGGATGGCTGCTTGCCGGACTTTCGCTTTCTCCCGACGTGAAATACTTCATCGATATGTCGTCGATCGGTTCTCAGGACTTCTCTCTGACGAGCCGTGACCTCCTCGAACATATCAAACTGCCGTTTGCACTGCAGCCGCTTGATGTGAAACCCGATTCCATGATCCTCGCGGTTGTCGACTACACTGAAAAGCGCGTACCGATCGTGCCGCGGTTCATGCTCGAATACCAGGAGGGATATGGCGAAGTCGGTCCGTTTCGCCTCACACCGGACAGCATTACGATCGGCGGCGCCGAGCCCGCGCTCCGTGCAATTACACAGTGGGAGACCATCTACAGAAAGTACGACGGATTGCACTCGCCGCTCGACATGACCATTCCGCTCGAAGATCCCGGCGATTACGGAATCGAGCTCTCCGCCCGCTCAACCCGCGTCGAACTCAACGTGCAGCCCTTCGCGGAGAAGACCTTTGCCGGAATCCCCGTCGTTGCAACCGACGTCCAGCCGAACCGCGAAGTCATCTTCATTCCTCCCAAAATGGACATCATCGTCCGCGGCGGCATCGATCAGCTGGCAAAACTCACGCCCAATGATTTTCAATTGACGATCAACTACATCGACCTCCCGCAGGATTCGATGCAATCCATCACGCCGACGCTCACGGTTCCCGAAGATGTGAAAGTCGTCAGCAAGAATCCCACGAGGTTTCAGTACATCATCCGGAAGCGGCTGTAATCTCCATGCGGCTCTCGATTAATATCGATCACATCGCAACACTGCGCAACGCCCGCGGCGGCACCGTTCCCGATCCGGTCGCTGCAGCAAGAATCGCCGAGTCTGCGGGTGCCGATGGGATTGTATGTCACCTCCGCGAAGATCGAAGACACATCCGTGACAACGACGTCGGCCGCCTCCGCAAGTCTATCACCACAAAGCTCGACCTCGAAATGGCAGCAACGCCGGAGATCGTTGGTATCGCACTGCGCATCAAACCGGATCTCGTGACACTCGTTCCGGAGAAACGGAAAGAGCTCACGACCGAGGGCGGACTGGATGTTTACCGGCTCCGCAAGCCGCTCGAAAGAGTCATCAACCGCTTTCACGAACGAGGTATTCCGGTCAGCCTCTTTATCGATCCCAAGAAGCAACAGATCGACACGGCGAATGAGATCGGCTCGGACATGATCGAGCTTCACACCGGAGAATATGCCGATGCTCCCTCCGCAGCGTCACGAAGACGCCGCCTCGATCAGATTCGATCAATGGCAGCATACGGGAGCTCAATCGGGCTTGTGGTAAACGCGGGACACGGTCTCGACTACACGAACATCGCGCCGTTCGCCCGCATCCGTGAGATCGAAGAGGTGAGTATCGGTCACGCTATTATTGTGCGTGCCGTTGCGGTGGGATTACAACGTGCGGTGGAGGAGATGGCTGATCTGGTAAAACAGCGGAGGCGCGGCTCGGGCAATCAGTGACGCTGTTCGAGCTTCCGGATTTCGTCGCGAAGCTGTGCAGCTTTCTCGTAATCTTCCCGCTCGATGGCTTCTTTCAGCTGTGCCCGGAATGCTTCGAGTTTCGTCAGACTGCTGTCCTTCGTCAACGCAGCTCCTTTTCCTCCCTCAAGACTTTCCTGCTCTTCATTTTCAGGCATAAACGCGGCCTCATCCATTACTTTGTCCATGACAAAAATCGGGGCTCCGACTCTCACGGCAAGGGCGATCGCATCGCTCGGGCGCGCGTCGATTTCCTGCCCGTCGAACCGGAGTTTCGCGTAAAATGTTCCGTCTTTCAACTCGCTGATAACGATCTCGGCAAGATCGGCACCCATGGAGTCGAGGAGATTTTTCATCAGGTCGTGCGTTAGCGGCCGTGGGGGCTTGATTCCTTCCATTTCGAGCGCGATCGACTGTGCCTCGAACGCACCGATAATGATGGGCAGGCGCCGGCTGCCGCTGACCTCCTTGAGGATCAATGCATACGCTCCGCCGCTTGCCGGACTCGTTGAGAGTCCCAATATATCGACCTGGATCTTTTCCACAATATCTCTTCCTTTACTTCCCCAACAGTTTCCGGACTTCTTCGGTCAGCGCCGGCAGGATTTCGAATACATCACCTACGATGCCGTAATCCGCGATCTGAAAAATCGGCGCGTCCTTATCCTTGTTGATTGCAACAATATACTTAGAAGAAGACATTCCCGCAAGATGCTGCACCGCACCCGAGATGCCGCAGGCAATATAGAGCGACGGCGAAACCGTCTTGCCGGTCTGTCCGACCTGCTCGTCGTGCGGTCTCCATCCCGCGTCGACCACGGCGCGTGAAGCACCGACTCCTGCACCCAGAACGTCCGCGAGCTTTTCAACGAGCACGAAATGTTCGGGACCTTTCATCCCGCGTCCGCCGGAGACGATGATTCCTGCCTCGGTAACATCCGGACGGCCTTCCGCGATTTTTATCCCCGTGACCTTCGCGGCAAAATCTGCATCGGTCAGATTGACCGTTGCCTTTTGCACATTCGGTGATCCGTTTCCGCCGGGGACCGCAGTAAAGACATTGGGGCGCAGCGTGAAGATCTTCACCGGAGAGGTGATACGAATATCGACGAGCGACTTGCCCGCATACACAGGGCGTGTCGCGACAATTTCTCCGTTCGAGACTTTCAGCGCGGTACAATCGGCTGCAAGGCCTGCTCCAAGCTTTCCCGATACGCGGGGCGAAAGATCTTTTCCCATCTGCGTTGCGGGAAGAATGATAACCGAAGCATTCTCCTGCTTCGCGATTTCTGCGACGACCTTACTGTAGGCGGTCGTCGAGTAATTTTTCAGCCGCGGATCCTGGACAGCGATCACTCTTGCGGCGCCGTACTGGCCAAGCTGTGCGGCAATACCGTCAATGCCATCGCCAACCACCAGCGCAACCGCTTCGCCGCTCAGCTGACCGGCAATATTCTTTGCCGTCTGCGTTGCCTCAAATGCGGCTTTCTTGAATTTTCCTTCGCGCTGCTCAGCGAAGGCCAGAATTTTCGTCATGAGAATTTATAAATTGAAAATTCGAATTTCGAAATTAAATGACTTTTGCTTCTTCGTGCAGCAGGCGCACGAGTTCGGGAACCGCAGTTGCATCTGTGCCGACGATCTTTCCCGCGGCTTTTGCGGGCGGCTTCTGCATCGACAGTACTTCGAGAACATTCGCGCAGGCAGCCGCAGGATGTTCTTCAATCGGCTTCGTCTTCGCTGCCATGATCCCCTTGAGTGATGGATAACGCGGCTCATTCAACCCTTTTTGTGCCGAAATCACCGCGGGGAGCGTCGTTTCGACGACCTCATGTCCGCCTTCGATTTCCCTTTCACACACCACCTTGCCGTTTTCCACCTCCAGTTTCACCACGACTGAAACCGAGGGAATCCCGAGCCATTCGGCAATCAACCCGGGGATCTGTTCATCGTAATAATCTATCGACTGTTTGCCGAAGAGTATGCAGTCAGCCGAAATGGCCTTCAACTGGTCGGCCAGTGCCATCGCAATTGAAAAAGAATCACGCACCGAATCGTCTCTGAGTAAAACGGCCTTATCAATCCCCATCGCGAGCGCTTTCCGGAGGGTTTCCTTGTGTGTTTCTCCACCGAGCGTCAGCGCGATCACCTCTCCGCCGTTCTTCTCCTTCAGTTTCAATCCGGCTTCGATCGCAAACTCATCGTACGGGTTGAGGATGAAATTCACTCCCGCCTTGTCGATCGTCTTTCCGTCGGCGCCGACCTTGACTTTCGTTTCGGTATCCGGGACGTGATTGATGCAGACGACAATTTTCATGGTCTCTATCCGACTGCTTGAATATTCGTGGTGAGTTCTGTTGGGAACAACGCAAATTTGCGACGACGCTTCCAAAATATACGGACAATTCCACACTTGTGCAACACAACTGCCGCGCGCGATGTCTTGCAACTCAGAGAAGATTTTCCTATGTTGCTCCGTTTCGTATCATCATTCCTTTCACAGGCAGAAGAGGAGTTGTCCGATGCCCTCGCAACCGAAGTTCATGACGCTGGAGCGTTTCATCAACGAGCAGGAAGAGCTGCATCCCGAAGCAACGGGAGAATTTTCCGGTTTGCTCCATGATCTCTCGCTCGCGGCGAAACTTGTCTGGCGCGAAGTGAGTAAAGCGGGACTCGTCAATATCCTCGGCACGACGGACCGCATGAATGTGAGCGGTGACGTGGTGAAAAAACTTGACGAATTCGCAGACGAAACCATTTACAAGGCAATGGATCACGGCGGGCATGTCTGCGTGATGGCCTCGGAAGAGAACGAGGACATCCTTCACATCCCCGATCAGTACCGCACCGGCAAGTATGTGCTTCTCTACGATCCGCTCGACGGCTCATCGAACATTGATGCGAATATCACGATCGGTTCGATATTCACGATCTTCAAGAGAGTGACATCAGAGGGAAAAGGAACGCTCCAGGATTGTTTACAACCCGGGTACAAGCAGGTCGCGGCGGGTTATATCATTTACGGTTCGAGCACGATCTTCGTGTATTCGACGGGCCACGGCGTTCACGGTTTCACGCTCGACCCGAGTGTCGGTGAGTTCCTTCTCTCTCACGAAAACATACGCATCCCGAAAAAGGGAAAGATCTACAGCATGAACGAGGGAAATTTCCACAACTGGGATGAAGGGATGAAGAGGTACATCACGTATTTGAAGGAAGAGGATAAAGCCACGGGCCGGCCGTACTCGATGCGGTACATCGGGACGATGGTGGGAGATTCCCACCGGACTCTATTATATGGAGGGATTTTCGCGTATCCGGGCGACAAGAAAAATCCGCAGGGAAAATTGCGGTTGATGTATGAATGCAACCCGATGGCGTATATAATTGAGCAGGCGGGCGGGCGCTCGAGTGACGGGAAGAAGAGCATACTGCGGGTTGAGCCGACTTCGCTCCACCAGCACACGCCGGTGATACTCGGAAGTGAAGATGATGTGAAAATGTGTGAGGAGTTTTTGCAGGGGAAGAGGTAGCGCGAATTCGGGCAAATGTGGATTATTTCGTTGGAAATTTCCGTTATGTTTGACAGAGGAATAGAAGTTTATTAGATTAGAAGAGATTTAGCAAGTCTGATATCACGTTGTAAACCCTGTTTCTTGTTCTTCTGATATTGTTGGAAGAGAGAGAAAGAGGGTTTTTTATTTCCTGCCGGTTCCCACTGATGGGGAGTGAGAAGATGAATTGCGCCAGAGTTTTTCGCAAGTCGTACATGTTGGGACTCCTGTGTCTGTTATTCATTCCTCAGTTCGTCTATTCCCAGATTGACACGACGCTGAAGGATTATTTCCCGATGCGTGTGGGCGATTATTGGGAGTACTTGACATTGGGGGATTCCCCAGAAAATTCGGAGCTCTTCTACCAGAAAGTCGTGGGGGATACTGTAATGACGAACGGGCAATCGTATCGCGTCTTCGTCGGAGGGACTATCTATCCGCCATGGATCACACAAAAGGATACGGAATATTACCGGATTGACGACTCTCTGCGAGTCTGGAGGTATCGGGGGATTTGGGCCGAGTGCCAGGACAATGCGGAGATGGTCTGGTACGATCTTGGGGCCGCGGACAGCTCTCTTTGGCCGGTGTGCTACATGAAGCCCTTTTTAGGTTTGACGCACACGAACATACAATCATATGGAGCACTGAATCTCATTCTACCAACGAAAGAATTTGTATTCGTGGATACTGTTGGCACAGATACTATCTGGGGACCGGTCGATTGGGGAACAGCATATCTCGCCAAGGGAATTGGATGCGCTAAGAGTGTCGGTGGATGGTCGGTCTCCAATCTACAGGGGACGATAATTAACGGTGTCAAGTATGGTAAACTGAGCGGCGTCGAAAATAAGTCTGGCCCGATGACGATTCCGAAGAAGTTCAGCGTGTTGCAGAATTACCCCAACCCTTTCAACCCTACGACGACAATCGCATACGATCTGCCACGAAGGGTGAATGTTCGTTTGTCGGTTTACGATGTCCTCGGCAGAACGGTGGCAACAATTTTTGATGGTGTTCAGGAACCCGGAACACATCGGACCAGGTTTGATGCATCACGATTGCCCTGCGGAGTTTACTTTTATCAACTTCTGGCCGGAGATTTTGTTCAGACACAAAAGATGATTTTGATGAAGTGACTGAATCGCCAGTCGTTAGGAGCTCTTGAGATGAAATTGACTCCATTTCGTTTGTCCCGTTTAATATTCCCAATGATCGTTACGATATTCGCAATGGGCGTGGCATGTGGACAGGATGTTTCCACAATCTGGATACGATGTTCTCAAGATTACGCCGAGAGTGACACCGGCCGCCTTTTTATGGCAAATACGGCTGCAGGAACGTATGGAAAAGATTCCATTGGTCCCTGGTATGTGGAAAATGAATACCCGCCATGTTTCTGCTGGAATGTCCGATGGATGAAAATTTCGACATCCGAACCGGGAGAGTATGGTTCAGGATTTATCCCGTTGGATGTCCGCGGCATCCCCATCAACCCTGCACAGCCTGATACCTTTCAGCTGTTCACGCCCATAGTGGATCCCGGTAATTACAGAATTGACTGGCCGGATCCGGAGTTCCTCAGAAGGCGCTGTGACAGCATCTTTCTCGTAGATAATTCTGGACTGCTGCGCGATACATCCGGGAATCCGATACATATCAATATGATAACGGATTCTGATGTAACGATCGCAACACCGGCGTTGACATTTCCGGCGGACCTTCGGCTCACTATTTATAAATATGGAGTCCATTTGGCTGACTCACTGAACACTTGCTTTGTTTGCCCCGTTGAACAGGTGCGGGAGGTCCACAGACCAATCCCTAATACCCTTCAACTCCTCCAAAATTATCCAAACCCTTTCAACCCATCCACAACAATCGAATACGATCTACCCAGAAGGTTGAATGTTCGCTTGTCGGTTTATGATGTCCTCGGCAGACCAATGGCAACAATTGTCAATGGGATTGAGGAGCCGGGGACACATCGAGCAAAATTTGACGCGTCACACTTGTCGGGCGGGGTCTATTTCTACCGACTTTCGGCCGGCAATTTTGCACAGACCAGGAAACTGATTTTGATGAAGTGAGATCGACAAATGGAGGGCATTATGTTGGCTATTCTCGAACAGCATATTGTCAGAAAACACCCGGCGAAGCGTTCGGTGTGGGGTCCAAATGTTCGGAGAATCGTCTGGACCATACTGATCACGTTTCCGTTCATCATAGATTCCCCGGCACAGAACCACTTCCGCCTGGAAGCGGGCAACACCTGGGATTATTACTGGAATTATGACACAAGCTACAGAGTGCACCGCGAGATTGTCGGTGATTCCCTCCTGCCGGACGGGATGACCTATGTCGTGATGCAGGAGATCCGCTCGTGGCAAACTGATCCGCCGATAATCACATTGTTCCGCGAAGACAGCGCCGGCGTCCATGAATATCTGGGAGGTGCGGATTATCTCTTCTTTGATTTTTCCCGAACATCGCCGGGGGTTATCACGATCTTTCCCTGGAACGACACGATGCATCTTCGGAGAATCTCTATCGATACCGTTTTTGGACTGACGAAGAAGATTTACGAGTTCAACACGAATTGGACGGGATATCGTATTGCGGATAGTCTCGGTTTGATTCTTCTGGTAGATGAGCCGGCTCAATCCCAGAGCATATTCGGTGCAAGAATCAACGGCGAGATTTATGGGGGTCTCACTTCGGTCTCTCAACGGGCGACCGCTCTGCCAGCGGCAATCACTCTCTCCCAGAACTATCCCAACCCTTTCAACCCATCCACAACTATCCAATATGATCTACCGCGAAGATCATTTATCGGTTTGTCGGTTTACGATGTCCTTGGAAGAACCGTGGCAACAATCGTCAATGGGATTCAGGAACCTAGAAGACATGAGGTGAAGTTTGATGGGTCGCATCTCGCGAGCGGGGTATATGTCTATCGGCTCCTTGCGGGTAGTTTCGTTGAAACAAAGATGATGGTATTGATGAAGTAATGGGAGATTCTGTCATGAAGAAGCTTCTCTTTTGCTTAGTGGTCTTGACGACCATTCCACTCATGGGTCTTGTGGCTCAGGATCTTGGAATGAATCATCAGCGCGGGTTCCCGAAGCTCGCACATGCAGTCCGGGATATCGTCAGAGAAGAAGGGACAAGACCGGACTCATTCCGTTTTTCCCCGAGGAGAAATGTTCAGCACAAATCGGTCCTCGGCGGAATGGTTCTCCAGTCCATAATTACCCAAAACTGGGACACCGCGACCTCCGCATGGGTGAACTTCTCGTACAGTACCTATTCATACGATTCACTTGGCAATAGTACAAAATGGTTGTACCAGACGTGGGATGGAAGTGTCTGGGTGAATTCTTCGTTATCCACCTGGTCGATGGATGAGCAGGGCCGCATTGCCACATGGTTGTACCAGTCATGGGACTGGGGTGCCAACGGCTTTATGTGGCTCAATTATCAACTCACGACATACTCGTACGGTGCGAACGGATACGATGAAGTCGAGCTGGAGCAAGAATGGAGTGATACGGGCTGGGCAAATTATGGGCGGAGTACATATTCGTATGATACGAATGGATTCTTTGTGAGCCTCGTGGGACAGGCGTGGAGCAGCACTGGGTGGGTAAATGGATATCAGTACACCGGCGAGCATGATTCCAACGGAAAATACACATCCGAACTCATTGCATCGTGGGACGGTAACTCCTGGGTGAATACCGAGAGAGTTATGTATTCGTATGATGTCAACGGACACGATTCCACCGATCTGTGGCAATACTGGAGTGACTCCGTATGGACGAACGGTTCGCTGGACACCTACTCGTTTGATGGCAGGGGATACGATACAGGCAAGATGGACCAGTCATGGAATGGCAGTGGGTGGGAGAACTACTGGCTTGCCACAATGACGTATGATCCAGACGGAAATGAGACGCAATACGTCCTGCAAATGTGGGACGGAAGCAGATGGGTGGATAATTGGAGGAAATTGTCAACCTGGGAATTGTTAACGCCCGTACAGGATAACAAGCTCAGGCCGCTCAGGTACTCCTTGTCGCCGAATTACCCCAATCCCTTCAATCCCTCGACTCAAATACGATTTACGCTGCCTCAAGCGGCTGACGTAACAGTGAAAATCTACAATATCCTCGGCGAGCAAATCGCCACTCTCGCCGATGAACTGCAGCAACCCGGGGAACATACCATCATCTGGAATGCCTCGAGCATTCCGAGCGGAGTCTATTTCTATCGCTTAACTGCAGGCCGTTTCATCAAGACAAAGAAGATGGTGCTGATGAAATGAATAAACGGGCCTTGAAGCTCTTTGTTATTCTGTCCGCATTTGTAGGCAATCCTTCCGGCTGCACTGTAAATGATGTGACGATAACGCCCGGGCCAATCTTTACGTATTCTGCTGTGGATAGCACGGAAGCGTACAACGCGGCTCTCTGGTTTAGCGGGGATCTGACACCACCGGATTCGCTGGTAAGCCGTCATCTCTTCAATTTGAAATACATACGATCTGTCTTCGCAGATTCGGTAAGCCAGGTTTCAATTCGGTTCCAGCCGCCATGGGAGATCGGCGTGCTTGCGGTGAAATTCGATGACAGCACCGCGGCGCTGGTGCGCAACGGCACGTATACCGGCTGGGATACGCTCCCCCGCGCATTGCAACCCGATTCGATATTGGAGGAACCCAACGAGATGGGATGGGCATACTTCAGGTTCGCAAGGCCCTTTCATCCGGCCCGGCTCGCGGATATCTATCGGAACCTCCGCGGGGTAATGTACACTGAGCCGAACTTCGTATTCAATGAATCCGGTTTTTTCACCGTCATCCCGTGGTTGGTTGATGGAAAGTATTCGTACGATTTCGTGTTCGAGGTATTCGGGGCCGGCGGAGATTTCGAATACTTTAAATTCACTCAAGCCGCTCCAGATCACGCCGGTACGTGGTCTTCACAAAGAGATTCCGTTTGTTCCTGGTGCAGTGAGATCCCAATTTCGCCGGCAAATTATTCTACCTGGAACGGCTTTAGGTGAGTTTTCCTGCCGGAACAACATGATCCGGATGACGTGATTCCTCGGGAAATGCTTCCACACGACCTTCCTTGACAATCCCACATTTCTCCACTAACTTTTCAGAGTGCGGCTGGGTTTCCATCCACACGGTTCGTAATTGATTTTTCAGGATCATCGCCTTGCCCCGACCAAGAACATATTTCGATCTCTCCCCCGGTTCATATCTGCGGAAGCAGAATGACGAGATGGTTGTCTCGTACCTCAACCTCCGCAGATCGATCGGCATTCTGGGTATCGCTCTCCCGTTTGTGTGCATGCTTGGAGGATTTCTCTTCTCGGGTACGCCGGTCCAGGATTCGATCAGCTCCTACTATTATACCAACATGAGGGATTTCTTCTGCGGACTTCTCGTCAGCGTTTCTCTGTTTCTCGCAACCTATCGGGGATATGAGAGGATTGACAGCATTGTTTCCAAGATGAGCGGCCTGGCTGGTTTCGGGATTGCACTCTTTCCCTGCTATCACGAGTTCGTCCCCGCGCGGCTGGTCGGGGTTTTTCAGCTGAGCCCGGAATCTTCCGACAGGATCCACCTCACCTGCGCATGCATCTTTTTCATTCTTCTTGCGATCAACTCGTTCTTCCTGTTCACACTCAGTGACCGGAAAGCCGAACTCCGATCACGGAGGAAGAACCTTCGAAACAGGATTTACCACCTCTGCGGTCTTACGATCTTCGCCTCAATAATTCTCCTCGTCGTTCTGCGAATGATCCTCGGCTCAGCCATTCTCGCGAAAGACAGAATCGTTCTGATCCTTGAAGCCGTCATGCTTCTTGCATTCGGTCTCTCGTGGCTGATCAAGGGCGAGACGCTCTTCAAAGACTAAGCGGGACACCGTACGAGGTTGTCCCGCTCCGCTCCATTCCGGTACAATTTCCTCACGGAAGGTGAACCACGGCCCGCGCCCCGAGACCTCTTTCCTGCATCCCCACATCGATGCCAACGACATACCGGTCGCTCCCCATCTCAATCATATGACCGTAGCTGTTATTGAAATGCTCATCGTTGATATGGTTCGCGGAGATTGGCGCATCGATCATCGACCAGATCCAGGAACTCACCGCAACTCCTGCCCCGATATACATCCAGGCAGTAGTGTAGTCTTCGTCCCATGTGTGGTAATACGTGTAGGTTCCGTAATAGGAATAGTCGGTGTACGGCTCTGAAGAATAGCTGTTCGCTCGTCCCCACGCCAGCATCACGCCGATTCCCGCAACAAATGCTCCGGTTTGAATTCCCCCTTTAAGATACTGACCGTTGTAAAACTGCCCCATCCCGGGTACCAGAAATGATAGAATAAAAGCCGCGGTGGGTGATTTCCGTTCGGCAAAGACCATCGGGCCCGCCTGCGGTGTCAGCTGGAGAGGTTTCGTCTGTTGGGGCGCAAGCGGTGGAGAGGACTGCGCCGGCGGAATGACGGCGCCGCCTTTCACTGCGGGATCCTTGTCGGCTGCCTCGATCGTTTCCGTATTCGCCTGCGGGGTGCGCGTGATGGATTTAATGGCCTTCATTTTGTATTCCCGGATTTTGCCGTCCGGAGTCTGCAGCTTGATGTATTTTGCCGGCACCTCTTCGAATATTTTTCCCTTGAGGATTGAGCCGTCTTTGAGATAGATCACATCATCGGTAGATTGCTGCGCTCTGGCAACCATCGCGAACGATGCAGTCACAACAACAACAAGGGCGACGGCGACCCTTCGAGAGAGAGAAAACGGATTCATGGCTTTTTCCTTTCAGCTTATCGGTTCCCGGTGGAAAGCTGTTTCAGAGGAAAGCTACATTCCGGAGGTCAGAGATACCATCCCATAATGATGGGATGTGGATAAGAAGCGGGCTTAAATTTCGCCCTTGAAGGATTTTCCGATCACTTCAGCTTTGGAGTGAACGTGGAGTTTGTTGTAAATGCTCTTAATATGAGACCTGACAGTTTCTATGCTGATCATCATCCTGTCGGCGATCATTTTGTAGCTCAGCCCATCGACCAGCCCGAATATCACTTCCCGCTCTTTTGCCGTCAACGGGCTTTCGGACTCTTTGACCTGGGCAGGTCTGAAATATCCGATCACCTTGCGAGCGATCTGCGCAGACATCGGGGCACCCCCGTTATAAACGAGCTCGACCGCGCCTCTGATCTCCGAAAAGGGAGCCGTTTTCAGGAGATATCCCGATGCTCCGGCACATAGCGAGTCAAAAATCTTCTCCGGATCATGGTAAATGGTCAGCATGATGATTTCCGAATCCGGATAGACCGACCGGAACAAACGCGTCGCATCGATCCCGGACATTCCGGGAAGACCGATATCCATGAGGATGACATCGGGTCCGGAGGGCTGGGAGGCGACGGCAAGAAACTTCTCGGCAGACTCAACGGCCACCTGACACTGAAACGTGGCAAGGGAATTGAAATACTCCTGCAACGCCTCCCGCACGTTCGTGTCGTCTTCGACAATCCCAACCGATATCATGTCTGAATGTACAGAGACCATAGTCCATCATCCATCCCATGAACATGGGAATGATTACAGAGATATTCCCGAGACGGAGATTTTCACCCCGCGTTCGGTGTTAAGCTCGAAGTTCGCGCCGATTTTGCCGGCGCGCATCTTCATGTTGTGCAGTCCAAAACCGCCGCGTTTTGTCTGCTCGCGCATTCCGGCACCATCATCTTCGACCTCGAAACGAAAACGGTTATCCGATTCCGTCCAGCGGCAGACAACATTGCGGGCATCGCTGTGGCGTGCAATATTATTGATGGCTTCCTTGAATATCAGGTAGAGGTTTTGCCTGATGTTGAACGGGATGTTCGTGCGGTCCCCCGTACGATCCCATTCGAACCGGATAAGAATCTGCCGGGGAGTGAGGACGTCCATCCCAAAATCCTGCATTCGCGTGAACAGATCGCCAAGAGTGTCCTTGCGGGCATCAATCGACCAGATAATATCCGACAACATGCTGATAATTTCCCTGCTGGCGTTGCCGATCTCTCGCGAGAGCGTCCGGATCCGTTCTTCATCCTGCAAGGTCTGGATCATTTCGGACTGGACGGTGATTTTGGTGAGTGTGGACCCGATGTCGTCGTGCAGATCGCTGGCAATTCGCGTCCGCATTCGTTCAAGCTCCACAATTTTTGATACGCGCAGACGATACAGCAGAAAAAGCACCGAGGCAGCCGAACAAAACACACCAAGGCGAAACCACCAGGTCTGCCAGAACGGCGGGGAAACCGTTATGCGAACGGAGATCCCCTGTTCGTTCCAGATACCGTCGCCGTTCGAACCCCGAACTCTGAAGATGTATGACCCCGGCCGCACTCCCGCATAATTTACATACCTGCGCGTCCGGGTCGTCACCCATGCCGGATCGACACCCTCGAGCTTGTAAGAGTACACGTTTTTCAGCGGAGAGCTGAAATCAAGCGCCGCAAATTCGAACGAGAAAAAATTCTGGTCGGACGCAAGCTCGACCACCCCGCTTTGCATTGAGGGATCCGGCCGCTGAACATTCATCACCATGAACGTCGTGAGAACGACCCGGGGTACGTGAAGATTCATGGAGAGCCGCTCCGGCTGCACGGCGTTGAACCCATTCACTCCTCCGAAATACAGCGTGCCGTCTTTGCCCAGGGCGTATGCATTGTAATTGAATTCATTACTTTGCAATCCATCGTTGATGTCAAAACTCCTGCACTCACCTGTCTCCGGCCGGAATCGGGCCAGACCCTTGTTGGTGCTCATCCAAAGAAATCCTTCACGATCTTCGAGAATTCCGTAGATCACCTCGTTGGGAAGACCTTCCCGCTCACCATAGTGCCGGAACTTCCCCCGCTCCCTGATCAACCGGTTGAGACCTCCGCCGTTGGTGCCCACCCAGATGACGCCTTTGCTGTCTTCGGCAATCACCTGCACATGGTTGCTGCTTAAACTCGCCGAATCGTTATCCATCCGTGAGTAATGGGAAAAGGTCCCGGAATGCCGATCAAATTCCTGAAGGCCGTTTCGCACTGTGCCAATCCAGATAGTCTCCTCGTGGTCTTCAAAAAAACACTGGATTTCATCATCGCCGAGACTGTGCGGATCATCCGGATTATGCCGGTATGACTGGAAGTTTCCCGTCACCGGGTCGCAACACTGGATTCCCGTTGCTCCCGTCCCGATCCACAGGACATCCTGTCGGTCAACGAGCAGACAGCGAATGTAGTCATTCCTGAGACCGCGGGGATTTCCCGGATCGAACCGGAAATGGCGGAAGGCAGATGCATCTTTGGGAAGGCAATCGACCCCGGCGCCGTCGCTTCCTATCCACAGGTTTCCCTTCTTGTCCTCTGCGAGGGCATAGATAAACTCACTGCCCAGTGACCCGTTATCTGCCGGATCATGGTGAAAGTGCTGAAACGAATTTGTTGCGGGGCTGTATCGGTTAAGTCCGCCGCCGTATGTTCCGATCCAGAGACTGCCCGCGGAATCTTGATGGATTGGAAAGACGTCGTTGCTGCTGAGCGAATTGGACAACCCCGGCCGCCGTCGAAAATGTGTGATTCCCTGCTTACGGGGGTCGTATTTGGAGACTCCGTATCCCGTCCCAATCCAGAGTATCCCGCCGTTGTCCTCAAAGATGGAAAACACTTTATCATCGGCAAGCGAGGAGGGGTCGTTCGGGTCATTTCTGTATATGCCGTACTCCCGCGTCCTGACGTCGTACCCGGCAAGACCGCCGCCGAGCGTACCAATCCACAGCTTACCATCCGCGGAGAGGTGCATTGACGTGATGATATCATGAAGGTGCCGGTCGCCTGAACCGGAGTCCAATTTCACGTGTGTGAACCGTCCATGCTCCGCGTCGAGACAATTTAATCCGCCGCCCCAGGTTCCAATCCAAATGGCCCCCGACGAGTCCTCACACATCGCGGTCACTCTATTATCGCTGAGACTGTGGGCATTGCCAATCACGTTGACAAATCTCCGGAATGTTCCGCTCTCGGGATCAAACACATTCAGTCCGCCCATAAAACTGCCTATCCAGATCTTTCCCGAGCGGGACTCCAGGAGATCATACAGATCATCGGTTGATACCGATCCCGGATCATCGGCCCGGCTCCGGAAGTGCCGGAATGAATTTTTCGATGGTTCATAGAGATTCAGGCCTCCTCCCCACGTACTGATCCAGAGTCTTTTTTTTGAATCACACAGGATCGACACGACCCTGTCGTTGCTGATGCTCGATGAGTCGCGCGGATCGTGCCGGTACCTGCAAAATGTCCCTGATGCCGGCTGATAGCGGTTCAGCCCGCCGTTCCATGTTCCGACCCAGAGATTCCCCGAAGAATCCTCGCCCATGCACCGGATCGAACTGCTCGAAAGCGAGGTGCTGTCGTTCTCCCGATGGCGAAAGACGGTGACGGAATACCCGTCGTATCTGTTCAGACCGTCCTCAGTTCCGAACCAGAGATAATCTTGTCTGTCCTGGTAGATCGCGAATGCAACGCTTTGGGAAAGTCCCTGCTCGAGGGAAAGGCGCTCGAACCTAGCCGTCGAGGTCCATGCTCCGAAGCTCTCAGGGATAACAAGCAGGGCGAAGACAATTGTCTGAGCAAGGACCAGAAGAGCCATTTTCGTCCTTTGCCGCGATAGGACTGGTATAATGGCACGGGTCAATTTGACCTCCCGGAAAATTGTGGATCCTGAAATCTGTGGTGCTGTCCCATCAACACTTGCACATTATGATGGATCACAATATGGTTCGCACTGGTCTGCTGCAATCTGCACGCGATGAACGCAACTCACATACGCGCTTGAGTGGCGATGCAGGATTGCCCGGCAAATGAGAAAACACGTTAAGAAAAAAAGGAAAGAACAAACGAGAGCGGGTCCATCCACGAATGTGAGGAGCGCCTCGCTCACATGAGACCAATCGTGAGATGTGATTCGGATTACCGGAAGGTATGGATATCCGGCCAATTTGTCAATACGCTAATCCGATACCGGATCGATCAACATGGGTAAAACGAGGTGGGCCTAGGCGATGACCCCAACGAAGGTGGCGAACTCTTGCGTTAAATTGGAGGTGACTAAACCGGGATAGGAAAGTATATCCGAAGCGAATCTCCTGCAGAGCCACGTGTGCTTAAACGAGAGATGCCCTCGCCGACCATCAGCTGCGGGCCGGCGACGGCATCCCTCTACATCAAGACGCTTTTTACGGACTCAGAAGGACAACATGCTATGTTGTCCTTCTGCCTACTTGACAACAAATGTAACCGACGCTTCGGTATTTTCCCATTTCATGTCGATCATTCCGCCGGAACCTTCCTGCATCAGATCGATCGTGAATTTTTCCACCGGTGCATCGATGTGCTTCACCTGCAGCGGCACGCGTGCCAGATCCTTCGTCTGGTCATAATCCGTTCCCCACTGCCCGTGCTGCCGGTTGATGATGAGCATCCACCCGTCTTCCTTCGGAAGCGTAAAGAGCGAATAGGTACCTGCCGGTACGAACGTTCCGCCGATCGAGAGATCCTTGTCCGTGATGAGCTGCGTCGCGGCGTTTGCACCCGTCCGCCAGACCACATTCCACGGCACGATGCCGCCAAAAATCTTCCGTCCGCGTGCCGATGGCCGGCCGTAATCGATGATGACGCTCGCGGCACCGATCATCGTGCGGGTGCTGTCCCGCGGTGAAAGCGTGCCGAGTGCATTCCCGGATTTTTCGCGCTCCGCAAAATTCTTGGCCAGTCCTTCCACATCCAGCGCCGCAACGCGCTGACCGATGAACTTGTCGGTCGTCTCGGTCAGATCAAACTTCTGCAGCTGATTCCCCTCGCCCATCTCCACGTGGATCGGACCAAACTCGCTTCCCACATTCAGCAGATCGATTTTTCCTCCTTCGCCCTGCTGGACCTTGTAATGAAGAAGCTGTCTGCCAGCAACCACATCGAACTCCTTTTTGCCGTCGGGCATCAATGCACGCTGGAGAGTCGCCTGCCATGCTCCGAAAATATCGGCAAAAAACGGATATGGACGCCCAGCCGTCGCAACGACGTAATTATTGACCGACGTATCCTGTTTCACCGAAACGTGAATACTGTCGTCGGTATACGTATACGTCCGCTCAGCATAGACTTGACCGCCGTACCGCTGGTAGGTAATGTGAAATTGCTGCAGTACGCCGCCGGGACCAAAGGTCGCCGTATACTCCCGAAGGGATGTACGCGGGGCACGCACGACGCTTGTCCCGTGGAATCCATTCGCGCCGAACGAAAACTCCTCCACCGCGATCGTGTCACGGCCCAGCAGGGTGAGGAAATTTCCACTCTCATTGGGCTGGCTCATTGCGGCAGTGCAGCAGATACCTGCCGCCAGAACGAGAATGAACAATTGCCATTTCATAAAATTCCCTTTCTTGATGATACAACAGATGTTGGTGAAGTTCTTCACCGGTTCCGCATTTACCATGTGTACCGGATCGTGTAAGTAACCACTTTTTCCTCGTCTTTCTCAATTTTTACCGGGAACCGAATCGTCGACTGATCCACTTTCACATATTCCGACGAGCTCTTGGTGATCTCCCACTCGTTCCACCGCCATGCATGCTCGTAAATCTGGACATCGACAGGTTCCTTCTTGTGATTGCGTACTTTGATGGTGAACGTTTCCTCCACAACATGTCCGGAAACCGGCACGCGAAAATCTGTTTGCGCGCGTTCCCCCACCAGGTCGAAGGCATTGCCGAGATACAATCTTATCTCTTCATCCTTCGGCGTATGATCGATCTGGTCCTCGCCGATGAACTGCTCCTTCCCGTCCTCATCATCCTTATAGACGCGGATCTTTCCCTTCGGCAGCGGGATCCCGAGTCCGGATTTTTCATCATTCTTAAACGTTACATAGACTCCCACTTTGGGATTCGACTGCTGACCATATCCTTTTTCCGTTCGGTACGATGGACTATTATACCAGTACTGCCACTGATCCGCAAGACCGTCGTAAATAAATGTCTTCTTTGCGCTCACATCGTGACCGGTCACCAGCTCGATCTGTTTCGTTTCATTATTGTCCACATCGGTTCTGCGCTGAAGCGTGTAGAGTTTGAATTCGAAGAGGTCGGTCTGCTTGAATTGGGGAGCTGCTTCATTTGCGACGACTCCAGCTGCCTTGGCAAATCCCTGCCTGAACTGGTCGCGCACAAGATTGACGTCACCCGCCACGAGCTTGAGTCCTGCATTGTGAAACGACGTGCCCGACCTGTTGGTCAGCGTTACCCATCCGGTCAGATCGATGCTGTTTTCCGATTTATTGAGGAGGGCAACGTAATTCGCATCCCATGACAACTGCCCCGCGAGAAAGCTGATCTCGACCTTGTGCTCTCCGGGCCGCGTGTTTGTTACGAGCCAGTCGAGCTGAGGTTTCAGGATCAATCCCTCGGGCAGTTTCGGAAGACTGATCTGCCCCGACGGCATGAGCTCTATTTTTCCGTTGATCTCGGCAACAAGACCGAGATCCGATCCGCTGAAGCTCTGTGGCCCTGTGGCAAGAAGTTTCCCGGTAGCATTTCCGAACTGAATATCTTTGCCGATGTAACGCTGGAGCAGCTTCTCGCGGCTGACAAGATCATACTGATAATTTTGTTCGAGGACGCGTACCGCATCCGGATCGAGCAAGCTGCGGAAATGAAGCGAGGTCCCGTCGATGGTGGCAGGAATTTCCGGAATCACAACATGGCTCATCCCCCTGGGAATATCGATTGTCCGCTCTTCCCTGATCAGCGAAAGATTCTCATTATAGATGGTCATGTCGATCAGCGACGGTTCACTCGCCGTGATAATCTTCTCCTGAGCCGAGATTGTCAGAGTTGCGAGAAGCAGAGAGGTGAACAAAAGGACTGCGGTAACCATTGCTCGGAACATACTTCCTCCTTTTTGAGACGACGAATTACTGTCCACTGTTTGCAGGAACTGCCGATTCCTGCTCTCTGTATTGCAGACGGTAGAGCTTATAATAGATGCCGCCGAGGGAAAGCAGTTTCTGGTGCGTTCCCATCTCACGGATTTCACCCTTATGCATGACAATGATCTTGCTGGCACGCTGGATCGTCGACAGGCGGTGCGCAATAACAATCGACGTTCTTCCTTCCAGCAGCTTTTTGATCGCCCGCTGTATGAGAATTTCCGTTTCCGTGTCGATGCTGGAGGTCGCTTCGTCGAGTATGAGGATTTTGGGATGCGTTGCAAGCGCCCGCGCAAAACTGATCAGCTGTTTTTGTCCGACGGAGAGTGTTGCGCCCCGTTCTTTGACCTCTTCGTCGTACTGATGGGGAAGCTGTTCGATGAAATGGTGAAGCCCGACGACGCGTGCCGATGCCTTGACACGATCGAATGGGATCTCGTCATTGCCGAGACTGATATTGGATTTGATGTCTCCCGAGAAGAGGAAGACGTCCTGAAGGACGATGGCGAGATGACGCCGCAGATCCTCGGGCTGAATTGCACGGATATCGATCCCATCGACAAAAATCTGGCCGCGCTGGAATTCATAGAACCGGCAGAGCAAATTGATGATGGTTGTTTTGCCCGCGCCGGTATGCCCGACAATTGCCACGGTCTCACCCGGTTCGATGATGAACGATACATCCTTCAAAACCCATTCTTCATCCACATAGGCAAACCAGACATTCCGGAATTCGATCCTTCCCTGTACATTTGACACGTGAACCGGATGTTCGGGATACGGAACGAAGGTCTGGTCGTCGAGAAGTTTGAAGACGCGCTCCGATGACGCCATTGCCGTTTGCATGATGTTATATTTTTCCGAGAGGTCCCGGATCGGCCGCCAGAACATCTCGTTCCACTGGAGAAACGCCATCACGGCACCGACAGTAATCGAGCCGCTCATTGCGCTGAGCCCGGCGTACCAGACGATGAGACCAACGGCAATCGCACCGATGAGGTCGACGCCCGGGTAGAACCAGGCATAATAGAATATCGATTTGATGTTGGCGTCGCGGTGCAACCCGTTGATATCCGAGAACTTCCGGAAAGATTTCTCTTCACGGTTGAAAATCTGGTCAACCATCATACCCGTTATATGTTCCTGCATGAACGCGTTGATGCGGGCAAGCTGAATGCGGACTTCCCGGTACGCCTCACGGGCTTTCTTGCGGAAAACGAACGTGGCAATGAACAGCAACGGCAGGACGCAGAGCGATACACACGCAAGCTTCCAGCTCATCGAGAACATGAACCAGAGTATCCCGATAATCATGAAGACATCGCTGAAGACCATCACGATGCCCGAGGAGAACATCTCGTTCAGCACTTCGATGTCGTTGGTGACGCGGGTAATCAGCCGGCCGAGCGGATTCCGGTCGAAGAATCTCAGCCCAAGCTTCTGCAGATGCGCATAGAGCTCCATCCGAAGATCGAAAATTGTTTCCTGTCCGATCCATTGCGTGAGATATGCGTTCGCATACTGCACGAAACCACGGACTACGAGAACCGAAAGAAATGCGATCGCCGTCAGCATCAGGCCGTGGGTGTCATGATTTGCAATGTCGACATCAACGGCATGCTTCGTGAACCACGGCCGCACGGCTTCCATCGCCGAGACGATGATGCTGAGGAAGATGCCCAGGAGGACTTGCCACTTATACGGCCTGATGTACTTCAGAAGCCGTTTCATCAGCCGGCTGTCGTAGGCCTTACCGAGTATTTCTTCGTCGACCATGAAACAATGAAAAAATCAAAATGAAAAATTAAAAATGAAAATGGCGTACTACTTTTGACTCTTGAATTTTTCCTTCTTTAGCTTGCTGACTATTGCGCCCAAAATATTTTTGATCTCTTCTGTTTCACCGATCAGTTCACAGAGCTGATTAGCCATCAACATACTGGAAGCTTCGACGAGTCGCAGCCAATAATGTGTCTCTCTTGCTTCCTGTAAAGCAAGATTCAACTTGTAAATGAAATCGTTCCTCCCATACGCTGCGACTGCTTCTTCAATATTTGCACCGATTGACGTCCCTGAGCGTAGTACCTGCTTGCCCAAGATCGCCCCCGAGAATGTCCTCGGCAATCGTGTTGAAAGATCAATAATCCGCAAGCTGTACTTGAAGGTCCTTTCCTTAATATCCTGATACATAGCCCCTCCCTTTTTACTTTTGAATTTTTACTTTTTACTTGCTTACAGTTGTTCCAGTTCCTCCTCCAGCAGCTGCTTTTCATACAGCTCGGCATAGATCCCGCCTTCCGCCACCAGCTCATCGTGCTTCCCACGTTCCACGATCGCGCCCTTGTCGATCACAACAATCAGGTCGGCATTCTTGACCGTGGAAATCCTGTGGCTGATGATGATGCTCGTGCGGTTTTCCATCACGGTTTTCAGGCGCTTGAGGATTTCCTCTTCGGTATACGTATCGACCGCAGAGAGTGCATCATCCAAAATCAATATCCGCGGATTGCGCATGATCGCCCGGGCAATGCTGGTCCGCTGTTTCTGACCGCCCGAGAGCGTGATGCCGCGCTCCCCGATCATCGTGGCATACCGGTTCGGAAATTCCATAACGTCCTTCGCGATCTGCGACACATCAGCCGCCGTATGGACGTGCTCTTCCGTGCCGTTATCAACGCCGTAGGAAATATTGTCGAGGATGCTGTCGGAAAACAGGAACGATTCCTGCTGCACATACCCGATATGCGTCCGCAGAACATCCAGAGGAATCGTCTTGATGTTGTGCCCGTCGATGAGGACCTCTCCGTCGGTCGCATCATACAATCGGGGAATGAGATTCACAAGCGTGCTCTTTCCTGAACCCGTATACCCCACGACGGCGAGTGTTGTCCCGGCCGGTATTTTCAGATTGATGTTCTTCAGTGTCGGAACGGCTGCATTCTTATGGATAAACGACACATTGCGGAATTCGATCTCTCCCCGTATATCGGCGATGTTGCGGATCGTGACATTCGAATCTGCAATCTCGGGCTGAGTATCCATAATCTTGGAGAGCCGCGCCATCGATGCAGCGCCCTGCTGCAGAATATTCACCACCCACCCGAACGCGATCATCGGCCAGATGAGCAGCGTGAGGTATCCGAAGAATGCCGTGAGCGTACCGATCGAAATTTCCCCGCCGATTACCTTCAACCCACCGACGTACACGGTGATCACGAGCGAGCATCCAACCAGCAGAAACATCAGCGGCCACATGAGGGATTGGATCTTGGCAAGAACCAGATTGCGCTTGAGATAATCATCGCTCAGATCGCGGAAAAGATCGATCTCATAGTTCTCGCGAACGTACGCCTTCACAATTCGGATCCCGGAGAGGTTTTCCTGCGCACGCATCGTGAGCCGCGAGAATTGTTCCTGCCGCCCCTCAAACTTTACATGGATGAGTTTCCCGAGTTTATAGACCGCATACGACACCAGCGGCAGAGGGATCAGCGCAAGGAGCGTCAATTGCCAGTCGCTCCAGAACATCATCACGAGTGTCATCGCAAACGTCATCAGCGTATCCGTCGGATACATGATACCGGGCCCGAGCGCGTTCCGCACCGAGTTGATGTCGTTCGTGGCATGCGCCATAAGATCGCCGGTCGGCGTGTTCTGGAAGTACGAGAGCGAGAGCTTCTGGATGTGGGATAGAAAATCGTTCCGCATATCAAACTCGATATGCCTCGAAGTGACGATGATCGTTTGACGTGTCAGGAACGTGAAAAAGCCTGCGACGAGCGACAATCCCACCACCGCGCACGCGTAGGTGATCAGAGACCACTCGTCGATGTTGTGAAGCTCCATTCCTGTCTTCAGCTTGTCGATCGCAAGCCCGACCAGCCGCGGTTGTATCACATTGAAGAGATTGCTGAGAACGACCGTCAGGAGCCCGAACAGCAGGGTTTTCTTGTACCGGAGAAGATAGGGTTTAAGTCGGAGAAGCGGCTTCATGAAGATAGAACACGTTTGACTGGAAATCGTTCACTTTTAAGATACGAAGAAAAATGGAATGATACCCCAAGGGCAGGTAAAAAGTCAAAATGCAAAAATCAAAAGCGGAATGCCACTCCCTATTTGACTTTTGAATTTTTCTTCAAAAACGGAGCGATACGGCGGCGTGCGGTGGTAATATATTCTTTGGATCGGTCGTACCCGACAAAATCGCGTCCCGCCCGGATTGCGGCAAGGCATGTGGAACCGCTTCCCACAAACGGATCGAGAACGACATCTCCTTTGAACGTGTAGAGCTTGATGAGCCGCGATGGGAGCTCCGTCGGAAATGGAGCGGGGTGATTCACTTTCTTCGCGGATTCTGCTGAAAATCTCCAGATACTTTTCGTGTACTCGAGAAACTCGTCTTTCGAGATCGTATTTTTCTTCATCCCGCGATCGCGCTGAAAATCGTCCTTCGAAAAAATGAGTATGTATTCGTGGACGTCGCGCAGGATCGGGTTTGACGCGGATTTCCAGCTACCCCATGCGGTCGAAGTCCCGGCGCTTGCCGACTTATCCCAGATGATCTCTCCTCGCATGAGAAATCCGATCGAGCCCATCTCTTCTATAATATAGGAATGGATCGGGAGATACGGCTTCCGGCCGAGGTTTGCAACATTAATGCAGGCGCGCCCGCCGGGAACAAGCACGCGGAACGTTTCCAAGAACACGTCGTGGAGCAACGCACGGTACTCTTTCAGCGAGAGATTCTCATCGTAATCCTTCCCGACATTGTAGGGCGGGGAAGTGATCATGAGATGAATGGAATTATCAGGAAGCTGGTGCAGTGATCTGCTGTCCTGGCAGAAGATTTTGTTCCGAATTTCGGGGGGCAGTTGGTGTTCTGTTTGATGAGGGGAGGAAGTTCCACGATGGTGAGAGTAGATGGCCCTCGCGTAAAATTTGTCGGAATTGTATCCAACGCGCGGTGCAACTCCAAACGACTTCATCCGTTTCGTTTTTCCCGCCATCGGCACCAGTCACACCAAGAGATTCCGCATCTTCATCCGATCATTTCAAATCCGGTATACTTCTGCAGGACTTTCGGGATGATGACTTTACCTTCGGGAGTCTGGTAATGTTCGAGGAGAGCCGCAACGACACGCGGGAGTGCAAGTCCGGATCCGTTGAGCGTATGTACGAACTCCGGTTTCGATTCCCCCCGCGGGCGGAAGCGGATATTCATTCTCCGCGCCTGGAATGCTTCAAAATTACTGATTGATGAAACCTCGAGCCATTTCTTCTGACCGATCGACCAGACTTCCAGATCGTACTTCTTGGTCTGCGTGAATCCCATATCTCCGGTGCACATGAGGAGAACATGGTAATGAAGGCCGAGCTTCTGGAGAAGCTGCTCGGCATCCTGACGCAGACTTTCCAGCTCATTATACGATACGCCGGGATGGACGAGTTTCACAAGCTCGACTTTGTCAAACTGATGCAGCCGGTTGAGACCGCGGACATCTTTGCCATATGAGCCTGCCTCGCGGCGAAAACAGGGAGTGTACGCACAATATTTTACCGGAAGCTGTGCTTCATTCAGGATCTCGTCCCGGTGAATATTTGTCACCGGGACTTCTGCCGTCGGAACAAGGTAGAATTCATCCCGTGTGGCAACATACATAAGATCTTCCTTATCCGGAAGCTGGCCTGTACCCGTGGCGCTGGCCGCGTTGACCATCAGCGGCGGCTGAACTTCTGTATACCCGCGCGCAGATGCTTCGTCAAGGAAGAAGTTGATGAGCGCGCGCTGAAGTTTTGCGCCCGCTCCTTTGTACACCGGGAACCCCGCTCCCGTAATTTTCACACCGCGTTCGAAATCGATAAGATCGAGCTTGTCCGCAAGCTCCCAGTGCGGCTTCGGAATGAAATCGATGACGGGCGGCGCACCCCACTTTGCAATCTCTTTGTTATCGGCCGGCGTCTTTCCGACCGGCACATCAGGATGGGGAAGATTCGGAATAGTGAGCATCAGCGTATGGAGAGATTCCTCCACGGCCCGCAGCTCTTCATCGATGGATTTGATCTGGTTTTTCACGCTTTCCATTTCGGAAATCGCTTTCGACGCGTCGCCGCCGGTTCGTTTCAGCTTGCCGATTTCTTCCGAAACGACATTGCGTTTATTCTTCAGAACCTCTCCCTTCTGGAGAAGATCCCGGCGCTGTGCATCATATTTCAGAACATCGTCAACGACATCGACGGCGCCTTTCTTGCCGATTCCCTCACGAACGAGATCGGGATGGTCGCGTATGAATTTGATGTCAAGCATGGAATATTGTTCTTTCTTCTCAGTTGCGTGAATTCTTCGGCGCCGAGCGAGCAGCAAGCTGATTCTTCACGGCGAGGAGGCCCTGTTTCATATCCGACATACGAATGCCGAGATCAACCTCCGCTTTCAGCGTGATGAATCCCGATTTGAGGGGACGCTGTGCCGGTTGTTTGAACATCGAGGTCTTTACCGGAGTGATGAGCTTCTTGTCGAATCCGAATACCTGCGCCAGCGCCAGAGCGAAATCATAGCGACTTACAAGATCGGGTCCGGCAACGTGATAGAGTCCTGTGCGCCGCAACTCGACGGCCTTGAGTATGGCATAGGCCAGATCATCCACAAGCGTCGGATTTCCGATCTGGTCGTCGACCACCCGAACCGGCTTCTGGTCGCGAAGATTCTCGATAAGCCAGAGCGCAAAGTTTGCTTTGATGTCGATGCCGGTACCATAGAGCACCATGGTGCGAAAAATTACCGATGGGACTCCGCCGGCGCGCAAAACATTTTCGCTGGCAAGTTTTGTTCGACCGTAATAGCTGACAGGATTCGGGCGGTCAAGCTCGTTATACGGCCCCGATTTTCCGTCGAAAACATAATCGGTGGATATATGGACAATCCTGGAACCTGTCAGCTTTGCGGCATACATCAGGTTCTCGACTGATGCGACGTTCACCTTCCACGCCAGCTCCCGCTCCGTCTCGCATAAATCGACATTCGTCACAGCCGCGGCATTCACAATCACCTCGGGCTCGAACTCCTCGACGACATGCTGAACATCCCGCTTGATCGTCGTGTCGAGCGTGCGGTAGGGAACCGCGTCTTCGTCGAAGACCGAACGTTCTTCTTTGGAACTGAGAAGGAGTTTATAATTTGTGCTGCGGGAAAAAAGATCCGCGACTTTCTGGCCGAGGAGGCCGTTACTTCCCGTTATGAGCACGCGAATCATTCAGTCGCCGGACGCAGACTCTCTTCGAGTGCCGTCGAAAGATCGGTCTTCTCATCCCGGTATTTGACGATCACGGGAGCATAAACCGAAAGGTGATGTTCTTTGGCAAACGGCTGATGAATGTGGCGGTTCCCGGAGACAACAACCGCTCCTTCCGGGATGGTCAGCGGTAAGGTCGGCGTTTTCCTGTACACCTCTCCGCGTACAATATCGTAGACCGGTGTTCCTCCGGTAAGAATGACCCCTGCGGCAAGAACCGCCCTGCGCCGGACTAACGTTCCTTCGTAGACTCCGCAGTTCCCTCCCACGAACACATCATCCTCGATGATCACCGGAAGTGTTCCTGCCGGTTCCAGCACTCCGCCGATCTGCGCTGCGGCACTGATATGAACACGCTTCCCGATCTGGGCACAGGAACCGACGAGTGCATGAGAATCAATCATGGCGCCTTCATCCACATACGCACCGACATTCACGTACGACGGCGGCATCATCACCACACCCTTACCGATGAATGCGCCGTCGCGGACTGCACTTCCTCCCGGGACAACGCGCACGCCGTCCCGGCCCGCCAGGCGCCGTAGTGTAAGCCCCTCTTTATCAAAATACCGGAAAACTCCTCCTTCGATCTCGCGGATCTTTCCAAACCTGAAGGCAAGGAGAATTCCCTTCTTCACCCAAAGATTCGTACTCCATGTTCCAATCCGTATTTCCGCGGCACGGACTGTTCCGGCGTTCAGTTCCTTCTTCAGCTGTCGGAAGACCCGGAGTACCTCCTTCGGATCAACCGAGGATGCGGGTTTGTCGTAGAGTTGTTCGACGGCTTGCCGGAGATTGCGCGAGGGCATGTTCTGCTTTTCGTCCCTGAATGGCGATTCTTATACCAGCCGCAACTGACGCAATACGGCGCGAAGCTTCTGCCGGTGCTCACTGCCCATCGGAACGAGGGGGAGACGGTATTCTTCCCTGATCAGACCCATCATGGCAACTGCCGCCTTGACGGGGATCGGATTCGACTCGATAAAGTTGATGTTCATGAGATCGAGAAGCCTGTTGTGAAGCACCACTGCCTGAGCAAACTTTCCGTTGAGACAGAGCCGGACCATATCCGAAAACATCTTTGGAACTTCGTTGGCAACAACGGAGACAATGCCGTCGGCCCCGAGAGCGATCATCGGAAGCGTGATGGCATCATCACCGGACCAGACACCAAAACCCTGGGGGCGATGCCGGAGAATTTCCATGATCTGCACGAAATTTCCCGATGCCTCCTTGATTCCTGCAATGGAAGGGATTTCTTCGGCAATTCGCAGAGTCGTCCCGGCTTCCATATTGCTCGACGTCCGGCCGGGCACATTATACATGATGATCGGCGCATCAACCGCAGCGGCAATTGCTGCATAATGCTGATAAAATCCCTCCTGCGTGGGCTTATTATAGTATGGAGCAACGGAGAGAATTCCGTCGACGCCCAGCGAATCCATCCGTTTCGACAGCACAAGCGCTTTGCCCGTTGAATTGCTTCCCGCTCCGGCAAAGACCTTCACGCGGCCGCGCGCCTGGTCGAGAACGATCTCAACAACGCGCACCTGTTCAGATTCGCTCAGCGTGACACTTTCACCCGTCGTCCCGGTTGGCAGGAGTGCTTCCACATGGTTTCTGATCTGGAAATCGACCAGCCGGCGGAGTGCCCGTTCATCAACGGAGCCCGTCGACGTAAACGGGGTCACGAGCGCCGTTCCTGTTCCGCGAAAGAGTATTTTCCTTTTCATAGATCAGTGGTTTGATAAGACATCGTTCATGGTATACAAACCGTGTTTGCCCTTGATCCACTCGGCCGCTATCAGTGCGCCGAATGCAAAGCCGCGCCGGTTTTTTGCAACATGTTTGAGCTCGATCGAGTCGGCTTCCGAATCAAACACTACAGAATGCGTCCCGACCACATTTCCCACCCGGGTGGACGTCACCTGAAGCTGTTCGGGTTTGATTTCTCCGTGAGCGGTTTCGTGAAGAACTTCCTTCTTCCTCCGAATCTGCCTGAGAATGATCTGGCTCAGGGCAAGTGCCGTTCCGCTCGGGCTGTCGCTTTTTTTCCGGTGATGGATCTCCTGCACGGCGACATCATAGACATCAAACGGATCGAATGCGGACGCCGCGGATTTCACAATGTGATAGAAGATATTCATCCCGAGTGAAAAGTTCGGGGAGTAGACGAGACCGATTTTATATTTTGTTACGAGCTGTTTCACTTCTTCCATCTTATCGTACCAGCCGGTGGTTCCGACGACGATATTCTTGCCGCATGCTGCAACCGTCGCGATGTTGTTGACAACGGCGGACGGCACTGAAAAATCTATGCAGACATCAACCTCGTCCAGAATGCCGGGCGTAATGCCGATGCCGCGCAGGTTATTTTCCAGCGTGAAAGTCTTTGCGATGGTAAACCCGCGGGAACGGGCGGCCTGTTCGACTTCCTTCCCCATATTTCCATAACCGATGAGTGCGATGTTCATACGGTGCTCTTTTGAAGTGCGGAATTCCGGAGACGGAAGGATGACAATTCGTCGATCGCGGCTGACCCGGCCCGCTGCGCCTTCGTACCCGCAACACGATTGGCAAACTCCACCGCAGCGGAAATATTCCTGGATTTCCCGTAATGTGCGCAATACGCGGCAGAAAAAACATCTCCGCATCCGGTCGAATCGATCCCTTTCTCGGGCTCAAATCCTGCAACATCGATCCGCTGAATATGCTTGTGCTCGTCGATATACGCCGTGCACCCGCGCGCACCACGCGTAACCTGCAGCGTCTTTGTGTTCATGGCAAGAATGTGCTTTGCAAGGGTTTGCTCATCGAGCCGTTCGGCAGTGAGTACCGCAGCTTCGGTTTCGTTCAAATGTGCGCCATGCAGCATAAAGAGCCACCGCCGCCATTGCTCAACTGGCCGATGGAACCGGGTAAAATCAGGATTGACGCCGAGCGTAATGCTGTGAACGTCGAGATAGACGGGTATATGATCCTCGCGGATTTCCATCCGGAGCTCATCGAGTGTTTCGAGTGTGATATCCATCCCCGAGATCATGTTCACCAGCACCAGATCGGCGTGCGCAACAGAAGGACGAATACGTTTCCAGGGAATTGGGTCAGAAATGAACTGCGAGCATTCGATGCGTTCTTCTTTCGAGGAGTATTCGAGGCGTACCTGATTGGTAGATCCGGGAATTTTGAAAATGCCGGAGCAGTCGACGTTCGGGTAGCGGCTGAGGTGTTCGACGAACTCGTCGTACTCGTTCTTCCCCACACCGAAGACGGGGCGAATGGTGTCTTCATCCGACAAGAGGTTTGCGAGAGTTGCAACCGAGAAGTAGATGCCGCCGTAGCCACGGGATTCGGATCCGTCGGCATGATGAATAACGTCCAGGCAGAGGTGACCGATGACGGCGACGATCATGAGAGTTTCGCCGTGTATGGATAATCTCCCGCCTCACAGAGCCGCCAGATGCCCTGGCAGGCGAACCGATTTTCGTAGAGCGCTCTCCCTACGATTGCAGAATCGAGGCCGAGCGGTTCCATTTCCTGCAGCTTCAGAAGATCTTCGAGACCTGCGATACCCCCGGAGACGGTGACTCGGAGATGGGTCGCCTCGGCGAGCCGTTTCATCATCGAGAAATTCGGTCCCTTGAGAGTTCCGTCTGCGGCGATATCGGTATAGAGGATACGTTTGAATCCGAGCGCGGCGGCATTCAGCGCTGCAGACATGGCGGTCACACCCGATGATTCCTTCCACCCCTTTGTCCGAACGATACCGTCCTGTGCGCTGATCCCCGCCACAATCTTGCTCGGACCGAATTTTTCGATCACACGCTTTGCAGTGTCGGGATCTTCGATAAACATCGTCTCCACCACTACGCGGTAGAGCCCTGCTTCGATTGCACGCTCGACTTCTTCAATCGTCCGCAGTCCGCCGCCAAGCTCTATGGGAATGTTAACGGAGTCCACCATCTTCTGGATGATGTCGAAATTCACCAGATGCCCCTCCATGGCGCCGTCGATGTCGGTCACATGCAGAGACTTCGCATTTTCCTTACGCCAGAGCTTCGCCATTTCAATCGGGTCGTCGGAGTAAACGTATCCCGCGACACCCTGGACCATCTGAACGCACTTGCCGCCTTTGATATCGATTGCGGGTATGATAAGAATCATGAAAGACTCTGCATGTCGCTGCAAAAATGCACAAATTTTGTGTGAAATTCAAACCATGAAGAGGGAGTTGATCCGAATGAACGGTTGTCTGTTGGGAAGGAAAACCGGAACTCGGGAGAAAAAGAGGGTCGGTGGAACGTCAATCCGCGTGCGGCACGGAGATATTATGCCGCGCCGAATTTTTTTCTTCTGTTGCGAATGTAATCGACGAAGATGAATTCGCCGAGGTTTTGAAGCTGCGAGTAGTATGCTCTCCCCTGATTTGCTTTCGTCAGCTCTTCGACAAAATTGATGAGATACGGATCGCGGGCAACCATAAACGTGCTGATCGTGACTTTTTCTCTCCTGCAGGCAACCGCTTCATCAAGTGTCTTGTTGACGATGCGCGGATCGAGCCCGAAGGAGTTCTTGTAGAGCCGGCCGCTGTCGTCGAAAATGGCCGACGGTTTCCCGTCGGTCACCATAAAAATCTGTTTGTTGGCAGACCGCTTGCGACGGAGAAGGTTCCGCGCCATCTGGAGCCCGGCACGCGTGTTTGTATGATAAGGGCCGACAGTCAGGAACGGCAATTCGGCGAGACTCACGAGCTTTGCCTCGTCGCCGAAGACGATGAGCGCGAGATAATCTTTTGGATATTTTTGAGAAATCAGCTCGGATAGTGCAAGCGCAACCTGCTTTGCGGGCGTGATACGGTCTTCGCCGTACAGGACCATGCTGTGACTGATATCCAGCATGAGCACGGTGGCACACGACGTAGAGTGTTCGGTTTCGTAGACCTCGAGGTCTTCTTCTTTGAGCGTGAAATCGTCGATACCTCCGCGCTTAAAGGCATTCGTCAGCGTCGCCGTGAGATTGATGTTGGTCGGCGCATCCCCGACGGACCATTTTTTCGTTTCACTTAAACGGTCGACACCGGATCCGGTATGCGGAGTTTCGTGTGTGCCCACACCACCCTTCCTCAGGGAAGTGAAGATCTCGCGCAGTGCATCCTGCCGTATCCGCTGAATACCTTTTGTGGTCAGGACACGAACGTCATCAGCATCTTCAATGATCCCCATTTCCTTCAGCTTGTCGATAAGCTCATCAAGTGTGAGATGCTCATCGAAGAGGCCGTACTCCTCGCCAAGGTTGCGGAGCCATTCTATGGCTTCCTCAACGTCACCGTTCGTTTGCAGAAGGAGGTAGCTGAAGAGAGAGGTGAGCTGCTCGAGACGCTGTGCGTTGGTCATCGAGCCGGGGGTCCATTTGGAATAGAGGAATCGCACGGCGCTTAATCTTCTTCTTCCCCGCGCCCTCTCCCGGTGAAGATGCTTCCTACGAGGTCTTTATATTCGATCAGGTGATCGATTTCAGATTTGGCAATCTTGGAGAACTGATGAAGCCCGTCGAGCGCGAACTCCATTGCCGATGCGAGTTCGTATTTATTTTCCTCGGGGATATTCATGTGCTTTCGCGTCAGCTCACGCAGGCCTTTGACCTTATCGAGCTCGGTATAGTACGACTCGATCGGCATGTCGTCGGCAATTTCGATCTTATTCCCCGCCTCGAACCAGGCGGTAACTTTCCCATATTCCGGATCCTCGGCGGCTTGGCGCGTCTCGGCGGTATGAGCGCGCGGAGTTCGCCGCTGCAGAGGATCGGGAAAATGGTTCTTGAAGACTTCGCGGACCGCTTTGCCGATGAGCGCCTTTCCGACTTTTGCAGGACCTTCCTGCTCGCCCTCGAATACCAGTTCTATTTTTCCCGTCATACCCGGCAGGACGTGAGGGAGATCGCAGACACGCGGCACGAGGTGGGAGTCGTTGGTCAGGATGGCTCTCCTCTCCGCGTTGCTGATAAGGTTCTCCATGGCTGCGATCGTCAGCCGCGCACTTACCCCGGATTTCTGATCAACAAATTCACTCTTGCGCGCTTCGAACGCTATATGCTCGATGATCTCCTTGAAATATCTGGGGACGACCAGCTGTTTGCCGTTTCTTTCCATCCATGCCTCCTGTTCGGTGATCTGGATGGCATCTTCCACGGTGCGCGGGTAGTGTGTAAAAATTTGTGAATCGATCCTGTCCTTCAGCGGTGTGATGATATTGCCGCGGCTCGTATAATCCTCGGGATTCGCCGTGAAGACAATCAGAATATCAAGCGGAATCCGAACGTTGAATCCGCGGATCTGGATGTCTTTTTCCTCCATGATGTTGAAGAGTCCGACCTGGATGCGCGGCTGGAGATCCGGAAGTTCATTAATCGCAAAGATACCGCGGTTTGTGCGCGGGATAATACCGAAGTGAATCGCGCCTTCATGCGAATAATGCAGGCGCTGTGCAGCCGCCTTGATCGGATCGATATCGCCGATGAGATCGGCAATGGTCACGTCGGGAGTGGCCAGTTTCTCTCCCAGGCGTGCTTCACGATTGAGCCATTCGATTTCCGTGGCTTCCCCGCAGGTTGCAACCACATCGGTGCATCGTTTGCAGACGGGAGAAAACGGATTATCGTTGATTTCACACCCCTTGATGATCGGGATGTACTCGTCGAGCAGTGTCGGAAGCTGCCGCACGATTCGCGATTTCGCCTGGCCGCGCAGACCGAGAAGCATGATGTCATGTTTTGCGAGTACCGCATTGACAAGTGCCGGCACAACAGTTTCCTCAAAACCGATAATCGACGGGAAGAGCCTCTCCCGCCGCCGTATCTTTTCAACCAGATTCTTCCGCACCTCATCTTTCACCGGAAGGACCTTATAACCCGATGAACGAAGAGCACCGATAGTGGCTGGACGATTCATACTTCCATCATAAAGAATTGTGTACGTAATAACATCGGGAAATTTCGTTTCGTTTCACTCTTTCAATGTAGATTCTTTTGAATTTAAAAGCAACGGGAGGCGTTTGACGGGAAGATTCAATTTTTCTATATTTTGGAAAACTGCGAACGACGGATCCCCTTCAACCATGAACCGGCTCATCATCCTTATCGACATCCTGAGTCTGTCGTTTTGTTATTGCCTTCCCCTTGCCGCTCAAGGCTCTGCCGGAACCTCCGGTACGTACGAGCCGCGGTATCTTATCGACCTTCCAACTGCCGGAATTCTTCCGCACGGCCATCTTGCCCTCGACATGGAATTTTATCAACAGGATGGTGTCCTGGCGTCGGTTTCTCTCGGCGCTTTCGATCGACTTGTCCTCGGGATATCGTTCGGAGGCAGCAACCTTATCGGAACCGATAAACCCGTTTGGAACAGTACTCCCGGCTTTGTGGCGCGGCTGCGGCTTATCGAGGAAACGATCATTCTTCCGGCAATCGCGCTCGGATTCGACTCGCAGGGAAAAGGTGATTACCGGGATGACGTGAGCCGCTATGCGATCAAGTCGCTGGGGTTCTACGCGGTAGCAAGCAAGAACTACAGCGTTCTCGGTTACCTGAGCATACACGGCGGAATCAATTACAGTTTGGAGCGTGCCGACGGGGGTGATGCTCCCGATTTTTTTGTTGGAATAGAAAAGACGCTTGGACCGTTTCTTTCGTCTTTTGGTGAATACGATCTTGCCTCCAACGACAGCAATGAAAAGGCGCTTGGACGAGGCCGCGGATATCTGAATATCGGATTTCGCGCTTCCGTCGGGAAGGGATTTTCTGTTGGAATGAATCTCAAGGATCTCTTCCAAAATCAGCAGCAATCAGGCATCGGCAACAGAACCTTCATGGTGGAGTATATTCAACCCCTCTGACATCTGTCCGCAAAATTAAACAGTCTCCGATTACGCCTGTCTAATAGCTGGAACACTTTAGCTGAATATCTTTGTTCTTCCTCAAAATCTGTTGATTTCGGGCAGTTTTCTGGGTACATTGAGAGTAAACGCGGGATTGCTCTTGGCATTGAAATTGTTTTATATAAAGGAAGAACTTTCAGAAAGTACAGGCAGAATTATGAAAACCATGACCTCATTCTTCGCTCTCGCTGTTGTCGGGATCCTCGTCATGTTCTTCGCGGGCTGCTATACACAGCTCGCAACAACAAGGGGCGACTCCTCAACAGATGAGGGATATAATTACGCACAGCCGGGAGATACGGTCTACTCCCCGAACGGAGATACAACGCAGGGAAACGCGTACGATTACAATAATGGCTATTACGACAACGAATATAACGACGGATACTGGCATCCGTGGGTCGGGTACAGTTATTACTATCCGTCTTACTACTGGCCGTCATACGCATTTTCCGCGGCGTACGCTGATCCGTGGGCATGGGCTGCATTCGGTTGGGCGTATCCATGGTATTGCGGAACACCGTATCTCTCATATCCCTGGTATGGATCTTATCCGTATGGCTATGCCTACCTGCATCATCCCTACGGCTACGGCTATGGTTATGGCTACGGCGGCAGAGGAACATATTACGGCGGCGGACGCACATTTGGTTCGACGAGAACCGGAGCCATGGAAAGACCGGGAACTGAAACGCGAAGCGGAGTCTATTCCCCCGCCACAACGGGCGGCGGATACGATTTGCCCCGTGCGGCAAGGTTAGCCAATCCGTTGGGAGGACGGTCTGCAACTCCGCAGAACTCGAATGTAAATCGCGGCAGAACGACCGGCGTCCAACGGACACCCACAGCGGTTCGTCCGAATGCACCGAATATTGCACGGGTTCCCAACGGCTCTCATGTTCCGATGCGCCGATACTACCGGGTCCCCTACGCTCCAGCATACCGTGGACCGGCAACCGTCAACGGGCGAAGCAGTGATCACAGCAGACCGGCTCCGTCATACTCACCCGCACCACAACGCAGCGCAGCTCCAAGCGGCGGACGAAGTGGTGGCGGCGGCGGCGGTCGAAGCGGCGGTGGCGGTGGTGGCCGGAGCGGCGGCGGCGGTGGTCGAGGTGGACACCGTTAAGCAACACTGACGAGAACAACAACTGAATAGACATGAAAACGATTCTGAACCGTACTCTTTGGCTCATCGCCTGCATGGCTGTCCTGCCATGCCTCGGCCTGAGCCAATATCCTGAAGACATTCTGCGACTTTCTTACCCCGGATTGGGCGTGGGAGCACGTGCTCTCGGCATGGGGACGGCGTACACCGGCGTCGCGAACGATTTTTCGGCCACCTACTGGAATCCTGCCGGACTTGCACAGATGCGCCTTAGCGAGGTTTCCTTTGGCCTCGGCAATGTTGCCACAGGCGACCAAAGTTCGTTCTTCAATAACTCGCAGAACTTCAATAACAGCTCGACAAGCATCAACGGCGCGGGGTTTGTGTATCCATTCCCGACAGATCGAGGAAGCCTCGTTGTAGCTGTCGGCTATGGCAGGCAGGCGAATTTCACAAGCGGGCTCTCCTTTAGCGGCTTCAATCCGAACAGCAGCATTATCCAGACATGGGCGCCGGATGGCCAGTCTACGGTACAGAGTCCGAGCGGTAATCTGGCGTGGGAATTATATCTGGCTAACACGGATTCGTTAGGACCCAACGACTTCCGGTGGGACAGTCAGATCAAGGGTAACCTGACCCAGAGCGGCAAGGTCCTGGAAGACGGCGGTATGAATACATTTTCCGTTGCAATTGCCTCTGAAGCCGCGCGCGACTGGGATGTCGGAATCACGCTCAACTTTCTCACGGGATCGTATGCGTATACCAGAAACTATTATGAAGATGATTTCAACAATCTGCATTCGACATTCCCATTCGATTTGACCTCGCTCTCGCTCCTCGAAACAGTGAACAGCGACTTCAGCGGTTTCTCGGCAACACTGGGGATGTTGTACAAGTTCAAGAACAGCAGGTTCGGGTTGACGGTGAAAACGCCTTCCTGGATCACCGTGAAGGAGACATTCTCCCAGCAGGGCACCAGTCTCTTCGATGACAACTTTTCCGCATCGTATGCAACTGTTCTCGGCGGGACCGATGAATATGATATTACAACCCCGTTCGTCTTCTCTGCCGGATTTTCCCAGATCATCCAGAACCTGATGTTAACCGGTGCCATCGATTATACTGATTATACGCAGATGGAGTTCCGCAACACCGACAATCAATCGCTTCTCGATTACAACACTCAGATCAAACAGGAGTTCCGTCAAGCCGCAAATTTCAGAGTCGGCGGAGAGTATGAAATTCCCGACGTCGGCCTGAGATTACGTGCAGGATACGCGTACCTGATGTCACCGTATGCCGGTGACCCGTCTTCATTCGCCCGCAAGTACATTACGGGCGGTCTCGGATTCATTATCGATAATTCCGTTGCCATCGATCTCGGCTATGCTCACGGCAGCTGGGATACCTTCATCTATAATTACGATGCTACCTCCCAGGTAAACGAATCGATCACAACAAACGACCTCATCGGAACGGTCTCCTACCGCTTTTAAGCGGTTGCAGAAAGCCGTCGAAAGAATTATATTATTCCGTTCCCTCTCCATGATCTGAGAGGGAACGGTTTTTTTTATTCACCCGTCTGAAAAGCCCCTTGTCGAAATTAGGAAAGATCGTCGCTGGCCTCGGCATTTCCGTTCTTGTCATCCTTATCGCAGGGGCCCTCTTTCTGCATCATCTCATCACGAAGTCATTTCCCGTCACACACGGCTCGATTCCCCTTCCGGGCCTTCACACTTCGGTCGATGTCTACCGTGATGATTACGGCATTCCGCACATTCACGCATCCGATGAACATGATCTCATGATGGCGGTGGGATTTGCGCAGGCACAGGATCGTCTCTGGCAGATGGATGTTCTCCGGCGGGCGGGAGAGGGGCGGCTTTCGGAAATCTTCGGAAAATCCACGATTCAGTTCGACATGCTGTTCCGCACCATCAATCTTCGCAAAGTCGCGGACTCCATCCGGACACACCTAAGCCCCGAATCAGAACAGATCCTGGAAAACTATGCACAGGGCGTTAATGCGTTCATCGATCAGAACAGAGGGAAATTTCCCGTCGAGTTCGATATCCTCAATTATACGCCCGAACACTGGACGGTGGAGCACAGCATTCTCACAAGCCGGCTCATTGCCTGGGAACTGAATCTCGCATGGTGGACGGATCTCACCTATGGCGAAATTGCTGCTAAAGTTTCCCCGCAGAAACTCAAAGAGATCCTGCCGGCGTATCCCGATTCAATACCTCCGACCGTACAAATGCTGACGACCGGCAAGCATGCCGCACAGCTTCATTCCCTGCTCGACGCGGGCCGGGCATATCGATCGTTCTTCGGACTGGGAGGTCTGGAAGCCGGAAGCAACGCCTGGGTGGTCGATTCATCCCGGTCGATCAGCGGAAAACCGATACTCGCCAATGATCCTCATCTTGCCATGCCTGCTCCATCGCGATGGTACGAGGCACATCTTTCGGCTCCCGGTTGGAATGTCGCCGGAGTAATGGTACCGGGAGTGCCGCTGATCGTCCTTGGTCACAATGATAGCGCTGCCTGGGGCATGACCAATGCCATGATCGATGATGCGGACTTCTTTATAGAGCAAACCGATTCGTCACGACCCGGAATGGTGCGTTTCGGAAAAGAATGGAGACCCATCGAGAGCCATACGGAAAAAATCTATATCGGTAGTGCGGACAGCACGACGATCGAGGTTCGCTCAACTTCTCACGGACCGATCATCAATTCCGTCCATCCGTCGTTTCAGCATGGTGACTCGACCGGCTCGTCATCGTCGCCGATTGCGATGCGGTGGACAGGACTTGAGGTTAGTGACGAGATCTCCGCGTTTACCCGAATGAACAAAGCGGGATCATTGTCGGAATTCGAACAAGGCGTTAAGGAACTTACTGTTCCAGCGCAGGCAGTCGTGTACGCGGACGTTGACGGGAACATCGCCTACTGGACCGCAGGGAGAGTCCCGATCCGTCAGTCGGGAAATCCGATGCTTCCTCTTCCCGGCTGGACCGGAGATGCAGAATGGAAAGGATTCATCCCGTTCGATCAGCTGCCTCAGGTGAAGAACCCGCCGGAGGGATTCATCGCCTGTGCAAACCAGCGTATTGCCGACAAGTCTTATCCATATTATCTCTCAACGCTCTGGGAGCCGCCGTCGCGGATTACGCGGATACGCGAGCTTCTTCACGCAGCCGATCATTTTTCATCGGTAGATTTTGAACAATTCCAGCAGGATATTTCTTCTCCGTTCGCGCGGGATGCCGTCCGTTACCTGCTTGCGGCATACAATGATTCGTCGGCGTCAAAAACTCCCGAAATATCCGATGCTCTGACCTATCTTCATAACTGGGATTATCGGTTCACCAAGACCGACATCGCAACGACGATCTTTAATGTCTTTTTCGTGAAGCTTCTCCATAATATCTTTGAAGATGAGATGGGGCCCGATGTTTTTAACGACTTTGTTTTCTTCGGAGCAATTCCGTACCGTGTCACGGGTCAGCTTCTTGCTGCCGACAGCTCGGCGTGGTTCGACAAGGCAGGAACCACACAAATCGAAACGAAGAACCAAATCCTGCGCAAGAGCCTGGAGGATGCAATTTCAGAGCTCCGCACATCATCGGGTGAAGAAATGAAAACCTGGCAGTGGGGAAATCTGCACACGGTGACCTTCACACATCCGTTCGGGCTCCAGAAGCCGTTCGACAGAGTGTTCAATATCGGACCATTTCCCATCGCCGGCGGCGGTACGACGGTCATGAAGACCGAGTACAAGATGTCTCTTCCCTTTGCGACCTCCGTCGGCCCGTCCATGCGGCAGATTGTTGATCTTGCATCACCAAAGTCCGCATCGATCGTGATTACGTCCGGAGAATCTGGTCAGGCATACAGCAAACATTATGATGATCAGACCTCGCTGTGGCTGAACGGCGGGTATGTACATGTGACAAGTAATTGGGATGATGTCCTGCGCTCATCGTGGGAACATCTTGAACTCACGAGCCAGTGAGCGCGGGCGAATTCTCCTGCTAAATTATCAAACGTATCATGAACATGTTTTCTGAACGACTGATCACCAAGCTCAGGAGCGCTGAGTCTGTTGCGGCATTTTCAGGTGCCGGGATATCATCGGAAAGCGGGGTACCGACATTCCGCGGCACTGATGGAATCTGGTCGAAGTTCAAGCCGGAAGAACTTGCCAACTTCGATGCATTCATGCGCAACCCTGATCTCGTCTGGGAATGGTACCGACAACGAAAGACCATCATGTCGCATGTACAGCCGAATCCTGCCCACTACGCGCTGGCGAAGATGGAGCAGACATACCGGCGTTTTGCGGTCATCACCCAAAACATCGACAATCTCCATCAGCGTGCAGGGAGCCGGACGGTTCACGAGCTGCACGGAAATATTGAACGCAACTACTGTACGGGGTGCGGCAAGTATTACACCGATGAGTTCATCCTGGCACAGGAACAAGCCCCGCGCTGCCCGTCGTGCGGGAGTCTCATACGGCCTGATGTCGTGTGGTTCGGCGAGCTGCTTCCGGAAGATGCGTGGAATGCCGGTGTTCGTGCAGCAAAAGCCGCGGAGGTCTTTTTCGTTATCGGGACCTCTGCGGTGGTATATCCCGCCGCATCCCTCCCATCGATTGCAAAGCATTCCGGAGCGTATGTTGTGGAAATCAATATCGAAACAACAGAATTCTCCATGAACGCGGACGAAGTACTCCTCGGAAAGGCGGGAGAAATTCTTCCGGAACTCGCCTCCGCGGGGTTTCCCCTTACACCACAAGAGCTAGCACACCGACATGGCACCTAAGAACCAACCGTTCGCCAGAACAAAGATCGTCTGTACCCTCGGCCCGGCATCGGACACCGTGGAGACAATTCGCCCGCTGGTTGAGTCCGGCATGGATGTGGCGCGTCTCAATTTTTCGCACGGCACTCACGATGACCACAGAAGAGTATTGCTGAACCTCCGCCGCGTTGCCGAAGCACTGAACGAACCGATTACCGTTATCCAGGATCTCCAGGGGCCGAAGATCAGAATCGGTTCGCTCGCCACAGATACCGTTGAACTAAAGGAGAACTCCACTGTCATTATCTCGACAAATGACCGAAAAGGGACAGCCGAAATCCTTTCAACTACATATCAGGACCTCGTCAAGGATGTGAAGCCGGGCGATCGCGTTCTCCTGGACGACGGCAAGCTCGAGCTCCGCGTTCTGCATGTGATAACCCAGACAGATATAGAACTCAGGGTTATTTCAGGCGGAACACTGACTGCTCACAAAGGGATCAATCTTCCCGGCGTTGCGATTTCCGCACCATCATTGACGGAAAAAGACAAAGCCGATCTGCAGTTCGCGTTCGAGGAGGACATCGATTACGTCGCGCTATCGTTTGTTCGCCGCGCACATGACATTGCGATCCTCCGTGATTTTATAATCGAAAACGGACCGAAGGGCCGCAAGATCCCGATTATCGCAAAGATTGAAAAGGGAGAAGCTGTCGACGACATCGACGGCATTCTCAAGGAAACCGATGCCGTGATGGTGGCGCGCGGCGATCTCGGTGTCGAAGTTCCCGCAGAGGATGTCCCTCTTCTCCAGAAAATGATCGTCCGTAAATGCAATGAAATTGGAAAACCCGTGATCATTGCAACGCAGATGCTCGAGACAATGATCGAGAACCCCACGCCCACCCGCGCAGAGGCATCTGATGTCGCCAATGCAGTCCTGGATGGTGCAGATGCAGTGATGCTGAGCGGCGAAACATCGGTCGGACATCATCCCATTCAGGCAGTACAGGTCATGGACAGGATTATCCGGAAAACCGAAGAGCAGACGCAGCGGTACGAAAATTATGACCCCCGGTGGATCCCGCTGACACATGAATACGATCCGCTGACACGTTCCGCATGCGTTCTTGCCGATACGCTGAAAGCTTCGACGATCGTCGTCCTCACACACTCCGGCTCAACGGCAACGCGCGTTGCAAAATTCCGGCCGCCGGCACGAATCATCGCAGTGACAGATCGGGATAAAATCATGCGGCGTTTAAATCTTGTCTGGGGGTTGCGCGGACTGATCGTCGAAAACCTCAAGAAGGATTCCGACGCCACATTCAAGAAGATCCAGGAGCAGCTGTTACAGGAAGGTTACATCGAACACGGTGAAACCATTGTCATGCTCGCCGGCATACCGCTGTTTGAAGGGCATCCCACCAACACGATTAAGGTTGATACCGTCTGAATCAATGCCGGCTTGCGGATTTCAATTGCCGCCGGCGCGTTTTACAAACGCGTGTACGAGCTTCGCAACCTCTTCCGGACATTCCAGCGCAACAGAGTGACCGGATTCTGGAATGATCTTCTGGCGTATGGATGGAAAACGGAGGGAGATAATTCTCTGAGATCCGTTCCGGACCGAGCGATCGGTTTCTCCCCAGATCATGAGCATCGGCTGTACGGCATCGCCGGGCCATTCAAGAGGATTTCCCCGAATGACTTCCCGCATTCCCATCACCCAGGCGTCCCTTCCTCCGGGAGATGAAATCTGGAGATAAAATTGATGACAGAGATCGGCAGGCCTTTTCGACACATCGTAAAATGACCGCGCGCTCAGAGCACACATCAGTTTCTCGCTCCGAAGCACAGTGAATTTCAGGACATAGCCAAGGATTGACGTAATACCCCAGGGTAGGAAGGAAATCAACCCGCGGCGAAATCCGACACTATTAATCAGGACCGCCCGGGTGAACCGAGTTGGATGCTCGGCACAACAGCGGACCGCCACGAGTGTGCCAAATGAATTGCCAACAATTGCGGCACGGTCTGTCCCAAGCAAATCAAGTATTCGCACAACCGTCGAGGCGTGGTCGGCAACCAAGAAGCTCTTTCCGTTGTTCGAAGATGCCCCAAACCCGGCAAAATGAATCACGATCACGCGGCAGGATTGCGCAAGGATCTCCGGCACGCTTCCCCAGCTGAGCGGTCCCCCTAAGCCGTGCAAGAGAACAACGGGCAATCCGGAACCATACGTCTCCACCCTGATACCGACCCCGTCGACATCAAGGTCGATCGTCCCCCGCTTCACTTTTTCATCCACTCTCTGAAGAGGCGCTGCACGTACGGCTCGTCGAGGTACGTATGCCGACCGGCGGACTCTCGCTGGCGGAACACTTCGTAGAGTGAGATAGCGCATGCAACAGAGACATTGAGGCTCTGGATCATTCCGGTCATCGGTATCTGAAAATTGCCATCCGCTTCTTTTGCCGCTTCGGCTGAAACGCCGCGATGTTCATTTCCAAAGACGAGCGCCACCTTCTCTGTGAGGTCAAGCTCGTAGAGGGATTTCGCTCTCTTTCCCAGATGCGTCGCATAGAGGGCAAATCCCTCGCCGCGCAGGCATTCGTAACACTCCTTCACCGATCCGAACGATCTTCGCTTGAGCCATTTCGATGCACTTGCCGAGCTCTTCTTTCCCAGCTTCGGAAATTTCTCGTTGGTGTAAACCAGCTGTACTTCCTGGATGCCCACGGCATCTGCAGTCCGAAGGATCGCGCTCACATTGTGAGGATCGTGGATATCTTCAAGGACAACGGTGAGATTCGGCTGGCGGTGCCGCAGCACGGAAAGGAGTTTTTCTTTGCGACGCTCGGTCATCTGATCGTAAATATACGAAAACTTACCGGATCACTCGCTGTGGGAAATCGGCGGAACGGGACTGAGGATCGCCGACTCCTCCTTCTTCAACTGAAGGAGGACAATTGCAACGATAACGAGAACTGCCCCGAACATCTGCACCGGTGCGAGGGTTTCATCGAGCACAAGAAATGCAGAGACAATGGCGACAACAGGTTCGAAGGTCGCCGTGATGATTGCCCGCGATGCGGTGAGGTACCGGACACCGAGGAAATACAGCGAGTGCGGGATCAGAACGGAGATCATAGCGAAGCCGAAAAACGAGAGCCACGTACCAGACGAATACTTCGCGGAGTACACGGTCCAGGGAGGATTGAAGAAGAGCCAGAAAACGGTTGCAAAGAGAAATGCATAGAAGAGGCACGTCCAGACATTATAGTCCTTCAGCAGCCGGCGGAGCCACACATTTGCAAATGCCCAGCAAAATGCCGATGCCAGACCCGATGCAAGTCCAAGCGGATTGATCGACAGCAGAGAGAAATCCTTCCCGGCAATCGCGAGGAAACAGCCTGCGAGTGAGACGATACCTGCTGCCGCTTTTGCTGTACCGACGCGTTCCTCGCCGGAAAGGGACGCGTGAACCAGCACGCCGATCGGCGCCAGGTACTGGAGAAGAATCGCCGACGCAACGTTGATCTGCTGGATGGTATAATAATAGGTGAAGTTCGACCCCGCCCCGCCGATGATTCCCATGAGTGCAAACCGATAGAGGTCCTTGGCGCGGATTCGAAGGAGGTCGCGTCTTGCGAAGAAAAAGATTCCGAACATGACAATGAATGAAAACGTCATGCGCGTCTGAACAAGTATCAGCGTGCTGACATTTTGCGAGAAGAGAAATCTTGCGATAGTCGCGGATACGCCCCAGAACGCCGTTGCGGCGAGGATAAACGCGTATCCTCTCATGACCTTCATGGAGAAGCGGGTGTCCGTCCGGGAGATGATCCTTCGTCTGTCTTCCGGCGAAAGTACATGCTCATCTCATCGTTGCCGGAAAGATCATAGAGGTAGGCAAGCCGCTCGTAGAGCGTTCTGGGCTCACGTACCACGCCAATTCCCTCTTTCAGGAAATCGATGAGATGTGTAATCGGAGGTATTCTGAGGTCGGGTTCGTAGCAGTTTGCCGCAGCAGTGTATGGAGCGTGTTCGTCGGGCTTCGTGAGCGCTGCTTTGCGATAATATTCGAGAGCGAGCTCGTAATTGTCGTACATGGAGTACGTTACCTCAAAAACATTCGCCAGCCACATATAGACGTCATACGCCAGGGGGGAGAATTCTTTCGCGAGTTTTTCACCAAAGAGGCACCGCTCCGCGGGGGTTAACATGTGATTCCAGAAGAGCTTCCGGTAGAGTTCAATATCATCCAATCGCTGATGCAGCGCCTGCTGAAACGCATCGAAGATCTCATCAAACTCATTTGAGCTCTCGAAGGTCTTGCGTATTTCATCGGCTGTCAGTTTTCGCATGATCGATCATCACTCAGGACTCCCGTTGGTTCTCCTCCGTTTCCCATAGCGGGGAGAAGATGAACTCACCTCTGCAAGAAGAAGGCTGCCTGCCGCGGGAGATGGTTGTTGCCATCTGTGTTCGTCAAGGTACTAAAGGCACCGGCGAAAATCAAGACCGTCCGCCGAATCCCTCATTTCCCGGTTTGGAACAGAGTTCCCGTACTCACGATTCTCACGAATCGCAAGCAGGATTCTTGATTTTCTTCTGTTTGACAGTGGAAACGAAAATCACTACCTTGCGTCACCACTACAAGGAGCCATTATGGACGAGCAACAACCTGCTGCTGCTTCGCAACTACCTGTTACATCTCTCATGACCCGCGCAACAAATGTATTTGCTTCCCCGGGTGAGCTGTTCACAGAACTTCGCGATTCTCCCATTCAGACAACCTCCTGGTTGATCCCGTTCATTATCCTCATCATCCTCGGCATTGTCTCGACATATTCCGTCTACACCAACACAACGCTCCGCCAGCAAGTGTACGACCGGCAGGAACAGCAGTACCGGACGGCCGTAAGCCAGGGGAGGATGACCCAGGATCAGGCGGATCAGACGATGGAACGCATGGAAAACAGCGGAGCTGCCATGTTCGTAATCTTTGGAAGCGGCATTCAAATCATCATCATGTCGGCAGTCTTCTTTCTTGGCGCTCTTATCTACTGGCTGGCGGCCAAGATTATTTTGAAATTTCCAGGAGCTTACAACAAAGTCCTGGAGTTGTTCGGAGTCGCCCTCTGGATCGGAATTCTCGGAACGATCATTACGCTGATCATGATCAACCTCCTTAACAGCCTTGTCGCAAGTCCCGGCGCCGGGCTGCTGCTACTCGGTTCATTCGATCAGACGAATAAGGTACACAAGCTGCTTGCCGCTCTGAATGTCTTCACTCTCTGGCAAACGGGAATCATCGGGTACGGGCTTGCCAGAATCTGCGGAAAGCCGACAGGGACGGGCCTGGGAATCTCCTATGGTCTTTGGGCGGTGTGGACGATTATCAGCGCTTTGGTTTTCTGAGCTCACCAGAATCCCTGCGGGAAATTCAAGCCGGCGCGCCTTCCTGGTCGCCGGTTTTTCTTTTATCCGCTCACCGGGAGAATTGAATCGTCCTCAGGAAAGCTTTCCCAATCCCGGAGCTCCCTCCCATTCCTCGATGGATTCCGGCCATTCGTTTTTCAGCAGGCGCGAGAGAGACCGGTCCGCGAGAATCCTGCCGCCGGTCTGGCACCTGGGACAGTAATTACATTCATTGGCAGCATACACGATTCGCTGGACTGCTGTCCCGCAGACCGGACAGGGTTTCCCGAACTTTCCATGGACGGCCATGGCAGGATGGAACGCGGTCACCTTCTCCGGGAATCCGGAACCGACTTCCTCTCTGAGCTTCAGAATCCATTTTTCGAGAACTTTCTTTGTCGTCTGATAGAGTGTGTCAATCTCCGCGGGAGAGAGTTTCTGAGAGCGGCGAAGCGGTGACAAGCCCGCGGCATGCAATATCTCATCCGAGTAGGCATTGCCGATCGCACTGAACAGTCTCGGATCGGTGAGTGTACGTTTCAGCGTGTGGTTTTGTCTCTCCAGAGCTTCGCGGAACTCAACAGGCGATGCGGTCAACACCTCCAGACCGCCGCGGTTGAATACGGCGAGGGAAGATTTTCCCAGAACGGCATGAAGGGACGCGCGCTTCTGCGTACTCGCTTCCGTAAGAAGAAGCGTCCCGTTCGGGAAATCGAACGCAGCGAGATCGGATTTCCCTCTTCCTCCTGCGCCTGTTCTTTTCCAATGAAATCTCCCGGCAATCATCAGATGAACGACGAGAAAAAGCTGGCTCTCCAGCTCGACAACAATCTGCTTGCCGATACGATCCACGCCCCGCACAACCTTGCCTTCTGCAGCGGAAAGTGGCGGGTCAAATGTACGAAGGAGGGAAGGGCTCTTGACTCTCGCTCGAATGAGCGTTTCCCCGATAATACGCGTTCGGAGCGATTCGATATACATTGTCAGATCCGGCAGTTCCGGCATAGGATGATATCTTAGTAATTTGCATGGTCATCCTCAACTTCCAGATCCGCATCCCCGACCATTTGCGGGATAAAGCCTGGCACACCCCCGATTCGACAAAGATGGAATTCAAACTCCCGCTTGATATATTATAGATGAAGCCATGACGTTACGAAGAAGAAATGCATTCTGTGTCTCCATGAATTGAGGATCTTTATGAAATTTACCTGGTTCATCTTGTCTGGCGTCTTCCTGATTCAGATCTCCCTGTCGCAGGAGAACGATGCTCGGTTTCTTTCAAGAACCTTCACATCTTCCGACGGTCGAGTACTCCCCTACCGCCTCTTTGTCCCGCCATCTTCTCAATCCGGAAAAACGTATCCTCTCATTCTCTGGCTTCACGGTGCTGCGGGGAGAGGCACGGATAACATGAGCAACATCTCCGGTGCAAATGAGCTCGGTTCACATTTCTGGATATCTCCTGCCAATCAGAAATCTCATCCCTGCTTTGTGCTCGCGCCTCAATGTCCCGATACTTCTCTCTGGGTTGCCAATGATGGGCGCGAAAATCCGCCGGACGAACTCGACCTCGTTGCCGGACTTCTGACTGAGCTTGAAAAAACGTACAGCATCGATACGAACCGTGTGTACGTTGTGGGCCAGTCGATGGGAGGAATTGGAACCTGGGAAATCCTGGAGAGGTATCCCGACAAGTTCGCTGCCGGAATTCCCCTTTGCGGCCTCGGCGATACGCGGAAGGCATCTCTCCTGACGCAAGTTCCGATCTGGGCTTTTCACGGCGCGGCTGATTCTGTCGTCGACGTTTCACGCGCGCGGGAAATGATCGGAGCGATCCGGAAGGCAGGCGGTCATCCGAAATACACCGAATATAAGGACGTCGGGCATGACGTTTGGACTTTCGCGTTCGGGGAACCCTCACTCATCACCTGGGTATTCTCGCAGCACCGGCAGCATTGAACCGTCGTTCGCTGATTTTCCTTCAAAATGCGGCAGAACGGTAATTCTTTTATTCCTACCACCGTTCGCGTACAATAATTTCTCCTGCAATTCGTCTACGTAGGAAAGCAGTTTGATGCAGTATTCCGAACATCAGATTCAGCGTGATCAGTCCGTTGAAAACACATTTCGCACTGAACGGGCACGCCTGCTGGACTTCATACGAAGCCGTGTCCGCACAGACGAAGATGCAGAAGATATACTCCAGGATATTTTTTACCGCCTTCTGACGGGGTACAACGTTTTGGAGCCGATTGAAAACCTGACGGCATGGCTCTTCCGTACGGCCCGAAACAGGATCATCGACTGGTATCGGAAAAGAAGGCCGGAGACACTCCCTGATGTGCCGGATGAATCTTCTTCGCTCGGGGTGGTCGATCTGCTTCTCGACCGGACGAACGGCCCGGATGAGCGCTACACCCGTGAACTTCTCTGGGATGCAATTGAAGAAGCACTTGACGAGTTGCCGGAAGAGCAGCGGGACGTTTTTGTGATGAACGAGCTTGAGGGAAAAAGTTTCAGGGAAATTTCAGAAATCACGGGAATCAATATCAACACGCTTCTTGCCCGTAAACGGTATGCGGTACTCTCCCTCCGGGAGAAATTGCAGCTGATGTATGATGAATTCGAACATGATTGAAAGAAAGGACTGTTATGAGACACCGCTGGTATCCTAAGATTCTCAAAGGCATTCTTTTTCTGCTTGTCGGATTGCTGGTCTTCAGCTGGATCGTCATGATGCTCTGGAATGCGATCATTCCGGATCTGTTCAGGGGCCCGGCGTTGGGCTTCTGGCAGGCAGTAGGGTTGCTGATACTCTCCCATCTTCTCCTTCGCGGATGGTCACCGTGGCGGTTTGGCAACGGATGGCGGCGCGATCGCTGGAAGCGACGCTTCGAGGAAAAACTTGCAGCAATGACACCGGAAGAGAGGGAGAAATTCAAAGCGGATTGGCGGCGGCGCTGCGGATGGGATGAACCTGACCGGGCATAACGGACTTCAACGTACGATGAACAAAGGAGAATGATAGGATGAATACAGTCCTTCACTTGTCAACAGATGCTGTCGGACAGCCGTCACCGCCCCGCCAGGATTCGGGAACCGATGACGGCGATCTGCTCGATGCGTACAGCACAGCAGTCACCCGTGTCGTCGAGCAGGTATCACCGACTGTGGTCCAGATTGATGTGGCTCACCATTCACCGCGGAGAAGGCGTCCCGGCGCACCGCGCGGCAACGAGCGTTCTCCGCTCCAGCCGACAGGAAGCGGCTCGGGCGTCATTTTTACTCCCGATGGATTCATTCTGACGAACAGTCACGTCGTCCACGGCGCGGCATCGATCAGAGTCACCCTCCAGGACGGCAGAGAGCTGCAAGGACAGCATATCGGTGGAGATTCCTACACCGATTTGGCGGTTGTCCGTGTGCATGCACAGGACTTACCTGCTGCACGGCTCGGTGATTCACAGTTCATACGCATCGGACAATTGGTTATCGCCATCGGAAATCCATACGGGTTCCAGGCAACGGTCACTGCCGGCGTCATAAGTGCATTGGGGCGCTCACTGCGATCCGCGGGAGGAAGACTGATAGACAATGTTATCCAGACTGACGCCGCACTGAACCCGGGAAATTCCGGCGGACCGCTCGTCAATACCAGGGGTGAAGTCATCGGCATCAACACGGCGATGATTCCCTGGGCACAGGGCATCTGCTTTTCCATTCCCATCAATACCGGAAAACTCATTGCGGCAACATTGATCAAGGATGGAAAAGTCTCGCGGGCATATCTCGGAATAGCGGGGCAGGTCCTTGACCTTGCGAAAAATGCGCTGAGGGCACACCGCCTGAGCGGCCTTCGCGGCGTCATGGTTGCTCATGTCGAAGAAGCCGGACCGCTTGCTGCCTCAGGAATCCAGATCGGCGATGTAATTGTTGATTTTGACGGAAAACGCGTGGAAAGCATCGATGATCTTCACCGGCACCTGACGAGCGATGCGATCGGACGAAGCATCACGCTGACGATACTCCGCCTGGAGAAGAAAATTGCACTTACCGTGAAGCCGGCGGAAATGAACTGAGGGTCTGTGAAGCTGTGGATTGTCCCGGGGTTCGGGAATACCCAATCTGTCTATTCCTTTAGGAATACCGGCGGCAGAGCATTGGGAAAATAGGGTTCCCAGTTGAACGGCTGATTCAGCCGAAGAAGCTTGCGGGAGAGTCTCTTTTTCCCTCCGTCGATATCCCTGAGAGCCGTATATGTGCTGAGATCGCCAAGATCGACAAGCCGCGGCGGGAGCTCGGAATGCGTATCGACCTGATAGGAAATCCCTAAATCGGCTTCGGTCGTTCTTCCGCCCCCTTCGTCGATCAGTATATTCCGGATGATCACATCGTACGCCAGCTTGCCGTTGAACGGAAGGCGGTCATACGCTGATTCATCCGCCTGAAGATAGGTTCCACCCGCAATGCTTTCAAACGCAGAGATGAGCCCTACGGCGTTGAGTTTCCGGATGGAATTCTTGTCGGGATCATTCATTGCATGTCCGGATTCGATGAGGACGGTGCTGGTTCCCCACTTCTGCATGTTATCGCCGAACGCCCGCGGCTCAAACGCATCGTCGTAACGGGCAAGTCTTCCGGCAGCGTGTGAGTCGAGAGTGACGGCAAGGAATGCTGCCAGTTTCTTTGCTCTTGAACGGACATCATTTGATGATTTCTCAACATTGTATGCGGGTGCAAGAAACGCGAGAGCGGTGAGTTCTTTCGACGATCCCGCGGTGCTGAGCTCCTGATCGTGAAGATTGAACCCGAATCGGGGTTTCAGTCTCATCTGAAGATCGGCGAGGAGTTTGGCTTCCGGGGTACGCAATGCAAGGGCATCTCTGTTCATATCAATATTCTGCGCAGTGCGTCTCTGAAATCGTGATGCACCGTCCGGATTGAGTATCGGGAGAAATTGGAGTGTCACGGAAGAGAGCATCCTGCGCGTAGACTCTTCGCTTTTTGTCCGAATCAGGAATTGCAGGATGTCCACAATTGCCATCGTAGCGGTCGATTCATCGCCGTGCATCTGAGACCAGAGCAACACGGAATTCGGTCCAGACCCCGCCGTCAAGAGACGGATCGGCCTGTTTTCATACGATTTGCCGACAAGTTCATCGCGCAACAAACCACCGGAATCGTGGATTGAATTGTCGAGAATGGACTGGAAAAGTTCGGGGGAAATTGCTCGTCCGGAAAACGCAGGGCTGCGGAATGAATCATAGGATTGAAAGAGAGACTGGCTCGGACGTTCCATGGAGTTCGCAAAAGTTTTGCATCAAATATACTAAAAAGTTTTTTATCAGCAACGGATCCGGCTGATGAACGCAGAATTCATTGCATCCCGCGTGCATTCTTTGTATATTTTTATACTGATCCAACCAATGATCTCCGCCCGTCAGGGCTTTTTCTCCGGGAACTTATGAAACAGGAAGAATTTCATCTCACCGATACGCCTCTCACAGCCGAAGACTCGATACCGCTGCGGTTACCCGTTCTTCCTCTGCGGGATGTCGTCATTTTTCCCCACATGGTCTATCCGATTCTCCTCGGCCGCGAATCATCCCTCCGCGCAGCCCAACACGCGATCGAGGGAGACAAAATGATCCTCGTCGTCGCTCAGAAGACTCCCGAAGTCGAAGACCCCGCCTCGGAAGACATATATCTTGACGGCACGGTGGCAAAGATCGTCCAGATCATGAAACTCTCGAACGGACTCATGAAAATTCTCGTCGACGGTGTGCAACAGGCATCCATCCGATCGTTTGTGGAAAACCCAAATTATCTGGAAGCGGAAATCTCCCTTTCCAGTGATGAACAAGAGGAATCACCGGAGATCGACGCCCTGGTCCGCCACGTTACAGGATTGTTTCAGGAATATATCCAGCTCAACCGGGCGGTCGGTAATGAGGCGCTTCCTTCCTTCCAGACCATCAAGGAGCCCAGGCGGAAACTCTTTTTCATCGCCGCCACGTTGCGGCACGAGGTAAGCTCAAAACAGAAGCTGCTGCAGTCGACACTTCTCAAGGAACAACTCCTGGAACTGGCGAAGCTGCTCACCGCGGAGCTCGACATCCTCCGCATCGAAAAGGATATCGATACCAAAGTTCACGACAGCATTCAACAGTCACAGAAGAAATTTCTCCTCCAGGAGCAAATCCGCATATTGCAGGACGAGCTTGGTTCGGAGGAGGTTCTCTCGCCCGAGCTGGCGAAGATCCAGAAGCAGATCGAGGCTGCCGGCATGCCGAAGGAAGCGCGCGAAAAGGCATCGGAGGAGTTTGCCAAACTCCGAAAGACGCCGCAGCAATCACCCGAGTTCGGGGTCAGCCGAAATTATCTCGACTGGATCGTCAATGTCCCGTGGTCCAAACGTACGAAGGACAATCTCAATATCAAGCACGTGCAGGAGATTCTCGACAACGACCACTACGGACTCGAAAAACCGAAAGAGCGGATCCTCGAGCATATCGCGGTATTGAACCTCGTCAAGGAAATGCGCGGGCAGATTCTCTGCCTTGTCGGACCGCCCGGAGTAGGGAAAACCTCGCTCGGGAAATCGATTGCCCGGGCTCTCGGGAGGAAGTTTGTGCGGATTTCTCTCGGGGGGGTGCGCGACGAGGCAGAAATCCATGGCCATCGCCGGACGTATATCGGTTCGATGCCCGGAAAGATCATCCAGTCGATGCGCCGGGCAGGAGTCATCAATCCTGTGCTTCTCATGGATGAAGTCGACAAGATGAGCATGGATTTCCGCGGCGACCCGAGTTCTGCACTTCTCGAGGTTCTCGATCCCGAGCAGAATGCGACGTTCAACGACCACTATCTTGATGTTGATTACGATCTCTCACACGTTCTCTTTATCACCACGGCGAATGTCCGGTACAATATTCCCGCACCGCTGCTCGACAGGATGGAAGTGATCGAGCTGCCGGGTTATCTGGAGTACGACAAACGCGAGATTGCAAAGCGGCATATCATCCCGGCACAGATGAAGGAACACGGTCTGAGTGAACAAGATATCTCCATCCTGGATGCAACAATCGGAGAAATCATCAGTTCCTACACGAGGGAAGCGGGAGTCCGAAATCTCGAACGCGAGATTGCATCCATCTGCAGGAAGGTGGCAAAGGATATCGTCTTCGGGAAGCAGAAGAACGGCAAGCGTGGGTCATCCAAGCACATCACCGTGGATAAGAAGAAACTCGAAGCGTACCTTGGTGTTCCGAAATTCCGGCAGCGCGAACCTGAGCGCGTCCGGCATGTCGGATCAGTCGTGGGCCTCGCCTGGACCAGCGTCGGCGGAAGCATTCTGAATGTCGATGCCACCATCATGAGCGGCAGAGAAACGCTCACCCTGACGGGGCAAATCGGCGAGGTGATGCAGGAATCCGCACGAGCTGCACTGAGTTTCATCCGCTCAAATGCAAAGGCGCTTGGCGTCCCCCCGAACTTCTTTCAGAGAAAGGAGATTCACATTCACCTCCCGGAAGGCGCAATTCCCAAAGACGGTCCTTCCGCCGGTATCACGATGGCCATGGCGATCATTTCTGCCGCCTCAAACCGTCCGGCTCGGAACGATATCGCCATGACCGGCGAAATTACCCTCCGTGGAAATATTCTCGGTGTCGGCGGACTGAATGAAAAGCTCCTCGCGGCTCAACGGAGCGGCATCAAGGTCGTGCTCATTCCAAAAGAGAATGAGCGTGATCTCGAAGAAATTCAACCGAAGGTAAAGGAAGGGCTCCGCATTATTCCCATCGAGACAATCGGCGAAGCGATGAAATTCGTGTTTGAAGGGCGCAAACGCTGACGCTTCAGACGGCTCCGAGCTTCCACGTCTGGCCGATCGCATCGAGTGCAAGGGAGGGGGAATGCTCTTTCAGCGCAGCTTTCAGACGCTCGATCGGCTCGTGCTGGGGCTCGCTGCTCAGGATGAATGTATTCCAGTGTACCGGAAGAATGGCTTTGGCTTTCATGTGATTCGCCATTGCGACCGCCTGTTCGGGATTTGCGTGTACCGCAATCCATGGATCATACGCCCCGATTGGGAGGATGACGAGATCGATAGGGATATTTCTTTCGGCGAGAGACTTGAAGAATTCCTGGTACGCCGTATCCCCGCCAAACACGATAGTGCGTCCATTTTTTGAGATGCTGTAGGCATTGTAACTTCTGCCGTTCCAATCACCCTTCGAGCGGTCGCTTTCCCAGGGAAATCTCCATCCAAAATGCTTCACGCGCAATCCTTCGATCGACAGATCACCGATTATAATCGATTCATTCCAGTCAACTTCGGTCACGCTTCTTCGATTCAAACTGCGGATCACACTTTGGGTGTTTTTCGCCATCACAATGGGGATAGAAGGATCGAAGCGTCTCAGCGACGGCAGATCGCAATGATCCATATGTGCATGAGAAAGGAGAATGAGATCAATCTTTGGAAGCTCTTTGATGGAAAGTGCCGGCGCAACGAGACGTCGTGGACCGAGTGTGAACATTCGCAGGAGCCGAATGCCGATGCGATTGGAAAAAACCGGGTCGGTGATGATCATCGTACCGAAGAAATTGATGAGCACTGTAGCATGACCGATCCACGCCGCCGTGATCGTGTCGTTGCTCCAGGTGGAAGGATCCGGGCGCACACCCGGATCGACCGTTTCCGGCTGGTTGAAAATGAAATCGAAGAGCGAGCGGCGGCGCTGCGGCTGAGCCAGCACCGGGCTTGTTGCGGCGATGCCCATTCCGAGTGTGGTAAGAAAAGAACGACGGCTTGTCATGATGTTGGTTATGACGGTTACACAAAATGATGAATCATGATTGATGATGTTCCTGCCGGGAATCGATCAGATAATCGATGGCGATCGCCAGCCCTTTCCGGATCGGAAGAGTAAGCACGATGAGCACAAACCAGCCCACGACAAGAATAACCTGACCAAGAAGATGGTTCGTCATCGGAAAGAGGAACATCCAGAGGACAAAGAGCCCGGTCAGGAACGCCGTGGTCATGTAGGTAAAGAACCAGGTGTCACCCCCGCGGCGCTCGATCTCACAGCCGCAGCGCGGACAGGATTTCCTCAGAACATTCCACCTGCCGAAGATTTTTTCCTTTCCGCACTGCGGACAGTGCCTTTCAAATCCACGACGCAGAATCCGGAGAGTAGCGGCGTTCACAATCTCCTCAATCCCCTTTCCTGTACTCTACCGCCCCTATGACCACCGGTTCCTTGGTACGCCGCGGAAGTCGTCTTCTCCAGAGATCCCGCAGCAAACCGGGCAGCGTTTCCTTCCACCCGTCCACCTTCACATACACCGCGGGGACCAGAACAAGCGTAAGAAGGAGGGAGCTGACGAGCCCGCCGATGAGCGCCCAGGCAAGCCCTGATTTCCATTCCGACCCCGAGCTGATGCTCAGTGCAATCGGCATCATTCCCACCACCATGGATGCGGTCGTCATGACAATCGGCCGAAACCGTGTCTGACCCGCCTCGCGAAGGGCATCGAGTACCGACATCCCGCGTTCCCTGCGCATCTGATTTGTGCGGTCAACGAGAAGAATGGCGTTCTTTCCGACCAGCCCGACCAGCATGATCAGCCCAAGGATGGAGAAGATATTCAGCGATTTCATTGTCAATGCAAGAGCAAGCATTGCTCCCACCATTGCTACGGGTATTGAAAAGAGCACCACGAACGGATAGATGTATGAATCATACAGAGCAACCATGATCATATACACGAAGAGGATGGCGGCAATCATGGCAAGACCGAGACTTCCGAACCCCTCCGTCTGGTTCTTCAAATCACCTTCATACTTGATGGTTGTCCCCTTTGGAAGCATGCCGGATATTGCCTTCTTGATATCCTCGCCGATACTTCCGCTCGGCCGGCCGATTGCCTGCGAGAATACCGTCACGGCATAGTTACGATCCTGCCGCTGCAATTTGGTCGGCCCCACCGACTGGTAGATCCGCGAGAATTGTTTCAGCTCGATGAGTTGCCCCTTGCGGTTGAGCAGGGTGAGGTTCCCCACATCGCTCGTCTTCGACCTGTCGAAATCGTCCAGCACGACCCGAATGGGATAATCGTTTGCGCCGTCACGGTATTTCGATTCATCATCTCCCTCGAACGCAATTCGAAGCGTAGATCCCACCTCTCCAAGCGTCAAACCCAGGTCTGCCATTTGATCCCGATGAACTTCAATGCGGGACTCCGGTTTACCTTCTTCAACAGAAAGGCGTACATCCGCGGTTCCCGGGATTGTCCGGACAATATCGGCAACCTTCTCCGCGACCGCATGAAGGCTGTCGTAATTTGTTCCGCTGATAATCAGTGCGATCGGCGCCTGATTTGCCGTTCCGAAGAGCCCGATGGGGCTGGCTCGCACTTTCACACCAGGTATCTCGCGTGCAAACCGCTTGATTACCGATGCGATCTCATCGGTTGAACGTTTGCGCTCATCTTTAGGAACAAGCGTGATGTTAAGTTCCGAAACGTAGTTGGAAGACTGCCCGACGAGCCCTTCCGTGGACACGCCGACATTCGTGAAGACTTTCCTCACTTCGGGGAAACCCGCAATGTAGCGCTCCACTTCCTGTGTGATAGAGTTGGTGTGATCCAATGTCGAACCAGCGGGGACCTCGAGGGTGACGGTAAATTCACCGCGGTCGGTTTGTGTCATGAATTCCGATCCGACGAACCGGAAGACCGGAAGCATAAGTGCCAGCACGAAAAGCGCCGCCGAGAGTCCTATCATTTTCCAGGGATGGAGAAGACTCCATTCAAGAACCTCCGCGTAAAGTTTTATCCCCCTGTTATACTGCTTTTCAAACCAGAGAGCAAACTTCCCGAGGATGGTCCCTTTTGTCAGGTGCTCCAGTTTGGCAAACCGGGATGCCAACAGCGGCGTAATCGTGAAGGAAACGAACAAACTCATGAGCGTGGAGAAGACCACTACCATCGCGAATTCCCTCATGATATTGCCGATGAGTCCGCTAACGAGGGCAAGCGGCACAAACACCACTACATCAACCATCGTTATGGAAAGAGCAGCAAATCCTATCTCGTTTCTCCCTTTCAATGCGGCATCCCGCCGTTCTTCACCATGCTCAAGATGTCGGTAAATATTTTCCAGGACAACGATGGAATCATCAACCAGAATCCCGATCACCAGTGAGAGACCGAGAAGCGTCATGAGGTTGAGCGAGAATCCGAACGCGTAGATGCCGATGAACGTCGAGACAAGTGATGCGGGGATCGCGATCATGACAATCACGGAATTCCGGATGCTGTGGAGGAAGGCGAGCATCACGATAGCCACGAGGATTACCGCAAGAGTAAGGTCGTGCTTCACGGCATCGGCTGCATCAATGGTAAACGTCGAGCCGTCCTGTGCGATATCAAATTTTATGTTCCGGTCCGCGTAATCGGTTTCGATGGCGGCGAGCTCGTTGCGGACCAGCCGGCTCACTTCGACAGAATTGGCCTCACCCTGCTTTTGCACGATGATTCCAACCGAGGGCTTGCCGTTTACACGGCTGAGCATTGCGTATTCTTTTCTGCCGTCTTCCACTTCCGCGATATCCGAAAGCTTTACGTCACCCCCCTGGCGAGACTGACCGATCACGAGATTGCGGAGCTCTTCGATCGACTGATACTTTCCAGCCAGCCGGACGATGTATTGTTCACTCGCGTGTTTCACTTTTCCCGTGGGAAAATCGAGATTTGAGGACTTGATCAGTTGTGTAACCTGAAGGAGTGAGAGCCCGTATGACCGCAGTTTCTGTCCGTCAATATTCACTTTGATTTCGCGCTCATCACCTCCGACAAGCGTAATTTGCCCAACTCCCGCGAGCTTCGACAATCTGGGTTGAATGTGGTCTTTCAGGAACTGGAAAAAGTCGCGTGACGGCATACTTGCGGTTACGCCGATGCGTAGCACCGGCAATTCATCCAGGGCGAATTTTGAAATGACCGGCGTCTTTGCACCATCGGAGAGACTCGACTCCACCTCATTCACTTTCCTCTGAACATCCTGAAGCGCCGTGACGATGTCGGCAGTCATGTCGAATTCGATCGACACCAGAGAGAGACCTTCCTGTGAGGTCGCATAGACCGTCGAAACCTTGTCGACTCCCGAGACGGCATCTTCAATCACTTTGGTCACGCCGGACTCGACCTCCGTCGGCGATGCACCGGGATAAATCGTGGTAATGGTTACCCACGGCGGCGTGATTTTCGGCAGGAGCTCATACTTGAGCTGGCTGTAACTGTACAAGCCGAGGACGCCGAGAAATGAGAAAACCACGACGACGAGCGTGGGCCGCTTGATCGATAACTCAGTGATGGTCATTTTCGAAAACTCCGGTTCATTGGACAATTTTTACGGCGGCATTATCCTTCAAATTATTCTGCCCGCCGACAACAACCGAATCCTGTTCCTGGAGGCCGCTCAGAACTTCCAGCAGATTTCCGTATTCAGATCCGATAACAATATCCCGAACATGAGCGGTGCCTTGCGACAGAACATAGACCTGGGGATTCTTCATGCTTCCGAGAAGTGCTTCACGCGGAATGGCCAGGACATCGCTTCCGGAAAGCTCGGCAAATCGTACCGCGGCGAACATGCCCGCCTTTAACGGATGGCTCCTGGGATTATCGAGCATAATTTCCACCGGATAAGTGTGTGCCTCATCTCCTTTCGCACTCACCGTATGGATAGCGCCCGCAAACATCGTCCCGGGATAGACATCCGTGGTCACCTCGACCTTGTCTCCGACTTTCAACCGGAAGACTTCCCGTTCCGCCACATTGAGCCTCACCTTGAGCCGGGAGATGTCGACCACGTTTGCAACCACAGTACCCCGCTGGACATATGTTCCAACATCTGCCGGCCGTGCCGTCACAATACCGCTGATCGGTGTTGCAATTCTCGTATCGTTAAATTCCCGGCGGGCAGTCACAAACTGGGCTTCGGCTGCCTTCATGGCAAGTCGCGCTCCTTCCACCTGCTGGTCTGTTGCTGCGTGATCCTTCACAAGAGAGGTGAATCGGTCAAAGTCTTTCCTGGCTTTCTCGAAATTCGTCTCTGCCGATTCCAGCGCCGCCTTCTTCAATTCATCATCAACCTGGATCAGAACCGTACCCGCCGAGCGATATTGTCCGACTTCTGCAAACACGCCGGTCACCTTCCCCTGCGTCTCAGCGACGATGGCAACGTCGTTATTTGCCGCCACGGTTCCGACGAGCGAGCGATCCTGTGTCAGATGTTGTCGCGTTACCGGCGCAACGGTCACCGGCACGGCCGTCAACATCTCGTCCTGGGCTGACGCCTGCATTCTCGACCGGTTATAGAGGAGGATTGCGATAATAACCGCTCCGGCAATGATTAGAATACCGATGAGATTTCTGCGTTTCATATATTCAGTCCTTAAGTGCGTTTCTGGTTATGCCAATCTCCGATGTGTCTACCGTACATTGGGATCTTCTCCGACTGCCTTTTGCAGCCGCGCCCCGGCAAGCTCGTGGTCCACGAGCGCCCGGATATGATTCCACTTCGCCTGGAGCAAGGCGACTTCCGCGTCGAGAACATCCGAATTGAGAGCAAGACCGGAGAGAAATTTCTCGTTTGTTATGCGATAGTTTTCTTCGGCTTGCTTAACCGCCTCGTCGGAAACAGCAATTCTCTCCAGCGATTCGTGGAGGTTCAAATAATTTTGCGTGACCTCAAGAGTCACCCCGTCGCGCAGCAATCCCTCCTGGTCTTTCGCTTCCTCTAACTGTGCATTTGCCTGATTGGTCTGGCGAATCGTTGTTCCCCAGTTCCAGACATCCAGAGAGACTCCGAGCGAAACATCCCACGTATCCTGGAACTGATCGAGTGCAGGAAAGTATCGCTGATTCGGTCGGGAATAGTAATAATTGCCCGTCACGTAGACCTGAGGAAACCACCCGGATCGCGCAACGCTCACACCCGATTCCGCCGCCTTGACGCGGTATTCCATCGCATGAACGTCATCCCGGTTCGCAATGGCCTTCTCCACGAGCCCCGTCAACTCGCTGTACTTCGTCGAATCGGTCTGGATCGTGCTCGCAATTTCGACTCCGGTCTGCACGGGCAAACCGATCAAATTGTCCAGAGCAATGGTCGCAAGGCGGACGTTGTTTCCCGCGTCCAGTTGAAGCACCCGGGTGTTTGAAAGCTGCACCTCCACTTTCAACAGCTCGTTCTTTGTGATGATGCCCTGATCAAACATGCTTTGGACATCCTTACGGTGGGCTTCCATCTGCGCCACGTTCTCGTCAATGACTTTCTTGAACTCCTTCGCTTTATAAACATTCCAATACGCGCTCCGGATAGCAAAGACCAGATCCGACTTGCCCAATCGGTAATCCGCAGAAGCTGCCTGTGCAGTGTACTCTGCCATGTCGCTCGCACCTTGCAGGCGGAATCCGGTAAAGAGCGGCTGCTGCAACGACAGACGCAGCGTGTAGTTGTTGAGAAGCGAGGGCGATATGACGATCGGGTCCTTAAACAGGGGAGGATAGGGTCCAATCTCTGCGGGAGGAATTTCACTCAGGCGCGTGTATCCCCCGGAGAGTTTGATCTGCGCGAGACGCTGAGCATTCACTTCCCCCGATCTCGCATCTGTATACTCGACGTTCATGAGCGATGCATGGAGCGATTTGCTGTTTTCGATTCCCGTGGAGATGGCTTGGTCAATCGAAAGAGAGATACTTTCCTGTGCATTCGTGGCGGTCGCTCCGACAGGCGTCCAAAGTACGACTGCCAATGCCATTCGTCGAAGAGTGGGGAATTTCATAAGCGTATCCATTTTTCGTTCGTTACCGACAATTCTGTTGATGACTCCGCACGCAGTCGATTCGGACAGCGTACTGTGCGGTATTCTGCAAATCAAGCTTTTTGAATCTCGACATTTTCCATGATGGTGTTGAAGACCTTGAGTGCGGCGGCGGTGAGATTCTGATGATCGAGCATGGGACACCGGTTACGGAGAATGAGCGCAACAATCCCGTGCGCAAAGGACCAGAGCCCGAATGTTGCCTCCTGAGGATCCATTTTCCTCAGAACTCCAGCATTCATCGCTGCTTCCACTTCTGATTTGAAGAAGTCGTAGGAGCGCGTCCCGACCTGCCATTCGCCGGCTTCCGGAACCTTCTTCAGCGGGCTTCTCATGATGAACATGAGATTGTAGTATTCGGGATTGTCGAGCGCGAACTTCACGTAGATTTCACCATGCCTCCTGAGCCGTTGGCGCGGATCAGGAATGTTGCGTACCGCTTGTTGACGGCGGAAGAGTTCCTCGAAACCCTCGACATGGAGTGCGTAGAGGATCTCATCTTTGTCCCGGAAGTAGAGATAAATCGTTGCGGGACTGTATTCGATTTTATCCGCTATTTTCCTGATGGAGACGTTTTCAAATCCTTCCTCGAGGAATAATTTCATTGCAGAATCGAGTATAGACCGCCTCATTTCCTGCTTTTCCCGGGCTTTTCGGTCAATTATGGTCATAATCACCAATAATTATATGAACACTGTTAATTATACGAACACAATTTAACATTGTTTCACTTCTTTGTCAAGCGCGGAGGAATTTAATTTTTATCCCTGGGATTTTCAGGTGGGATACTATCGGAGCGGCGGGAGATGCTTTTCTATCTCGCTTCTGGAGGATTCGTACTGGCCGGGAAGCTTCAGATGCGTCCCGAGTTCGGCACGGGATTCATCTATCAGAAATCCCGGGCCGTCTGTCGCAACCTCGAACAGAACGCCGCCCGGTTCATGGAAGTAGATGGAATGAAAATAGGTTCGATCAATGATCGGCGTAACTTCGGATCCGTGCCCGACAAGATCTTCCCGGATTCGAACCTGTGTATCGTCATCAGGAGCTCTGAACGCCACATGGTGGATGATCCCAACCCCCATTCTGCCCGGCGGGGCATCTGGTCGTTCGACCACATCAACATAATTCGATCTCCCCTCCGTGTTCAGTTCACATCGTGTCCGCTCACCCTCCGAGCTGACCCGTCGGAACCCCATCACATCTCCCAGATATCTCATGGTCCGTTCTGCGCTCCGCTCGCACAGAGTTACACTGTGCAGACCGCTGATCATGTACTCGCCCGGAACCGGCCCGGTCCCGGAGCTCGGCGGATTCGACGAAGCCCCGACGAGTTCAAATGAGAATCCATCCGGATCGCTGCCGGTGAGGACCTCCTGACCGAATCGTCTCGATAATCCGAGAATGGGAACGCGGAACTCTTCCAACCGCTGTTTCCAGAACTCGATCGATGCTGATGGGACTGCGAATGCGAATGAACTGATCTGGTCGGGTCCCTTTCTGCCGATCCTGGCAGCCGATGACCAAGGAAAAAACGTAAGAAGCGTCCCGGGGCTTCCGGTTTCATCCCCGAAGTAAAGATGATACGTGAACGGATCATCGAAGTTCACGGTCTTCTTCACAAGGATGAGCCCGAGAACATTCCTGTAGAAGTTCAGATTTCGTTGCGCATCCCCCGCGATTGCGGTGATGTGATGTATGCCCAGCAGCTTCTCGGTCATCGTTGTCCCCACCGCATCATCGGTACGTTCGCCCGCCGGGCAAAATCACTCCTTGGATGGTTCCTGTTTGTTCAACTCGAGGAGAAGCGTGATATCGACGTCCTTGCCAACGACCAATCCGCCCGTCTCGATCGTCTTGTTCCAGTGCACGCCATAGTCAAACCGGTTGATCGTTGTTGTGGCTTTGAACGCGGCTTTCGTCACTCCGCCCGCTACGACCTGTCCATTGTACTTCGCATTAAGCACTACGGTCTTCGTGGTGTCGCGGATGGTAAGATCTCCGGCTATCTTGTACGTGTTATCTCCGGTTTTCTCAATAGAGGTGCTGTGGAATTTGATCTCCGGATATTTTTCGGCATTGAAGAAATCGTCCGATCGTAAATGTTTATCACGAAAATCATTGTCGGTTGTAATGCTGGCGGTCTTGATCGTGACGTCGATTTTTGCATCCCGAAAGTCGCTTTTCGAACTTGTGACGGTTCCGTCAAAATCCGTAAACCTGCCGTCAACCTCTGCGACCAGCATGTGGGTCACGGAAAAATCAATTTTCGAATGAGCTTTGTCGAGCTTCCAAACCGATTGTGCAGATAACACCGATGGTATGGCGGTGAGCAGTAGCAATACCGTGGCAACCTGGTTTTTCATAGTGATTCGTTCCTTTGATATGTGGGCGTATGGTTCATGAGGATGGAAGATGGCGATAATGTGAGATTAACCTAATTCCGACCGGAATTGTTCCATCAGAGAAAGGCCGAGCTTTCTAAGCAGCGCTGCAAGCGTATGCTGCTCATTCTCCGAAAGAACCGATGCGATGCGTCCGACAAACTCCGCATGCTGCACAAAGACCTCGTCGAACAGCGCTTTTCCCTTTGGGGTCAGCTGGACAAGAATCTGGCGGCGGTCTTCTGTACTGTGGATACGCTCGACAAGTCCTTCCTTCTCGAGATTATCGACAACACAGGTCATATTCCCGCCGCTGACCAGGCGTTTCCGTGAGAGTTCGCCGAGCCGGAGCGGACCGAGATGCCCCAGGGCTTCGAGGACGCCGAACTGCGGCTCCGTAAGACCAAACGAGGAGATATGGCGTACGGTGAGCTTCCCGAATGTGGAAGATGATCTGGCCAGTTTGGTCCACAAATCGAGCGCCAGATCGTTCCTTTTCCCGTATTTTCTCTTTGAATGAGGCAATTATGATTTAAATATAAATTATTTGAACTTAAAGATATTGAATTTTTCCCCAACTGTCAAGGCCGGATTGCTGAGTGTCCTTTTCAAAAATCCTCCTTATATTGCGAGTCGGCACTTGACAACATTCATCACCATATCTCACAAACCTCATCGTTTCAACTTCCAGGAGAACTCCGATGAACAAAACGATTCTGGCAACACTGCTCGGCGGTGTCATTCTTTATGTCTGGAGTTTCATCGCGTGGGTCATTCTGCCGCTGCACGCCCCGCATCTCCATCCGATTCCCAATGAGGATGCGGTTGTCAGTCTTCTCCGCAGCTCTCTCGACAAAAATGCCGTGTACGTCTTTCCTGCAAACCCGAGCTTCGGATCAGATCAGGCAACGATGGATGCGTATGTCGCGAAAATGAAGCGCGGCCCTACGGGAATGATCTTCTACAGCCCGTTCGGCCAGGACCCGATGATGCCCAGCCAGATGATCATCGGCTTCGTTCTTGATCTTCTGTCTGCATTTGTGGTGGTATGGTTTCTCCTTCGCAGTACGGCTCTCTCATCTTCGTATTTTGGCCGCGTTGCATTTTGTGGAATGTTCGGCATCTTTACGGCGCTCTTCACGCATTTCATGTATTGGAACTGGATGGGCTTCCCGGCGGAGTTTACGAAGGGGTTGATCGTGGACGGCATCGTGAGCTGGATCCTGGCAGGGTTGGGAATTGCGGCACTCATCAAGCCGAAGAACACCGAGCCGGCTGCCCCCGCAGCATCATAAGTCATTTGGAGACAGCTCAGCCGCGTGCACCGTTATTTCGTGGTGACGTTGGCACGGGCATCTCGGTAAGCGGGATTGAGGAATTTTTCTCCTGAAAATATCTCAATCCCCATTCGCCGGTGAAGAGAATGCAGATGCGTCCTTCGCGGTCTTCCGCGAACACTGCACCCGTCGGCAGGAGATTGTCCGTGAGAACGCTTCGATCGACCGACGGATCGACATATCGGAGAAGTTTCCACGCGGTGTCCTCGAGACGTGACTCGGCACCATACTCACTTTCAAGCCGGTAGCGCACGACGTCGAACTGGAGTGGACCGACAGCTGCGAGAATCGGCGTCGTATCGGTATTCCGCACGCGGCGAAATGCCTGCACAACACCTTCTTGCAGGAGTTGATCAAGCCCCTCGCGGAACTTCTTGAAGCCTGCGGGGTTGGGATTGTTCAGGAGTGCGAATACCTCCGGCGGAAAGTGCGGAATCTCATCGTAGAGAATTGTGCCGTCAGTCGTCAGTGTGTCGCCGATGCCAAGCGCCTGCTGTCCGACGAAGCCGACAATATCCCCGGGATATGCCTCTTCCAGCGTTTCCCGCGACTGACCGAAGAGCTTGCTCGCATTTGAGAGGCGGATCTTTTTTCCCGTCGGCTGGTGGAGCACGACCATATCACGTTCGAATTTCCCGGAGCAGACCCTCAGAAACGCGATCCTGTCCCGATGTCGGGGATCCATATTCGCCTGGATTTTGAAGACAAATCCTGAAAATGCATCTCTCTCCAGAGGCACAACCTCTCCACCCGATGAGCGCGGACGGGGATTTCCGGCATGTGCAAGAAACCCGTCCAGGAGAAGCTGCACTCCGAAGTTGTTGCGTGCGCTGCCAAAAAAAACCGGCGTGAGCTTGCCCTGCAGAATGCGCTCATCATCAAATGCGGCTCCGGCATGATCCAGGATGGCAAGCTCCTCATGGAGCTTGTTTGAGATCTCGTCGTTGAGACGCTGGCTGACAATCGGATCCGAGAGATCGGAAATGTGCACGGGGGCGCGATATGCCCCTCCCGCGGTCAGCTCGAAGAGATGAACCTGCCGCCCCTGCCTGTCGAACACTCCGCGGAAATCAAACCCGGTGCCGAGAGGAAAGTTCATGACGTACGCATGAATTCCAAGGACATGTTCAAGCTCGTCGATCAGCTCAAGCGGATCACGGGTTGGCCGGTCGAGCTTGTTCATGAACGTAAATATCGGGATCTCACGCCTTCGGCAAACCTCGAAGAGTTTTCTCGTCTGCTTTTCGATACCTTTACCGGCGTCAATCACCATCACCACCGCGTCAACGGCGGTCAGTACGCGGTAGGTGTCCTCGGAAAAATCCTGGTGACCGGGGGTATCAAGAAGGTTTATCTTGAATCCGTTGTATTCAAATTGTAAGACCGTGGAGGTAATGGAAATGCCGCGCTTCCGCTCAAGCTCCATCCAGTCCGAAGTGGATTGCCTCTGATTCTTTCGTGCGGTGACCGATCCGGCAAGCTGCACTGCGCCGCCGTAGAGAAGGAACTTTTCCGTGAGCGTTGTTTTTCCCGCATCCGGGTGAGAAATGATCGCGAATGTTCTTCGCCGCTCTGTTTCCTGCTGGAATCCTGAAGCCATAGTACGTTATTGGTCCGAAAAAATATAGGGGTTCAAAAGCGGAACCCCTACTGTTGGCCGAGAGTATTCCCGGTGATGTTATTTTTTCTTTGGAGCTTTTTTCTTTGATGAACTTGTCGCTTGAGTTTTTCCCGGCTTTTTTTCTACAGCTTTTTCCTTTTCAGCGGGAGCCGGCGGCGCGACAGCTTCTTCCACTCCGCTCTCCTTCTCCTCTTCCGACGGGACAACGGCAATCGCCGCGATCTTGTCCGAACCTTCCATCCGGATCAGCCGAACACCCTGCGTATTCCTTCCCGCAACCCGGATGGTCTTGGCTGGCTGCCGGATAACGATACCCTGTGTTGTCACAACGACGATGTCATCATTTGCCAATACTTCCTTGATGCCCACCATGCTTCCCGTCTTTTCGGTAACGCGAATCGTGAAAACGCCTTTGCCGCCGCGATGACTCACGCGGTATTCGTCAAGCTCGCTGCGTTTTCCATACCCGTGCTCCGAGACCACCAGAATGGATGTGCTCTGACGTTTCACTGCCACAGCGCCGATAACTTTATCTCCCTTTCCGAGCTTAATCGCCCGGACGCCTGCTGCAGTGCGCCCCATCTGGCGCACTTCGCTCTCGACGAAGCGAATCGCCATTCCGGAATGCGTGCCGATGAGGATATGCTGTGTTCCCTCCGTAATACGCACATCCTTCAGCGTATCACCCTTCTGGAGTGAGATTGCGGCAATGCCGGTGCGCCGCGGATTGCTGTACTCTGAGAGTCCGGTCTTCTTGATCATGCCCCGTTCCGTGACCATCACGATACAGTACTTGTCGACAAATTCCTGAACCGATACGAATGCCGCAACATTCTCATCGGGCCCCTTCGAGATGAGATTCACAATCGACTTCCCTCTCGCGGCACGTCCCGCCTCCGGAATCTCGTGAACTTTCAGCCAGTAGCACTTTCCCTTGTCCGTGAAGAAAAGGATGTAGTTGTGCGTCGAAGCAATAAACATGTGCTCGATGAAATCGTCTTCTTTCGTCGTCGCACCCGTAACACCCTTACCGCCCCGCGCCTGGCGCCGATATCCCGAAACGGGAAACCGTTTGATGAAGCCGCTGTGGCTGATCGTGATCACAACGTCCTCTTCGGCAATCATGTCCTCGACACTGAACTCTTCCGCCTTATAAACGACTTCCGTTCTGCGCTCGTCACCATAGTTCTTCCTGATCTCGGCGAGTTCGTCCTTGATAATCTGCATCTGGAGCTTCTTGCTCGCAAGGATCGATTTCAGCTTCTCAATCAGCTTGATCGTCTCTTTGTATTCGTCTTCAACTTTCTTCCGCTCCAAACCGGTCAGCTTCTGGAGACGCATGTCGAGGATTGCCTTTGCCTGGATCTCGGAAAGCTTGAACTTGTTCATGAGCTGTTCCTGAGCCGAAGGAACGTCTTTTGCTTTCTTGATCAGCTTGATGATCTCATCGATATTGTCGAGGGCAATGATATATCCCTCGAGGATATGTGCGCGCTTCTCCGCCTCCTCGAGCTCGAACTTCGACCGCCTTACCACCACTTCATTCCGGTGCTTGATGAAATGATCGATCATCTGGCGAAGGGTCAGGATCTGCGGACGCCCGTCGACAAGGGCGAGCATAATCACCCCGAACGTCGTCTGCATCTGGGTATGCTTGAAGAGATTATTCAGCACAACGGGGGCATTCGCGTCGCGTTTGAGTTCGACCACCATACGCAGGCCGTCGCGATCCGACTCGTCACGGATATCGGAGATATCCTCAATCTTCTTGTCGCGCACAAGCTCGGCAATCTTCTCGATGAGCGCGGCTTTATTCACCTGATAGGGCACTTCCGTCACGACGATCGCCTGTCGGTCTCCGCGACCGGTCTCGATGGTTGCTCTTGCCCGCACGAGTATCCGGCCGCGCCCGGTCTTGTAGGCATCTCTGACGCCTTCGTACCCGTAAATAATGCCGCCCGTCGGGAAATCCGGCGCCTTGATGATCTTCAACAGTTTGTCGTCTCCGAGGGACGGGGTATCGATGACCGCGATGCAGCCGTCGACCACTTCCGAGAGGTTGTGCGGTGGAATGTTCGTCGTCATGCCGACGGCAATTCCGGCGGTTCCGTTGACGAGGAGATTGGGAATCAGCGCCGGAAGGACTGTCGGCTCCTTCAGCGTGTCATCAAAATTCGGTATGAAGTTTACGGTATTCTTATCCAGATCACGGAGCATCTCCTCGGCAATCCGCGAGAGCCGTGCTTCCGTGTATCTCATTGCAGCGGGCGAATCGCCGTCGATCGAACCAAAATTTCCCTGACCGTCGACCAGCGGATATCTGAGCGAGAAATCCTGCGCCATGCGGACCATCGTATCATAGACCGCTGAGTCGCCGTGCGGGTGATACTTGCCGAGGACTTCACCCACGATGCGGGCGCTCTTCTTGTAGGGGCGGTTCGACGCGAGACTCAGCTCGTTCATGCCGAACAGAACGCGCCGGTGGACCGGCTTCAACCCGTCTCGCACATCGGGGAGGGCGCGCGCAACGATGACGCTCATGGCGTAATCGATGTACGATCCCCGCATTTCTTCTTCGATATCGACCGGAACTATTTTTTCGCTGACACCTGCCATGTACTACTATTCCTTCCGTTTACACGTCCAGGTTACGGACGTACTTTGCGTTCTTCTCAATAAATTCACGCCGCGGCTCCACCTCATCACCCATGAGAATCGAGAATGTCCGGTCGGCATCTGCTGCGTTTTCAATCGAGACCTGCAGGACTGTTCGCGTCTCGGGATTCATCGTCGTAACCCACAATTGCTCGGGGTTCATCTCGCCGAGACCTTTAAATCTGGAAATCGCGACACCGTTGCTGCTCAGGGTTTCTCCTTCTTCCGCGACTTCAGCCGGCATCTCTTCCTCGCCTTTCGACTTCTTCTCGCTCTTCATGCGTTTCAGAATTTCTTCGCGCTCGTCTTCATCGTATGCGTAATGTTCCTGGCGGCCCTTTTTCAGTTTGTACAGCGGTGGCTGGGCGATGAAGACATGACCGAGTTCGATGATTTCTTTCATATAACGGAAAAAAAGCGTCAATAAGAGCGTCCGGATATGAGACCCGTCGACATCTGCATCACACATGATGATGATCTTACCGTAGCGGATTTTTGCCGGATCGAAATCCTCCCCGACTCCGGCTCCGATGGCCGTGAAAATGCAGCGAATCTCTTCGTTCTCGAGAATCTTGTGCAGGCGCGCCTTCTCGACATTCAGAATTTTGCCCTTGATGGGAAGGATTGCCTGGAAGCGCCTGTCCCTTCCCTGCTTGGCACTTCCACCCGCAGAATCTCCCTCCACGATGTACAGCTCGCAGTGCTCGGGGTCATTAATCGAGCAATCGGCAAGTTTCCCCGGAAGACTCGAGGACTCCAGCGCGCTCTTGCGCCGCGTGAGATCACGCGCTTTCCGCGCCGCTTCACGGGCTTCGGCTGCCCGCAGGCATTTATCGATAATTCGCCGGGCATCGGTCGGGTTCTCATCCAGCCATACCTGAAGCTGCTCGCTGGCAATCGTCTCGACAATACCTTTGATCTCACTGTTTCCGAGTTTCGTTTTGGTCTGACCCTCGAACTGTGGTTCGGGAACCTTGACGCTCAGAACTGCCGTGAGACCTTCGCGGAAATCGTCGCCGGTCAGCTGGACGCCGTTTTCTTTCACGAGGTTGTTCTTGGATGCATAGGTGTTGAGAGAGCGGGTCAGAGCGGAACGAAATCCGACGAGATGCGTTCCGCCCTCTATCGTGTTGATATTGTTGACATACGTGAAAATATTCTCATTGTACTGTTCGTTGTACTGGAACGCAACCTCGAACTCGACGGCTCTCCCCGCTTCATCCTTTTCCTGTCCTTTCGCATACACCGGCTTGCGCATAATCGACGGTCTGGTTGCATCAATGTATTTCACGAACTCAACGATACCGCCCTTGAAGTGAAAAGTCTCGTCGCGTTCTTCGCCCTTTCGAAGATCGAGGATGCGGAGCCGCACGTCGGGATTCAGAAATGCAAGCTCGCGGAGCCGTTCTGCAATCGTTTCAAACTTAAACGTCTTGTTCTTGAAGATCTGCCCGTCGGGCATGAACGAGACTTTAGTGCCCGTCTTCTTCGGGTCCGCCTTTCCAACAACCTTCACCGAGCCCTGCGGTTTTCCACGCAGATATTTCTGGAACCAGACTTTCCCATCGCGTGAAACTTCCACCTCGAGCCATTCCGAGAGTGCGTTCACCACGGACACGCCCACTCCGTGAAGTCCTCCCGATACCTTATACGTATTCTTATCGAATTTGCCGCCGGCGTGCAGCACCGTCATGACGACTTCGAGCGCCGAGCGTTTTTCTTCAGGATGGATGTCTGTAGGTATGCCGCGGCCATCATCGACCACCGCAACGGATCCGTCTTCTGTTATACTCACCGAAATATTGTGTGCGTAGCCGGCAAGCGCCTCATCGATGGAGTTGTCAACAACTTCGTACACAAGGTGATGCAAGCCGCGGACCGACACATCGCCGATATACATTGCCGGCCGCTGACGTACCGGTTCCAGTCCTTTGAGAACGGTAATGTCTTCTGCCGTGTACTCCCCGTTTGATTTGGATGCACGCGGCGCTCCCGACGATTTCGTAATGCTGTCTTTCCTTACTTTTTCAACAACTTTGGACATGATTCCTCTTATCGAAAAATAATATCTTTCACAATCTCATCCGGAAATGCCTGCCTGATCTTTTCAAGCAGAGTCATCTTCAGGAAAACCAGCTCATTGCGCCACACAGCGCCGGTAACTGCCACGAAGAGCGTTCCTCCTTCAATCCGCTGTGCCGAGGTCACCCGGGCAATCTGATCTCCCACAATGTCGCCCCACTTCGCGAGAAGTTCGTATTCGCGGATCTTCTTTTCGAGCCCGAGAGTTTGCAGTGTCTCGGAGAGAGCATTCCCGATCGGACGCGGAGAATGTTCGTTCATGCCATCGCCTCCGAATGCAGCGCTATCGCTCCGTTCCGGATGGTAAACAACCGGTGCTGCCGGTGATTGAGTGCTACACGCGTTTCGAAAAGCTGCGGCGAGGTGGACGTGATGAATGTCTGGCTGAGTCCCTCGACGAACTGCATGAGCCGTGATGAGCGGTGTTCATCCAGCTCACTGAAAATATCGTCCAACAGCATCATCGGAGTCTCGTGACAGCGATCCTTCAGGAAGAAGAATTCTCCGATCTTCAAAGCGACCAGAAAGGTCTTGTGCTGTCCCTGTGATGCATATTTTCGCACATCGAGTCCATTGATTGTCATGGCAAATTCATCCCGGTGAGGACCGGCGAGAGTTATTCCGTATCGCTGCTCGTCCGAAAACCGCGCCTCAAGCTCCGCGGAGAGCAGTGCACGGTAGTCTGCGTCACCCTCTACCGGAGTGCCGGATGTTTGCGGCCGGTAGTTCAGGACGGGATGTTCGTCTCCTTCCATAATCTCCGCGTACGCCGACTCGATGAACGGCTGAAACTCATCCACAAAATGTTTTCGCTTTTCCATCAACATACAGCCGTGAGAGATGAGCTGCTCGTTCCATGGAACCAGAAGTTCCCGGCAATCCGTCCTCAACCGCTTCGCGTCACCCAGAATCTTATTGCGATGCTTCAGTACTCTGCGGTATTCGAGGAGGTGCTGAAAATATCCCGGATACGCCTGCGAGAGGACGAGGTCGACGAACCTTCTTCGTTCCGACGGCCCGCTCGTGATAATCATTCCGTGTTCCGGCGAGCAGACTACGACGGGAAATTTGCCGACAACCGATGAAAGCGGCTCTGCATGCTGACGGTTGATGGTGTATCGCTTTTGTTCCGCCTGGGCATCGTACCCGACATGTGACCGGTACTGCGTTCCCCCGTCGGCAACAAATGCGCCGTCAATTTCAAAACTCGACTGCTGGAACTGGACAACGAGCGCGTCGGAGGCGGCAAAGAAACTCTTGGTTAGGCAGAGGTAAGAAATTCCTTCGAGAACGTTTGTTTTCCCGTGCCCGTTTTCTCCCACCAGGATATTCGTCCCTTCTCCGAATTCGAAATTTGAGTCTGCATGATTCCGAAAACGTTGGAGACGTACTGTTGTCAGATGCATTCCGTCTTACTGCTCAAGCATTCAATCGCACAGGCATGACAAGCATCAGAATGTCTTCGCCGTCGCGTTGCGTCGCCGGCTGGACCGTGCACGCTCGCGTGGGCGTACTGAGGAGGAACAACGCTTCATCGGTGTCGATGTGCGAAAGGATATCCACAACATATGATGAATTGAAACCGATATCCATCGATTCCGATGTATACTCGCAGGGAAGAGTTTCACGCGCTTCACTTCCAAAATCAATATCCTCCGCAGAGACGGTCATCGATCCTTTCTTCAACGAGAACCTCACCTGATGGGTTGTCGAACTGGCATAGAGCGATGTGCGCCGGACCGAAGCAAGAAGCTGATTCTTGTCAACCAGAAGCTTTCGGTCATTATCGAGAGGAATAACGCTCTCATAATTCGGATACTTCTCCTCAATCATCCTCGAGATGAGCGTCGAGTCGCCGAAGGAGAACATCGCGTGCGTCTCACTGAACGAGAGCGTCGTTGTGGCGTTGTTCGCCGACTTCAGCACGAGATTAAGTGCCTTCGCGGGCACAATGAAGTCGCGCTCGATCTTCTTCGAATCGAATTTCGATTGGATGATGCGCACGAGGCGATGACCATCCGTTGCCGCCACGCGAATTTCCTTGCCTTTGATCTGAAAGAGCATTCCCATCATCGCCGGCCGGAGCTCATCGGTACTCACCGCAAAAACCGATTTGCTGATCAGTCGCCGGAGGACATCGTTGTCGATCTCGAGTTCATCGCCTCCCTTGAATGATGGGACTGCGGGATAGTTGTCGCTTGACTCACCGGTCAGTCGGTATTCTCCGTTGCTCGTCGACATGATCACGCGGTTATTCTCTGCATCGGAGGTGAACGTCACATCGGTCGTCGGAAGGGAGCGTACGGTCTCAAAGAGTCGTTTTGCGGGAATTGCAAGAATGCCGTCCTGTGAGCCCTTGACTTTGAGTGTTACCGACATGGAAATATCGAGATCGGTTGCAGTGATTTTCAGCTGTTCTTTTGAAACCTGGAACAGGAAGTTCTCAAGGATCGGAAGTGTCGATTTTGTAGGGATGACGCCGCCGACATTTCCAAGCGCTTTCTGCAATTCCGTGCTCGATACAGAAAATTTCATTGTAATTACCTCGTCTGATGTGAAATTTAATGGGATGCAGTCTTTAAATGTAGTGAAAAAAGAGCATATTTACAATCATGAAAAGCTTCACAACCCTAATATTTTATAATCAGTTATGAAGAAAAAGAAGGATGAATAATAATAAGCCCTGTGGATATGTTGATATCATCCGAATATCTCCCAATAACGTCGAATTCATCATTTTGGATATTTACAATTTGTTACTTCCCGGTTTATAAGCTGATGATTTATGCACATGCATGAGTGGAACTTGACCCGAACAGGGTGGCGGAGACAATTATCCACCTCAAATCCCCATGCAAATTTCCGTTATCAACGGCATTCTTCACAATCCAATTCTGGGTGAAAAGAACTACCGATAAGTTCTTTCGAGTTTCGATTTGATCTGCTGAACCGTCGTTCGCTCGCGCGGATCTGTTTTCATGAGATCCTCGACGGTTTGATATGCATGGATCACCGTGCTGTGGTCTCTTCCCCCAAAATGCAATCCGATGGTTTTGAGCGACGAGTTTGTAAGTTCCTTCGAAAGATACATCGCAATCTGACGGGCATTGACAACCTCCTGCTTTCGTGTTTTGGCGCGGAGAATGTCCTGGGGTATATCCATATGCTCACAGACAGCCCTCTGGATCTCTTCGATGGTGATATGGCTTCGCACCTCACCGATGATGGAGCGGACAACATCGCGTGCAAGATCGAGATTGAGGGGACGGTTTTCCAGGGAGGCGCGCGCAAGAAGTCCAATCAGACATCCTTCCAGCTCGCGGATGTTCGACGTGACATTGCTTGCGATGAATTCCACCACGTCGTGAGCAAGATTCACCCCTTCATCGCTGCTCTTCTTCCGTAAAATAGCAATACGTGTTTCCAGATCGGGAGGTTGAATGTCGGCTGTGAGTCCCCACTGAAAACGGGAGATGAGCCGTTCGTTCAATCCCTGAAGCTCCTTGGGAGGTCTGTCGGAAGAGAGAACGATCTGCTTTCCAACCTGGTGAAGAGCATTGAACGTATGGAAAAAAATGTCCTGCGTTTTTTCCTTGCCGGTGAGAAACTGGATATCGTCCACAATGAGAAGGTCGACGCTTCTGTAGTATGCGGAGAATTCACCAACCTTGTCTCGTTGTATCGCTTCGACAAAGTCGACGGTAAACTTCTCGCTCGAGGTATAGAGAACGCGCTTGGTCTTGTGTGTATGAAGGAGATGATTGCCGATGGCGTGGACGAGATGCGTCTTGCCGAGCCCGACACCTCCGTAGATCACAAGGGGATTGAACGAAGTTCCTCCCGGATTATTTGCAACCGCCATTGCCGCAGCGCGGGCAAACTGATTGCTCTCCCCCTTGATGTAATTATCAAACGTATACCGCGCATTCAGAGAAGGGTTAATGACCGGCTGTGGAGAGTAGAGAGAGGAACGCGGAAGCTCGCTCGATATCGCGGAGGCATTGATGATCTGCTGATCCTGCGGCCGGTGCTGGGGTGGATCCGGGAGGATGTGGATCGTGGGATCTTCCCGGTCATCCGGTATGATATCGTACTCAATGCTTAATTCTCGGCCGGTAAGACGCGCGAGACATTCGGTGATCAGGGAATAGTAGTGTTCTTCGATCCATTCCGAAAAGAACTCACTCGGAACCTGAATAACAAAGGTCTGGTCATCCAGCGAGAGCGGATTGATCGGCTCGAACCACGTCTTGTAACTCTGCGCGTTAATCCTCGTCCGGATATGTTCGAGACACTGATTCCAGATGGCGGCGGGGTCGGAAATCTGGGAGTTTGATATTGATGACTGATCAGAGAGTGGATTGTCTGGAAGAGGACTTTCTCCGAGTTCCATATTGTTCCTTAGTAGCTGTAAAACAAAGACTTAAAACGTTTTCCACATGTTGTGCACAGATTAGTGCACAACAAGAACCCGACGTGGTAAAATGTGATATACGAATGAACTGAATGCCTCCAAGTGCCGGAAATTTCAAGCTCCCAAGAAGCTTATTACATTAACCGCAATGGGAACTTATTAACAAATTGCTTGAACCTGCCGTTTGCAATTCCGGTTTGAATTTCAGGAAAAAATGGGACCGGGAAAGGTTGTCCACATTTTATTCACACGTTCTTGTTGATGAATCCTGTTCCACAGTATACGAACTTTCGTATGCGTTGGCAAGAGAATTCTGCACAAGTTTGTGTGTTTGTATTTATTCACCCCAATGATTATATTGCCTCCTGCTCTCTAAAGAGCGAAAGGATTGTGGACGAGACAATCCTTTTTTTTACATCTCACCAGCGGAACAAATCAGAGGAATTTTCGATGAAGAGGACGTTTCAGCCAAGTAAGAGGAAGCGGAAGAACATTCATGGCTTTCGGACCCGCATGAAATCGAAAGACGGTCGAAGAGTACTTGCGCGTCGGCGCGCAAAAGGGAGACGGCGTTTAACCGTCAGCGACGAGCGCTAGGTGTTGTTCACGTGTGCGATATACTCTGAAAAAATCGGAGGTCTTGCGGGGGCGGAAAAATTTCCGGAAGATCTTTGATGAAGGGAAAAGAATTGAAGGAAGTATCCTCCGGTGTCTCATTCTCTCCGACGCTCTCTCATCCCCTCCCGTTTTGGCGCACCCCGTATTCGGCGTTGTCGTCTCCCGTACGGTCCGAAGAGCCGTTGACCGGAATCTCGTGAAGCGCCGTATCCGTGAGGCCTATCGTCTGAACAAGCACATGCTTATTGCAACTGCAGGCGGGAAGAATCCTCCCGGCACCCTCATCTTTGCGTATTTCCCACGGCGCAAGGATCCTCCTATTCCCCTCTTCCGTGAAATTGAAAAAGATGTACGCTCACTCCTGGGCAAGGTCATGAAGGAAAAGAGCGAATGAAGCACGTCCTCATTGCTATGGTCCGTATGTATCAGGCGGTCATCTCGCCGATGTTGCCGCAAGAGAGATGCCGATTCTATCCATCCTGCTCGGTGTACGCTGTCGAGGCCATTGAACACTACGGAGCCCTGAAGGGTTCGTGGCTGTCGCTCCGGCGGCTCTTCCGATGCCACCCGTTCCATCCGGGCGGATATGATCCCGTTCCCTGAACGTTCACACTTCGCAGAAAGAAAAAAAATATCATGGATCGCAAGTCAATAATTGGTTTCCTCCTCATTGGTCTGGTGCTGATGGTCTGGATGTACTGGAATGCACCTCCGCCTCAGCCGCCGGCTGCACAGCAGGATACATCAGCGGCCGCCGCCAAGCCCGCGGTACGGGACACATTGGCACAGCTTCCGAAACCCGTGCAGGCAGGTTCCGCAGACACACTGGGAAAGTTCTTTTCTCCCCTCGCTGTCGGCGAAAAGAAAACCATCGTTGTCGAGACGGACCGATACCGGTGCGAGCTCTCCACGCTTGGCGGGCGAATCCAATCGTGGATCGTGAAAGGGTATAAAACATGGGACCAGTACCCGGTAAACCTCGTCAACACTGATTCCAAGGGGGATTTCAACCTTCAGTTCTTCACTTCCGACGGCAAGCTGGTTGATACGAAGGGACTTTATTTTACAACGACCATCCCGGCCGGGAAAGCATACACTGTAGGGCCCAACGATTCGCTGAGGATTGATTTCGTTCTCCCGGTCAATGACCAGAGCCGCATCGTCAAGTCGCTGGTATTTTACGGCGGCACCTATTCATTCGACGCGGTTTATCGGTTCGAGCATATGGAATCCATCATCTCGAATTTTGAATACCAGGTTGCGTGGGAGTCTGGACTCCGGTATGTCGAGAACAACACCATCAATGAATCGAATTTTGCGAAAGCGTCGGGCTATGCAGGCGGGGAGATCACGGATGTCGACGCGACGAAGCTTGGAGAAACCGTCAAGCAGTCACTCTCCGGCCGTGTCACGTGGGTGGCAATGCGGAACAAATATTTCGCGCTTGCGATCATCCCGCGTGAGAAGGAAAGTCAGGGAGCATATCTGGAGGGAATCCGCAGACCGCTTCCGGATCAGGGAGCAAAGGAAGATTACAGCATTTCGCTGAAAATGCCGTATACCGGAAACTCCGTCGAAGAAGACCGGTTTACAGTATTTCTGGGTCCGTTGGATTTTGATGTGGTCCGCCATTATAATGTCGACCTCGAAAAAATCATGAGCCTGGGAGCAGCGTGGATTATCAGGCCCATCTCCGAGTATGTCATCATTCCCCTCTTCAAGTTCCTTCACTATTTCGTACCGAACTACGGGATTGTGCTGATACTCTTTTCATTCATTATCAAAGTGGCGCTTCATCCGCTGACGAAGAAGAGCATGCGCTCGATGCAGAGAATGCAGGCGCTTCAGCCGATGATGAACGAGATCAAGGAGAAGTACAAAGACGATCCGCAGAAAATGAACCAGCAGGTGATGCGTCTGTATAAGGAGTATGGAGTGAATCCTGCCGGCGGCTGCCTCCCGATGCTCCTGCAGCTGCCGATTCTCTATGCCCTTTGGGCCGTCTTCAGCTCCACGATAGAATTGCGCCAGGCGTCATTCGTTTTGTGGATTAAAGATCTCTCCATACCCGACGTGCTCGTGACTTTGCCGTTCCGGCTTCCACTCTTCGGCGTGAACGAGGTGAGTGGCCTTGCGCTCGCGATGGGGATTACCATGTTCGTGCAGCAGAAGATGTCGGTGAAGGATCCGCGCCAGCAGGCGATGGTGTATATCATGCCGATTCTTATGACGCTGATGTTCAACAATTTTCCGGCCGGTTTAAATCTCTATTACTTCGTCTTCAATTTCTTTTCCATCGGGCAGCAGATGTGGATAAATAAGCAGCACAAGAACGAACCGCTGCGCAAAGTGGAGCCGGGCAAGTCCGGGGGAGGATTCATTTCGAAAATTGCCCGCAATCTTCCGAAGACACAGACGAAACGCTGACGTCGTTCGCAAGAGCATAATCTTTTTCTCCCAGGCCCCGCACGAAATGCGGGGCTTTGTTTTTCTCTCCTCCCTTTCATAAATTATTTGTCACACTTCCCGTGCATCATGCATCATCTCGACGACGTTATCACTGCTATAGCTACTCCTCCCGGTGAAGGCGGAATTGCCGTCATTCGTTTGAGCGGAGAGAAGTCCTTTCGCATTGCGGATTTGTGTTTTCGGGGGAAAAAACCCCTTTCCGGGGTACAATCTCACACCGCGCATTTTGGTGAGTTTGTAAACCGGCTGGGGGAAAAAATCGATGATGTGATTGCAACCGCATTTCGTTCCCCGCATTCGTATACCGGCGAAGATACGGTTGAGATCAGCTGCCACGGCGGATTGTATGTCGCGAGGCGCATCGTTGAGACGCTCATCGATGCAGGCGCACGCCAGGCCGAACCCGGCGAGTTCACCAAGCGCGCGTTCTTAAATGGCAGGATGGATCTTTCGCAGGCAGAAGCTGTTGCCGACCTCATCCATGCGCAATCGGAATCTGCACGGAGGCAATCACTCTCCCAGCTCCACGGACGCCTGTCACACAAAGTCGATGAGCTGAGGGAGAAACTTCTTAGCATCTGCAGCTTGCTCGAGCTCGAATTGGATTTTGCCGAAGAAGGGTTAAGTCTTGTTCCTCAGGCGAAAGTCGCCGAGAGTTTGAATAATGTCTCCTCGCAAATCGATCTGATGCTCAATTCGTATGCAACAGGACGACTTTCGAGAGAAGGAGTAAGCGTCGTCATAGTAGGAGAACCAAACGTAGGCAAATCTAGTATTTTCAATAGTTTAATTGATTTTGATAGGTCCATAGTAACTCCAATCGCTGGCACCACGCGGGACTCCATCGAAGAGAGTATCACAATTGGCGGAGTACTCTTCAGATTGGTTGATACTGCCGGGATCCGTACAACTGCAGACATAGTTGAGACGGAAGGAATCAGACGTACGTATTCCGAGATTGAGAAAGCCGATCTTATTCTTTTTGTACGCGACTCTACGCGGATTGATGAAGAAGTTTTTGCCAGAGAGATTCAGGAGTTGCAATGCGGTGATAAGAAAGTCATCGAGGTATTCAATAAGTTTGATTTAGTGGGATTTCAAAAGACAGGAGTTCCCCTGCCAATGCCTGGGGTGACAGAAATCTGTGTTTCTGCTGAGACTGGGTTTGGGGTTAAAGAGCTTCGCGACTGCCTGGGTCGTCTTGTCGGGCTCCAGAACCGAAGTGAAAGTGGTGAGGGTGTCATGGTTACCAGCCATAGGCACGTCCAGTGTCTCAGAATGGCTCGAGCAGCAATTCTATCCTCGCTAAGCTCGCTTGAGAATCGGGCTGGAAACGAGCTCATATCATCAGATATTAGGGCGGCAGTGAATGAGTTAGAGATGATTGTCGGAAAGGTCACCAGCGACGATATACTCAACCACATTTTTTCGAGTTTCTGTATTGGGAAGTAGGCGTTTCACGTGAAACAAGAGCATACAGACACATCCAAATTTGACGTTATTGTCGTCGGAGGGGGACACGCCGGCATCGAGGCATCTTTGGCATCGGCCAGGATGGGCCTGAAAACTGCACTCGTTACGATGTCCGCTTCAGCAATAGGGAGGATGTCGTGCAATCCCGCAATTGGAGGAACCGCAAAGGGTCACCTCGTTCGTGAGATTGATGCTTTGGGGGGCGAAATGGGGAAGCTGGCAGATGCAACCGGGATTCAGTTCAGGGTTCTGAATAAATCGAAGGGGCCTGCAGTTTGGTCACCAAGATGCCAAAACGACAGGGACTGGTATTCCGAAGAAGCCTTGCAGAGCGTTAAAGCTCAGGAACGACTGAAAGTCCTGGAGGGTTCGATTAACGAGATCCTCACTGAATCGTCGTCTGGCAGGAGGTTCGTGGTAGGTGTCTCGTTCGGGGACGGGACGACCATTCAATGCAAATCTCTTGTTCTTTGCGCCGGAACATTCCTAAGGGCACTCATGCATACCGGATTATCGCAAAACCCCGGTGGTCGGTATGGGGAGAAACCCTCTGCCGGAATCACGGAAAAACTTCAGGGGCTTGGGTTTGTTTCCGGAAGACTGAAAACAGGCACACCTCCACGGATTGACATTCGTACCGTCAATTTGAAGGAGACAGAAGAGCAGTCGAGCGACAACCCGCCAAAACCGTTTTCTTTCCAGAACACCCGGATTGCGAATCGGCTCATTCCGATGTACCTGACACATACAAACAAGAACACGCATCGGGAAATGGAATCGGGGTTTGGCGAATCTCCAATGTTCACCGGGCGGATCAAAGCAGTTGGACCGAGATACTGCCCATCGATCGAGGACAAGATTGTGAGATTTGCGGAAAGGGAAAGCCATCAGATTTTTATCGAACCTGAGGGATATAATACACACGTTGCGTACGTTAACGGTTTTTCTACAAGCTTACCCGCAGATATCCAGTTAAAGGGCCTTCAAACGATACCTGCACTTAAAGAGGTTGTAATGCTCCGCCCCGGTTACGCTGTTGAGTATGATTTCTTCCCCCCGCATCAGCTGAAGCATACGATGGAAACCAAGCTCGTGGACGGACTCTATTTTGCAGGTCAGATCAATGGGACGTCGGGGTATGAAGAAGCAGCTGCGCAGGGCCTGATTGCCGGAATCAACGCAGCGCTGCATGCCCGGGATGGCGGGGAATTCATAGTGAGCAGATCAGAAGCATATATTGGGGTTCTCGTAGATGACCTCATCAACAAGAGCACGGAAGAGCCGTACAGAATGTTCACATCGCGGGCCGAGTATAGACTCCTACTGCGCCAGGACAATGCAGACCGGAGATTGATGAGGAGGGGTTTTGATCTGGGTCTGATTCCGGAAAATATGAGAAGGAGATTGGAGAAGAAGGAAGAAATGACCGAAAGAGGAATTCGATTCTTCCGGGAGTTTTCAGTGCGCCCTGAAGAAATCAATGATTATCTGATATCGAGATCAACTGCACCGATCGAGAACAGGGAAAAGTTGTTTCTGATCGCGCGACGGCCGGAAGTAAACATCAACGATCTTCTCGCCATGACCTCGGTGCAGGAGGAAGCGTACGTATCACAGCTGAAGGACTTACGAGATGAGCGCCTCATTTCAGAAATCCTGGAACAAGTTGAAATCGAAATGAAGTACGACGGATACATTGCGCGCCAGGAAGAGGAGATAGAGCTCTTCAAGAGACACGAGAATATTTCAATACCTCATGAGTTCGACTTCTCGGCGGTCAAGGCACTCTCTGCCGAGGGCCGCGAAAAGCTCCAGCGCATCAAGCCGTACTCCCTCGGACAGGCAGCGAGGATCAGCGGCGTGACTTCGTCGGACCTGTCCGTTCTTATGGTACACTTGCGCTGAGCGTTCCACGTGAAACGGGATTTTTCTTCTGATATCGTCTGGATTCGAACATTGGCGAAAAGGAACGGACTGGATCTTGGTGAGGAAAAGTTATATAAATTGCTATTATTCGCAGAGAATATATTGCTGTGGAACGCGAAAATAAATTTAATTTCCCGGAAGGATGAAGAAAACATCTGGCGAAAACATATCCTCGAGTCGCTCGCATTCGTCTTTCGGCGCTCATTTGTTTCCCCGTCATCCATAATCGATTTTGGAACCGGCGGCGGTTTCCCCGGAATTCCCCTGGCAATCTGTCTCCCTCAATGCAGGTTTCTCCTCATTGATTCAACACAAAAGAAAATCCGCGCGGTCGATGAGATTCTGAAAGTTCTGCAGCTGCCCAACGTGACAACCGATGCCGGAAGAGGTGAAGATCTTTCATCAACCTCTGCATATCAGGGAAAATTTGATTACCTTCTTGCCCGGGCCGTCGCATCAGTCAAAGAGATCTTGAAGTGGGGGTCGGCATTCATGAAAACATATCCCCCGGCCGCGACAAATGAAACGACCAGTGGCAGCCAAACAATTCCGCCCGGATCCATGGTTCTCATGAAAGGCGGCATGCTTGAGCAGGAAATAACTGAAGCCCGGATCAAATGCAGGCCCGGATCGATTCAGGTCCTGCCGATTGTCATCGAAGGCGGTGACGGGACCGATCTCTTCGACAAGAAACTTCTCATTATCCGACCATGACGTCGTCACGAATGAGTTCGAGGAAACTTTTCCAGCAGCTTGGTTTGCTCTCGACGGAACAAAGAAACAGGGCAACCATGAATATCGACGCTCTTGGCACGCCGGAAATTCTGGAGCGCATCAACGCACAGGATCGGCTGGTTGCCGGAGCAGTCCGGAACGAAATCTCTCACATTTCCAGCGCCGTAGAGTTGATTGTGAGCTCACTGAAAAAGGGCGGACGCCTCGTGTACGTTGGCGCGGGAACAAGCGGCCGGCTTGGAGTTCTGGATGCCGCAGAATGTCCGCCGACATACGGTACGAGTCCATCGATGATCCAGGCATGCATTGCCGGTGGCAGGGGCTCGGTATTTCGGTCACGGGAAGGCGCGGAAGACCGAGATTCCGAAGGGCGACGCGATATCGACCAACGGCATGTCGGGCCCGACGATGTGGTCTGCGGCATCGCGGCAAGCATGAGAACTCCCTATGTGCAGGCGGCTCTGGTGCGGGCAAAGAAACGCGGTGCCCGGACGATCCTCGTCACGACAAATCCCCGCTCTCTCCTGAGGAAACCTCAATTTCTGGGACTCTCCCGGAGTGCAGATATTGCAATTTGTGTCGAGGTCGGACCCGAAGCGATTATGGGATCCACCCGGATGAAAGCCGGCACTGCGCAGAAACTTGTTCTCAACATGTTGACCACTGCATCCATGATACGGCTTGGCAAGGTCTACGGGAATATGATGGTTGACCTGAGAATGAACAGCAGGAAGTTGGAGGAGAGAGCGAAGAAAGTCCTGATGATCGCCGCAGGGGTTAACTACCCTACGGCAGAGCGGTTCTTAAAGAAAGCCGGCGGCGACGTGAAAACAGCACTGATCATGATCCTGGCAGATGTATCCGCTGCACGTGCGCGGACATTCCTGAAACATGAAGACGGCTCTGTGCGCGGGGCATTGAAAGCAGCGGGGAAAGGAAATTTCGCACTATGAAAGTACGAACGTCTGTTGATCTCGAAGTATTTCCGCCATTTGTCGGTTTTCCGAAGGAAGGATTGGCGTTTCTCAGGAATCTGAAGAAGAACAATAACCGGGAGTGGTTCGCTTCCCACAAGGATACTTACCTGGAAGCGGTCAAGCTCCCGATGCAATCGCTGATCAGTACACTGCAGGGCTCGATGGCAAAGTATGCCCCCGAGTTCGAATTCAATCCGAGGCGGAGCATATTCCGGATTAACCGCGATACCCGATTCAGCAAGAACAAGGACCCCTACAAAACTTCCATCGCAGCCGTCTTTCATCCCAAAGGAAGCTGGCAGGAGAGCTCCGGGTATTATCTTCACGTCGAGCCGCCGGAAATATATGTCGGCGGCGGCATCTACATGCCTGACAGTGCTCAACTCAAGAAAATCCGGTCCAGCATTGCCGAACACTCCGAGGAATTTCTCTCGATAGTTACCGCGCGTTCGTTCAAGAGCCAGTTTGGTGAACTAGAGGGATCCAAACTCTCCCGGAATCCCATCGGCTTTCCTAAAGATCATCCGATGATCGAGTGGCTGAAGTATAAACAGTTCTATTGCGGCGTGACGTGGGGCGTGGGAGAGTGTACGACTCCGAAATTTGCGGATAAGGTAGTCGGACTCTACCGGGAGCTCATCCCGTTCGTTCGCTTCTTCAACAGGGCTCTGAAGAGGTGAGGGCTTCTATCTTCGGACAGAATCGTTAATAAACTTCGCCGCTTCCGTAAATCCCCGCCGAAAATCCGGTTCTTCAGGAAGCAGACTCACCACAAGAAATCCCTCCTCCTCAAAATCAAAAAAATATCCCGGAAAAAGAGATATTCCTCGCTCTTCCAGAAGAGAGAGCACCCACTCTTCGTCGGTAGTTGTGCGGGGGACGCGCAGTACAGCATACCAACCGCCGGCACTTTCCAGAAGAGATGTGGAACCGGATGCTGCTGAGCATGCAAACGCATAGTTGTTTTTGACGCGCTTCAGGATGTCTGTACGAATGCCGTCTGCGAATGTCATGATCGAAGATAAGGCAATCTGTATCGGAGTCCCGACCGACAGGAAAGTGTCGCAGAGAATTTCCAGACGATCTTCGGCCTCGTGAGCATCGGTTCCGCGAACAATGATCCAGCCCAGTTTTACCTGCGGCAGTCCGGCGAGTTTTGAGATACCATTCAGCACAAATGTGAGGATCTCATCCTCCGATGCCGCTGATGTTACCAGCTCCGCATTTTTATTGAATGCATATTCACCGAAGACCTCGTCGGAGATAATGGCCAGACGATGCCGACGTGCAATATGTCGAATCTCCTCGTACTCCTCTTGTTTGAGGATCATTCCGGTCGGATTATGCGGACTGACAATTACCAGCGCTTTTGTTGCGGATGTGATAGCCCGCCTGAGCGAATCGATATCAATCTGCCATTCGTGGTCATACTGCAGTCGGTATGTCTGCAGTTTCACATCGTTCAGCTCCGCGAGATAATCGAACAGGGGATATGACGGCTGGGGCACGAGTAGGTTGTCCCCGGGATTGCACAGGAGTTTGAAGAGGTGAGAATAAGACTCACTCGTTCCGGCGGTCAGGAAAATTTCCGAAGGATCTACCGCGATCCCATCCTTGAGATAGTATGCAGAGACGGATGCCCGGGCAGAAAGGAGGCCCCGGGGGTCAGGATTGTATTCGAGCACAGCAGGTTGTGAAAGAGCCTGGCGTATCTGGTCTGCAGGGTAGCAGAAACCACATTTTGTGGGGTTGGATTCGGTGAGGTCGATGATTGGTCTCCCCTCGGTACGAAGCTTGTCGAGGAGCTCGGCGACTCTGTTCTGGCGGCGGTGCCAGTCTGTGCGATGGGAGAAATTCAAATGCGTGTCGGGTCAAGAACCCGGTTTGCTGTTGTTGAAATCTGCACCACGAGCTGAAGCTCGGGGTTTCAGGCAGATCAATCCGTCTCGATCTCCTCCGCCTTCTTTTTCGACGTGCGCAGTCTCTCGTTGTGGTCGAGGTAGCGCTTGCGGAGTCGGAGAGATTGAGGTGTGACCTCGATATATTCATCATCCGCAATCCACTCAATTGCCTGCTCGAGTGTCTGAATCCTTGGCGGTTCCAGACGGATAGCCTCGTCGGCACCGCTGGCGCGCATGTTCGTCAGCTGTTTCGTCTTGCAGACATTCACAATGATATCTTCGTCGCGCGCATTCTCTCCCACGATCATCCCCTTGTATACCCGGATACCCGGCTCGATAAAAAAGGTCATTCGCTCCTGGAGTTTCCACATCGCGTATGCCGTGGCCTGGCCGTCCTCGAGTTGGATGACGGCTCCCTTGTGCCGAGTCGACAGATCACCCTTGTAGGGCTCGTAACCGAAAAAATTATGATGAAGGATTCCGGTGCCCTTGGTTTCCGTCATAATCTCGGAGCGAAACCCGAGGAGTCCGCGCGCCGGTACGCTGAATTCGAGCCGCGTATTTCCCTGCGCCTGGATCATGTTCTTCATGATCCCTTTTCTGGATCCGAGATTCCGGATCACGATCCCGGCGAATTCATCGGGGACATCAACGATTACATGCTCAATCGGCTCACAGAGAACATCATCAATGCGCTTGTAAATCACTTCCGGTGCGGAGACCTGGAACTCATACCCTTCCCGCCGCATCGTTTCGATGAGGATCGCAAGATGCAGCTCGCCTCTTCCGCTGACCTTGAAGATATCCGGACTGTCGGTGAGCTCGACACGGAGACTCACATTCGACCGGAGCTCGCGTGCAAGGCGTTCGCCCAGATTGCGGGTCGTGACATACTTTCCTTCCTGGCCTGCGAACGGAGAATTGTTGACGACAAAATTCATCGAAAGAGTTGGCTCTTCGATCGCGACAAACGATAACGCTGCGGGGTCCGCAGCATCGGCAATGGTCTCGCCAATATCGACGTCGTCCATTCCGGCAATGGCGATGACATCGCCGGCATGCGCCTCTTCAACTTCGAGGCGTTTCAGCCCTTCGAATGTATAAATCTTGGTCACTCGTGCATCTTCGGTATTCCCGTCGCGGTGAATGATCTTCATCGGCGAATCGATATGGATGCGTCCGCGGGCGATCCTGCCGATCCCGAGACGCCCGAGATAGTCGTTGTAGTCGATTGTGGTCACGAGCATCTGGAATGGGGCCGCGATATCGCCGGGAGGCGGCGGAATCCTGTTAATAATGGCCTCGAAGAGGGGTGTCAGATCCTTGCCTTCATCTTCAAGTTCGACTTTTGCGATGCCCTGCTTTGCAATGCAGTAGAGTGTCGGAAAATCGAGCTGCTGATTGTTTGCCCCGAGTGAGAGGAAGAGTTCAAACACTTCGTCGAGAACCGCATGTGCGCGTGCGTCTTTCCGATCGATTTTATTGATAACCACGATCGGCTGAAGATGAAGATCGAGTGATTTCTTGAGGACGAATTTTGTCCCGGGAAGCGGACCTTCGGATGCATCAACGAGAAGAAGAACCCCGTCGACCATCTTCAGCGTGCGCTCGACCTCGCCGGCAAAATCCGAGTGTCCCGGAGTATCGACGATATTGATCTTGACCGTCCGGGTCTTTCCATCCGGCAGCCGCTGCTTATAAAAGACGGCGGTATTCTTCGCCAGAATAGTAATTCCGCGTTCACGTTCGAGCTCGTTGGAATCCATCACCCGCTTTACCACTTCCTGGTTTTCGCGGAATGTTCCGGTTTGACGCAGCATGTGGTCGACGAGCGTCGTTTTTCCGTGATCGACGTGCGCGATAATGGCAATATTTCGTATATCTTCTCTGCGTTGCATCAAGTTCTCTCGAAAACGAACAAAAAACGCCTCAAGACATTTGCCCGAGGCGTTTTCGTCACAATCAAAAGATACAAATTTTTCGACTCATATCCAAGAGCGCCGGATTAGTCAGCCGGGCACTTTCGGTCAAGAGAGACGGCTTCAGTTCTTCACTTCCGCTGAGCAATATTTCTCGAATGCCTGCGTAAGCATCTGGGCGACTTCGCGGGGTTCGCGCATCTCGATATCTGACCGGTGAATCATGTGCAGAAGCTTGCCATCGCGCAGCAGTGCGAACGATGGTGACGATGACGGCATGTCCGTGAAGTACGATCGTGCCTGCGCGGTTGCTTCACGATCGCCGCTTGCGAAAACGGATGCAATGACATCCGGTTTGATCTTACTGCGCATTGCCAGGGCAAGTGCCGGTCGGGCAATTCCACCCGCGCATCCGCAGACGGAATTCACGAATACAAGAGCGGTCCCCTTCTGCTTTGTCAGAAGATTATCGACTTCCTCCACCGTGTTCAATTCCTTCACGCCGAGTCGTGAAACTTCATCCTTTATCTGCTGCATCAAAATGTTGTACATGAGAATCTCTCCTTATCAAAAGAACGCTGTTCTGATAGTATTAATATACCAATCCTGTATCGACTGAACAAATCCCGGATTCATTCCAACACCATGGGGCATTCCCATATCTCACAGAATATCGAGATCACGCCGATTCGTCCATACTGTCATCGGAGAGGAGCTGGAGTGAGAGATTCGTTCCAGGTTAAATTTCATCAAGAATGGTTGACTGACATTCGAAGTGACCAGGGATTCAAGAAATTCCAAGTTAAATGGGGGCCGAAAAAGCCGCAAAATCCCTCAAATTCGATGATAATTGGGGTTTCGTGTAAAACTGGTGGCAGGGATGCAACTTTAAAAAATTCCTCCCGTATCAATAAGTGACACACCGATACAACCGCATAAGCAAAAGGTGGATCGCAGACGACGCTCGGTCCACCTTTTCTATTTCAGAGCATCACCGTTTTCCCCGGCTCAAGTTCCAAGACCCTCTTCCTTGTCTGCGGTGGAAGAAGCCGTTTCAATTCCGCGGGCGTTCCCGTTAATACCGGAAATGTGCCATAATGCATCCCGATGATCTTCTTCGGCTTCAGGAGTTTGCATGCATACGCGGCTTCTCGAGGTCCCATGGTGAAGTGATCACCGATCGGAAGGATCGCCACCTCGGGTTTGTAGATTTCCGCGATGATCTTCATGTCTCCGAAGACCGAAGTATCGCCAGCGTGATAGACCTTCAGACCATTTTCGAACTCGATGATGTATCCTGCGGCCTCCCCGCCGGGCGAGAGCATTCCGCCTGCATCGATGTCAGAGCTGTGCTTTGCATCGACCATGGTGATGTTCAGTCCGTCGACCGAGATCGTTCCTCCCTTGTTCATTCCCAGAATGTTGTCGACGCCTTTGCTCGCCAGATACACGGAAAGGTCGAAGATGCAGGCGATTTTTGCCCCGGTGCGCCGTGCAATGTCCACGGTGTTGCCAAGGTGATCGCCGTGCGCATGTGTGACAAGTATGAGATCGACGCGGCGGATTTTCTTGGCGCCCGGAGGCGCCTTTGGGTTCTCGAGCCATGGATCGATCAGGACGACTCTCCCGCCGGGCGTTTCAAATTTGAATGCGGAATGACCTAACCAGGTTACCGCGAGACGTGAAGTACGGATTGATCGTGAAGGCATAAATCACCATCGGAAAATTGGGGTTGTGAAAATGTATGAAAAGCGATCCGAAAGAGCAAGAAACGGATCAACAGGGAGTCGGATGAGGCGGATTAGAACGTCGTGGTCAGAGACAGCAGAGCCCGGCGATGAAGGAGTGAGCCGCCGAAGATTTCATAATGAACGCGGTCGAAGAGATTGGAGACGTTGCACGCAGCGTTGAGATGGGGTGTGATCTGATAACTCGCAGCGACATTCACGAGCGCGTAGGCGAGTATCGGTCCCGCATAAATCCCTGCCGACCAGTCGAAGGAGGGTACGTATTTCACGTTTACGTTGACGTCGTATCCATTCCTGCTGCGGTACGTGATTCCGCCGTTGATTTTGAACTGCGGCGCGTTGGGAAGGATGGGATCTTTTTCATTCTGTTCCTGGATCGTGAAATTGAAGAGCGCGTAATTTGCGCTCAGCATCCACTCATCGGAAAGATAATAGTTCGCGGCTACTTCGAACCCTGCTTCGGTAACCTTCCCGGCGTTTCCGTACGAAAGGATGACACTGTCGGTTGTGGTGTATTGCGGATTGACACCCTGTGAAAGATCGGTAATGAAATCCCGGAGCTGATTATAGTAGGCATCGAATGTCAGGAAAATGGAATTCTGGAAGATCCCCTTGTAGCCGAATTCGTATCCGTCGATATTTTCAGAGACGAGGTTGTCATTCCCGAAGTACGAAAAGTGGGTGATGGGATCCCGGACATGGAGAAAGAGCTCGGAATAATTCGGCGACTGGTACGCCTTGTTGTACGTGATGCGGAAGCTCTGATCGGGGAGAGGAGTCCAGACGAGAGCGCCTTTTGGGGAGACTTCGTCCGGCTGCAGCGAACTTCTGTCCCACCTGACCGCGGCGTCAGCTTTGAGCCGGAAGGGAAGCGTGTACTCCGCCTGACCATAGATGCCCGACATGTTGTCGTTGTGGGTGTCGAGCATGAGGGATCCTTTTGTATTAATCGTCTGATACCGGTATGACAGTCCTCCGATCAGTGAAAGACGGTTCTCAAGCTCTGTGAAATGATATTGCATGTCGCCCTGCGTGCTCAGGGACTTTTCAAACAGCGGAAGCCCCGTGGCGAGGGAGATTTGCGGGTCCAGCGAATTTCTCCCGCTCGCCCAGACCTGCGCGTTGAAATGCTGATCGGTGTAGCTCATTCTGCCCCACGGCTTGATCGCCCGCTGCACCTGGATCCTTCCGATCCCGGTGATATAGATTTCGTTTTCCACCTGGCTCATTCCGCCTTCGACCGTTGCAGTGGAGCTGTCGCTGACGTCGTAGTCGACTCTCGCAGAGCCGTACGACGTCCCGATCTTTCCGTCGTTGACGGGAACGACCTCCTTGTTGAGCCCGGTGAGGCCGGCATACTCGAGAGAGGTTGTGCGTGACTGGCTCCAGGTATCACCCTGGAACCTGCCGACGTTGATCTTGTAACTCCACGGTCCGTCCATCCCGGCGTACCGCACGTCACCGCGCAGAGAGTTGAAATCACCGCCGGCCAGGGAGACCTTCGTTCCAAGGATTTGGCGTGGCGATGGTGTTGTTATGTTGATAACACCGTTGAAGGCATTTGCCCCGTATAACGCGGAGCCCGGTCCGCGTACGACCTCCATCTTTCCGAGATCCTCTACCGGGACAGAAAGCCCGTTCCATTCCTGTGCACCGAGAAAAACGATGGACAAATCTCTCCCATCAAGTAGGACAAGAAGCCGCCGCGTGAGCGAGCTGTTGAACCCGCGCATGTTGATGTTGAAATCGTACAGACCGTTTTGCGCGATATCGACTCCGGGTTCCGTTTCGAGAAGCTTTGGCAGCTGCCCGGATACACCGCTCAGCTGCAAATCCGCCTGTTCGAGTACCGTGACGGCTGCGGGCGCTTCCGTGATGTGCTCTTGTCTCAGGGAAGCTCCGTAGACGGTCATTTCGCCGAGCCGCACCGATTCGTCGTCGAGATAGATCGTGAGTGACGATTTCTCGTCCTGCTTCACGACGACATGGTTGACGTCCTTTGTCACGTGTCCGATAAGGGACGCGCTGACGGTGTATTCTCCTTCGGGAACATTCGGGATGGTGAATTTTCCTTTCCCATCTGTCGCGGCGCCCATCGTTGACCCATGGATCATCACATTCACGTACGGGAGGAGATCGCCGGTGGCGCGGTCAATGACAGTTCCCTCGATCGTTCCGCCCTTTGACGCAAGGAGGAGGGCGGGAATGATCAAGAGCCCACAGATTGCCGCGAGCTTTGCCTGAACTGTACTCATGGAAGAAAAGGGCCCGGTAACAACCGGGATAATGTTCCTAAAAATTCTTATTTGCGAGAACTCCGTAGAAACCGTAATTCTCCGGATCGCCGGCAATATCAATCTGCACGGGTCCGACATCCGCGGCAAGCCACAGATACGCCGTCGTCGTCGAAATCGAAATTGGTCCTACAGTAATTGTCCGGTATGTCCGGATGCGGTAAGTATCGAATTGATTATGTGAGGAGGAGCTGTCGGTAATCGTCTCGTGCGCCTCGATGACCCCGAAAATCTGCAGCTGTATCGAAGCGGCAATACCATTGATCGTGCCGTTGATTGTCGTGTCGAATGTTTTCCAGACGGTGTTCATGCCCAAACTCGGGCGTGCCACGGTAACCCAGAGCGCCGTGTCGGTGTAGTTTGCATGAACTGCACGATAAAAAGGTCCGAGCGTTTGGAGGAATGCAAAATCCCCGGTAGCGGAATCTTTCCTGATGGCGAGAATTTTCACTCTTGTCGAATCAAGAATGGTCGTGGAATCGAGAAAGAGCCAGGTGTTATTGAGTCCCGGTTCAAGCGTCCAGGTCGCGCTGAAGGCACTCCGTGGAATTCCGGGAACGGAATCCTTCACCGTATTTGTATCGACGAGGTATCCGGAATAGGTGTAGCTGTGTCCCGCAACGAGCGGAAGAAGGTTCGCTGTTATGGGTGTTGAGGTGTTCACCGGATTGCTGTTGCTGCTATTGCTTGTGCAGTTGAGCTGGATCAGAGAAAAGAACACTATTGATGCTGCCAGAACAGCCATCATGGCTCTGTTCATGGTTGACTCCAGAAAATTATACAAAAAGGGGGACGGATTAGGAGGTCAAGATACCGAATCGGAAGGAGAGTATCAAATCTGCTTCAGATGATGCCTTCGGACCGATGCGCATACAAAAGAGCGGAAACGGGGAACCGACCCGTCGGGAGACGAGAGATCGCCGGGGGAAGAAATTACTGGACCGGAATACTGAAGGCGAACGTGCTTCCTTTGCCCTCTTCCGAGTTTGCAGAGATCGTTCCGCGGTGCGCTTCGATGATGCTCTTGCAGATCGGCAGCCGAAGAGCATCCGCCGACGCACTTGGGGTCTTTTCGGTCAGCACGTCCTTGTACTTGTCGAAGGCTAGGAGAAGCTCACTTCTCGGAATCGGTGCGCCCGAATCGGTAATGGCGACTTCCACGAACTCTTTGCTGTTGCCGTCGGACGGCATGGAGACCGGCGAAACACGGACATCGATCGAACCCTGCTTGGGCGTGTGGGCCATGGCATTTTCGATGAGGTGCTTGAGGACGCGCTCGATCTTGATCGGATCCATCTCAATCGTGGAGATCCCCGGCGCTACATTCACGGTCATCTTGATCTTCCTGGCGTTGCACCGTGATTTGAACTGTGCGCACACTGCCGGTACGAGTTCGTCGAGGTTCGTCGGGATCCGTTCGATCTCGACGCCATCGGCTTCGTACATCGTCATGTCGATCATGTTGTTGAGCCGCGCTTCCATGGTGCCGAGGGTCTCGCTGACATTTGCCAGGAGACCTTTCTGAGACTCGCCCGACTTTCCGTTCCCGTTAATACTCTGGAGAGCAGTTCTCACGGAGCCGAGCTGTGTGAGAAGATCGTTGAATATCTGTGTGTTGAATTTTATCTGCATTTCTTTGAGGCGCTTCTCGGCAAGGCGTGCACGCCAGACCGACTTGATGCGCTGGACAAGCTCTTCCGTTCCGATCGGCTTGGTAATGAACTCGCGTATCCCCGATTTGAGTGCCTGGAGAGCCAGGCCGACTTCAGCATGACCGGTAACGATAAGATATTCGGTGGACGGTGACTGTTCACGCAGGATCTTGAGCGTTTCAAGTCCGTCGAGGTCGTTCATGCGCACATCGAGCAGGACGATATCGAACGAACGTTCGCGGCAGCGGTCGATTGCCTCTTTGCCGCTGGAAGCTTCCGCAACCTGGAAGCCCTCTTCTTTGCATGCCTGAACGGTAACGGTGCGGAACATCTTTTCATCGTCTACCACCAGAACACGCGGTACGGGTGTTTTTGGCTTTTTCATATTCTATTTGGCGAATATTTTAGACAAAATCGGAGGCAGAGTCAATGCGGGATGTGATTTGGAACGGATCCCCGAATATTGTACAGATTCGGCGTGGATTTGAAGGAATTCGCTTATTTTCGATTAATTTTTGATGAGAAAACCCCGCGGTGCCTGTTATCCCGACCAATAAGGTCATGAGAAAGACAGAAGAAAATGGCAGAGCATTTTCTTATATTATTGATGTCATGTCCTGGGAAGGGGCCTGAGTACACCTTATTCTCATCCGTTCTTGTGGTAATCGGAATTCCACCATTGGAATTCACATTGACCGGATGCGGATTATGCGAGTCGCTAACTTCTCTCAGTTGTGTCTCCTTCTGTATTTGCTTCCTGCCTGCGCTTTGTCGCAAGACATTCACGACGGCATCGTCTGGATGCCGCAAGTGCAAATTTCACCTGATACATTATTTCATGCTGGAGGCCCGATTGTCGTGACACACAAAGATGCGGTGTACCTAACCTGGGGTGCGAGTCCCCTATCCTTTCCGTTTTTGAAATCGACTGATAATGGCCATGCCTTCGACCCCTTACGCCTCATCGTAAATGACAATGTGGGAATCGTGCAATTGCCGTGGCTGGTGGCCTCAGGCGATAAACTTTTTGGATTTTATCTCTCTGCTCCGCCAGAGGGATATTTTGCTAGTCACTATGTTTCGAGTACGGACGGGGGAAACACTTGGTCCCCATCAAACTCTCCGCCGCTCATTGTACACGAATGGCCAAATGCATTTGGAGCAGACGGGGATACACTTGCACTCATGACCGACGGCTATAATATCGAGCTATCGACAGATGCGGGAAACCACTGGAAAGGACCAGTTGGAAATTGGTACTTTGCGACTTCAGATCCCTCGGTGGCTCTCACCAACGGCATTTTACACCGGTGCGCTCAAACAGGATATGATTCCGCTGGGTACTGGGCCGAGTTTGTGATCACATACTGGCAGAGCACAGATTTCGGGGTAACGTGGGGAGACTCAGTCCCGATTTCAACAGTGAATTATTCCTATGCACTCGAGCCATATATGTCTGCCGATAACCAAGGAGATTCAAGTGTCGTGGCCATTGCTTGGAAGGACGAGAAATATGGCTGTGAGACGCCTGTCGGTTGCAGTGTGATCGCTCGCTGGAGTACAGATAATGGTAGGACATTTCACCCTGAGATCCGAATGGACGACGAACCTAACGGATATGCAGTGTGGACAGCAGTCAAGGGAAATGTGATCGTGATTGGATGGATAGCTGATGAATACCCAAACGGGGCTGTGAAGGTTCGCGTGAGCACCGATAGGGGAACGACATGGTCTTCGGTGTACCGTGTATCCGATTATGGGGCGAATTGTTCGCTCGGGATATCCCGAACGGCCGTGCACGTGACTTGGGAGAAAGTCGATGCGGATGGTGGCTTCTCGGCCTGGTACAGAAGGGGGGTTTTTCAATCAATGTATGACCCCTTAACGGTTGTGGGATACGCTGGCTGGAATCTCATTTCCATTCCTGTTAACCCGAAGTACCGAACCATAGCCTTCTTGTTTCCGCAATCAACCTCGAGCGCGTTTCTTTATCATGGTGGATACAAAGTTGCAGACTCGCTCCAGGGTGGAACCGCTTACTGGGTGAAACTGAGTCAGCCGTGGGAGATGGGATTTGAGGGTGATTCTCTCTTCAACGATACTATCGAAGTCCAGGAAGGCTGGAATATGATAGGGTCGATCTCCGTGCCGGTGGCTATATCGGCCATTGCAAGCATCCCGCCCGCAATTACAACGAGCAAATTCTTCGGGTATGACCATACGTACTATATGAGCGATACGCTTTTCCCGAGCCGGGGATACTGGGTGAAGGCCGATCAGCCAGCCAAGCTCATCCTGAAACGAGGATCTTCGTTCCTTGCGAAGAACACCATAAGGGTTTCGGAGACGATGGCAGACGGCCCACCTCCGCCTCCGGATGCAATGCCGTCTGTGCAGACAACGATGCCGAAAGAATATGCGCTTGATTCGCCCTTTCCAAATCCCTTCAATCCGACGACGGTGATCCGGTACCAGCTGCCGGTGGCGAGCAGAGTGAATATTCAGGTATTCAATATGCTCGGCCAGGTTGTGGCAACTCTTCTCGACGGCATTCAAACCGCGGGATACAAAGAGGTGAGGTGGAATTCCGCCGGTGCGACTAGCGGCGTCTATTTCTGCAGGCTGAGCGCCGGCAATTTTGTTCAAACAAGAAAGATGGTGCTGCTGAAATGATGAATTCTCGAACTTATTGATCCTGAATACAACTCACATTCGTGCGTATTCCCGCTGCATGCGATGCACATGCACTGACATAAATGGAGAACTCGGAAAAAGTTCGTCGTCTTCTAATAATCGATAAGATGAACTTCAACCAGGAAATCCGAAAATTCAATGCATCCATCTCGGGAGGAAATGCACACGGCCTAGGAGGAATGCAAATGAAAATCCCGATAGCTCTGTATGTTCTCATGCTCTCCATAGCGGTAATTTCCTGCCACAACGACGAATCACCAGTCTCCCCATCTCCTCCTGGTCCGAAGACGATGAAGATGACTGGCTATGGTTTCACGATCGATAACTCCTATTACAAGGTATGGTCCGATAGTTCCTGGGAAGAATTTGGTGAGACGGTGACAATTAATGGGATCAAGTATAACACAACCTACACCAGCGATGGGAACGAGTATTTTTATAGCTCTGCCGGTTATGCCGGGTACGTGCCTCAAGGCGGATCTTTAATACTCTTTGACAAACCGCTACCTTCACTTCCCAGTACTTTGGTCTTCGGCAAAACATACGTTCTTTCCACCACGTTCTTTTATCAGGGTTATAATTTTACCCTGAAGTATGAACAATCCCTGCAGGATACCGTAAGCATATCTGTCCCTTGTGGAATTTTCAATGCTTGTCTCTGGTTCAATTCAAAAGGGACGATATCCGCAGGGGGACAATCAGAAGTCATAAATGAGCAATTCTGGCAGGCAAAAGGCCCATCGACTATAAAGGACGTACTCCTGGACTCTGGTTCCGGCGTTGTAATGGTTCGCGGAAGAGTGAACGACCAGGGGTGGGGCATGTCGTATCCTGGGCAACTGCCCAAACCCTCCCGACATCGGCCATCCAGATTTGCCGAAGATATACTCAGGCCGTTAAGACGAATGTAGATCAAGTGCGCAACGGATGCCGGTATGAGTGTTCGGGAATCCCCCGACCGATAAGTGCTTCACAAAGCCGCCTGATCGGGGAATGTCAGTCCACGCCGGCGCCTCGTACGTTTGTATGACGCTAATGTTCCGGGAGAATTAACAGAAACGCTCGATGATGAACAGGGGGAGCCGGGGACTTACGCGGCTCCATGGAACGCGTCCAGATTCTCGAGCGGTGTCTATTCTTGCAGGATCATCGCCGGCGATCTTGTTCAAACAGGAAAGATGGTGCTCATCAAGTAATTACATTATTCTCCTCTGCGAAGACGAGCAATCCATCCAACCATCGTATCTACGATTTCCCGCGGCCTCTTCCGCCATTGCCAGTAGACTGCGGGCCATTGCCATCCGGAGCCGTTCAATCCCTGAAACGTCAGTTCATCGTGCCCGACACTACGGATTACTTTGATCGTGTATGGAGTTCCCGAAAGATGAAGAAGCGAATCCATTCTCGTTTCGTTCTCAGCAGGAGGGACAAGAACATCTTTCTCTCCGAATATGCTCAGCACCGGACAGCGCATTTTGCTCAGGTCCCCCGCCGGATCATAGTCGTTGTTTCTCCACCAGACAAAATCAGAATCATTCGGAGGAACGTTAACGTAACCGATCCAGCTTCTCCCGCTTAGCCGATCGGCTTCTTTCCGTAATGTTTCCCAGTCCTGCCGCGCTGTCGTTGTGGCGTATCGGAAATAAAGCTTCGAATACTCAACCGCAGAATCGATCGAACTTTCCGGCAGACCATCGCCCAGCATGGAATATCTCACGCGGTCAACATCCTGATGGAAGACTGAAACCGACGGCCCGACATTCAGGATCGCAAAATCACAGTCGCTGCATCTGTTTGCAGCAATGGCTGTTATCCAACCACCCTGACTCGTTCCCAGAAATCCCACGGAAGAAAACTGCGCGTTGCTCTCGTGCTTCAGAAACTCCAAAGCAGCGACGGCGTCATTCGCGAAGTCCTGCATCGTGGCGGTCTTCCAGTCACCACCGGATTTTCCACACCCGCGCTTGTCATACAACAGCACTCCGATTCCTTTCTCGGCGAGCGCGTATCCAAGAGAATGATAATAGTCGGAATTTCTGTCCACTTCACCCGATCCATGAATGAGCACCGCGAAAGGAGGAGCTGGTTTCGCCAATGGGATGAACAGGACCCCGCCAAGGCGCACATCCTTGTTTCGGAATGTGATTTCTTCCCGCCTGAAGTGCGGAAGTTGACGATCCGCCTTCTTGAGATGCAGGCGGATTTTCGGTTGCCATCCCTCGCTGATGCCCGTAATTTCGTCGGTGGATGGAAAGTATCTGCAGAAAAAATTACCATAATTCACCCAGAGCACAAGTGTATCGTGTCTCCATGTGGCGGGAGGTATCGGTATCTCATAATCCATCAATTCCGGAATATCGAGCGTTCCAGCGAGCTTTCCGCCGACGGTGTCGAGATCGACGCTGACAAGCTGAACGGATCCGTCTCGCGATACGGCTCCAGCATAATGACCAAAAGGTACCTGGGCGGGAAGTTGCAATGCGGTGCTCATGAAAAGTAAGAGTAGTAGGCGTATCATACGTGTTGCTCCTGTGATTACATTGTAGACAGTGAGATCAGGAATATCGTTGACTGACCACACCTTCAGTGGTGTTGGTAAGCATCGATGGCACCAAAGCAGCCGGAATAAGCGTCCGTTTTTTCGTTCATTGCATTTCACCCCCGTTCTTCGTACATTCAACGTAATTTTCCCCGAACAACCCCCATGAAAAAGCTGCAGCTCGACGGCAATTCACTCTCAATCGAATCCCTCTACCATGCTGCGGTCGGACAATCAACTCTTACGTTCTCTTCCGGAGCCGTCAAACGGGTAAACAGGTCGCGGCGTGTCGTCGAGGATTGGATCCGCCGCGGCGAGACCGTCTATGGCGTCACAACCGGATTCGGCGAGTTCAGCAACGTCAAGATCGACAACGCACATCTCGAGCAGCTCCAGGAAAATCTTATCGTCAGTCATGCCGCAGGTGCCGGTGAGCCGCTTCCGCACCAGGTCGTCCGTGCCATGATGATACTTCGATTGAACGCTCTTCTCAAGGGGAATTCGGGGATCCGCATTGAGACTCTCGAGTTTCTCAGATCGGTCTATAACGCAGGTATCATCCCGATCGTCCCGTCGCGCGGATCTGTCGGCTCCAGCGGCGATCTCGCGCCGCTCGCTCATCTCGTCCTCACACTTCTCGGAAAAGGAAGTGTCCTCTACAATGGTTCTGTGATGGACGCCAGCATTGCGCTCAAACGTATCGGACTTCAGCCGCTCCGTCTCGCTGCCAAAGAAGGTCTCGCACTCGTCAACGGCACGCAGATGATGACAGCTATTGGTGCGCTAGCGGTCTTTGAAGCTGTGCAATTGTGCAAGCTCGTCGACATTGCCGCTGCGATGAGCGTCGAAGCGCTGAAGGGGAGCGACACGGCATTCGACCCGCGCATACAGTATGCCCGTCCGCATAACGGTCAGATTGCCTGTGCGAAGAACATGCGGATTCTCTTGAAAAAAAGCGAGATCCGCGAATCACACCGCCGCGGTGATGCGCGTGTCCAGGATGCATATTCGATCCGGTGCATTCCGCAGGTTCACGGAGCATCCCGGGACGCAATCGATTATATTTACAGCGTGATCTCCACTGAGATCAATTCTGCGACGGATAATCCGCTCATCTTTTCTGAAGCCAAGACACATCTCGAAGGCGGCAATTTCCACGGTCAGCCGGTAGCACTGGCGCTCGATTTCCTGGCGATCGCGCTTTCGGAGTTTGCGAACATATCCGAGCGCCGCATCGACAGGATGATCAACGGTGCGCTGAGCGGGCTGCCGAGATTTCTGACGGAGAACGGCGGGCTCAACTCGGGCATGATGATTGCACAGTACACCGCGGCATCTCTCGTCTCGGAGAACAAGGTCCTGTCGCATCCCGCCAGCGTCGATTCAATCCCGACCTCCGCGAATCAGGAAGATCACAACAGCATGGGCTCGATCAGCGCGCACAAGGTCTGGCAGATCCTGCACAATGTTCAAACGGTCATCGCTATCGAGTTCATGGTTGCTGCACAGGGGATCGATTTCTCGCGGATGAATCCTTCGTCGAAGCGACCGATGGTACCGGGCGTCGGAGCGAAAGCTGCACATACGGCAATCCGCAAGCACTGCTCTCACCTCCAGGGTGACCGCATTCTGCATGATGATATTCAAATACTCCTTCGCCTGCTGAAGAGCGGTGAAATACTCCGCGCAGTCGAGGATGAGGTCGGCCCGTTACAATAGGACGCGGCCGTCAGTACGTTTTTGACTTTTGAATTTTTACTTTTGACTTTCTCTCTAATCCTATGAAGCTGACTGAGAAGTTCATCCGAACACTACCCAAGACTCTCCTCCACGATCATCTCGACGGGGGGCTTCGCGCGCAGACCGTCATCGACCTTGCAAAGGATATCGGCTACAACAAGCTCCCGACGACAGATGCCGGAGAGCTCAATCAATGGTTCCAGCGCGGGGCAAAACGCGGGAGCTTACCACTCTATCTTGAAGGTTTTGCACACACCTGCGGCGTCATGCAGACCGAAGAAGCCCTTGAACGTGTCGCGTACGAGATGATGGAAGACATGTACAACGACGGAGTTGTCTACGTTGAGACCCGATTTGCACCGGTCTTTCATACTGAAAAAGGTCTTCACTGGGAAGAGATTGTGGCGTCGGTGCTGAAGGGCCTCGACCGCGGAAGAAAGGATTTCGGCGTGGAATACGGACTCATCATCTGTGCGATGAGGAACATGAAGCTCTCACAGGAGATGGCGGAGCTCGCAGTGGATTTCCGCGAGCGCGGGGTGGTGGGATTCGATCTCGCCGGTGAAGAAGGCGGCTACCCGCCCAAGAAACATGTGGATGCGTTCCATTATATCCAGCGCGAAAATTTCAATATCACCATTCACGCGGGCGAAGCATTCGGCAAGGAATCAATTTGGCAGGCAATCCAATGGTGCGGCGCTCACCGGATCGGCCACGCAACGCGCCTCGTCGAAGATATCAAAGTCTCCAACGACGACCCGACGGAAGTCGTGAGCATGGGGTATCTCGCACAATACGTCCTCGACAAAAGAATCCCGCTCGAAATTTGCCTTACCAGCAACGTCGATACGGGGGCAGTGAAGAGTGTCGAAGAGCATCCGTTCGGACTTCTCTTCCGGTATCGTTTTCGCGTTACGCTCAACACCGACGACCGGCTCATGAGCAACACTACCATGACGAAGGAGCTGAAACTCGCGCATGATGCATTCAAGCTCACGCTCAATGATCTCGAGAAGCTCACCATCAATGCGATGAAGAGCGCGTTCATCCCGTACAAGAAGCGTATCGATATCATCTACAACAAGATCAAGCCCGGATTTGAGAGCGGCAGGAAAGAACGGGGAATTTCCTCTGCCAGAGTTGTGAACCGTTAGTGGGAAATGCGCTTGTGCCCGGTGATCAATCCCGCTGCAACCGTTCTTCCCGGTATTTTCCTGTTTCGCTTCGTGCTGGTGCGCTAATTGCCACGGCTCTTGTGCTCCTCGTTTTCTCCTCTGGCTGCGCTCCCACATATTATCCCTATCGGGCAATTACCAACGAATGCAACTGTGAGCAGTATTCCATCCGGGAGGAAAATGTGGAGTATCTGTTCCATGCCCGATACAGGATGGATGGCGGAGTGGCATCAGAAATTGATATCACTTTGCTCAACCTGAGCAACGACACTCTCTCGCTCGATCTCGGTGCAGCACGCGTCACTTCATCCAATGTGGCGTATCAGTATAACGATAAATTTCTCCCGCTTCCGATCATACAGATCAAACCGCACGAGTCGGATTCGATCAAGCTTATCGGAAGAGATCTTTCAGGGAAAAACGACTGGCTGAAAATTGCAGGTGAGCGGCTATCGGTTGTGCTGAAGGGCATCCGTCTGGGTACCCGAGAACTTCCGCCTCAAACGGTCACATTCATCCCTCAAAACCCAAAATTAGAACAGCGGTAGAAATTTTTACGGAATCAGATCCGGCTCAGTTTTCCCTTCACCAGTTTTATGAACGGACTTGCGGGAAAGACCTTGAGCAGCTGTTCGTACGAGTCTTTTGCCTTTTCCTTATCCCCGAGTGCAAGATACGAGTTGCCGATCATGATTTGGGAATCATCCTTCTTTTCGGAAATCTTGTAGGAAAAGACCTTCTGAAACTGATCGATAGCTTTTGCGAACTCCTTCTGTCCGTATTCACATTCCCCGATCCAGTACGTGCAGTTGTCCTGGAGTGAAAGGGGGATCCCGTTATCCAGGACCTGCTGGAAGAGTGCGGCAGCATCCGCATAGTGCCTGGAACGGAAGAGCTCAAGAGCGTGTTGATATCCTTCATGAACATTGGAATAGACCGGTGCCGGAGCGGGTACGACCGGCGGGGGCGATTGCGGCGCTGCGCCGATTTTATCCTTGAGCTGACTGAGCTGCGACTCGAGCTCGGCATTGTGCGCGGCAAGCGTGCGGTTCTCCTGCTGCAGGGCTGCGAGTGCACGTGAAAGCGAATCGTTGGTGGTTCTGAGCGCGGCCATTTCTTTCTGCATCACTTCGGTCGCGCTGGGTTGAAGAGCGGGCGGGGGATTCTCTGACTGCTCTTTTGAAGATTCATCCGACCCATGACAACTCCCAAGAAGGAAAAGAATGACGATTGCAGCCGTCGATCCAACCGCCGCAAGTCTCTTATTCATGTCGATCTCTCTGTCGGAAATGTTTGATGGCAATGGATAGGAAAACTGCGCCAATGTAGAGAAATTGAGTCTGAAAGTCAAGCCGGGTTTGTTATTCGCGGTTGAAATTAATATATTTTTCGTATGAAAGGATGCATCGTGAGAGATACTATCGTACCGATCGTGTTCGTGCTGGGTCTTCTCGGCGCCGGGGCGTTGACCGGATGTTCGAGTTCGGAAAAAACCGCGGCAGCCGTAACTCCTCCCGAGGACGAGCAGGCGTCGTTGAGCTTCTACCTCCAGGGCTCGCTCTATGATCAGAAGGGAGACTACGCCAAGGCCATTCTGGAGTACCAAAAAGCCATCAGATTGAAGCAGGATGCGGCAATTTACCATGCCATGGCGAAGGACTACGCGGTCCTCGGCGACAATCAGGAAGCGATCGAGAACGGCGAAAAGGCCGTACAGCATGACCCGGCGAACCGCTCCTATCATGAAACGCTCGGACAGATTTATGTCAATGCTGAAAATCTGGATAGCGCTGTTGCCCAGTACAAGGAGGTCGTGCACGTCGACTCGTCGTATGAACAGGGGTGGCTCAATCTGGGCCGGCTGGTTCAGCTCCGAAACCCGGAAGATGCACTGAAACTGTATTCCGAGGTCATCGACAGGTTCGGCCCGAATTCCGACACGTATTTTCAGATGGCACAGATCTATGATGTGACCGGGAAGCTCGACAAGGCGACGGAAGCCGTGGAGGGAATGCTCTCGCTGGATCCCGGCAACTTCGAGATCAAGAAAATGCTCGGCGACCTGTTCGTTCGGCGTGACAGCGTCGATACGGCGCTCAAGATCTATTCAGAGCTTGCGGAACGAAAGCCGGAAAATCTCGAACTGCGTGCATCCATTGCGCATGCTTATCTTACCAAACAGGACTATGACCATGCGGCGGAACAGCTCGATCTGATTTTGCGGAAAGATACTCTCTCCGTGGATGATCAGCTGCGCTTTGGGCAAATTTTCACGCAATTCATACAGAAAGATTCCGCCGTTGTGCCGTATGCACTGAAGCTCTTTACGAGAATCCGGAACGAACATCCCGATGATTGGAGACCGTACTGGTTTCTCGGTGCGATCGATAATATTATGAAAGATGATTCCACCGCTCTGATCAATTGGACGAAGGTGAAGGAGCTGCAGCCGTCGAGCCCTGACGGATGGGTGGGGGTTGCATCGGTCTATTATGACCGGAATGATTTTGATAAATCCATTGCAATCCTCACGGAGGCAAAGTCCTACGTGCCGGATGAATTCCGCGTCTATTTCCTGTTGGGAATATCGTATCAGCGGAAGCATGATGATATCAGCGCTGCTGCGGTGCTCGAAAAAGCAGTTGAACTCAACGGGAAGAGTGTTGATGCACTCAGCACGCTCGCTCTCGTCTATGACGAGCTCAAACGGCCCGATGAATCCGATTCGATCTATGAGCGCGCACTGCAAATCGATCCCAAAAATCATCTTCTTCTCAATAATTACGGGTACAGTCTTGCGGACCGCGGCCTGCAGCTCGACCGTGCGCTGAAGATGTCGAAAGAGGCAGTGTCCCAGGAGCCCGAGAATCAATCGTATCTTGACACGTATGGATGGATTTATTTCCGGATGGGAAATTACACCGAGGCGGAAAAGTGGATCAAGAAAGCGATCGATCTTGGGAGCAAGAGCCCGGTGATTCACGAGCATCTCGGTGATGTGTATTTCAAGCTTTCCGATAAGGACAAAGCAATGGAATACTGGCAGAAAGCACTGCAGTTCGATACGTCAAACGAAGAGTTGAAACAGAAAATCGAGCGGGGAAGTTTGTGAAGTTGTCCAGGACGATGTTCATCGCTCTGTTGATTGTCGGAGGATGCGCACCGTCCGCAAAGGTTGTCAGGGAGCGAACGCTTTCCGCCGCCGATGTGATGAGCCGGGTCTACGCCCGCGGATCGGCTGTGTCGTCACTTCAGGGAAACGGCTCGATTACCATTGAAAGTCCCGACGGTTCCGCAAGTGGCTCATTCGATCTGTCTCTCAAGAAACCCGATTCCCTCCTCGTGGATCTTCATGGCCCGTTCGGTTTTCACGTGGGGACACTCATGCTTTCCCGCAACCGTTTTCTCTTTTATAACAGGATGGAGAACACCGCGCTCATCGGGAGGCCCGACGGGCAGACGCTCAATTCCCTTTTTCGGCTGCACATGGAATTCGACGAGATTCTCCGGTCCTTCACCGGGGAGTTCGCCGCTCCGCGCGCCACCGACTCGCTGGAAGGGGAATCAGTTGAGAATGATTCGTATGTCATACGTTTTCGTACGGAACGCGGAACCCGCGAATATCACATCGACGGAGATGAATTTGTCGTTGAGAGTTACCGCTTGCTGGATTCCGCGGGGAAGCCGACAGTCACAGGAATAGCATCAAACACGGAAGAGATTGACGGGGTTGAAATGCCGAAGCTTGTGCGCGTGATCTTTCCGAAGGAGCGTCGGGCGGTAACCATTGCCTACGACGATCTTGCTCTTAACACACCCGTCGTCTGTTCCTTTACTGTTCCGAAACAGGCGGAGGTCATCGATCGCCAATGATCTGCGCGCGTTTCATATTCCTGTGTCTCTGCGCTCTTCTCTTTGTTCGGGAATTTTCCGCTGCCGGCGATGATGAGATCAAGAAGAAACAGGAACAGCTCCAGAAACTGCGCGACGAGATTGATTCATTCGAGAAACGCATCAAGGAGAAGGAAAAGAAGGAACATGCGACGCTCGACCTTCTCGATGCGTACGACCGTCAGACAAATCTTCTGCGCAAGCTCATTTCGAAGCTTCACGATCAGGAAACCGCACTCCAGCATGATATCGACAGCACCCGCGGGACAATCGATCAGCTCACCAATCAGCTTTCCTTCCTGAAGAATCATTACGCCAATTACGTATCGACGGTCTACCGACACGGCGAGGTCGACGATTTGGAACTGCTCCTGTCCTCGAAATCACTCAACCAGACTCTCATCAGGACGGAATATCTGCGACGGTTCTCGGCTCAGCGCAAGAAGGATCTCGATACCATCGACTCACAGCGTGCGGCGCTGGAAGTACAAAATACCACACTGCAGAAACAGCTCAGCGAGCAGCGTGATCTGATCAAGGACAAGCAGAAGGAAGAAAGCAAGCTTGCACAGAAGATGAAGAAGCGAAAGAACCTCCTTGCCGAGATCCGCCGGGACAAGAAGAGTTTCAAGCAGGAAATCGACCGGAAAACGCAGGCAGCAAAAGATCTGCAGCAGCTCATTGCAAAACTGATTGAAGACGATCGCCTGAAAAAGGAACGCGAAGAGAAACTTGCAAGAGAACACGCCACGGCTCCCCCGTCTACCGCGCCCGGAGCATTCGAGGCGAAGCGCGGACACCTGCGATGGCCAGTCGCTTCCGGGAGATTGATCTCGCGTTTCGGAAATCAGGAACACCCCACACTTCACACCGTTACCGAAAATACGGGCATCGATATCAGCGTTCCATCGGGTACTCCCGTTCTGGCGGTGGCGGACGGGGAAGTATCAAAAATCTACTGGCTTCCTTCGTTCGGCAATCTCATTATCCTCAACCACAAGAACGGATTCCGCACCGTTTATGCGCATCTTTCAGAAATATCCGTTGCGGAAGGTGATAAGATCAGCGAAGGACGCCAGATCGGCAAGAGCGGCGAATCGCTTTCCGGACAGATGCTCCATTTCGAAATCTACAAAGACCGGGAGAAACAGGATCCCGAACAATGGCTCGTTCCCCACGGCCTGACACAAAGATAATTCTGAGTTTTTCTTAATCTTTGATCTGCATCACCCCGCCGAAATACCTGCCTTGCGGAATTAAACCTCGTTTTTTATCGTTTGTCTTATTACGGAAGGAATCAATCATGGTTGTCGATGATCCGAATGGAATTCATGTCTGATACTCTTGAAAGGAGAGATGCTATGATAGGACGATTTGCACTAGTCGTGCTGCTCGTGGCGGGCACGGTGTTCGCCATAACGGGATGCACGAACAATTCCTCGATGGCACCGGTAAGTACCGGTCCGACCACCGACCAGGCGGCACTGACGCAGGCCGTTTCAACAGTCGATTCGGTGTCCGCTTTTTCCACTTCGGATGAGGCGACGATCGATGATGGCGGAATGCATGCCGATGAATATTCTTCGGCGTCAGGAACGACTCCCGATTACGCAATGAGCACGACCTCGGTGACGGGAGATTCCATTTATCCCATACGATGGGGTCGTCATGTGACCGGTATTTCCCGCCAGTATGATGTTCAGATCACGGGCGATACTCTGGCGCTGGTGACCATCACCAAAACCATTACCGGAGTCTTCAGGGTTGGACTCGGCGTCCACACGCCGGATACCACGTATGTCGACAGTATCATCAACAAGCCGTTCACGATGGATGTGAACCGGAAAGTTCTGTTCAAGAGAATCGCACATACCGACAACCCGTTACACAACTGGGTTCCTGTTGCGGTGACGATGGTGGAAGGCACAACCGACAGCGGTAAGCAGTTCTCCATCACTTCGATTGAAGTTTCCGATACGCACCGTGGTTACGACACGACATTCACGGATCCTCTGAATTCCTGGTTCCGTCTCGGCTTATTCCACGGCTGCATACCGGAATTTGTGGCGAATGATTCCATTACCGTGCGTGTCACCGTCTCCAGTTCGGATACCTCGAATGAGATCGTAAACCTGCGGCATGACATTGCCGGAAATCGCCTGCATCCGGATTTTGGCCGTCTGCGGATGCCGCTCGTATCCGTTACCGGCGGTGCGGGTAGTTATACACGCGTGTATGCGAGAACGATTACCACGCATTTCCCGGCGTGGGGAATTCTGGCGGAACGTTTCAATCTTATCGTGGACGTGATGTCGCACGGTTCGATTTATGACAATTCCGCTCCGTTTGCAAACGAATTCTGGGGTTCGCCGTACATCACGGTACGGTAAGAGTCCGGGAGTTTGGTCAATCCCTGCCCGTGTCGTATGACGCCGGCAGGGATTTTTTTTAAGGGTCAGCGGCCGACGAGGATGCGCTGGGCGAGGGGCTTGGGAAGTCCGGCCTGGAGAATTTTGGAGGATGCGGTTTTCGCGTCATATTCGACGCGCGGGTTTTCATAGGTCCAGGTTGATGTGTCAAAGATGCCGAAACTGGAACGCCAGTCGTTATCGCGCGGCTGGCCGATGCTTCCGACATTCACGATGAATTTTTCCCCCTTGACCACCTCGCGCATCCAGAGATCTTCGCAGAAGAGACCTGCCACATGCGAATGTCCGACGAAGCAGACCGGCTCCTGAAAATACGCAAACTGCAGCTGCGCATCGGCCTGTGTGATGATATAGTGCCATTCTTCCGGTTCGAACGGGGATGCATGCACGAAGAGCAATCCATCGAGGACGATACGCAGCGGCAGAGTCTTGATATAGTCACGATGATCGTCGGTTAACTGGCGGTGAGTCCATTCAGATGCGACGCGTGCATATGGATTGAAAAGCTCTGCTTTCTCGACGTCGAGAGCGGCCTCATCGTGATTGCCGAGAAGAACGTGCGGGGTCGTTTCGCGTATGAGCGAGAGGCATTCGTTCGGATTCGCGCCGTACCCGATGATGTCGCCGAGACAAACCACGGCATCAACTTTTTTCTGCTTGATGACCGTGAGAGTTTGCTGGAGCGCCTCGAGATTTGAATGAATGTCGGAAATGATGGCGATGCGCATGGGGTGATAATGTAGCAAATAATCCGTCAGATTCAAACCATGCGCGGCGGGTTTACGTCTTTTGTTCCTTCTTCTTCGCAGCCGGAAAGAGAATGTTGTTGAGGATAAGGCGATACCCGGGTGAGTTCTTGTGGAGATGAAGATCGGTTGGTGGATCGCCGACCTCGTGGCGATAATCCTCGGGATCGTGTCCGCCGTAAAAGGTGAATGTCCCGCGACCGAAATTTCCGTGGATATAACGGACCTCCTCGGTTCCTTCGCGTTCGGCAAGTACGGTGACGTTTTTTTTGATCAGCCGCTTCCGGAAACTTGTCGTCTGTCCCATAAAGCCCTTGATGATATTGGCGTGATCCTGGGTCAGCATGGTGGGGACGGGATCATACTTTGCCGAGAACTCGAAGAGCGTGAAGTAGTCGGTCGCCTCCCTGCCGGGATCGACCATATCGCTCGGCGGGATGTCGATATCTGAATACTCATACCGGAGGGGGTTCATCTCGAGCGTGAAGTTCTCGAATGCCAGGCACTTCGAAAAATCCAGTCGCTTCTGTGCATTCGGATCCGGCGGATCGCCGTCGTACATGACATCGCAGATATCCGTATTCTCCGCCGCGAGCGCGATATCATACGTGTCCGTCGCAGAGCACATCGCAAAAAGAAACCCTCCTGAGGCAACGTAATCCTTGATCTTGCGGGCGACGGCCTTCTTCATCTCCGAGACTTTTGAAAAGCCCAGCTCCTTCGCCTTTTTCTCATACATCGCCTGCTGTTCGACATACCAGGGTGCGGTGGAGAAATTCGCGTAAAACTTTCCGTACTGACCGGTGAAATCCTCGTGATGGAGGTGTACCCAGTCATAGTTGTAAAGCTTGTTTTGAAGAACACCGTCATCCCATACTTTATCGTAGGGAATTTCCGCGTACTCCATGGCAAGTGTCACAGCATCATCCCACGGGAGAAAATTTGGCGGGACGTAGACGGCGATCTTTGGCGCTTTTTCAAGGCGAACAGCGTCCATGTTCGTGTTCTCATCCTGGACCTGCGCGTAGATCTGCGCCGCCTGTGAACCCGACAGCTGTTCGAAGAGGACGTCCCGGACCCTGCATTCTGTCGCCACCAGATCGACCGCATCGAGCATGAAGGAACCGCCGCGGTAGTTCAGGAGCCAGTCGACCTGTATATTCTTCGTCAATGCCCAATAGGCGATCCCGTATGCCTTGAGATGATCGGTTTGCTTGAGATCCATCGGGATGAGGATCTTCTGTGCAGATGCTCTATCTGCGGCCAATCCGCCGAGAAGGAGAGCGCAGATAATCGAGATATATATTCCCGTCCGTTTCATCAGATCGTATCTCCCCGTAATGCTCTCACACGCTTTCGTGCTTCGTTTGCATAGATGGAATCCGGAAATTTTTCCAGAAGCGCCTGATACGTTCCGATCGCTTTGACCTTGTCGTGAAGCCCGAAGGTGTAAACCTGCGCCAGCTTCATTAAGGTGCGGTCGTACATGATGCTCTCGGGAAACTTGCTCATGAGACTGTCATAGGATGATACTGCTTCTTCGTAGCTTCCCATGTGTGTCTGGATGTCTCCGATGGAAAGCATGGCATCATCGATGAGACTCGATTCCGGGAAGTGCCGGATAACTTCACGGAACTGAGCGAGTGCTTCGGAGAGTTTATGTTCACGTTCCAGGAGTTCAGCGGTCGCGTAGATGCGGAGTGCCGAGTCGGCAGGAGCCCGGTTTTCCTGTATGAAAATCTGCATGGCGATTGCATCATTTGCTGCGTCCGAGTTGGCATTCGATGCCAGGGGTTTCAGCAGCGTGAGTGCGTCGGCAAAACGGCCCTGGAAATAATCGATTTCGGCGATACCGAGGGATGCGCGTTCCTGTTGTGAGGTGAGTGCCGGTCCGGTTCCTGCAAGTGCCTGAAGCCCGGTTCGTGCGTCGTCGAGATTACCCATCATGACAAGCACATTCGCCAGCTCGATTTTTCCTTCGAGAACGAGGTTCGGGTACTGGGGATAGGATGCAATGAGTGACTGGAGTGCCGTGCGTGCGGCGTTGAGATCGAAGAGCCGGTCTTCCCGGAGCGAGGCGATGCGAAGAAGTGCACGCGCTGCAGCATCAGTTGTCGGATATTCCCGGATGACGCGCTGATACGCGTCCACGGCGTCGGTCAATTGCGGTTTCACTCCCGAATCTGCAACTGCGGGAAATGGATTTTGTTCACCGAAGAGCCGCAGTGTGTCCCGCTGTGCCTCTTCCTGTTCGAGGGTCTGGGCATATCCGAATTTCACCTGTGCACCGATGTCGATGTTGGGATACCGGTCCAAGACATCATGAAATGCCGTGGCTGCGGCCTGATACGCCTGTTCTTTCAGTGCACGTTGTGCGAAGACAAAGAGCTCATGTCCTCCGGCGTGGGTTTTTTCATCGATGAACTTATACACCGTATATGCCCGGTCATAGCTCTTCGCTTCCATATACAGCCAGGCGAGAAGCTGGTGGAAGGCAAGATTATCGGGAGTATTTTTCGTTGCATCCTGGACGACCTGAGTTGCCGCCGTCAGTCCTTCGGCGCGGTCGGTATAGGATGCAATTCTCGATTGGATGAACGAGAGCTGTGCGGGATTCTGGCGAATGAGGTTGACAAATTCACGCGTTGCGTCCGCGTAATTTAAGGTGACGGTATACAGGTATGCAATGTCATACCCGAAGATATTCTCGTTTCCGAGGGCGCGGCGTGCTTTGCGATAGGTCGCGATCGCACTGTCGAAGAGCCGGCTCTGGACCATTGCTCCGGCAACCATGCGGTAGGTTTCTTCGAGTTTCGGCGCGAGGGAAACGGCGTGCTGCCAGATTTCCGTGGCGCGAGGAAAGTCTGACTTCAGAACATACAGCGATCCGAGCTGTGCCAGATTGCCGATGTCGTTGGGATTTCTCCGGAGAATCCGCTCAACGAGTGTGATAGCGTTGTCGTATTGTTTCAGCTGGACGTAGGAACGCCGCAGTGCATCGAAGAGAAGCATGTTGGAGCTATCGCTGGCGAATGCTTCCTGGTACAATCTTACCGCCGATTCAAAATCTCCGGCGCGCTCGTAACTCTGACCAAGCTGATACTTAATGTCGCTGGGTCTGTTTTGGGAGAATGCGATCGGGCAGGTCAAAACCACCAGACATCCGACCAGAAGAAGAATGCGGTGGATCGGGTTATCCGGCTTGCTCACAACGTCTTCATTCCTTTCATCTTATCTAATATAACAAAAAATTGATTTGCTTCGGCTCCCGGCAGAAGGGGAAAATTTCCCTATTGCATCTTTACCCCATTATGATTTAATTTCCCTATCCATGTTCAATGGGGGTACGAACAATGGATTTGCGCCGCCAATCATGCGGTGCGGCGATCATTCGTTCATTATTATAGCTGGAGGACTTCAATATGCAAACCTATGCGCATCCGGAAGTGCTGGTATCAACGGACTGGGTAGCACAACATCTCCATGATCCGAAACTCGTTTTTGTGGAAGTGGATGTTGATACGACATCCTACCATCAGGGTCACATTCCCGGGGCTGTGGGATGGAACTGGCAGACGCAGCTTTGCGATCCCGTCCGGCGTGAAATTATTACCAAAGCCGATCTGGAACGGCTCCTCAGTCAGTCCGGAATCAAAAACGATTCCACCATCGTACTCTACGGCGACAACAACAACTGGTTTGCCGCGTGGGCATTCTGGCAGCTGAAGATGTACGGCCACGCCGACGTACGGTTGATGAACGGGGGGAGAAAGAAATGGCTTGCGGAAGGGAAAGAGCTTTCCACGGAAGCGCCAGCAGCCAAACTCTCTTCCTATAAAGCGGCAGGGTTCAGCGATGTCCAGCGCGCATACCGGAAACATGTTGAAGATGTCTTCCAGTCGCAAAAAGCAATTCTCATCGATGTTCGCTCGAACGATGAGTTCACGGGAAAAATTCTCTCGCCCCCGGGCTTGCCGGAAACATGCCAGCGCGGCGGACACATCCCGCGTGCAAAGAATGTTCCCTGGTCGACGGCATGCAACGACGACGGTACATTCAAGTCGCCCGAAGAGCTTCATACGCTCTATTCTCAAAAAGGAGTGACGTCCGACAAAGAAATCATCGCCTATTGCCGCATCGGAGAGCGATCAAGTCACACATGGTTCGTTTTGAAATACCTTCTTGGATATCCCAACGTCAAGAATTATGACGGCTCGTGGACGGAGTGGGGGAATCTTGTCAATGCGCCGATAGAGAAAGGGTCATAATCATGCTGAAAGCAGATGACTTTCGACACGATCGAAAGGAAGTTGCCGGCTGGCCGGTGAACATCACATCCTACCGCATCGGGACCAGATACTACTGCCATATCGATAATGTCGATCCCGGCGCAACGATCGTGCGAGCCGAAGGTGAATCCTACGACGAGGTTCTCCAGCAGGCGCTCAATCGCGCGCAAGAGCGGCTGAAAAGCAGAGTCTGACCCTCAATGATATTCCAGCAGTTTCGTCACGAGCACGGCGGATGCTTGTCGTATCTTATTGGCTGTACGCAACGGGAGGTGTGTGCAGTTATCGATGCCCAGTCGGATCCCAATCTCTACCTCGACTATGCGGCGGCACATCATCTCAGGATCACGCACATCTTCGAGACTCACTCACAGGCCGATCATCTGTCGGGTTCCCGGCGGCTTTCGGAGTTGACAGGAGCACCCGTTTTCTTTCATGAGTCTGTCAGAGCCGGATTTCCCGTTAAAGGACTGAACGATGGCCAGGAAATCACGCTGGGAAACATCATCCTGAAAATTCTTCATACGCCGGGGCACACTTCCGACAGTATCTCGATTCTCGTCTCTGACTCCGTCCGAACGCGGGAACCCTGGATGGTCTTTACCGGCGATACGCTCTTCGTCGGCGATACCGGGCGTCCCGATCTCGATGGAGATGCCGGGCTCCTGCACGACAGCATCTGGAAGAAACTCCTCGTTCTGCATGATGCCGTGGAAATCTATCCGACGCATTATGCCGGCTCCACCTGCGGTAAGATGATGAGCCCCAAACCGAGTTCGACGATTGGGTTTGAACGGAGATTCAATCCTGCACTCCGGTTCGTCACGAAGGATGAATTCGTTCGGTTTGTTGAAGCAGACCTGCCGGTACAGCCGCCGCGCTTCCAGCTTGTGCGCCGGTATAATCTCGGCTTTTTGGAAGAACCGCCGATCGACCGGATGTACGAACGGGATGATCTGGAGTTGACGCCGCGGGAGCTGCAGGCAAAGATGGCACGCGGCGAACCAATTCTCCTTCTCGATGTCCGTGAAAAATATGAGAGGGAACTCGCGACGATCGGCGGTGCATTCATTCCGCTCGGTCAGCTGCCAAAGCGCTGCGGGGAGCTGGAAGCAGAAAAAGAGATTGTTGTTTATTGCCACCACGGTATCAGAAGCCGTCAGGCAGTGGAGTTTCTGTATGAGAACGGATTTTCCAGCGTCAAGACACTCAAGGGAGGAATCACGGCGTGGTCAATGGAAGTTGATCCCACCGTTCCCCGATATTAAGGTCAGGTTCGGCGGGCACGTTACCTGCAGGTTAAAATTAATTTAATGCTCAGGTACGCTCCGGTTCTCTCGTATTTGAAAGAATATGCTCTGCCAGTTGGTTGAGCTGGGGAGCGGGCTGTGACGAGGGTGTCGGCAATCACCGCCCGCGGGTCTGAGGGTTGTATCGTGCCGGGGTTTTACATTCATTGCATCATCAGCACTGAATGGAGGATTAACAAAGGAGCACGTATGATTCGAATCGCTCTCTCCCTTTTTCTGCTCATCGCCATCATGTTCCCCAGCGGTACTTCGAATGCACAATGGGCACAAACCAATGGCCCGTATGGCGGGTATGTGTATTCGCTCGCTGCCAACAGTCAGTACATTTTTGCAGGAACGCACGGTGCCCAGGCATTCCGCTCATCCGATGACGGAGCAACATGGGCTCCGGTCGGCCCGGGATTGACGAGCCCGCACGTCTATGATGTCCTTGTTTCCGGAACGAATCTCTTTGCGGCTTGCCCGGGCGGTGGAGGCGTTTGTATCTCAACAAATAACGGCGACTCGTGGACCGCGACAAATGTCGGGCTCTATAATACAGAGGTCTACTCGCTTGCCCGGCTGGATACCAACATCTTCGCCGGAACAATGAATGGAGGAGGAATCTTTCTTTCCACGAATGGCGGGGGGTACTGGTCGGCGGTTGATGTCGGACTCGGGAATTTTTCCATCTGGAAGCTTTTCGTGCAGGGAACAACCCTGTTCGCCGGAACCTATGGCGGCGGTGCATACCGCTCAACCGATAACGGATCTTCCTGGACAGAATCGGATTCAGGTATCACGAACCAATATGTTGAGGAGTTTGCCGCCACCGACAGCGGGATCTTCGCAGGGACATTCGGCTCAGGAGTCTTTTTTTCATCCGACGGGGGTTCGCACTGGTCGGCCGTGAATTCCGGACTGACCGATCTCTATGTGCGCGCACTTCTTACCGTTGGTTCGAATGTCTATGTTGCGAATGACCATGGTGTGTTCGTTACGACAAATACCGGTGCGAGCTGGAGCTCGGCAAGCTCGGGGATTTCGAACCTGGCTGTTCGTGCACTCGTGAACAAGGATGGATTTCTGTTCGCAGGTACGAACGGGGGAAGTTTCTATCGCTCTTCCAACGGCGGATCGAGCTGGTCGGACGCGGTAACGGGAATCAATAACACGTCGGTCGTCTCATTCACCTCCATGGGGTCAAAGCTCTTCTGCGGAACCGACGGGAGCGGCGCATTTGTGTCCGGTGATAACGGGGCAAGCTGGGCAACTGCAAATTCGGGTTTGACGCAGACGGATGTGCGCGCGCTGATTTCCAGAGGAGGAAATCTCTTTGCTGGGACATACGGCGGGGTCTTCATGTCTGCCGACAGCGGCAGCACATGGTCCAATGTGAGCGGAGGAATGCTCTATACCTTTGTTCTCTCGATGACGGCGCACGGCGGAAATATTTTCGCCGGGACTTCGGGAGGAATTGAGCGGTCGACGGACGACGGTGCAACGTGGAGTGTTGTCAACACGGGTCTCACCAACCCCAATGTCTATTCGCTTCTTGCGAGCGGGTCGAATGTCTTTGCCGGGACCTCAGGAGGCGGCATGTTCGTTTCCACGAATGACGGAAAAACCTGGAATCCGATCGACACCGGTCTCACCAACAATGTCGTGTTTGCACTCGCGTCGGCCATCGATGAAGGCGGCGACACGCTGATCTTCGCCGGGACGGGCGGCAGCGGAGTCTTCCGCTCGAGCAATAACGGATTATCCTGGACGCGGGTCATCTCCGGGCTTCCCATAAACTACATTGGTGCATTTGCCGTCAGCGGAAAGACGGTCTTTACCGGAGGACCGGTACTCGGTATATATGTTTCTTCGGACTTCGGCGACAGCTGGTCATCGGTGACTGCCGGGCTGGGAAATACGAATGTGGGTGTCATCGCGCTCGGGCCGAACGGAGCACTCATGCCCAATATTCTCATTGGATCCACATATGGCGGAATCTGGCAACGGCCGCTCTCCGAAGTCGTTCCGTCGGGTATAACCTATTCACTCAACTCCGGATGGAACCTGCTGTCTGTTCCTGTCCTCCGGTCTGATTACAGCGTGACCTCGCTGTTTCCGGGCGCAGTGTCGCATGCGTTCTCGTATAACGGATCATACTTCATCAAAGATACGCTGACCACAGGTACGGGGTACTGGATCAAGTTCGGATTCGATCAGTCCGTCCCCATCGCAGGAGACAGTCTTGAATCGGATACTGTCAGTGTAGTGACCGGCTGGAATATGATCGGGACGATCATTTCCCCGCTTCCGGTCAAAAACGTTCTTGCGGATTCTCCCGGTACAATTACTTCCCGGTTTTTCGGTTATCAGGGCAGCTACTATTATACCGATACGCTGCGGCCATCCGTGGGATATTGGGTGAAGACGAACCGTTCGGGAAAACTCATTCTCTCTTCTTCGTCGGGTTCGGTGAATGCAAATCGTATTACCATCGTGCCAACGGATGAGATGCCGCCGGTTCCTCCGTCCGGATCCTCTTCAGGTCAACACACGATCCCGAACGTCTTTGCCATCGAACAAAATTATCCCAATCCCTTTAATCCCTCAACCGTGTTGAGATACGATATCCCCTCACCCAGCAGGGTGACCCTCGAGGTCTTCAATATTCTCGGGGAGCGTGTGGGGCTGCTTGTCGATGAAATGAAAAGTGCCGGAACCTATACGGCGGTGTGGAACGGCAACGGGATGGCGAGCGGTATATATTTCTACCGGATGAAAGCAACTCCCATTGGAAATCCCGCTGGTTCGTTTTCTCAAACCGGAAGGATGCTGCTGCTCAAATAATCGCAGGGTCTATTTTGCGGTGTCGCCAGGCGCCGCGATGAAATCCGTGGCAGGAACCGCCCAGCGCTGATTGGATACGGGCGGAGCAGTCGGTTCCGTGATGACGATGAATGGGCGGCCCGTGGCGGCGTGACACGAATTGCAGACTGCCATCGACTCGAGGTATTTCTGGTGGAACTCTTTCTCATTGCGGGTATCAACTGCGTGTTTCAGATCCGCCAGCTGTGATTGTTTGAATGCATCCACAACTCCCCCGAGCTTTACGCCATGTTCTTCGGGCCTCATGAGCGCCGCATTGTCGAGATTTTCCGTTATCTCATCGAGCTCGAAGTCGGCAAGCTTCCAGTTCTCTGCCTGACCGGCAAAATAGAGTTTCCCGAAATGCAGCTGGACCCCCGACATCACCTCTCCGACTCCCGGAGCAGTTGATTCCAGCTTTTTCAATCGGTCCTCGATGGAGATCTTGTTGTCGGTGTTGTCGTGTTGACACGAGACAAGGAGGGGGGCACAGGCGAGCAAAAGAACGAATCTCAATCCAATATCCATATCCGGTTCCTTTTAGTGAGATGAATGCTGTAGATGCTTCCGTTTCATTGGATGGAAAAGAACTTCGAAAGTTTACTGGCGCCGGTAGAGCGTTCTGAAAAAAAACAACTCCGTTCGTCCCAAAACCCGGACGGACGGAGTGATGTACGGTGTGTAGATTAGAGTTTCGGCCCTGCTTTGATTACTTCCGGCGGACATCCTTCTTCAAATTTCTTGAAGTTCTCGATGAACCTGCCGGCGAGTTGGCGGTATTTCTGCATATACACATTCTGATCCGGCCAGGCCGTGGCGGGATTCAGAACAATTGATGGAACGTCTTCGCATTCTTGCGGCACCTGGAATCCGAAAACCGGGTCGGTGCAATATTTCACGTTGAGCAGTTTTCCGTTGAGGGCCGCGTTGAGAAGAGCACGCGTATACTTAATGCTGATCCTCTTGCCGATGCCGTACGGCCCGCCGACCCAGCCGGTGTTGACCAGCCAGCAGTGTGCGCCGTATTTCAGCATCTTGCGCTTCAGGAGATCCGCATAGACATACGGGTGGTGGACCATAAACGGAGCCCCGAAGCATGAACTGAATGTCAGCTCCGGCTCTTTCCCGAGCCCCATCTCCGTCCCGGCGACCTTTGTCGTGTAGCCGGAAATGAACTGGTACATCGCCTGCTCGGGAGTAAGCTTTGCGATCGGCGGCATGACGCCCGACCCGTCGCATGTGAGGAGGATGATGTTCTTCGGATGTCCTCCCATCTTCTCCGGTACGGCATTGTTGATATATTCGAGAGGATATGATGCGCGGGTATTCTCAGTCAGGGCATAATCATCAAGGTCGATGCGCCGTGTGATCGGGTCGAAAACAACATTCTCGAGGATTGTTCCGAACATCTGCGTCGTCCGGAAAATCTGCGGCTCTGCGGTGGGAGAGAGACTGATCACCTTGGCATAACATCCGCCTTCGATATTGAAGATGCCTTCGTCGCTCCAGCCGTGCTCGTCGTCGCCGATGAGCCCGCGGTTCGGGTCGGCGGAGAGCGTCGTCTTGCCTGTGCCTGACAGTCCGAAGAACAGCGCGGTATCCTTGTTCTTTCCGACATTCGCCGAGCAATGCATCGACATCACTCCGTCGAGCGGAAGGATGAAGTTCATGATCGTGAAGACCGACTTCTTGATCTCTCCGGCGTATGCGGTATTACCGATGATGGCAAGTTTCTGTTCAAAATTCAGGAGGATAAATGTCTCCGATGCCGTGCCATCGATCTGAGGAAATCCTTTGAATGAGGGGAGTGCCAGGATCGTGAAGTCGGGAACGTGCCGCTTGTATTCATCAAGCGTCTTCGGGAGGATGAACATGTTTCGGACGAACATGCTGTGCCAGGCCTTTTCGGTGATGATGCGTACCGCAAGGCGGTAATTCGGGTCTGCCCCGGCGAAACAGTCCTGTACAAAGAGATCCCGCCCCTGAAGAAATCCCTGCATTCTGCCGAAGACCTCATCAAACTTGTCCTGGCTAAAGGGCCGGTTATATTCACCCCACCAGATTTTATCCTGCGTGGTTCCTTCTTTAACGATAAATTTGTCACCGACGGAGCGCCCGGTATGTTTCCCGGTATTTGCAACAAGAGGTCCGAGATGTGTGACGCGGGCTTCTCCGCGGAACGCGATCTCTTCGTAAAGCGCTTCAGTCGGAAGATTCCAGAAAACGGTACTCAGGTTTGTGAGTCCATGGTTCTCAAGACCGTAGTCTGCCTTGTATGCTCTTGCCTGATCCTGTGCGGGAGTTTTGATATTCAGGAGATTGTTCATAGCCAGTCCCTCACGAGTTTACGTTCGCCGATATAAATTTCATTCGGTGAGCAGGGGTCAAGGGCCCATTTAATGCGCTCGATACCCTGTTTGATATCCTTGATGCTGCCGCAGAAGCTCAGCCGCAGGTGCCCTTCCATCCCAAATTCCTTTCCGGGAACGGTCACGACGAGCGCCTTCTTCAGCAGCATGTTGGAAAGCTCTTCTGATTTCTTCGAGTATGCGCGGAAATCGGGGAGACAGTAAAACGTCCCGTCCGGAGGGATGAGGTGCACGCCGTTGAAGGACTTCAGCTCCTGGACCATGACGTTGCGGTTGTTTTCCATGGTGAGCCGGAGATTATCGACGATACTCTGGAGTCCCATAAGCGCACCTTCTGCCGCGGCCTGCAGGATGACGGATGTCGTGGTTGTCATCTGTCCCTGAACGTTCGTCATGATCGAGGTGAGTTTCCGGTTTGCGATCGACCATCCGATCCGGAAACCCGTCATGCCATACAGCTTCGAGATCCCGTTCACGAGGATAACTTTCGTATTCTCGATGTCCTTGGGCGTAAAACTGTAGGCATTGGGAGATTTTCTTCCGCCGAAGACGAGTTTGTGGTAGATGTCATCCACAATCAGATAGATTCCCTTTGCTTCACAGAATTCCACCAGCTCCGCGATGAATTCCTCCTTGTAGACGACGCCGGAAGGATTGTTCGGGCTGTTGACGATAATCGCCCGTGTGTACGAGCTGACAACCTTCTTGATATCTTCAAGCCGGGGATGGAATGTGCCGTCTTCCGGGGTAACGATAACAGGTACTCCGTAGACCATGCGCACCATCTCGGGATAACTGACCCAGTACGGTGCGAGGATGATCACTTCCTCCTGGGGATTGAGAATGGAGTAGAGGACATTGAAGACGGATTGTTTCGCGCCCGCGGAGACGATGACATTTTCCGGGGCGACGAGACGGTCATAGTTCTCTTCGGTGTAACGGATGATGGCTTTCTTGAGTGCCGGAGTTCCGTCGGTTGGTGTATACTTGATGTCGCCCGTGACAAGCTTTGCCGCCGAGCTCAGGATGGCATTGATGGGAGCTTTATTTTTGGGTTCGCCGGCTCCGAGGTGAATGACTGCTTCGCCCTTCTCACGAAGAAGCCGCGCCTCTTCGTTGAGTTTGAGTGTCGGAGATTCAGCGATCGATCGCGCAAGTTGGCTCACGCTCATAGACACTAGACCTCACTTTCGTTGATGAATGATCTCTGGATGTAAGAACCGGGTGGTTGGGCGTGATGATCGGACAAACCACGAACTGGACACTTCGTACCGTGTATGGTACGAAAAAAACAGGTGGAAAACAACGCGACAGGTGATCTCCGGATGGCTTGCCCGAACGATTTGCTCCAAATATACCCATGCGATCCTGCCGGTTTGAATATTGTCCGTTTTTATTTACTTTTTGATTGACGTTTCTGCAGAAGCGCATGTCCCTGAGCTCACTCAATGAAAAAATTATCCGATGCCAATTGTGTCCTCGTCTCGTGGAGTGGCGGAAGCAGATCGCCGGCGAAAAGGTCGCGCGCTTTTCTGAATGGGATTATTGGGGGAAGCCGGTCCCTTCGTTTGGTGACTGTAGAGCGCAGCTCCTCATTGTGGGGCTTGCTCCCGCTGCGCACGGTGCAAACAGAACCGGGAGGATGTTCACCGGCGACCGGAGCGGAGAGTGGCTCTACCGCACGCTCTATACATTCGGCTTCGCTTCAAAGCCCGATTCGATCGCACGTGAAGACGGACTGATGCTGAAGAATTGCTATATTACTGCCGCTGTGCACTGTGCGCCTCCGGGTAACAAACCATTGCCGGCAGAATTCAGGAATTGCCGTGCGTATCTCCTCGAGGAGCTTCGGCTCCTCAACAACGTGCGGGTGATCATCGGTTTGGGCAAGCTTGCATTTGAATCCGTATTTGATGCCGCCCGGGAAATGGATCTCACGGCATTGGTGAAACGTCCGGCGTTTTTCCATGGAGCGGAATACTCTCTCAGTGACGATTGTATGCTGATTGCTTCGTTTCATCCCAGTCAGCAGAACACCTTTACCGGAAAGCTTACTCAGCCGATGTTCGACGCGGTCTTCCGGCGGGCGAAGAAGATTCTCGAATTACAGAAGGCACGAACGAATGGAAAATGAATTTAACAACAAAGTCATTATCGTGACAGGTGCAACGAGCGGCATCGGGAAAGCGACAGCGCTGATGGCCGCACGCCGCGGGGCACGCGTTGCAGTCGTCGCACGCCGCGGTGAGGAACTGCGATCGGGTACTTCCGGGCTGGATGCCTCCTCAGTGGAGATTATTCCTGCCGATCTTACACGAGAACCCGACAGAAAAAAGGTCATCGAGAAGACACTGGAGCGTTTTGGAGGTATTGATGTTCTCGTGAACGCTGCCGGTATCATCGGGAACGGAACGATCGAGAACACCACGCTCGACCAGTGGGATACGATGATGGATATCAATCTCCGGTCGGCGTTCCGGTTGACCCAGCTTGCTCTTCCTTCCATTATTCAACGGAAAGGAAATATTGTCAACATTTCGAGTGTTACCGGTATTCGTTCGTTTCCAAATGTTCTCGCATATTGTGTCAGCAAGGCGGGCATAGATCAGATGACGCACTGTGCTGCGCTGGAGCTGGGCCCGAAAGGTGTTCGCGTGAACGCGGTTGATCCCGGAGTGGTCGTTACGAACCTCCACCGCACGAGCGGAATGGATGAACCGGCGTACGCGAAGTTTCTCGAGCACAGCAAAAGCACACATCCCATCGGTCGTGTTGGAACGCCGGAAGAAGTTGCCGAGCTGATTCTCTTCCTCGCCTCGGATCGGGCGGGATGGATAACCGGCGGGAGCTTCAGCATTGACGGTGGGAGAGCTCAACTGTGCGCGCGCTGAGCATGCCGGTTCAGAAATCGAATATTTATCCGGAAATAATCTGCATGGGGGTATCATGAGAAAGATCAAGACGAACGGACTTTCACTGTCCACGAAAGCTATTCACGGCAAGCATCTCTATGCGTTCAAGGGACCGGTTGCGACGCCGATCTACCAGACGAGCACGTACCGGTTCGAGAATTCCGGAGATGCCGTCAGGTATGCCAAGGGCGACCCTCATGTTCTCGTGTACACGCGGTACCACAATCCCACAACTACGGAAGTCGAGGAACGCATTGCGCTGATGGAAAACGGTGAATCTGCGGCATTGTTTGCCTCAGGGATGGCGGCAATTTCCACCGCCGTGCTTGCCCTCTGCAAGCTCGGCGACGAGCTTGTCAGCACGCCTGCATTGTATGGCGGAACGTACCGTTTTTTCCGGGATACACTGCCGGAGTACGGCATCCACGTGAAGCACATTGATCCGAGATCGCTCGACGATCTTCTCTATCTCATCACGCCGAAGACGAAGATCGTCTATTTTGAGACTCCGACAAATCCCACGCTGCAGCTCGTGGACATCGAGAAGCTTGTCCGGCTTACACGGAGGATGGAAAAAGAGTTTCGTTCGAAGATCACGATTATCATCGACAACACGTTTGCCACTTGTCTCAACCAGAAACCGTTCGAGTATGGTGTGGACGTGATCATGGAAAGTGCCACAAAGTATCTGGGCGGTCATGCCGACATACTCGGAGGTGTTCTCGTGGGGGACAATTCATTCATCCGCAAAGCAAAAGATCTTGCAAAACATCTCGGTGCGACCCCGGATCCGTTCATGTCGTATCTTCTGGACAGGAGTCTGAAAACATTCGAGCTCCGGGTCCTGCGTCAGAACGATAATGCTGTTGCACTTGCCGGTGCCCTCGAAAAGCACCCGAGAATTTCCCGCGTGATCTATCCCGGGCTTCGGTCACATCCGCAGAATGCCCTTGCGAGAAAACAGATGTCGGGGTTTGGCGGTATGGTGACGGTGGAAGTGAAAGGAGGAGTGAAAGCCGCTGTGAAGGTTTGCGATTCACTGAAAGTGGCAGTCAACGCGATGTCATTGGGAGGGGTCGAAACGCTCGTCAGCATCCCGGTCTATTCGTCGCACATCAATATGGACGAGGCCGAGCTGCAGAAACACGGCGTCACGCCGGGGATGGTACGAATTTCAGTTGGAGTTGAGGGGGTGAAGGATCTGATTGATGACTTCCGGCAGGCATTGAAAAAGGTGTAGTCCGCAGGAGTTGCGGACTACACCGGTTCATTTCATTTTTCCATAACGTAAATCTCGCGCCTACCCGATTGGATGAGGTCGTGATATCCCTTCATGATCTTTTGCAGATCTTTGTTCTTCATGAGTTCACGTGACATGTTGGTGAATTCCCCAAGATCCTTTACCTCCATTTCGGAAACGACGGTCCAGTATTTTTCTGCCGACAGATCGGTCATGACGCGCATAGGTCCGAGTCCCTCTTTCTTCATGGTCTTGGCGAGCGCCAGAAACTTTTCGACCATCGGCCGAACCTGGCCGGGTTTGCAGTACATGATATCACGGATGACGAACATAACTCCTCCAAATGTGTGGAAAAGAACAGTGAATGATGATGTGTACAACGAAGGAAAAATCTAAACAATTCCCGGATGCGAGTCAACGGAAAACGTATTTCTCCCCGCGAACTCCTGCGAGCATTGACCGGAACACTTCCGCGTCGACATTTCCACCACTGATGACCCCACAGATTTTCTTCCCTTTGAGGTGAAGTTTATCCGTGAGTACTGCTGCAGGGGCGACTGCGCCGGTCGGCTCGACCACCACTTTCATACGTTCAAAGAAGAATCTCATTGCCGTGAGAACGTCCTCATCCGTCACCGTGATGATGTCATCAACATACTTCATGATGATCTCAAAATTCAATGGGCCGACCGAGAGGGTCCGCATGCCGTCGGCGATTGTTGACGCAGACGGTATTTTCACAATCCGTTTTTGACGAAATGTCTGGAACGCGTCATTCGCCCCTTCCGTTTCCACGCCGATGACCTTCACGCCAGGGAATACATGCTTCACCGCCGTTGCGCATCCTGAGATGAGCCCGCCACCACCTACCGGCACGAAGAGATAATCGAGGGATGACAGGTCCTGGCATATTTCAAGCCCGACGGTCCCCTGGCCCGCGATGAGCTTCTCGTCGTTGAAGGGATGAATCAACGTGTAGCCGTGAGACTTTATGAGCTCGTCGGTCACGCGTTCGCGGTCGTCGGTGGAATCCTCACAAAATATAACTTCAGCTCCGTATCCTTTGGTCGCCTCGACTTTTGAGCGTACCGAATTGTGGGGCATGACGATCACGGCCTTTAATCCGAAGAGTCTGCTGGCCAGGGCGACTCCCTGCGCGTGGTTTCCCGAAGAGTGCGCAATAACGCCGCACCGGCGCTCGACTTCGGAGAGGGATGAGATCTTATTGTACGCTCCGCGGATCTTGAAGGCACCGATGCGCTGAAAGTTCTCTCCCTTAAACCAGACCTCGTTGTGCAGGAGGTCGTTCAATGTGCGGGATGAGAGAAGCGGGGTCTTGTGAACGACCGGTTTGAGTGTAGCGTACGCGTTCTCGATATCCTGAAGTGTAACCACGGTGCTACATCGTGAGAACGATTTTGCCGAAGTTTTTGCGTTCTTCCATACGCTGATGTGCTTCGGCGGCTTTGCTCAACGGATGAACGCTGTCGATCACCGGGTGGAGTTTTCGGCTGGTTGGGCCGCCGTCGAAAAATTTCAGAACTTGGATCAATTCGGCTTTTCCGCCCATCCACGAACCGAAGAGGGTTTGATGACGCGAGTAGACGTATCGGATATCCAGTGACGCCATGAATTCCGACGTTGCGCCGCATGTCACGAGTCTGCCTCCTTTTGCGAGAACCGTAACACTCTTTTCGAAAACCTTTCCGCCGACGTGCTCAAAGACCACATCGACGCCGCGCTTTTCGGTCAAGCGCCGCACCTCTTCGGCAAAATCTTTCTCACGGTAGTCGATCAATTCATCGGCACCCCGTAATTTTGCCTTTGAGAGTTTTTCCGGAGAGCCGGCGGTGGTGATGACGCGCGCACCGAGTATCTTGGCAATCTGAATTGCAGCCGACCCGACACCGCTTCCTGCCCCGTGAACCAGGACTGTCTCGCCTGCCGTAATCCGGGCAAGTGTGACCAGCATGTGCCACGCTGTGAGAAAAACGAGAGGAACGGCTGCTGCATCGGGAAAATCCAGACCGTCTGGTATGGGAAGAACGTTCACCGCTGGAAGTGAGATTCTTTCAGCATACGTTCCATTTTCTTTCGTGCCAAGGACGCGATATTCGCGGCAGAGATTGTCCCGCCCCTGCAGGCAGGCGGCACAGTGGCCGCAGGAAAGTCCGGGTGAGATGAGAACGCGGTCTCCCGGTTTATACGTTTTGACTTCGGAGCCGGTCCCCAGGATAATTCCCGCGCCGTCCGAACCGGGAATGTGTGGCAGCGGAATATTCTTCTCGCGGGCACCGCTTCGTACCCAGATGTCGAGATGATTGAGCGCTGCAGCTTTGAGCTCCAGAAGGACATCATTGGGCCCCGGCTTGGGATCTGGCGCCTCTTCGTATTGCAATACCTCGGGTCCGCCGAAGGCATGAAACCGAACTGCGTTCATAATGCTTATCGTTCCTGTGCGAGTTCTCCGTGTTCGGGTGAACGCCAGATGCTGGAGAGGATCAGCTCGCGCATAAAAATGAATTCTTTTGGCAGTTTGTCATAAAGTTTTGAAAAAAGCTCCTGCTGGGAGAGGATCTCGTTCTTCCACTCGTCATTCTTCACCGACATGATCTTTTGAAATCTTTCCGGCGTAAACTCTTCCAATCCTTCCCAGGAAATATCCTCATACCGCGGCATCCAGCCGAGCGGTCGCTCGACCCCATAACCGCGGCCACGGGTTCTCTCTACGATCCATTTCAGGACACGCATGTTCTCGCTGTAACCGGGCCAGAGAAATTTTCCGCGCTCGTCCTTGCGGAACCAGTTGACGGCAAAGATACGCGGCGGATTCGGAAGATTTCTGCCGAACTGCAGCCAGTGATTAAGATAATCCGCCATGTGATATCCGCAGAACGGGAGCATAGCCATGGGGTCACGCCGGACTTTTCCGACTTCACCGGTAGCAGCTGCGGTCGTCTCCGAACCCATCGTCGCTGCGATGTAGACGCCAAAATTCCAATTATCGGCCTGGTAGACCAGAGGCACAGTCCCGCTTCTTCTTCCGCCGAAGATCAGTGCATCAATTGGCACGCCAAGCGGCTCTTCCCACGATGGATCGATGATCGGGTTCTGATGTGCCGGGGTTGTGAATCTCGCGTTCGGATGTGCCGCCACTTTTCCCAGGGCCGGCGTCCACTCCTCGCCGCGCCAGTCGGTCAGTTTCGGCGGCGGCGTTTCCGTCAGTCCTTCCCACCAGACATCTCCGTCGGGCGTGAGTGCCACGTTGGTAAAAATCGTGTTCCGGCTGATGCACTTCATCACGTTGGGATTTGTCTTCTCCGAGGTTCCGGGAGCAACGCCGAAATACCCGGCTTCAGGATTAATCGCGTACAGACGCCCATCGGATCCTGGCTTGATCCAGGCGATATCATCGCCGACTGTCGTGACGTTCCATCCTTTGAGTGCTTTCGGAGGGATGAGCATGGCGAGGTTGGTCTTTCCGCAGGCGCTTGGAAACGCCGCGGCGACGTACGTCTTTTCTCCGTCAGGAGATTGAACTCCGAGTATAAGCATGTGCTCGGCGAGCCAGCCTTCTTCACGTGCCATGGATGATGCGATGCGGAGGGCAAAACACTTCTTCCCAAGAAGAGCATTGCCGCCGTACCCGCTCCCGTACGACCAGATTGTCCGCTCTTCCGGAAAATGAACGATGTATTTGTGATCCTTGTTGCACGGCCAGGGAACATCGTTTTGGCCGGGGAGGAGTGGCATTCCGACTGAATGCAGGCACGGAACGAATTCACCGTTGCCAAGAACTTCGAGCGCCTGTTTTCCCATCCGGGTCATGATCTTCATGCTGACGACGACGTACGGAGAGTCGGTGACCTGTATGCCGATGTGTGCAATCGGAGACCCGAGCGGTCCCATGCTGAACGGAATGATGTACATCGTTCTTCCCCGCATACAGCCGCGGAAAAGCTTCAGCAGCGTTTCCTTCATCTCCTTCGGATGCACCCAGTTATTTGTCGGTCCGGCATCTTCCTTCCGGATGCTGCAGATGAATGTGCGGTCTTCCACACGGGCAACATCTCCGGGATCTGACCGGCAAAGAAAGCTGTTGGGACGCTTCTGCGAATTTAGCCGGGTGAACGTCCCCGTGGAAACGAGTTGTTCACACAAGCACCGGTATTCCTCGTCGGAGCCGTCGCACCACTGGACGGTGTCCGGCTGACACAAGGTTTCCATATCCCGGACCCACAACTGGAGTTTCCGGTTGGTGATATCCTGCTGCAATGCCATGCTTCCATCCTTACTTATGCAAGGAACTGATGAAAAATGATTGAAATCTCAACAAAAATGCATTTTAAGATAACGAAAAATCGATTGAGGTTCAATGACGCAGATCGCAGAGATGAGGGCCATGAGTTCTCTTTCCGGCTTGATATGTCTTGATTCTCTCGGCTCATTTCGCTACTTTTTCGTGTTTTGGAATGAGATGGTGTTCGTCATCAACACAAAGGAGTAGTTCATGTCACTGAAGACCGGGCTGGAAAACGTGAGGAAAGGTTTTCACCGATCGTTCTGGGTTGCGAACGTCATGGAACTCTTCGAGCGGCTTGCATACTACGGTCAGCAGATTGTATTCATGATTTACATGCGGAACCGGCTCGGCTTCGACGAGGCACATGCGGGCCAGCTTTCGGGCATGTTCGGCGGACTCCTCTATCTGTTCCCGATTCTGGGCGGCACGCTTGCCGACAAGTGGGGGTTTCGCAGGGCATTCAGTATTGCGTTCACTATTCTGGCCTTCGGCTATTTTCTCATTGGATCTGTTGGCATGAATGCCTTTGCCGGCCTGTACGGCGGGCTCGATCATTACTGGCTTGTCCTGGTATTTCTGGTCTTTACCGCGTTTGGCGGATCGTTCATCAAACCTTCCGTCCTGGGAACTGTCGCTGTTACCTCAACCGAGGAGACGAAATCTCTCGGGTACGCCATTTATTACTGGCTGGTGAATGTCGGTGCGATGATCGGTCCGACGATCGCGTATTTTGTGCGCGACAGCGTGGGAAACCAGTTTGTCTACCTCGTCTCATCACTCGCCTGCCTTGCCATGCTCGTGGTAAATCTCCTCCTGTACAGGGATGTCAAAAAGGAGGGCACCGAAGTCACCGAATCTCTCGGGAAGAAAATTGCCAATCTGTTTGTGGTGCTGGGGAATGTGAAGTTCATGATTCTTCTTCTGATCTATTCTCTCTACTGGATCATCTTCTGGCAGGAATACATTATCATCCCATACTATATCACTGATTTTATCGATAAGAACGCTCCGTATGAAATCATCCAATCGTGGGCGGGAGCCGGGGCGATCATCCTTCTCCAGATCCCGGTAAACTGGTTTACCAAGAAGATTCACACACGCAATGCGATACTCGTGGGGTTCGGCGTATCGGCGCTTATCTGGGTGATCATCGGGATCGCGCCGAGCATTCCGACTATTGCCGCGGGCATAGTCGCATTTTCGATCGGTGAAATGATCCAGGCGCCGCGGTATTATGAATATATTTCCGAAATCGCCCCGCCGGGACAGCAGGGACTTTTTCAGGGCTACGCGTTCCTTCCGATTGCGATTGCGCGGTTTGTTGGCGATCCGCTTGGTGGCTGGCTCTATCAAAATGCCCGTGCGACGGGCAGCCCGAAGATGGTCTGGATTGCACTTATCGGCGTCGGGGTGCTGGCAACAATCCTCATGTTCATCTACAATACCGTCGTCGCGAGGCAGGAAGCAAAGGCCCGGTAAGAAACTTCCGGTCACCCCCCTCTCCTTCCGTTCACCTGTTCCCGGCGTTGTGCCCCCCACCTTGATTTTTTCATAAATAAATTTATATTTAGGTGTACCTAAAATACAGCGGTATGGCCAAGAACCAGTCTACGGAAGATTACATCAAAGGGATCTACAAACTTCAGGCAACCGGCAAAGGGGTCTCCACATCCTCGCTTGCCCGGCATCTGAAGATCGAAGATGGATCGGTCACGGGAATGCTGAAAAAGCTTTCCGGCAAGAAACTCATCGTGTATACCCCGTACAAGGGCGTCGTGCTCACGCGGTCCGGCACCAAGCTTGCCTTGCAGATGCTCCGTCGCCATCGTCTCTGGGAGATGTTTCTCGTGAGGTATCTTGACTACCGCTGGGACGAGATTCACGACGAGGCAGAACATCTCGAGCATGTCACCTCGGCATCGATGGAACGGCGTCTTGACAAAGCGCTTGGCCATCCGAAATTCGACCCTCACGGCGACCCGATTCCGTCTGCTCAGGGTGAAGTCCCCGGAATGCTGCACCGCACTCTTTCGGTGTGTGTACCGGGTGAATCGGTCGTCATTGTGCAGGTAGATGATGAACAGGAAATCCTGAAACATCTGTCATCTCTGGGCCTTCGGCTGGGGCAGAAGCTCGCAATTACAAACGTCCTGGCATATGATGGCTCTGTGACCGTGAAGGATGGAAGAAAGGAACACTTTCTCAGCCGGAAGGTGGCGGAAGCGATTCATGTTCGGGATTTCCATCGTCAATGATGCTTGCGCCGTGGTGAGAGTAATGAAGATGGAGGGTCGGCACTCATGCTACGGCAAAAAATGGAATCCTTTTAACGGAGAAGGAATTGGGTTCAGCTGATTCGAAAGATCAGGACAACACGACAGGTTCGGGCGCGTTACCGGAGAGTCGGCTCTCGCTGGACAATGTCCACGGCTCGATCCCCGTCCCGCATTATAAATCAGGTTTTTGGCAGCAATGGCGTGCCTTCGTGGGCCCTGCCATCCTCGTGAGCGTGGGCTACATGGATCCGGGAAACTGGGGGACTGATCTGGCCGGGGGTGCACAGTTCAAGTACGATTTGCTCTGGGTGGTCGGACTTGCAAGCATAATGGCGATCTTCATGCAAGTCATCGCGGCAAGGTTGGGAGTGGTAACAGGAAAGGATCTTGCACAGTGCTGCCGGGATTGGTACCCCTCCTGGACGCGATGGCCCAACTGGTTCTTTTGCGAGTCTGCTATCGGCGCGTGTGATCTGGCGGAAGTTCTCGGAAGTGCCGTTGCGCTGAACCTCCTGTTCCATCTCCCTCTTCTCTGGGCCGTCATCATCACTGGGTTGGATGTCTTACTTCTCCTAGCATTGCAGCATTTTGGAATGCGGACGATTGAAGCGGTTGTCCTGTTATTGGTGGCAACCATCGGAGTTTGTTACTCTGTGGAGATCTTCATTCTGCCCCAAACTCGGCCGGCTTTTCTTGAAATGGGAGCCTCCATGCTCAGGTTGAAATTGGGCGAGCGGGGTATGATATTCATAGCGATCGGCATCATAGGCGCAACCGTCATGCCGCACAATCTGTACTTGCACTCCGCGCTCGTGCAGAGCCGCAAGCTGCAAAAAGACATGGCGTCGATTCGGAGTGCCATCCGATTCAATACGATTGATTCGGTCGCAGCACTCACCGTGGCATTTTTTGTCAACGCGGCTATTATGGTGCTCGCTGCGATGGTATTTTATGGCAAGACAAGCGTAACAGTGGCTGGCGGCCAGATGGTGGTATTCAGCGCCGACAGCGATTGGATTCGCATAGCATATTTGACACTCGCGCCCTTATTGGGCACAGCCGTTGCCAGCACCCTCTTTGTCGTTGCACTGCTTGCAAGCGGCCAGAGCAGCACAATTACAGGCACTCTTGCCGGTCAGGTAGTCATGGAAGGTTTCATGCACTGGAGAATCAAACCGTGGGTCAGACGGCTGATCACTCGGGCGCTTGCGATTGTGCCGGCAGTTCTCATTATTGGCATCAGGGGTGACGCCAGTGTGAATGACCTCCTGACGTTGAGTCAGGTCGTGCTGGCTCTGCAACTTCCGTTTGCAATGTTTCCCCTTCTCCAGTTTGCATCCTCGCGAAAGCGCATGGGGAAATGGCAGCTGGGCATCTTTCTGATGATTGCCGGATGGAGTAGTGCTCTTCTCATTACCGCGATGGATCTCTGGGGATTACCGCAGTCAATTGCAGGCGCATGGCACGTTCTTACCGGCAACTAATTCCTCAAAGGGGATTGCATGTATAAAACGATTCTGGTTACCTTGGACGGCACTTCAACTGATCATGCCGTGATCAAGCATGTTCTGCAGCTTGCGAAGCTCACGCAGGCACGAGTGGTTCTTCTCCATGTTGCCGACGGCTGGGCCGCGCGGAGCTTCGGACCGGACGCAGTGGGTCCGGAGATAACTCAGGACAGGAAGTACCTGGAAAATGTGCAAAGGGAATTTGCCGCTGAAGGGATTCCGACGGAGACGGATCTGGCTTTTGGTGAACCAGCTGAGGAAATCGTGAAGTGGGTTCGCCAGAAGGGATGCGACCTGATTGCGATGAGCACGCACGGTCATCGGTTCATTGCAGATCTTTTTCTGGGGACAACGGTCACCCGCGTGCGGCACAGTGTCAACGTGCCGCTCCTTCTCATCAAAGCAAAATAGGAGTTCTGCCAGGTCCGGGAGATCGCCCCCAAAACGGGTTCAGTTCGTCCCGAGCTCTTTCCCTTCGCTCAGAGACTTCTCGTATTCATCCTTGTACCGTTTGATCGCATTGCAGATCGCGGATGCGATGCGATCCTGCCCCTTTGCACTTGTCAGGATTTTCGCATCATGCTTATTGGAAAGATATCCCGTCTCGACAAGCACATTCGGCATCGACGCACCGACGAGCACATAGAATCCCGCCTGCTTGACGCCGTTATTGGATAATTGGGACGACTTGGTCATTTCCTTCTGGAGAATGCTGGAAAACTCCTCGCTGTACTTGACGTAGGCGCTCTGCGCCATAGCGAGAAGGATGAAGTTTTCCTCTGTGAGCTGCTGGTATCGATTCTCGTATCCTTCTTCCAGCTTTACAACCGCATTCTCGCGCTCCGAGATCCTGAGCGCGTTCTCCGTCTTTCCCGGTCTGAGCAGATAGATCTCGAAGCCGTTCTCGGGATTCGGCTTGTGAGGCATCGAATTGCAGTGAATGCTGATGAAGAGCTTTCCGGCGTTCTGGTTTGCAATCTGGCCCCGGCGGTAAAGCTCGATGAACGTATCCGTCTGGCGGGTGTAAACGACCTTCACCTTCGGAAGGCTCTTCTGAATGAGCTTGCCGAGCCGGAGGGCGATCGCAAGTGTGACGTCTTTTTCCTTCGTCTTGTTCACGCCGATTGTTCCGGGGTCGTTCCCGCCATGTCCTGCATCGATCACGACAACGTCGAGCTTCCATTTGTCACGCTCTTTCTGCAATGCATGCCCGTAATCCCGCTCCTTCCTTGCGGCGATCTCCTCCGGTGTCGGGGTGTGAACGGCGAGGAGAATATCGTTGCTGTTTTCCGCGGGAAGCGGCTCGGTTCCGGTCACCTCTCCCTTGATCTTGAACGTCAGCTGAACTGCGGTTGGCGACTGGAAGACCAGAATCTGCTTGACAAATCCGGTAGGTTGGATTTTCTGTATCGCCGGGACATCGGCACGGGCATTTGCCAGCGTCACATACAGCCACGTGTTGTCGCCGATCTGCTTCGGCCAGCTCTCGTAATCGGGAATCTTCTTGCTGCACAGAATGCGGATCAGGTAACCGTTGGATTTCTCTTCGAACGTTACGCCGGTAACATCGAAGGCGGAGGGTGGCCGCGGCGTCCCGACACGGATTGTCAAGCCGTCAAAAGCAATCTCGTCATTCAGCGCGCTGCGAAGGACCGGCATGAATGATTCGATCGGAACAAAAAAGGCATCGGATACAAACAGCACATTGAACGGCATTTGCACCATGCTTGCGTTGTTTTTCTGATCCAGAATAACAACGTACGGCGATCCCGCGGTGGCCCGGATCGTGAACGCAGGAGTCTGTATATCGATCTTCAGTGCTTCGGAATCTTTGATCGCGTGCAGATTGAAGGCACGGGCAAGATCGTTCAGCGATGCATACTGCTTTCCGTATTGTGGGAGCGATGCGACGGTGGCGTTGCGCGTGGTGTCCTGAAGAAACTGGATGCGGAAACCGTTCTGGGCGCGGATACCCGTCGAGACGAGAAGCAGGGTCAGAACGGCGACGATCGACTTCATCGGTAGTTCACAAACTGGACCGCGAATTTCAGGTCCGCCTGACGGACAAGCTGGATGATTGCCTGAAGCTCATCTTTACTCTTGCTGCTCACACGAATCTGGTCTTCCATGATTTGCGCCTGGACTTTCCGCTTAGAATCTTTGATCATCTTTGTGAGCAATCTCGCATTGTCCTTATCGATCCCGTTCTGCAGCTTGACCGTTTGACGCACGAGTCCACCGGCAGCTGCCTCGATCCCGCTGTACGTAAGTGCTTTGAGGGGAACTCCGCGTTTGATCAGCTTTTCCTGCAGGATATCAACTACCGCCTTCATCTTGAACTCATCATCCGAAACAATGATGAGCTGAAATTCTTTCTGATTCAGGTCGAGAGATGTTTTCGAGCCCTTGAAATCGAAACGCTGCAGGATTTCCTTCCGTGCCTGGTTCAGCGCGTTGTCGACTTCCTGCATATCCACTTTCGAGACGATATCAAATGAACTTGTATCTGCCATAGACGTTTTCCGGTTAATCTCGAGTTACAGCGAAAACAGTGCCTGTAGGGCAATCAGGAGCAGCCGAAACCGGGGAAAGCGGGTTTCTGCATCAAATCGGTTGTGTATCTCCTGCTGTGTTTTCGGATCCTTGGTGATGATGATAACGGCCAACGGACGTTTCATAATGCCTCTCTTGCTCTACGTCAGAGTTTCGTGAATATGTATGTCGCGCTTCTTGAGTTCCGCAATGAGCGGATCAAGCGGCACGCATTGTTCCGGCGGTTCGACTCCGCGTGCCGTGATGATTCCCTTTACCGCCATTTGCGCGATGATCGAAGTCGGGTATGCCGTTGTGCGCATCATCGATGTCTTTTTCCCCTTGATATCATAAGAATCTATCATTTCATACGCAAGTGTGCGTTTCCGGCCGTCGAGCAGTCCCTTCACCGTCACGCGCATGAGAACAACATCGGGACCGTTGGCCGGCAATTTTCTCCGAAGCAGTTCCTCGAAAATCTCCCGCGCTGTCCGGATACTGTTACCGACGACCACCGGTTCGTTGCTGGCAAACCCGAGGTCGAGAAGCGTCTTGAACTTTTCACAATGCCCTTTGTAGCGAATCGTCTTGTAATCCATTTCCCGGGCTTTCCCCGCAAACATGCGCGGAAGTGTTGATACGCCGCCGGACGTATTGAACGCTTCCAGCGTGCCGAACGGCGCAGGGAAGACGAGCTCTTCCAGCTCCTCCATCGACGGCACTGTCGTCGATTTCCCATTCCGGATGACATCTGCGGGCTCGCGATACTCATTGATAAGCCCCTGTGCCGAAAAGACGAGCTGGTAATTCAACGGGGGCTGTGGATGCTGTGGAAGGCCGCCCACGCGTATGTGCAGAGCGTGAACCTCGGAGAATTTCTTTGCTGCGCCGGCTGCAACGATGCATGCCAGACCGGGCGCAAGTCCGCAATTTGGGAGTATGCAAACTCCGGCATTCTTCGCTTCGGCATTCATCTGAAGCTGTTCATTGACCACATCCATATTTCCGCCGAGATCGCAAAAATGGATCTTTGCAGCGATTGCCGCTTTGGTGAGTGTGACATTGTGCGTGTAGCTGGTCGCTCCGATGGCAGCATCTGCACGCTTCATAAGCTTGATAAGCGTGCCCGGATCGTTGATGTCCAGCTGTTGCGGTTCGACCGCAGGTCCGATCGAATCTGCGGCTTCTTTGGCTCGTGCGAGATCGATATCCGCGAGCACAACCCGCTCCACACCTTCCGAATGCGCCAGATCGTATGCTGCCGCACTTCCCATCATACCCGAACCGATAACCAGTACTCTCATGGATTCACCCAAGAATAAATTATTTCAGAATTTCACCTGTTTCCATGCTCCAAAACAGAAGATCAAGCTCATCCATCGGGATTCCAATCTTCCCGGAGAATTTCAAAAATTTCCTTTCGATGTCAAGATAACGTTTTGAGGTGAGGGATTTCGGAAGACAGGGAATCACACCGACGCGCACGAGATTTTTCAGGATGTGCCTGTCGAGAATCGCGAGATTCCGATGACCGATGTTCCTCAGGAAATGGGATGCTTCCTTCCGGCCGGCTCCCGGGACGTTGGCGGCGATCCATTCGCGCAGTTCCATGCTGGTGCTCCCGTTCAGGCAGTGCTGACGGATCACGGGAAATTGTTCGCGCGCCGTCCGCAGGTGTTTCGCCTTTGTCTTGTGGAAGCGTATGTAATAATCGGGCTGATGAAGATACGGCTCGGGATCAATTCCCGTGTTGAAGAACTCTGCTTCTTTGAGTTGCCCGACGGCTTTTGCCGCGTTGACGGCACTTGACTGCGGAGTAAGAAGACAATAGACAAGTTCGTAAAAGTAGTTGTCATCCCGGATGCTTGAAAATTCCGCGAGCCGCTCCCGTATCGCTTTCCGTTTCTCCCGGTGAAGCGTTTTCAGTTCATCGGCAGTGATTTTCTGACCGGGCGATTTCATTCGGCGAGCATCACGACTGTTCCGGATCGCTTTGCAATTGCTGTCTTGACGACACCGTCTTTGACCAGCGCCTCAACAAGTGAACGCAGCCAGGGAAGCTCGCGAGCATGAAAATCCGGCTTGATTTCGGATCCGAGCGCATCGAGCCGCAGTGTTCTCTGCCCATTGATATTCCGGAGTGCTTCAACAATTTTTCCGCGCCAGATGCGATGCGGGATACCGTCGTAGCGCGGCTCCGGCCTGGCGGCTCTTCTCACCGTATGATGCTTTTGCCGTTGGAGGAAGGTGCGGGATGTACAGCATGTCGAAACCGGACAACGGTCGCACATCGGCGACCGTCCCTTGCAGATCGTAGCGCCGAGATCCATCAGCGCCTGATTCCAATCGTATGCATTACCAGGAAGAACCTGTTCAGCAAGTTTCCAGATCTCCCGACGATCGGAAAACTTGGCGACGTGATTCATGCGCAGAAAGACTCTTGAGAGTACCCGGTGGATGTTCACATCAACGACCGGCACGCATTTCCGAAAAGCAAAACAAAGGAGAGCATGAGAAGTATACGGCCCAATTCCCGGAAGTTGCCGGAGTTCGTCAAGAGTCTCCGGAATTTTTCCGTTATGGGATTTTCGAATGACCGCGGCCAGATCGCGCAGCCGTACTGCTCTATTATTATAACCCATTCCTTTCCAGGCGCGCACGACATCGGCACGGGTTGCCCGGGCAAGGTGAGCAAACGTAGGGAATTTCTCCAAAAACACCGGCAGCTTTCGTTTCACGCGGTCAACCTGCGTCTGCTGAAGCATAATTTCGGAGACAAGGATTTCGTAGGGATCGCGGGTTGTCCGCCATTGGAGTTCTCTCCGGTGCCGGCGGTACCATTGAAGAACCGAGCGGTGAACCTCCTGTATCTTATCGGGGCGAATCCTAAATTGGTTCATGCATCAGTTTCTTCACCACGTCGGCGTTCCCTTCGAGAATGTCGTACTGAGATAAGCGGGGGATCGGAACCCAGGCATAGGATTCGAAAACGCGGTTGACCAGAGTGCCGGAATACTTCAAAACATGGTAGTATGAGACGTCGAATTTCCTCTTGTCAGGATAGACATACTCCTGCTGGTGATAGAGATCTCCGATCTCGGCGGTGATCCCGAGCTCTTCATGCAGCTCGCGGTGTAGACAATCCTCGGGATGCTCGCCTGTCTCGACTTTTCCTCCGGGGAATTCCCACTTGAGCGGATACGGAGCGGATCTCCTGCGTTGACAGAGGAGAATATCCGGAGTGGAATTTTTCCGGATGATGATGCCGACTGCAACCTGAATCATGTCAAGAAGATACGGAAAGCGTGAAGGAAAAACAAAGAGAGCAGTTCCGCTTTGCAGATTCTATTCTTCAGGGTCATGAGCAGAAGTTTCTCTGGAATCTTTCTCCCTGATTCTGTATCTTGCATCCCACATTACTGAGAGGAAGAGTTCTTGGCGCACACCGTTATTCCGCAGGCGGAAGAAATTCTCGATAAGGAATTCAAGTGTTTGAATGCCGGATTCGTACGGCTTGTCGACTATATGGGAAGCGACGAATCGATCGTTCAGGCCGCGCGCGTTTCGTACGGGAAGGGCACAAAGAGCGTAAACGAGGATCGCGGTCTCATCCGCTATCTTATGCGCCATCAGCACACTACCCCGTTCGAAATGGTCGAGCTGAAATTCCATGTCAAGCTCCCGATTTTCGTGGCCCGCCAGTGGATCCGCCACCGAACGGCGAATGTCAATGAGTATTCCGGCAGGTATTCAGTCATGAAGGATGAATTCTATGTCCCGGAGCGCGACGTAATCCACTTTCAGAGCAAACGCAACAAGCAGGGAAGGCGCGATGAGGATGTGCCGGAGGACCTGCGCTCGAGGGTGCTGGAAATTCTTCTCACATCGCAGCAGAAACTGTACGCAGAATATGAGCAGATGCTTGAATCCGACATTGCCCGTGAACTCGCTCGGGTCAATCTGCCCCTTTCCCTTTACACCGAATGGTACTGGAAAATCGATCTGCATAACCTCTTTCATTTTCTGCAGCTGCGGATTGATCCACACGCGCAGTATGAGATACGCGCGTATGGAGAAGCAATGGCGGAGATTACGAAGAGAGTCGCGCCGCTTGCGTGGGAAGCATTTGAAGATTATACACTGAAGAGCAAGCAGTTTTCACGCCTTGAATTACGCGTCCTTGCAGAACATCTCGACTGCTCCGGAATCACGCAGGAGTATTTGGAATCAAAGGGTTTCGGGAAACGCGAAGCGGAGGAATTCCTGGAAAAAATGAAAACCCTTCAACGCGACGATCAAACTTCCCACAGGTAAATCAGCACATCACACAAGTGTAACCCGCGGTTTTTTTAGTAAGGACCATCTCGTATGAGAATTGCATTCTTCGGCGTTCTTCTTGCACTCTTTTCCCTTGCTGTCCTTGCCCAGGACAAAAATGCCGCGCCGGGTATTGACGAAATGATGAAGAAAATGGAACAGGCCGCCGCTCCCGGACCGGCTCACGAGAAACTCGCAATGTATGTGGGCTCCTGGAACGTGAAGACATCGGTATGGCTTGCAGGTCCGGATCAACCTCCGACCGTCACGAACGGGACAGCAGAATTCACATCCATTCTGGGCGGGAGGTTCGTGATGGAACAGTATCAGAGCGAGGTGATGGGGAAAACGATGCACGGCATGGGGATCAACGGTTACGATAACGACAGGAAGAAGTATACACTTTTCTGGATCGACGACATGGGGACCGTTATGTCGACCGCCGACGGGAATTTCGACAAATCCGGGAAAGTCCTGACTTGTTATGGGAAAGGGGATGATCCGACGACGGGCGAGTACGACAAGAACCTTGCCTACATCACGCGTATCGTCGACAATGATAAATTCACCTTCGAGATTGATGATCTCTCCATCGGCGGAAGTGACATGAAGACGATGATCCTCGAATACACCAGAAAGAAGTAGGGGGTCTGGGTTCGGCCTGAGCTGAGTAATACGGATATGCTGTTGCGCTATGCGGGAGGATTTTCCATTCGGGAGGGCGGTTAGTCTCTGACTCTTCCGCGTAGGCGTTTGATCTCGCCCGCGCGTTTTTTCTTCCTGAGCCGTTTCTCCTTAGCTGCTCCAGATGCCTTCGTGGCGATCCTTTTTTTCCTTGGGCGAAGAGCTTTTTCAACTATTTCCATGAACCGTTGGATGGCTTCCTGACGGTTCTGCCACTGGCTGCGGGATTGCTGGGCCACGATCCTCAGCACGCCGTCCTTGTCGATGCGGCCTCTCGCAGCACCGAGGAGCCGCGCTCGCTGCTCATTTGTCAACGCGGTAGAGTTTCTTACATCAAAAAAAAGCTCGACTCTTGTCTCAACCTTATTGACATTCTGCCCTCCCTTTCCGCCGCTCCGCGCATACCGGAATTCTAATTCGTACAACGGAATCCGGCAGCCGTCAGTAATATCCAATACCGTTCTCATCCCTTCAACGTACAAAAAGTTTTGAATATTTGAAATCAGATCAATTCTCTTCCCGATCCTCAACATTTCTTGATTCTCCTTCATTGATTTTGTAGATTCTCAGAGTAGCAAGCCCTTACATTCCACCTCCTGGTGGCGTGTAGGGGTGAACTGTTTTCAACCGGTTCAAATGAACATGTTTGATGCGATAAGAAAACAACTGGGCAATTCGCAGGAGTTCGGACGACTTCGGATGTTAACTCCTTCGATTGGACGCGGTGCCCGCATCGAGCTCCGGAACATCGCCGGATCTCTGATGGCGTTTGTTGCCGAGGATCTCTTTCGTCATGCGGATCGTCAGGTACTTCTTCTCTGTTCGGATGAAGACCGCGCCGAAAAGCGCCGTGACGACTGCGCTGTTCTTCTTGGCGATGCATCTGTCCGACTGTTTGCCGCGAGGCCGGTTCATGATTCTCAGGAGCTCGATCTCACATCATCGGTCGGTCAGATCGAAACGCTCAAGGCGCTCACCGGCGGTCAGCCGCTCCTGGTGGTGACTTCCCCCGTTGCTGTCGCCGAACGGGTTCCCCTTCCCCAGAACTTCCGCACAAGAATCATCGAGATAACGGTCGGAAAGGACGAAGATTTCCAACACCTTACCGGTCGGCTGGAGGGATTTGGATTCAGCCACAAGAATTTTGTAGAGGGGTTCGGTGACTTTGCTGTTCGCGGCGGCATCATCGATGTCTTCCCGTTTGTCGGCGAGAATCCTGTTCGTCTTGAATTTTTCGGCAATCGCGTCGAATCGATAAGGGAATTTGATGTTCTTTCCCAGCGCTCGATACGGCAATTGCAGTCGGCCAGTCTTGTGCCATCGCTTTTCGGGGAAGGCGACAACAGTGAAGAGGAGAGGAGTACCCGGAAGGATTTCAGCGGTTCATTGTTTGATTATCTCAAAAATGATACGATCATCCTGTTAGATGAACCGGCGCTGATCGAAAAAGAACTGCAGGAGATGATCGCGGAAGGTGCACGGAACACACTCACGTACGAAGAGATCCAGGAAAGGATCCGCCGGTTTCCAGCGCTTGCGCATTCCGGCTTCCGGACCGCCGAATCGGAATCTGCATCGACTCCCTCGCTGGAAATTCTGGATTTCGGCGCGCTCTCCCAGCCGTCGTTTAACGGGAGCGTCAATGCACTGACAAGAAAAATCAGCGAGCTCGCGAAATCGGGATATAAAATTTTTCTGACCTCCGATTCACCGGCTGAATCACGCCGCCTGGAAGAACTCATGGAAGATGTGTTAACCTCCCCGAAGATCGGTTCACCTTCGGACCGGCCGGACGCTTCCGCGAAGCCGCAGTTTCTGAACGAGTCACTTCATGAGGGGTTCATCTCCACACGCGTTGCCGTCGCGCTCTTTACCGAGCATGAGATCTTCAATCGGCTGAAACGCCGCGCGCTGGCGAAACGCCGGCGCTTCAGAGGATTCTCTCAGAAGGAGCTGCAGCAGCTGAAGCGCGGGGATTACGTCGTCCATATCGATCACGGTATCGGGACATTCGCCGGATTGTCGAAAATCCGGGTCGGTGGTATCGAACAGGAAGTGATGAAGCTCCACTTTCTCGAAAACGATGTCCTGTACGTCAATCTCAACTCGATCAACCGCGTCCAGAAATTCTCTTCACAGGAAGGCCATATACCTGCACTCAGCAAGTTAGGGACGGCTGACTGGAACAGGATGAAGGAACGTGCGAAGAAGAGGATCAAGGATATCGCACGGGAAATTATCGGGCTCTATGCCCGAAGGAAAATGGAGCCGGGGTTTGCATTTTCGCCGGATACTCACTGGCAGAAAGAGCTGGAAGCTTCATTTATGTATGAAGATACCGTCGATCAGGCGACGGCGACAATCGATGTCAAGAACGACATGGAGAGCTCATCGCCCATGGACAGGCTGATCTGCGGTGACGTGGGCTTCGGGAAAACCGAAGTTGCCGTGCGTGCGGCATTCAAGGCGGTGATGAACGGCAAACAGGTTGCGCTTCTCGTTCCCACGACAATTCTGGCGATCCAGCACTACAACACTTTTCAGGATCGGCTTTCACGGTACACAACACGGATCGAGCATCTCACCCGGTTCCGTAATCCAAAAGATCAGAAGAAAATTATCGGGCAGGTTGCACAAGGGGGGGTTGACATTCTTATCGGAACGCACCGGCTTCTCTCGAAGGATATCGAGTTTAAGGATCTCGGACTCCTGATTGTGGATGAAGAGCATCGATTCGGCGTCTCGGCAAAGGAAAAGCTGCGCCGGCTTCGCGCAAATGTAGATACGCTGGCGCTGACAGCGACCCCGATTCCGCGCACGCTCCATTTTTCACTCATCGGTGCACGGGATCTCTCTTTGATCACCACACCGCCGAGAAACCGGCTGCCCATTCTCACGGAAATCATTCCCGGCGACGGGCTGGGCAGGCACTGGAACGTCATCCGTGAGGCGATACTGCGGGAGCTGCACCGAGGCGGCCAGGTCTATGTGGTGCATGATCGCGTGAACAACATCGATGCGATTGCAGAGCAGGTGCGAACGCATATCCCGGAAGCGCGGGTGCATGTTGCCCATGGCCAGATGGCCGGGCATGAGCTCGAAGCCGTGATGATCGATTTTCTCGAGCGGAAGTACGATGTTCTGGTCTGCACGAAGATTATCGAATCGGGGGTGGATATTCCGAGCGTCAACACGATCGTGATCAACCGGGCAGACCGATTCGGCCTGGCGGAGCTTTACCAGCTGCGCGGACGTGTGGGACGCTCGAACATCCAGGCGTATGCCTATCTCCTCACTCCTCCGCTCCAGGCGATCCCAAAGTCAACGCTGCGGCGGCTCCAGGCGATCGAGGAATTCACCGAGCTCGGATCGGGGTTCAATCTGGCGATGCGTGATCTGGAAATCCGCGGAGCCGGAAATCTTCTCGGCGCGGAACAATCGGGATTCATTATGGAGATGGGTTTTGAAATGTACGAGCGGATTGTCCGTGAGGCGGTCGAAGAGCTGAGAAAGGAGGAATTCCGCGGAACCCCTCCGGAATTGAATCGTTCCATGTCGGCTCAGAATCTCTCTGCCCCGGAATCCATGAAGATGATGACGGAATCCGCTATCGACGCCGATGTCGATGCACTGATACCGGATATCTATATTGAGTCGGATTCGGAACGGCTTGATATTTACCGCCGGCTGTACAGAGTTTCAACTGAAGAAGAGCTCCTGGAGATCCGTGCAGAGCTCATCGATCGCTTCGGAGAGTTCCCGGAAGAGGTTGATCACCTGCTTTCCCTCGTTTCACTCCGGCTTCTTGCATCGTATGCCGGCTTCCCGAAGCTTTCGCTCCATAAGGAGCATCTGAATATCACACTCCCCGAACAGGGAAAGCTCGAGTTCTATGGAGAACCCGATGCGGCAGAGTCACCTTTTCAAAAATTGATGGGGAAGCTGACAACTGGAAGCGGTCAGGGCTTCCGGCTGAAGGAAGAGAACGGCGCACTCATTCTGCGGATGGATCTTTCAACCGCAGCGCGTCCTGCAGATCGTATCACGCGGGCAAAGGAAATTGTCGGGCGGCTCCGCGGGTGGATGACCTGAGAGCGGGTTATTCACTCTGTGTGGAATCCGTGTCGGGTGGCTGTTTGTAGACATCAACGAGAATTCCCATGTGCGCCTTTCCCGGAAAATGCCGTTCGTTCAACTTTACAAAATGCCCGTTCATATAGTTCCGGATGAGATTGGGCACATCAAGTGAAACGTACGCGAACGTCGGTATCGTATCCACAATTTTCCCCAGAGGGGATTCGAGATACGCCTCGTCGTATTGCGTGGCCTTCCCTTTATAATAGTAGTTCAGAAGCGGCGCAAACTCCTTCGGTCTGATGACCACCGGTACCCCGTCATTCGTAACCTGCTCCACAAATGCCGCGACTTCCTTTGCATTGGATTTCTCCCACGAATAATAGGTACTATCGCCGATGATGCCAGCGACCAGCGCAATCCCGATGCAGACCGCTGCCACGATCGTATTCCGCCCCATCCTGCTTGCATGCAGCGCGCCGCCGATCGTAACGCAGAGGAGCGGGAAAACAATCACGGTGTAACGGTACCAGAGGAAGATCTCCGGTTTGATGAAGGAGATCACGAACGGGATCAGAAGCGTTCCGCCGAGACAAAGGGTGATCAAATGAATCGGATGGCTTCCGCGGTGCTTCCAGAATTCTCTCAACGGGAGCGTCAGCAGATAGATAAGCGCGAGGGCTGCAAGGATCTGAAGAACAACGGGCAGTTCGAACACCGACGACGCCATGTTGAAATAAGTTCCCGAGAATGCAGTGGCAAGACGGTAAAGTTCCTGCGGGCTCGGCGGAGTAGACCAGAACCACTGGATGGGGGCGGATTCCAGCGTTTGCCGGCGGAGCGCAAGGAACTCCGGGATGTAGAGAATGACAATGATTGCCACAAGCTCAAAATACCTGAGCTGCTTCCAGAGTTCCCTGCGGTGCCAGGCAATGACGAGGAGGCACTGCGTTGCGAGAACAAAAATTCCCCAGTGGTGTGTGTAGAGAAGAGCCAGCGTGGAAAGCACGTAGCCGACTTTCCGTCCGATGGAACCGTCCCGCAGCAGAAAAAGAAATGACACGCAGCTCAGCAGCGCAAGGAGTGCCGCAAGCGCGTACGGCCTTCCTTCTTGCGAGTATGCCAGGTGGAATGGTGAGAGTAGGCAGAATGCTCCTGCGGCAAGACCGCTCAACCTGCTGCTGATCTGATCTGTTGCAGAGAAAACCAGGCCGACAGTTAACGCTCCGGCGATGGCGGAAGGAAGACGGAGCGCCCAAGCCGTGGCACCGAACCACTGGATGCTCAGGTGTGCCAAATAGAAAAAGAGTGGAGGATGATGATAGTTTGCGACAAGAACGGGCTGGATGTCTGCAAGTGACTGCCGCGCGACATCAAGAGAAAACATCTCGTCATTCCACAAGCTCTGTGCTTCGAGATGATACATCCTCAGCGCAAGAGCCGCTGCAATGAAGAGCAGTGTCACCAGCCGTCGGGACTGATCGATTCCGTTGAGTGATGTCGATGGCATCATGCGTGGATTAGGTCATCTTGACTTTGGGAGAGTTCTAATATACGCGTCGTCACCGAAAGATACGCACAGGCAGGACATTAATTTCTTTTCAGAAGATATCCCGCGATTCTGATGCGGAGTACCAAAAATGAGGGATGAGAGTGCATCATGGGCATCTTGACAATGGTCTAAAATAGTGTATTTTTTTAGTAGTCCCATCAGGGATCTGTACCTCTCACGAACGCTGTTGATCAGAAGGATTTGTTCTTATGGATCGTCGATCGTTCATTACCTCGCCTGCAGAGTTTGTTTCTTCGGTCGACGATTCCCACGATGCCGGCACCTCTGCCGTCAGTCAGTTTGCCAACAAGACTCTTCCACGTATTCCCCACACTTCTTCAGGTCTGGATCCGCTTGCAACGGTCCCGACGCATGATCAGATCGCGCATCTCCTGCGAAGGACGATGTTCGGTGCGAGGGAAACCGATGTTGCTACCCTCTTGGGAATGTCGATCAGCGGCATTCTCTCGACGCTCCTTGCCGATCAACCCGCGCCGGCCCCGCCGCTGAATACCAGCTCATCGGATACCACGGTGCCGATCGGTCAAACGTGGGTAACGGCGGCGAAGCTGAATGCCGATGGAACGAATCCGAACGGCGCTCGCATAACGTCGTTCAAGTCGTGGTGGATTGGACGAATGCTCAGCCAGGGAATTTCTCTGGTTGAGAAGATGACGCTCTTCTGGCACAATCATTTTGTAAGCGAGACCGCGGTCGTGGGCGATGCGCGGTTCTCCTATATGCAGAATGCCCTCTTCAGGCAATATGCCCTCGGGAATTTCAGGACGCTCGCGGGACTTGTGACCATTGACCCGGCAATGCTCCGGTATCTCAACGGCAACACCAACACGAAATCCAGTCCGAACGAAAATTACGGCCGTGAGCTCCAGGAGCTCTTCACGATCGGAAAGGGGACCGAGATTTCACCAGGGAACTATACGTACTATTCTGAAGCCGATGTCCAAACCGCGGCAAAAGTGCTTACAGGGTGGCGTGATGATCAGACAAACCTGAATTCGTACTTCACGCTCTCCCGACACGACACAACCAACAAGCAATTCTCATCGGATTATCAAAATACGCTGGTTACCGGAAGCTCGGATCCGGGCGGACTCGTGGAGATCAATGCCATGCTGGATATGATCTTCGCACAAACAGAAACCGCGCGGTATATTTGCCGGAAATTCTACCGGTGGTTTGTGTATTACGTTATTGACGATGTCATCGAAGCGAATATTATCGATCCGCTCGCATCGATTCTTATTTCCAATAATTATGAGGTCAAGCCGGTTCTGGAGACATTGCTTGCAAGCCAGCATTTCTTTGATCCGGCCAATGTGGGTTGTGTGATCAAGAACCCCATCGATCTCAGCGTGGGAATGTGCCGGCAGATGAATATGGCGTTTCCCTCGTCGAGCGCTCTTGCCACTCAGTACAATCACTGGAATCATGTTCGGACGCAGGCAGCCGGCATGCAGCTTGATCCCGGGGATCCCCCGAATGTCGCGGGATGGCCCGCATATTATCAGTCGCCGGAATTTCATGAGCTCTGGATCAATTCGGATACGCTCCCGAAGCGAAATCAGTATACCGACACACTGAATGGCTCCGGGTACAAGAACGGCGGATTCACACTTGCAGTCGATCCGATTGCCTTTGTCAACACCGTTTCCAACCCGTCCGATCCGAACGTCATCGTCAGTGAATTCGCACAGCGGCTATTCCCGATCGCACTTACTGCGAACCAGATTCAGTTTCTCCACGATATTCTCCTGCCGGGATTGCCGGATTACGAATGGACTGCGGAATGGACCGACTATCAAAACAACCCGACTGACAGTGCGAAGCAGGCAGCCGTCCAGTCCAAGCTTCAGGCGCTTTTGACATTCATGATGGATATGGCGGAATTTCAACTGATGTGATGAAGGTCGACAAATGAACCGAAGAGATTTTGTCAGGATGACTGTTCCGGTTTCGACCGTACCGTTTCTTCTAGGCGGCTTTCCGCTGCGCGCCTACGGGCATACCCCCATCCTGGATGCATTGATCGGTGCAGCAAAGGAAACCGACCATGTTCTCGTCCTCATCCAGCTGAACGGCGGTAACGACGGGCTGAACATGGTGATCCCGCTTGATCAGTATCCTTCTCTCATGAACGCCCGTTCCAACATTGCCATTGACGAATCGAAAGTTCTGCCCCTGACCACAGCGACAGGACTTCACCCGGCGATGACCAATCTGCAGCAGGTCTTTGCCGATAACCAGCTTGCAGTTGTTCAAAGCGTGGGATATCCGAATCCGAATTTTTCTCACTTTCGCGCGACCGATATCTGGCTGACCGCTTCCGGGTCGGAGACAGTCCTGAATACGGGATGGCTGGGGAGATTTCTTGATGCAGAATATCCCGATTATCCCAACGGCTATCCGAGTGCCGTCGATCCCGATCCGCTTGCCATCCAGATCGGGTCCGTCGTGAGCAGCGGTCTGCAGGGACCTTCTGTCTCGATGGGAATGGCATTAACAAGCCCGACGTCATTTTATCAGCTTATCAGCGGCGGCATCGATACTGCACCGGATACTCCCGCGGGTCATGAGCTGACGTTTCTGCGCGAAGTGGCTCAGCAGACGCAGGCATATTCATCCACAATCAAGAACGCGGCGTCGAAAGCATCGAACCTCTCATCTCTCTATCCGGCAGCGGGCCAAAACCCTCTTGCCGATCAGCTCAAGATCGTTGCACAGCTCGTCGCTGGAGGATTGAAGACGAGAATCTACGTTGTGAACCTTGGCGGATTCGATAATCATTCCGCACAGGTAAGTGCAACCGGCGGGACTGATACCGGGGTCCATGCGAAGCTTCTCGGCCAGCTTTCCCTTGCGATGGCGGCATTCCTCGATGATCTTCACCTTCTCGGTGCGGAAAAGCGTGTGGTCGGAATGACCTTTTCCGAATTCGGGCGGCGCATCAAGTCGAATGCCAGTCTTGGTACTGATCACGGCACCGCAGCTCCCCTTTTTGTCTTCGGCCGAAGAGTATACGGCAGAGTGGTCGGAGCGAACCCCGTGCTCCCCGCCAATGCCGGTGTGAACGATAATATTGCCATGCAGTTTGATTTTCGTTCGGTCTATGCATCCCTTCTCAAAGAGTGGTTCGGTGTGTCCGATCATGAGCTCAATACTGTGCTCCTGCAGGGATTTCAAACACTCCCTCTTATACAACCGAATACGCCGTCCAAATATCCGATCACCAATGGACAGCCCTCCACGAATGTTCCCTGGACGACAACACTCTCACAGAACTATCCGAATCCGTTTAATCCGACCACGCACATCCAGTTCACAACGACCGGGGATTATGTCCGCGTAAAAGTCTACGATTCGGTCGGAAGGGAAGTGCGTTCTCTTGCCGACGGTGTGTTTCCGGCGGGCGAGCATGACGTGGTATTCGACGGTACGGGACTGCCGAGCGGGACGTACTATTGCCGGATGGAGAGCGGTAGCTTCCAGGAGGTCCGGACGATGATTCTGATGAAGTGATGTGATGAACCCGGGGTCTTCCGGCCCGGGGTCTTACCGGAAGTTGTTTTGATAATCATTTACTATTCACGAGCCGCGAGGAACCATAAAGCGGTGGTGTTTAACTCTAAAGGAAACAACAGGATACGATGATGACGCGAAAAAGAATTTCTCTCTGGGGAGCGGGAATACTCGTCGGCACTGCGCTTGCTCTCGGGCTTGGAGTCGGTTCACTCTTCTCCAGCGATAACATTTTCGACCAGCTGAACAAGTACAAAGACGTTCTTTCCTTGACGAAGAAATATTACGTGGATGATGTCGATCTCGAGAAGCTGAATGAAGCGGCTATCAACGGCCTTCTCTCGCAGCTCGACCCGCACTCAGCATATCTTCCTCCGCGGCAAACACAACAGGAGGCAGAGCGATTTCAGGGATCGTACGAGGGAGTCGGACTTGAAATCATCAGCGTCAACGACACGATTGTCGTCTCGGAACCGATGGGTGGCGGCCCTGCCGTGCAAATGGGGATACTGGCGAATGACCGGATTGTGAAGATTAACGACAGCAGTGCTGTCGGTCTTACCACAACTCAGGCATCTCAAAAACTCCGCGGCCCCCGGGGAACCAAGGTTGCTATCAGCATTCTCCGCCCCGGCGTGTCGCCTCTTATCGATTATGAGATCACGCGTGATAACATCTCCATCACGAGTGTCGATGTTGCACTCATGGTGAAGAAGGATGTCGGCTATATCAGCGTGAACCGCTTCAGCGCGACAACGCATGCCGAAATGCAAACAGCTCTTCATACGCTCCAGGGAAAAGGCATGAAGCGTCTCATCCTGGATTTGCGCGGAAATCCCGGCGGCTACCTGAACGAAGCGGTGCAGATGGCGGATCTTTTTCTCGACGGTGGCACACCCGATCATCCGAAGCGCATCGTCTTCACAAAGGCGCGGCTTCCCGAACTTGAAGAAACATACACGGCACGATCGGGTGATCCGTACGAGCACCTTCCTCTCATCCTGCTGATCAACAGCGGATCGGCAAGTGCGAGCGAGATTGTCTCCGGGGCTATTCAGGACTGGGATCGCGGGCTCATAGTGGGCGAAACCAGTTTTGGCAAGGGGCTCGTTCAGCGCCAGTGGGATCTTGACGACGGCTCTGCACTTCGGCTGACCATTGCTCGGTACTATACACCAAGCGGCCGCCTCATTCAGCGCTCGTATACGGGCAAAGGGAAGGAAGAATACGCAGAAGAGGCATTTGACCGGAATGAGGTAGAGGGAAATAATCTCGAACACACCCGCGATACGGCGAACTCCGGCGATTCTCTCAAGCCAAAATTTAAAACCGACGGAGGACGTGTCGTCTACGGAGGCGGAGGAATCACTCCCGATTATATCGTGAAACCAGCGGAACTTACTGAAACAACCAAGAACCTCCTCAGGCACGACGTCTTCTTCCCATTCATTACGGGATATCTTGATCGGGAGGGCGCTGCACTCCGGGCAAAATACAAGTCCGGGCTCGATGAATTCAAATCGGACTATCATGTGTCGGATGAGATGATCCGGGACTTCCGGTCGTTTTCTGAGAAGAAGGGGATCAGTATCGACAGCAGCTCGTTTGCCAAGGATCATGACTACGTGGCCGCCCGCCTCAGAGCGTATGTGGCGCGGAGTCTGTGGGGAGAAGAGGGATGGTTCTCCGTTCTTCTCGATATGGATACTCAGTTCCAAAAAGCCATAACACTCTTTCCGGAAGCTCAAAAAATAGCACGTCTCGATAAACAGCAAACGGAAAAAATGGAATAAGCTCACGGTCCAGATTATCCGCGGAGGGCGCCGGTGAGAACGCCCTCCGCTTTTTTTTGTCTTCACTTCCGCAAGACAACCTGAATACCTCCTTGATTCTCTTGAAAATTCAGAGTATTTTGTCATCGAAATCCGTTCCTCCGCGTTTGAAAGTTTCTAAATTTGATTCCTCACCTCCACCAGGATGGATTTGCCATGAAACGAAGATACGCCATTATCCTGTGCATCGTCACTACATTTCTCGCTGCTACCTTGTCGCTCGTGAAACGCATGGAGACTGTCGATTCCGGTTGTCGTCCGGAACACGAAGACCGGTCGGGGGCTCTTGCTGCACTGAATTACTGGAGTTCCATGAGGGCGTATCCGGAACGGGACGTTCCCGCTTCGGCGTATTTTCATGCCTATCAGCTTGAAACCGCTAAGCGCAAGGATTTTGATAGAACCGTCAGTTCATCGAATATCTGGACGCCGATCGGCCCTACGAATCTGCATGGCAGATGCCTCAGCGTTGCGGTGAATCCGCACAACAGGTATACGATTTACCTCGGCACGGCGAGCGGCGGTCTCTGGCGCTCATATACCGGAGGGCTTGGAGGAGACTGGCAGCAGGTCCGCCTCGGATATCCGGCACTCGGGATTTCGGATATCGTCATAGACCCGGCAGATACCAACGTCATCTATATTGGTACCGGCGAAGTGTACCGTTATGGCAGCGCACTGGGCGGGTTAATGGTGCGAACGACACGCGGAAGCTACGGCATCGGCATTCTGAAAACCACCGATGGAGGAATAATCTGGACCAAGAGTCTCGACTGGACCTATCAGCAGCAGAGCGGTGTGGAGCGGCTTGCAATGAATCCGCAGAATCCTTCCACGGTCTTTGCCGCGACGACAGAAGGGCTTTATCGAACTGTTGATGGCGGGCAGAACTGGACCAACGTTGTTCCGTATCTTCTGATGGGGGAAGATATCGTCATCAACCCGAGCGACACAACAAAAATCCTTGCCTCATTCGGCAATTTTGGTATAAATCCATTCGTCATGAAATCAACAGACGGCGGAGTAAATTGGTTCTTCTCCTCATTCCCCTCATCGACCGGCAAGACGATGCTCTGCGGTTCAAAATCCAATCCGAACATTGTCTATGCGAGCTCCGCCGACAGCACGATCGGCAATGGGGGTTTGTTTGCGTCGGCGGATTTTGGAGACTCCTGGGTTGAGGTGAGCAACAGCAGCACGAACCCCATCTTCCAGGTCCAGGGATTTTATTCGCATTATGTGATTGTTCATCCGACCAACCCCAATATTGTGATTCAAAATTCTGTAGGGAGCTCAAAGTCCACGGACGGGGGCGTCACCTTCACCACCGTGACCTCAAATTATGCGGATAACCATTCCTATGCCTACGATCCGGTTGACACGAATACGGTCTATGTTGTGAATGACGACGGGATCTATCGGTCGACGGATTTTGGAAGTACCTATACGGATGTCGGTGCCGGATTGCAGACGGGACAGCTTTATAACGGCTTTTCCTGTTCTTCCAGTGATTCCCTCATGGCAATCGGCCAGTCCCAGGATCATATTCCCGGTTACCGGTATCTTGGTTCGATGGTGTGGGATCACAACACCGTTACAGACGAAACCGGCTGGACTGCCACCGACCCGACGAACGACAACATTCAATATGCCGACGGCCGTAACGGCGAATACATCGTCAAATCGACGGATCGCGGTGCCTCATTCTCCTATGTGTGGGGGTTCAGCGGAGTGGGAGGATGGAATACACCATTCGCCCTGGCACCGTCGAATCCAACCGTCCTCTATTTTTGCGACAACAAAGTTTACAAGAGTATCAATAGCGCAGTATCGTGGTCTGTGCAGAACGGCGGGGCCCTATTGGACAGCGGCAACACCGCGCTTTCCATGGCAGTCGCACCGACGAGTCAGGATACCGCTATTGTCGGCATGGCGCCCATCTACCACCGAGCGCGTCTGTTCCGCACCACGAACGGGGGAACAACGTGGGTCGACATCACTGGACTCACGCCCGACCGTTATCCGATCGACCTGGCAATCGATCCGAAAGATTCCAAAACAATGTACGCGACGTTCGGAGGATTCGGATCCGGACATCTCTATAAGACAGCCGATGCAGGTGGTTCGTGGGCGAATATCACAGGTTCGCTCCCCGATGTTCCCACGGATGCCGTCGCCATCGATCCATTCAATTCGAGCTACGTGTATGTGGGAAATGACATCGGCGTCTATCTGTCGACGAACGGAGGAGCGACGTGGGCCCCGTTCAGCACCGGTCTTCCCGATGCCGTTATTGTTGCCGATCTGGTAATTTCACCCTCCAACAGATCGCTGCGGGCAGTAACGCACGGCAATGGCGTGTATGAGAGGAAGCTGTATAACGGGACGGCAATCCCGACATTCGACTATCATGCCCTTGCGCTGGACTATCCTTCCGACGGCGCGCTGCTCACCCAGAGCCCGGCAATATCGGGCATCAAGGCGTCATTCCAGAATGCCGGAATCCAGGCACAAACGGATTCGTTCAACGTGAAATACCGGATATTGAGGAATACTGTCGAGGTGTTTTCATCGATCAAGAAGACTGCCGGCCTCGGCCTTGGTGAAACAAGGATCGTAACATTCGACAATGCCTTTAGTCCGCCGGATACGGGAACATACATCCTGCAGGCAATTTCCTTGGCGGTAGATCAGGATCCGACGAATGATACGGTCAAAGGAACGATGGTCGTTGTGGCACCGTCGATGGTCACGAAATGGACGATCACGAAAGACCATTGTCCCTATGCCGAAATCTCCGGCGGATCGCCCGGGCCCGTTGGAGATGACGTGCAATTACGGGTTCCACTTCCCTTCGCATTCAGGTATGATGGCATCGACTACGATTCTGCACAAATCAGCACAAACGGCTGGATGGAGCTTGGCGAAGGGACGGAGGGGGCGTTATACGGACTCTCGACAGATGGCCAGATCGGCGGATTTTTCAATCCCGTTCTTTCGACAACAACCCGCCCAACCAAAGTGTTGGGACCATGGTACGCTGACCTTGCTACGGGCTCGACGGGAGTAATCAGCTACACTACCCAGGGTACCGCACCGAACAGAACCTTTGTCGTGCAGTGGAAGAATATGCCCGCATACTATGATGAATCCGGAACAACAACCAAACTGAATTTTCAGATACTTCTGGATGAGAGCACAAGTATCGTTGAGTTTCACTACGGTCCTCTTGTCTCTGGGACATTCAACGGAACCGGAGCGGCGATGGGATTGAAGGATGCAATCGGCGGGGATTATCGTTACTTCGATCTGTACCGGGATTCGACCGGATTGGCACCGCAGCTCAGAGAAGACCTGACGCCGCTGGCAAACTGGCCGGGGCAGGACAGCTGTTTCCATATCGACACAAATCCCTTTAATGTGACGCTCAGTCTTCTCCCGCTCTGGAATCTCGTCTCTGAACCTGTCGATCTGCCGAACCGATGGTTCAAGGCAATATTCCCGAGTGCCGTGGGGTCTGCATTTGAGTATGTGCACAGGTATCAGATGGTCGATTCGCTCGTTCCGGGGAGAGGATACTGGGTGAAGGTTCCGACGTCCGCACTGGAAACGTTTACCGGGGATTCCCTTCCCGAGGTTTCCGTGGCGGTCGACAGCGGATGGAACATTATTGGCAGCGTCGATCATAACATACCTGCACCGTCAGGGGGAATTGTCGCAAGCAATGTTTTTGCCTATAACGGCAGCTATCAAATCGTCTCTACGCTGAGCCCGGGGAAGGGTTATTGGTTGAAAACTAATGCCGCGGGGACACTGAACCTCGGACCTCAGGCCGTGCCGCGGACAGTTTCCCAGATCACGGAACCCCCCAACAGCATCACCATTACCGATCAGTCGGGGCACAAGCAGAAGCTCTATCTGGTGGCAGATGGCGATCGAAGATTCAATCCTTCACTGTACGCCCTTCCTCCCAAGCCGCCGGCAGGAGGATTTGATGTGCGCTTCGCAAGTCAGCAGATGATGGAAACGTTTGAATCTTCCAGCAGTGAACCGGCGGAGTACCCGCTTGAAATACAATCAGCACAGTATCCGCTCACGGTGACATATTCGATCAAAACACTGGAGGGAATGGCCCTCACACTTGATGAGAACGCATCGGGGGAAGTGAAGCAGCATCCTTTGAAGGGGGATGGTTCCCTGGTCGTTGCCGGTGGTGACGGAAATTCTCTGAAATTGAAAATCACGAACGGAAAAAGTGTTCCGACCGCGTTTGCGTTGGTCCAGAACTATCCGAATCCGTTCAACCCCGCGACCACAATCCGTTTTGATCTTCCCACAAAGAACCATGTGAATCTCACCGTGTACGACGTGCTCGGCAGGGAAGTCATGAATCTGGTGAACGGAGTTCTCGGAGCGGGATCCTATACTGTCCCGGCGAATCTCAGTACGATGGCGAGCGGTGTTTATATTTATCGGCTCACGGCGGGAGACTTCACGGATGTGAAGAAGATGCTTCTGGTGAAATGAGAAATTTGCGGCACGGCCGGACAGGTGAAATTGAATGTTGTGAAAGCTCTCTCTTCCTTCGAGAGACGGGAAAGGAGAGTGTGTCGTTCCGGCGTGGGAGGTAATTCCCGCAACGAAACGAAGATCATCTCCATGGTGCGAATAGGAAGATTCTTTCCGCTCGTTTTCCTTCTGATTCCCGCCGGAGTATTCCCGCAGGGATCGCTCACTGTTCGCGGCTCGGTATCCGACAGCGCCACCAAGGAGCCGCTTGCAGCGGCAAATATCCGGATTGTGGGAACATCTCAGGGAACAATTTCCAACGAGCGCGGAAAGTTTTCGCTGAATATCCCTACCGGATCAGCAACGCTCGTCATCAGCCATATCGGTTACGAGCCGGATACACTCCGGACCGTTCCACAAACCTCGCGTGTATACGACGTGCTCCTGAAGGCCTCGCCTGTTCTGATGCCGGAAATGGTTGTGCTTGCCGAAGATCCTGCACTGGAAATTATCCGTAAAGCAATCGCGCACAAACGCCAGTGGATGGAAAAGATCAAGAGCTACCAGTTTGATGCATTCACGCGCGAAATCCTGCGGCGGGATACGAGTATTGCCAGCATCACGGAATCCTACAGCACAGGGTACTGGCGCTCCGGCGATACGCTCCGGGAGATCGTACGTCAGAAGCGGCAGACTCTGAACGTCCCGGCGGAAGAAAATTTTGCGGCAGTGCGGAGAGTGGTCAACTTTAACGACGATGCGATTGTTCTTTTTACGATCCGCGGCAACGGGCATCCCTTCAGTTATGTGTTCACGGGGCCGACGGCACCGAATGCCCTCGACGACTATGAGTATAAGCTCCTGTCGACTTCGGTGACGAACGGCGTGGAAATCTATCGAATCAGGATGATGCCGAAGACGCGCCTGAAGCCTCTCTTCGACGGGACGATCACCATTGCCAACGGGACCTTTGCGGTTATCGCCGTCGATGTCCAGCCGAACGAGGCATTTGTCTTTCCGTTCCTGAAGGACATTCATCTCCGATATCAGCAGCAATTTGCGCTCTATAATGATGAGTTCTGGATGCCTGCGGATATCCATATCGACGGGGGATTCCGCGTCGCGTTTGTGGGAATCACACTCCCAAGGGTTGGGATCGAGCTCGTTTCATCCATTTATGATTACGCGATCAACAGCGCATTGCCGGATTCCATTTTCGAGAAACCGCATGTGACAACGGATTCGAGTGCGAACCATATCGACTCGACGTACTGGAAATCGCATGAGGTTCTTCCGTTGACTGCCGAGGAGCAGGAAGCGTACCAGACTCTGGACACAAGCCAGACGCTGGAGAAGCAGTTTCAGCCGAAAGGCCCGCTCTCGTCGCTTTCAGGAGAAGGTGTGGGTTCGCTTTTTGACCATGTCGACGCGAGATTCAACCGCGTGGAAGGAGTGTTCCTCGGGTATCACACGTCGACGGACGAATTCCAGAATATCCTGCACCTTGAGGGGTCGGCGGGAGTCGGTTTCAGCGACCAGCGTTTCAAGTACGACCTGGAGTCGGAGCTCTACGCTGCGAAATCCCGCAAGCTCGGCCTGGGGGCAGAATGGTACAGCCGGCTGGACAATGTTCCCGACCACGGGTTCTACGGGCCGTTCTTCATCTCACTGGCATCATTGATCGACAAGGACGACTATCGGGACTATTTTCTGGCGAACGGGAACCGGTTTTTCGTTGTCGCGAATCCCACACGTCATCTCAATGCCACGGCGGGTGTTGTTTCGGAACGGGATTATTCACTTGATGTTCTCTCGACCTACAGCTTCTTTTCCACGGGAAGCTCGTACCGCCCCAATCCTCCGGTACAGGAAGGGCTTCTGCGCAGTCTCCGGCTTGACCTTCTGATCGGTGATAAATCGGAACCTCTGGATTTGGTATCGCGCGATGCTGTCGAGATTTCGATTGAGCATTCGTCGCCGTCGATCTTTCATTCCGAATTCGATTTCACGAGGTACGATGCCTCGATCAACTGGCACGTTTCAACGTTCGGCGAGTCATTCCTCTTTCCGCCGGAACTGCGGGTCACACTCAGCGGAGGGCTCGGCGACCGGAATCTCCCGCCCCAGCGGCTCTTTTCGCTCGACTCCCGCGCAAGCGGATACGCGGGATTCGGTGTCCTGAAGGGATCGGGCGTCCGTGAATTTATCGGAGACCGGTATGTCATGCTGGCCGTCGAGCACAACTTCCGCACGCTGCCGTTCCTGGCACTCAATCTGCCGTTCCTTTACCGCAACGGGATCGAGCTGGTCACTCACGGCGCTGTTGCTCAAACGTGGTACGGAACCACCTCGAGTTCGGGAGGATGGTATGCAGAAACAGGCATCGGTATCAGCAAGATTCTCGATATTCTACGCGTCGACCTGACATACCGGTGGAAAGATCCTGCGCGGTTCTTCTTCACGGCGAGCATTGCGAACATCTTCTAAGCCCTCAATATCGCGTTCTTGCTTCTCTCTTCCTTTCTCCGTACTTTTTGATACATTTTTCGTCACCTGAATATGATGAATGTCGTTGCGAATCTCATCCTGATGTCTCTCCTTTCATCCGCCATGATTGCATCTCCAACAAAACACGCCGATACGGATACACTGTCCGGCGATAAATTTGCAGGGCTCGACTCCATCGTATCCGACAAAGAGCTCGGATGTATACTCGGCACGAAATCAACAACGTTCCGACTATTTGCCCCGCGTGCGACCGGAGTCCGGCTTGTTATCTTCTCAAAGTATGATGACGCGATGGGACAGGAATATACGATGGAGCGTGATTCCAACGGCGTTTGGGAGTATACCTCTCCTTCGGTTCTTATCGGAAAATTCTATGGGTACCGCGTCAGCGGTCCGACGGGCAACCAGGAAATGTTCAATCCAAAAGTCCTGATCGGGGATCCATACTCGAAGGCGGTCGTCACAAAAAACAATTATCATCATCCTGCCAAAACACTCATCGTCGATTCGAAATACGATTGGGGAGACGACACGTTTGTAGTGCCAAAGGATCATACCCGAATGGTCATTTATGAAGGGCATGTCCGTGATCTGACCGCGCATCTTTCTTCCGGAGTCATTGCAAAAGGGACATACAAAGGTCTCACGGAACCGGACCGGCCGGGGGGACTTTCATATCTCAAAGACCTCGGGATCAACGCTCTCGAGCTTCAGCCGATACAGGAGTTTGGAAATATCGAGCTTCCGTTCGGTGATAAATCGGTCGTGAACGACGGCGGAGAATACAACACCTGGAATCCGTACGAGAGAAATCACTGGGGATACATGACCAGCTATTTCTTCGCTCCGGAATCGTACTACGCCACCGACGGCACGATGGAGCGTGAACGTTACGACGGAACCGACGGCCGTGCGGTGCGCGAGCTGAAGGATCTCGTCAAAACCCTTCACCGCGAAAAAATTGCCGTCATTTTGGATGTCGTCTATAATCACGTCTCGCAATACGATTACAACCCCTTCAAGTATATCGACAAGTTCTACTATTTCAACTGTGACACTTCCGGAAATTTCACAAAGCTTTCCGGTTGCGGGAATGATTTCCGGACAACGCGACCGATGGCGCGCCGGCTCATTGTCGAGAGCGTCACATACTGGATGAAGGAATATCATATCGACGGGTTCCGGTTCGATCTAGCGACCATGATCGATTGGGAAACGTGCAAGGAGATTGCGGCAGAAGCGAAGAAAATCAATCCAAACGTTATCCTCATCGCAGAGGCATGGGGTGGTGGAAAATATGATCCACCCGGGTTCAGCAAGATCGGATGGGCTTCATGGAATGATCAGATCAGGAACGGTGTGAAAGGGCAGAATCCCCACGACGGGCTGGGATTTATTTTCGGCAAGTTCCAGGGAAACAATTCGAAGAAATCGCTGATGAGTTATGTGACGGGAACGCTGCGTGAGGACGGCGGCATGTATCTGAAACCGGAGCACAGCATCAATTACCTCGAATCGCACGACGATAACACGTTCGGTGATTTCATCCGTCTCGGCACCGGCGATGTGGGCGATACGACTCGCATCACCGATACCTACGAGAATGCAAAATTGAATCCCCATGAGCTTGCTCTCAATAAGCTCGGCGCGCTGTTCCTGCTGACGTCGCAGGGACCCGTCATGATCGGAGAGGGTCAGGAGTTTGCCCGAAGCAAGGTGATCGCCAAAACCAGCGCTCCCGATCCTAACGTCGGCCGTCTCGATCACAACAGCTATGAGAAGGACAACGAGACGAACTATTTGAACTATAACTGCAAGACACTGAATGCCGAGCTGTTTTCGTATTATAAAGGACTTATTCAGCTCCGGAAAACACACCCGGCGTTCGGAGGCGCTCCGAAGAAAGCCATCTCTTTTCTCCCGACTAACGATGATTTTCTCATTGCGTATACGCTGGATGAAGGTCTCGTCAAGGGCACTCCAAATCCCAAAAAGTTTCTTGTGATCCTGAACGGAAACCAGGAGGTCACGCAGCGGCTCCTGCTGCCCAAGGGTACCTGGAGTATGCTTGTCAACGGCAGCGCCGTCTCTCTGAAAAAACCACTGCGGTCTGTCACGCGCACGATCAGTATTCCTCCCGTTTCGGGAATGATTCTGATGCAATAAGTCATCCTCTCTCCAACCATCATGAACATCGAGTTTCAGGGTGCTGCACGCACTGTTACCGGATCGATGCACATCCTGCAGATCAACGGATCGCGGGTTCTGCTCGATTGCGGGCTCTTCCAGGGAAAACGGGATGAATCCAATGAGCGGAACAAGCACTTTCCGTTCGACCCGCGATCGATCAGCGCGGTTGTCCTTTCACATGCTCATATTGATCACAGCGGAAATCTTCCGAACCTCGTAAAACAGGGATACAACGGGCCGATTTACTGTACGCCCGCAACGAAAGATCTTGCCGAAATCATGTTGAGAGACAGCGGGATGATTCAGGAAAAGGACATCGAATTTCTCAACAAGTGGAAAACGAAAAACCACCAGGAGCCGGTTGAACCGTTGTACACTGCGGCTGATGCGCAAACAGCGTGTGAACTTCTGAAGCCCGTACCCTACGAGCAGGAATTTCCCGTCATTCAAAATACGACGGCGAAATTCACGGATGCAGGTCATATTCTCGGGTCGGCGTCTGTGCGTGTGACCGTCACAGAAAACGGAACCCGCAAGATGCTCGGCTTTACGGGAGACGTCGGGCGGCGGAACATGCCGATCATCAAAGATCCCGCCTTTATGGGAAACGTGGATGTCCTGATCAGCGAGAGTACGTATGGAGGAATTGTCCATGATCCTCCCGATAATATGGGCGAGATCCTCGCGACGGATATTTCTCATACGATCGAGCGCGGAGGCAAAATCATCGTCCCGGCATTCAGCGTCGGGCGGACACAGGATCTGGTCTTCACGCTCCATACACTCTTCGACAAGGGGCGTCTTCCCCGGATCCCGATATTTGTCGACAGCCCGCTTGCGATCAACGCCACGGAAATTTTCAAGAAACATCAGGAATGTTTCGACGAAGAGACGGCTCAGCACGTTCTTCAGCATCATGATCCGTTCGGGCTCAGCCAGCTTCACTATGTACGGACGGCAGAAGAATCAAAAAAGCTCAACACGATCGGAGAACCGTGCATGATCATTGCCGCATCGGGGATGTGTGAGGCGGGCCGGATTCTCCACCATCTGGCAAATTCCATAGAAGATTCCAGAAACACCATCCTTATCGTTGGATACCAGGCGGAACACACTCTCGGAAAACGGCTTGTTGATAAAGAGGACGTGGTCAGGATATTCGGTACGCCGTACAGGCGCAGAGCGGAGGTTCTTGTTCATAACTCGTTCAGTGCTCACGCCGACGGCAATGAACTTGTGACGTATGTCTCGGCTTTTGACAGGAAACAGCTTGGCCGTGTCTATCTGGTTCATGGAGAGTATCCCCGCCAGTGTGATTTTCAGACCGGATTGAAAAATCTGGGGATCGAGGGGGTAGAGATTCCCGAGCGGGGACAAGTATTTCCGGTTTGAAGCGAGACATCATTCCGTGAGGAAGGTTATATTGATATCATGACGACAGATCTGCAAGGAAAAGTCGCTCTCGTGACCGGGGGAAGCAGGGGAATCGGAAAAGCGATTGCCTCAATGCTTGCCGCCGAGGGAGTTCGCCTGGCGATCTGCGGCCGCGAGGAAGAGGCGCTCAAGCGCGCGATGGAAGAGATTCAGATCCAGACGCATGCGGATATCATCGCCGTGAAGGCAAACTTGACGCGGTTGAACGACATCCGCCGGTTTGTGGAAGCGGCGGCGAAAAAATTCAATCGTGTCGATATTCTGGTGAATAATGCGGGAGGAGCTCACGTTGGCGGCATTACTGCCACAACGGACGAAACGTGGGAGTATCACATCTCCCTGAAGCTTCTCGGCTACATCCGGACGGCCCGGGAAGTCATCCCGCATATGAGAGCCGCGGGCGGAGGAAAAATCATCAACATTGTGGGTACTGCAGGGCGGGAACCTGCCCCGCTCATGATGGTCCCCGGTGTGACGAATGGTGCTCTCCTGAATTTTACAAAATCGTTATCGAAAGAGCTGGAGAAGCTGAACATCAGGGTGAACAGCATCAATCCGGGCACAACAGATACCCCGCTGACGGAAGAAACATTCAGGCAACTCGGCGAAATCTTCCATAAGTCAGTCCAGGAAGTGCGTGCCTCTGCTGTTGAACTTGCCCCCCAGGGCCGATTGGCAACACCTGAAGACGTTGCGAAGGCGGTTCTCTTCCTTGCGTCTGATCTTTCAAATTTTGTGAACGGCATCGCCCTGAATGTGGACGCGGGCAAACTCGCCGGATTATGGTGAAACAGCTTGCCGGCGGCATTTTTCTCGGATCGCTCCTGCTCTATCCTTCGATCGCACTCAGCCAGGAAGAGCTCCCTGCGCGCACGGGCGGCATGCTGTTCCCCGATACCACCCGCAGGAATTTTACGGGTATCGGGTTTGACAAGTCCTTCACGACATTTCACTGGTTAGGATCCTGCTCCTATGCAACCGTTGCGGGTCCGCTGGCTCTTGACCTGCACGAAGCATTTCTTTCCACGCTGATTGATGCGTCTCCCCAGCTTATCACGGACAACCAGTCGCTCGACGCTCATCTTGCCGATCGGCTTTCCGAGACGATTGCACTGACCGGGAAAGTCTCGTCATACGTCAACTCCAACAACAGGGATGTTGGAATTACCAATGCTTCATCACATGGATTTTACGGCGGTGTGGCGATGCACCCGGTTCCCGGGTTGTCGCTTGAGCCGATGGCAGGGTTGCGATTGGATACGCAGGGAGGCGTCGAGGACCGCGGTGCATCATACCTCATCTCCGTGCGGTCCGATTCGCTGCAGTCCGGCGGGTACGACACGGACATCAATGGATCGTATCAGGTCGATGAAATTCATCCGCGGCTTCTGGAAACCGGCAATGCGCTCCTGCATGTGGAGAAGGTCTTCTTCGAACAGACGCGGAATTATCTCGGCGTGCAGTTCTACCGGAACCGGCGGGATTTTTACGCGGCAGCCGACACGACGATTCAACGATTGAATGGCGTCACGCTGAACATCACGAGCCGTTCCGATAATTCTCTGAATCTGTTTGATACGCTCGATTACGGAGTCGGCAACTCACTGCTCATGCGATTCGCTGGAACGGTATTTTCACGCCAGATCACCAGCGCGTCACGCTACAACAACACGATCGTTCCGAATGCGTACACACCAAACACCTCGATTGATGAGACGCGTGTCGAAGGCAGTGTTTCCCTCCAGTACCGTCCGAATGAACGGCTCGCCTCGGGTGTATTGTTCGGGTATTACGAGCGGGATGAAAACCATTCGCTCCAGCCGGATGCCGCACTCTCGGCATCGGTTGCGAGAACGCTTTCCGAGAACGAAGAACGGAAGGATAATATCTCGCGGCGGTATGTGCTCTCGGGCTTTCTTGCCGGTGAGCCGTCGAACAGCGACTCCGTTGCAGTATCGGGTTCAGGAAGTCTTCTTCATTATGATACTCCCAGTTCAGACAACGACGATGACCGGGATGAATTGCTTGCCCTGTTTAACCTCAGCACGCGGCATGTTCTGAGCCGGTCGCTTTCCATCAGAACCACAACGGATCTGACACTCTATCATCTCGTCTATCTTTTTTCGACCAAGAGCGCCAACAATACCTGGAACCGCATTCTCCGCTTTTCACCGACGCTCTGGTACACACCCGCAGACTGGTTCTTCAGCGTGAACACGTTCGAGGTTCTTGCCAACTATACGGTGTATGATTTTGAATTCATTTCTTCTTCCCCCCAGAGCTTCTCGTTCCGGCAGTTTTCATTTGTCGATTCGACGAGCTTTGCCCTGACCCGGCGCCTTTCCCTGGAATGGTTCAGCATCATCCGCACATACGAACGGGGCGAGCTGCATTGGGATGAATTTTCGGAAAGGCCGGTCAACTTGTTTGATGAAAAAACTTTCATCGGTACTGTTCGCTATGCTCTAACTGAGCGCTTGCTTTTCTCAATCGGGATTCGTTATTTTAGTCAGACACGGTACGGATATGCCGGTGCCGACCGCACCCTGGAGAATCTGCTCCACAGTACCGGACCTTTGGCGGCTATTTCAATGAATGTTGGTGCCCGGACTGAGCTCGCTCTTCAGGGATGGTATGAACGCCAGACGCAAACCGGTCAGCCCGACCGCGGACTGACAACCATGACGCTCTATCTCAACGTACGAATTTGATCAGCAGGGAACGTGTCGCAACAGGAAAATATGAAGGTTGTTCTTGTTCTTGCAAGCGAGCCGCAACAGATCACGAAGGTCGAGGGTTTTCTCCTTCGTCTCAATAAACGGCTGAAGCTGAGTGAAGCAGCATTCAACAAACTGCTGGTGGCGACGACCGAGGCGGTGAACAACGGTATCATCCACGGTAATAAACGGGACCCCAACAAGAAGATCACGCTCACGTGTGAACTGAATCATGCGTTCCTTATTGTCCGGATTGATGATGAAGGGGTGGGTGTGGATCCTTCGACGATTCCCGATCCTCTTGCGGAAGAGAACCTCCTGCGGGAAAACGGGCGCGGCGTGTTCCTCATGCGCTCGCTTATGGATTCTGTAGAGTTTGCCCGTACTGCCGGCGGCTCAAATGTCACGATGAGGATGAAGATCGGGTAGGAAGAAATCATTCACCAGTGCGGCTCGAAAACAGAAACGCCATCCTGGACTGCGGGATGGCGTTCGTATTTTTCGGTCTGGAAAACTGTTCAGAGCTTCAGCTTGCCGATGTTGGATTTCACTTCGTCTGCAGATTTTGTCAATGCGGCTTTCTCTTCTGCGGTCAACGGCACTTCGACGATCTGTTCGATGCCCTTACGGCCGAGCTTCACGGGGATCCCGATGGTTGTATCCTTGAGACCGTATTCGCCCTGCAGATATGCGGCGCAGGGAAGAATCCGTTTCTTGTCTTTGACAATCGCTTCAACCATTTCAACGGCAGCTGCGGATGGTGCATAATACGCGCTTCCGGTCTTCAGGTAGTTCACAATCTCGATGCCGCCGTCGCGGGTACGCTTGACCAGCTTGTCGATAGTTGCCCGGTCAAGGAATTCCGTGATCGGGACTCCGGCAATAGTCGTGTAACGCACAAGCGGGACCATGGAATCGCCATGTCCACCCAGGACCAGCGCCTGGATATCTTCAACAGAAACCCCGAGCTCGAGTGCAATAAACGACCGGTAGCGGGCAGTATCGAGAATGCCTGCCATGCCGACAACTCTATGCCGTTCAAATCCGCTCACCTTGTATGCAACGTATGCCATGACATCGAGCGGGTTGGACACGATAATCAGGATGGCTTTTGGTGATTTTGCGACAACGGCTTCCGTTACACCTTTCACGATACCGGCGTTGGTATCCTGGAGCTGCTCACGTGTCATTCCCGGCTTCCGAGCAATGCCCGCCGTAATCACCACAATATCGGAGCCGGCCGACGCATCGTACGAATTGGAGCCGGTAACATGTGTATCGGTACCTTCGATAGGCGTAGACTCATACATGTCGAGGCCCTTACCCTGCGGCAGGCCTTCGATGATATCGATCAGGACGACTTCGTTTGCGAGTTCCTTGTCGACGATACGCTGGGCGGCTGTGGCGCCGACATTTCCACCACCAACGACAGTAATTTTCACGATGGGATTTCCTTTTCAGAATGTTGGACAGAGGGGAGAGCAGCCGTTGCGGGATGTACCTCCCGCGACTGGAAGAACGAGAAATTCATGATGTGAGCGGATGAGCAACGTGCAGCAGCATCCGGCTATTGCGGAGTAATGCTGACGATGCTTTTCATTTTTCCGAGCCGCTGGAACTTCACGATGCCCTTGGCTTTGGCGAAGAGCGTGTCGTCGCTTCCAATTCCAACGTTCTCGCCGGGTGCAAATCTTGTTCCGCGTTGACGGACGATGATGCTGCCGGCGGTAACCGTCTCGCCGCCGAAGCGTTTGACGCCGAGCCGCTGCGAATTGCTGTCGCGACCGTTGCGCGAACTTCCACCACCTTTTTTATGCGCCATACCTTCTCCTACTTCCCGATATTCGTAATTTCAACTTCCGTATACTGCTGCCGATGACCCCGCCGAAGCCTGTAGCCTTTCCGTTTCTTTTTCTTGAAGACGATCACTTTTTCGTCCTTCAGGTGACCGAGCACTTTCGCACCCACACTCATATTCTTCAATACCGGATTCCCGATCGCGACATTCTTTTCATCGACAACAAGCAGTACGCGATCGAACGTTACCGCGCTCCCCACCTTTTCCGGGAGCAGGGGAACAAAAACTCTCTCCTTCGGGCTAACTTTGATCTGCTGCCCGGCGATATCCACAACTGCAAACATGGTGATTACGCCTCGAAATGATAAATATTAAGGGAAAAACGTGCACGTAATCTACAAATATTCCGGCTGAAAGTCAACGCAGAACCGCGACCGTCCCCGATCTGATGCCCTGCGAGGTGTTTCCGAAAGGTTTGACTTTTTCGACAAATCTCTCTATGTTACGGTGGCATTTCCCGGGATCGCGCGAGGAATTTTCCATCAACGTTCTATTCCATAATCCTCTGGTACGCTGAAGTATCTGTATGAAGAAAAAGACTGTGTTGATCGTTGAAGATAGTCCCGGATTTTCCGAGCTCATGAAGTTTGTCGTGGAAGACGAGGGATTCAACGGAGTGGTATTTCCTCTCGATCAGAATTTTCTTCACTGGGTGGATAAAGAGAAGCCCTCTGCCATTATCATGGATCTCGCACTCAACCGCCTGAGCGGATTTGATCTCATCCGGGAGCTGAAAGCCCACACCAAGCACAAACACATCCCTGTTATCGTCATCACCGGCCGCGATCTCGACGTGAAAGACATTACCGAATTAAAAATGCACGCTATTCCGTATCTTCGTAAAGGGCGTGTCGATATGCACGAGATCCACCAGGCGATCCGAAACGTTGTTTCAAAAACGGAAGCGTAAGTTATCCCTCTCCGCTGTTCGCCGCTTTTCCCCCTTTTTTTCACGCGCAGGAAGCGGGTTTCACCATATCCCGGGGTACATCAGGAGTTTCCACTTGCTATTGAGAAACGAGGCGGATATATTTCCTGTAGGACGAAAGGAGCACCATGCTTCTCCCGATGCAGGATAAACTCACCCTCCTCTTTTGGTGGGTGGTCGCGTTCGGTGTGACGACGTACCTGGCTCTCGGTATTCTCGATACACTTATTGTCATCCTCCATTAACCGCCCGATTTCCCGGGACCGGCGATAGAGCCCGTCTTCACACCTTCCGTTCAGCTTGCGGTCACAGCATCCCGCTTCTTCTTCTCACAAACCATTCTGCAGCGAGGAGTGCGATGATGCATCCTCCGATGTATTGCCAGTTCCACAATTCCAATTCGGTTGCACGTGAAATTTCCTTTGGAGTGAAATGAATATCCCGGGCAATATCCTGCCGAAGACTATCCATGTCCCGGATGTCATAGAACTTCCCACCCGTGTGGTATGCAATCTGCTCCAGAAGGGATTCATTCATACGGGTTTCTAGGAATTCTGCGTTGACCTGTCCGACGGAGAATTTTCCATGATCCTGGCCGAGTGATGTTCCGCCGACTGTGGCATTCGCGGTGTAGGTGTATTCGCCTTCCGAAAGTCCGTCGAGGGAACCCTCATACCTTCCCGATGCAACAGGATTGAGCGGAAGCTGAAATTGTTCATCATTCCGGCGGAGGTTGATGATGACATCGGCGTTATCGACCGGGCGAACCTGACTGTCGAAAACCTGGCCTTCAAATTGTACCGGCTCGGCGGTTGTGAACACATCCTTCACCGGTGTCACCCGCACATTCCGTTCGTCTGCATTCGTGGTCAGCCAGCGGACCGCATTTGAAAGAAACGCATGAAAGAACTGTGAAGTCTGCGCATTGTCCTGGGAGGTCAATTGCCACCGCCATATCCCGTACCCTGTCACTGCAAGAGATTTCTGGCCGGCAACGGACCGTGCCGCAATCAGCGGTTCGTTGAGCGCAACGGTTTGCATTCTCGAAGAGGCAATCACCAACGCTTCAGGTTTGGATCGAAAGGTCGTCTGAGAGCTGTAGATTGGGGGAAGAAGCTGCCAGATACCGGCATCCAGTGTGCCATCGAGAGTCACGAGCGGATGGTCCTTTACCTCATCGGGGATAACAGGGAATACATACATCTCCACGGGATTGAGAGCCGACCAGCCGAACGGTAGCACCGGTTCGAAAAGCTGCAGTTTCTGATAATCCGTGGATTTTCCGTTCAGGAAGAACAACGGCACCTTTCGCTTTTCAATCTGCTGCTGGAGCAATGAGAGGATATCTCCCCGGGCTGCCTGCGACGGGAACCCGATGAAGACGAAACAATCCGTGCTGTCGAGCGTGGGCTGCGTGACGGGTCCCTCGTAGAACCTGCCGGCGGATTTTTGCGTGTAGGTCTTCACGGAAAAACGTTGATCGTCGAGAAGCGCCTGCCTCACTGCGGGAAGATCCGGATTCGGCGCACCGGAGAAGACAAGAAGATGGAGTTTGCTCCGCAGGACTTTAACAAAAAACACCCGCGTGTTATTCCTGTCCGTAAGTTCTCCGGGAAGCGCTGAGACGGACACCGTAATCTTCTTCGTGCCTTCCTCCTTCGGCTCATAGGAGAGGTCGATTGGATATTCGTTCGACCCGCCAGCGATCTTGAGGGTCTTGTGATCAAGGAGGGTCGAACCCTCCTGGAGACCGACTTCGACGCTCACTCCGCTGTACCCGGAACTCTTGACAGTCACGTTCACCGGCATGCGTGATCCCGCATAGGTAACAGAGTTCGAGACGACCTTTTCAATGAGAATATCTTTTTGTTCAGTGGTATCCCCTATGCCGAGTGCGAAGACGGGGATGTGCAGCTCTTCGGCTGCTGAGACGGGATTTCTTCCCGCTGTCGAATTTCCATCACTTACGAGTAACACTGACTGGATATTCTGCCGGATGAGCTGGTCATTTAAACCTCCCAGCGCCTTCGCGATATCGGTCGATTGACCGTCGAGGAGCAATGAATCTGGCAAATGCGGTGATGGTGACTGCAAAGTTCCCGAGAACGGATAATATTGCACTACCGCATCGCGCGGGATCCATCCGGTGAGATCATCATGAAGGATTCTGCTCAGGATCGATTTCCTGTCGCCCCAACCATCCCGAATCGACATGCTTTGCGAAACATCAACCAGGACGGCGACCCCCGGCGCCTGTGTATCTGTCCAGAGCATCCGGATAACCGGTTCGAAGAGAAGGCCGGCGATGAGACAAAGTGAGAGCGCTCGCAGTATGGACAGGAGGATTTTCTTCCGCGGGGAGACCGGCGGCAGGGTAAATCGGTAAAAAAACAACGCCGCCGCGATCATGGCTGCGAGAAAGAGTACGAACAGAACAACATTCCCTCCCAACGCGATATTCACGGAAGCGAGATGCATGGGATCAACGCAGGAGGAGAAGTTTCGTCGTCTGTGTGAAGGTCGGCGTGTACAACTGGCAATAATACACACCGGATGGAAGGCCTTCGGCGTTGAAGATGATCGGAGAACGCGAAGACGCATCGCCTGCGTCCACACTCTGATCTAACAGAGTAGCGACGATCCTTCCCAGGATGTCATAGATGCGAATGCGAACATGCTCCGTGGACGGGAGGTCGAAGGAGATGGTTGTTGATCCGTTAAATGGATTTGGAAAATTCTGTTTCAGCAGGTGTGACGCCGGAATGGGATGCCGGTCCAGAGGATCCGGCATGCCGTACCGAAAGCTCCATGTCGTATCATAAAACGGAGCCGGTGATGCGTAACTGTTTGAAGCGCTGTCAACTGCGCTAATAGTAAACCGGGCCGGTGTCCCATAGGCGAGTCGGGGGACTTCGATCCGGTAAATTCCGGATGTCGGATAGAAGAACGAAGTATCAAAGCTCATGGGGATGTCCATCCACGTCGAGCTGTTTCCGGGACAATAATGGAAGATGACGCTGTCCCGTTTGATGCCGAACTGCGATGCTACTGCGATCGAAACGATGCTTCTCCCGGAGATCGCGTCGATCATGGGCCTGTTGCTGAATATCGGTCCGAACGAAAGCGCCGCCCGGAATGCATCGATCAATCCCCAACCGGTAAAATTGTTCGGGGAGGATGGAAATCGTACCGGGTCCGTTATCGGAATTGCCGTTGACCTGAGCGCCGCCCGGACCTGAAACGGCGTAAGCTCGGGTCGTGCAGACAACAGCAGAGCAGCAGATCCGGAGACCAGTGGTGTTGAGAGCGATGTTCCGTTTGCCGAACCGTACGTTGCAGGCCCCGGAACGATGGCGCCGATGACATTGATGCCGGGTGCAACGACGTCAGGTTTGGTCCGACCGTCGCTTGTCGGTCCCTGCGAGCTGAACGACGCAAGCTGTCGTGTAAAGTTCACTGCCCCCACCGAGATCAGGGTATCGGTATCCGCCGGGGTGAGAAGTGTACCGATACCGGTGTTGTTGTTCCCTTCATTTCCCATAGCGCTGCAAACAACAACGCCCAGCTTGCACGCGCGCTCGGCCGCCTGAGCTGTAATGGAGGTTCTTCCGTTGAAATCATTATTGAGCCACGAATATCCGCTGTCAGGCGGATCGAAGGTGTCGTAACCGAGTGAGCTGCTGACCACATCGACCCCATATCCTTCCATCCATTCTATGCCGGCAGCCCAGTTGTCTTCCTCCTGCCGGGTCTCGGTCGGGATATATTCTGTTTTGCCGAGAATCAGGTCCGCGTCGAACGCAGGTCCGATAAGTTTCCCCGGTGCATATCCGGCAAGGACAGACATTGTCAGCGTTCCGTGCCCGTCCTGATCGGGACTGTCGTTGCTCTCATTTGCCGTCACCGAATCATGGAAAACGAAATCATATTCAGCGATGACATTCCGCGTTCGGAGGGATTCCTCCGCCCTCCAGCGGAAACCGCTGTCGAGCATTCCCACCAGAATTTTCCTTCCAGTGATCCCGAGAGCGTGGAGACGCGGAACATCAACCGCATCCACCTGAGCTTCCGATGAACCATAATTGAGAGATCCGATCTTTGCGAATCCGGATGATGGTTGAAGTTGCCGGGGGATCGGGAGCGGAGAAGACATCCGGGCCACAGGCCGCACAGACCGAACAAAGGTGAGGGAATGTACTGCCGGCAGTGCCTTATCGGGGAGGAAAAAGCTGGCGCCATTCAGCCATCGGCTCTGCTGTCCGAGTGTGCCCCCGAGTTTCTCCACCGTTTGGATATAGGGTGAATACAACGGTGCATCGGCGGCATCGACGAGTCCACCACCGGGAAGCACTTTTGCACGCCGGGCAAGTGCACGAGGTGAAAGCATCCGCAGTGCCTGTTCATACGAGGGGGTGCTCTGCGGAAGAAATCCTGCCGACGGGCAATCAGGGCCTTTATCGCTAAAAAAGACCCAGAATTTTTTCAACGTCTGTGCGTCGTGTGTTGAGATGCCCGCGATGAGGAGGGTGACCAATGCCAAGATTCGTTGTGCGTTCCTCCGGGCCATAGAGGGTGCAACTAATCGTTCTGCAGAAGTCTTTCGATGATATGCATAGCCGAAACGCCGTCGGCTTCCGCATTGAAATTCGGGACAATCCGGTGTCGCAGAACAGGTCCAACGACCTTTTTCACATCCTCGATATCGGGTGTATGCCTTCCGTCGAGGATGGCGCGTGTCTTTGCTCCCAGGATAAGATACTGCGAGGCACGCGGACCTGCACCCCAGCTGAGCCAATCCTTGATAAACTGCGGAGCGCGCGACCCTCCCTGCGGTCGTGTCCGGGTGACGAGGTCAACTGCAAACGATATGACATTATCCGCGACAGGAACCCGCCGAACAAGCTCCTGGTAGAAGAGAATGTCCTTGGTGCCCAGCACGTGGTTTGGCTGGGGTTTGTACATGCTCGTGGTTGCTTTGACGATCTCGTTCTCTTCGCGCTCCGTGGGGTAATCGAGCCAGAGATTGAACATAAATCGGTCGAGCTGAGCTTCCGGAAGAGGATAGGTACCCTCCTGTTCAATCGGATTCTGCGTTGCGAGAACGAAAAACGGTTCTTCGAGAAGATATTTCTGGCCTGCAGCAGTCACGTGATGTTCCTGCATGGCTTCGAGGAGTGCGGCCTGGGTTTTGGGCGGTGTTCGATTGATTTCATCGGCGAGAAGGATATTTGCAAACACCGGTCCCTTAATGAATTTGAATGCCTTGCTCCCGGTTGCCCGGTTATCCTCAAGAATTTCCGTGCCGGTGATATCGCTCGGCATGAGATCGGGTGTGAACTGGATGCGGCTGAACTCCAGGTCGAGTACCTCTGCCAGGGTCTTGATGAGGAGCGTCTTCGCAAGTCCCGGAACCCCGACAAGAAGGCAGTGACCCCCCGCGAGAAGTGTAACGAGCAGCTGTTCGATAACATCGTCCTGCCCGATGATGACTTTCGCGATTTCCGTCCTGATCGACTGATAGCTCTGCTTCAACGATGCGACTGCTTCGACATCGTCTTTTCGCTGCGGTTGTGGTGCTGTCGTCACGCCATTCCTCTGATAATTAAAGCCGAGATTCCCAATAAACTTCCGAGCGCAGCTGTTTCAGCCATGCCTGATACTCCGTGGTGCGCTTGTATGATGTCGCAAGATCTTCAACCTGTTTCCAGTCCTCCGGCAACTGCATCTGGTGCTCCTTCGTTCTCTTCTTGAGGTACAAAATCTCGTAACCGGCGGTTTTGCCGCCCGTCATCGCGATGGGATCGCTGATCTCGCCATCATGCAATCCGGCTGTTGCGTCGATGATGGATTTGTCGAATTGTGTCACCGGGAGTTCTCCGAGAAACCCGCCGATCTGGGCAGATTGTTTATCGTCGGAGTAGGTTTTGGCGAGCTCGGAAAAATCCGAACCATGTTGCGCGCTGTCCTTCAGCCGTTTGAGGAACGCGATGGTCGAATCCGCTTCGGACGGATCCTCACGAAACTTCAGGAGAATATGCCGTGGGTGAACCTGTTCGCCACGCCGGTCAAGGAGCTGTATGATATGGAAACCCAGGGGTGTTTCCACGATACCCGAAATTTCATTGACCTTCAGGGCAAAAACGGCTTCTTCGAACTCCGTGAAAAATTCTCCTCTGCGGACATATCCCAGATCACCGCCGGAAGACGCGGTTCCCTTGTCTTCGGAATAGCGGCGCGCAAAATCCGCAAAATCGCCTCCGGCCTTGATGGAATCAAGAATCAACTGCAGTTTTTCACGGACGCGGTTCTTCATATCGCTGCTGACTTTTGGAACGCGGAAAATATAGTAGAGTTCCAGCTGCTCGGGAACGTTCGGTAGACTGTCCTTGTACTGACGGAAAAAATCCTCCACTTCCCTCCGCGTCGGACGAAGGTCACCAAACTTTTCCTGCTGAAGCGCCTGGACCATGAGCTGGTTGCGCGTCTCATCCCGGAATTCGCGTTTCAGTTTGGTGATCGGCATACCGTAGACCTCTTCTAACTTCTTTTCCGATCCGAACTTGCTCACATTCTGCTGGATTAACGCGTCGAGTTGATTTGTTACCTGATCTTCGCTGATGGAGATGTTGGTGTCATCCTGCGCCTTGGCGAGCATCAGCTTCTCATTAATCATGGCTTCGAGGATCTGCTGCTTCAGCGTCGGGTTTGATGCGTCAATCTTATTGTTGAATGCATACAGCTCTACCTGGGAATTCAGATCCGAGAGGAAAATCGGCTCTTTTCCCACCACGGCTACAATCTTGTCGATGACCGTTTGCTGTGCGAAGAGCGACACCGGTGCAGCCAGGCACAGTACCACTGCAAGCAGCAGGAATTGATGCGATTTATTCATGAATGACCGATTCCGTTGTGTCTGTTGAAGCGGGGCCCATCATTAATTCAACACTATACTTTGAGCGAAGGGTTCCGAGAAGATCGTTGTACACTTTCTGGCGCCGTTCGAGGAGGACGCGCTCGCGGACCTCATCCTGGACGAGCTCATAGGGCGCAGGTGTGCCCCGCTGGTATGCGGCGAGTACCTGCAGGACGGTATATCCGGATTCGGTGGAAACGGGAAATGAGGATTCGTTCGTTCCGAGAGAGCGTGCTACCTTCCACAATTCGCTCGGATAGAGCGTGTGTTGGGAATATACCCTTCCGGAAATGACGGTGATGACATACTTTGACGCCATTGAGTCGCGGAGAATCTGGTCGAGCGCCGAGGACCATGCTGCTCCTTTTGCAACACTTGCGGCAAACATGCTTGCACGCTCCCGGGTGGAAAACGTCAGAAGGTTGAGGCGGATCATATCTTCACGGATAAAGAATTCCTGGGCATGCTGCTTGTAATACGCGGCGAGATCCTGAGGTGCCAGCATGGCGCTGTCCTGGGAAAGCTTCTGCTGCAGATATGCCTGGGCCAGAAACTGCCGGTGCGCGGTGCGAATCTGGTCCTGAATGTCTTCACGCTTCTCGAAACCATTGTTGACCGCTTCCTGCGAAAGGAGCTGTTCATTCACCCAGTGTGCGACATATCGCTGGAGTTGTGACGAAGATGCGGTGAGGGACGTGTCGATAGCGGATCGGGCTTCTTCCATGGTTAGTTCGGCACTGCCGACGCGGGCAATGACAGTTCCCTGCTTCCGATTTTGACAGCCGAAGAGCGTGAGAGAAATGAGTGCTATGACCGTCCAGCGGGCATTATTCATGGAGCAGAAGGAGGAGAACGAAACGCGTCTTTCAGCGCATCTTTGTACTGTACAACGGGATACCGTTCCTTGATTCGCGAAACCCATTCATCCTCAAGCTTCTTTGAGGCCCATTCCTGATATGCGTTCGATACCTCCGCTCCCGCTTCTTCAAATGTCTTCGGTCGGGAAGGTTGCTTGGCGATGACTTTCACAATTGCGTATGAGCCGCTTTCGAGCGGGACGGGTTCACCGACTTCACCTATCGCAAGAGAATCGGCATGACGCGTCAGATCGTCCGTCGATACCGGTTCCAGCCCGCGGGATCCGTCTTCCGTTTTTGAATTTTGATCCTCTCTGTACTGTGTTACGAAGGAATTGAAATCGGAACCGTGCTTGAGTGAGTCATATATGGTATACGCCAGCGTGTCGCTGTCGAATACGAGCACGCTGATATTGATCATCTGCGGGAGCATGAACGAATCTGGGTGTGCGGTGTAGAATTGATGGAGGATCGAGTCGGTCACAGAGGTTTTCCCCCATACCTCCGATTGTTCCGCCTTATACAAAATAATCCCCTCGGCATATTCCTTCATAAGCTCGCGGAATTTCGGATCGCGATCCTCCAATCCCGTGGAATAAATATCGATCAACATCGGTTCGGCCATTTTATTCAATCGGTCTGTCAGATCGCTTCGCTTCAGCGGAGTTGCTTTATACTCCTGGTCTGTCGAGAATAACGCGAGAACCGTATCGAGTGTCATCGAGGACCGGTCGGTGAGGAGGATGGGCATTCGTCTCTGGTCTTCGGGCACCTTTGCAGCCCAGGCGCTGTCGTCGGTGGTTTTCGTGGAGTCGAGTTCTCCGACGAATGTCGTGAACAAACCCGGATTGATGGCATAATTGTATTGTTTCTTCAGTCGTGCAATAAAGGCGTTGTAATCATCCTGGAACCTGATCTGCTGATACGTCTTTTTCAGTTCTTCCTGCATCTGCGGATCATTGAACGGGAGGAGCGGCTTTGCGCTGTCGCAACGGAGAAGGTGGAATCCGAAGGGCGTTCGCACGATGGGCGACACTTCTCCCGCGTGGAGCTGAAACGCGGCTTCGTCGAACGGCTGAACGAAGTGACGCCGCTCGAACCAGCCGAGACTTCCCTGCTGCGCGACACTTCCCACATCCTCGGAAAGTTTGGCGGCTAGCTTGTGGAAGTCCCATCCCTTTTTGAGACTATCCTGTGCTCCTTTGATACGCAGAAGCGCTCCGGCCAGATCGCTCGAATCCGGTGTCGGTGAATGAAAGCGCGCCATGATATGGCTGACCTTGATAGATCCTCGCGAGGGTTCGCGATCGGTAATCTTGATGATGTGATATCCGAAGGGTGAACGAATCGGTTTCGCGGTGATTTCACCCTTTTTCAGGGCAAATGCAGCATCTTCAAATTGGGGGGCCATCTCGCCGCCGGTGAAATAATACACATCGCCCTTGTTCTGCTTGACACTGGGATCCTCCGAATAGCGGAGGGCCAGAGAATCAAAATTGGTTCCGGCAATTGCCTGATGAATGATGTCGAGGGCTTTGTTGTAGACACGAAGCGTATCGTCGGGTTTGGCGTCGGGCGCGAGCCGGAGAAGAATGTGCTGTGCTCGGACTTCTTCGGTGCGGCGCTGGTACAACTCCCGGATGCCGGGAGAGGTAACCTCCTTTTCGATAAGATACGACTTCGCGAGACTGCGTCGATAGTCCTTCAGCTCACCTACGATATCCGAGTCATCGTTCAGATGCCGATCGTAGGCATCCTGAAGTTTGAGTTCGTAATTCGTCAGGAGGTCAAGAAAGTGCTCGCGTTCCGGGTACGTGCTCTTCTGGGCGGCATCCCATCCGGGAGAATTCCGCGTATAAAAATTCTCATACTCATCGAGATTGATTTTCTTGGGACCGACCTGGAGAACCAGAGTATCACTTGCCTTCGGAGCGCACCCTGCTGCGAGAAGGAGAACAGTGATCAGAATGACATGCTGGACATGCCTCAACTTCATTCCTGAAAATTCCTTTTGCTGTGCTGTCAATACGGTTGGATTTTGAAGAATACGTCCTCAAGTATAACCAAAAAATGCGAAACTTTCAACCGGAAATCTGTGCATAACGAACACTCCGACGCCTGTCCAGTGCACGTATCGTTTGTTGATTCGCACACGCTTTTTCTCTATATTTTGTCCACACTACGTATCTCTCAAGGCGGCTTCTTGAAGCGATTTTTCAATTTTGTCAAGATCGAACATACTCTCTTCACCTTACCGCTGATTTATGCCGGCTTTTTCCTCGGGTTGCAGCAACCGCCGACGGTTTCTCATCTCGTTCTGGTTCTTGCCGCGGCGGTGGGTGCCCGCACGACGTCGTTTGCACTGAACCGCATCATCGATCGTGAGATCGACAAACGCAATCCGCGTACGAGCAGCAGAGAACTTCCGAGCGGGGTGATGTCGCTGGGTGAAGCAATTGGAGTTCTGGCTGCAGGATGCACGCTGTACTTCGGCGCTGCCTGGCTCATATCCGGATTCTGCCTTCTCCTTTCGCCGATACCGCTGATCATCTTCGTGATCTATCCGTACATGAAGAGATTTACGATGTATGCTCATTTTGGCGTTGGCCTGGGCATGTCGATGGCGCCGCTTGGCGGTTACTTTGCCGCATCTCCGTCGTTCACAAATATGCTTCCCGCCGTCTTCCTCTGTCTGTTCACCATATTCTGGGGCGCGGGTTTCGACATTATCTATGCAACCCTCGATGAGGAATTCGACCGCAGCGAGCGTCTCTACTCGTTTGTCTCACGACTTGGAAAAACGCGGGCACTGCTCTGGTCGTCGCTCTTCCATTTGATTGCCTTTATCTCTCTTGTTATGCTCTTTGTAACGACCATCCGAACCTGGTTTGCACTTCCCTTCCTTCTGGCGACGGGAGGAATGCTCTGGCTGGAACAGCACAGGAGTGAAAATGTCGAGCTTTCCTTCTTTCGGATAAACGCGGCACTGGGATTTGTTGTATTTGCGATGATCCTCTTCAAATGAATTTCTCTTCAAACTTCCTTGGGCAATTCTTCAGATGAAGATTGTCATCGGCATAACGGGTTCCTCGGGTGCAATCTACGCCGTCGAGTTTCTGAAACAGGCTCCGGGAGACAAATTTCTGGTCGTCAGCAAATGGGGGAAGGCGCTGCTGAAGGATGAGGTGAATCTCACGGAAAAAGACCTGCAGCCGTATTGCAAACGACAATTTTCGAACGACGATCTGACGTCACCGCTGGCATCAGGATCCAACCGGTTCGATGCGTATATCATTCTCCCGTGTTCCACGTCGACGATCGGAAAAATTGCCTCCGGCATTGGTGATACGCTGATTACCCGTACCGCACAGGTTGCCCTCAAGGAGCGATTCAAGCTCATTCTCTGTGTCAGAGAGACGCCTCTTGCGACTAATACGCTTGAACAGTGCGCAAAGCTTTCACGCGACGGTGCGATCATTATGCCGATCAGTCCCCCGCTCTATTTCGTTCCAAAAAGTGTCGATGAATATGTCCGCGGATTCGTCGACAAACTTCTCGGAACTCTGGGAGTACGCACCGCAAAGGGTTGGCGTGCGGAAGAACTGGAATGAGATGTGGCGCTCCGGGAATTCCTTGATATCCTCGCACGGGAAGGCGAACTTCACCGAACCCGCGTTGAAATTGATCCCCGCCTTGAACTGACGGAAATTGCACGGCGCGCTCTGCACGAGGGCAAACCAGCGCTTCTTGTCGAGCACCCCTCAGGATCACACTTTCCCCTCGTCATCAATCATTTTGCGAGCGCGCGGCGTATCGAACTTGCGCTTCGCCGCCATCCGGACCAGATTGGCGACGAACTCATCCGTTTTCTCGAACGTGCCTTCCCGCCGACACTGAAATTTCTTCTCGATCAGCACACTCTCGTCCGCCGTTTCCTTCGGATAAAACCCAAACTCGTCCGGCGGGGAATCTCTCAGGAATGCCATTCTGTACCCGATCTTGACGCGCTTCCCATACAGGTCTGCTGGCCCGGAGACGGCGGAAGATTCATTACCTATGGACAAGTCGTGACGTATGATCCGCTGGACGGGAAGCGCAACATGGGAATTTACCGGATGCATGTTTTCGACCGCGCATCGACGGGAATGCACTGGCAAATCCAGAAAGGCGGAGGGTTCCATTACTACCGTTCGGAACAATCGGGAAAGCAATTCCAGCTTGCCGTTGCGCTCGGGACCGATCCCGAGCTTCTCCTGGCAACCGTCGCGGCACTTCCGGAAGGGATCGACGAGGCAATGTTTGCGGGATTCCTCTCCAACAAGCGCGTGGAATTTGCCAGAGGGAAATCAATTGCCATTCCTGTCCCGGCGTCGGCAGAGTTCATTCTCGAGGGGATCGTTCCTGCAGCAGAGCGACGGGTCGAAGGACCGTTCGGGGATCATTTCGGGCATTACTCCGCAGCGTCCGAATTCCCGGTCTTCCGTCTCACGTCCATGACGCATCGCAACAATCCCATCTATCCGGCTATTGTTGTGGGCAAACCACCGATGGAAGATAAATTCCTCGGTGATGCAACTCAGCAAATGCTTGGACCGCTCATTAAACTGATCCACAAGGAAGTCAGCGGCCTCTGGGCATTCTATGAGGCAGGCTTTCACAATCTCCTTGTTGTTTCGATCGAGCAGCGGTACGAAAAGGAATCGATGAAAGCCGCGCTCGGGATGATGGGGACCGATCAGCTCGCACTCACAAAATGCATGATCATGGTTTCTTCCGGCGTCAATGTGCGCGACTGGTCTTCCGTCCTCGCAGAAATCAGGAAGAATTTTGACCCACACTATGATTTCGTGATGATTCCAAAAGTGCCTCTCGACACGCTGGATTTTACGAGCTATAAGATGAACCTTGGAAGCAAAATGATACTCGATGCGACGAGGAAGAACCGTCCCCCCTCCGAGCAGGATCACCGCGACAGCGATCTCACCAGACTCCGTGAGCAGGTTGCAGCACTCAGTTCACTGGACAAGAGAATCCTCGACGCACAACTGATCGAGGATGCACTCCTTCTCGTTAAGATCGATACACCTCTGCGGGCACACCGTCCGGGTGAAACAGGCATAGCCCCGGGTCCGGAAATTTTGAAACGGCTCGTGAGTATGGCCGCATTGCAGGCAGTCAGGATTATCGCCTGCGTTTCTCCTGATGTGGATATTCATGACAAAGAGAGTTATATTTGGGGAATCTTCACCCGTTTCGACTGCGAACGGGACGTCGTGTTTACCGAAAACAAACTCATCGGCATTTCACCATTGTACAGCGGGGTGCTGGGAATCGATGCGACATGGAAACCCGGTTACCCCGAACCGCTTATTATGGACGAACAAACCGTCAGGCGGGTCGATGAGAAATGGGGGAAAATCTGGCAATAAGCCATCGCTGCATGCACTACGCGCTGACCATCGGAGTCTTATCTCTTCTGACGATCCGATGCGGGACGAACAGCGGTTCGACGACGCATTACCGGTATGTGACTGGTGCCGAATGGTCTCCGCTCAATGCCAACAGGATCCTGATTACGAAGCAGGAATTCGATTTCACCGATGCGAGCAGTTCGGGCTGCGGCACGGAAACGGCTCCCACGAGTCCTCCGGCAGAAGCATATGAGCTATTTCTTACTGATACTTCGGGAAAAGTTGTGCGGCAGCTCTCGAGCTCATTGGGGCTCTCGAGGACTGCACTCTTCAGATGGTCGCCGACCGCCGACCGGATAGTCATTTGGGACAATTCGCACGCGCCGTTGCGGACACTTGACACCAACGGCATCGTCCAGACGTATTCGACGCTTCTTGCGGTATCCTCGGCGTCGTGGTCGCCGGATGGCTCAACGATCGTCTGCTCCGCACTCATGTCCGGCGGAAGGTACTCGCTCTACAAGGTGGCCCCTTCCGGCGGAACTGTTTCGCTGCTCTACTCGACGTTGGCGACGGGACCTGTTGCCTGGTCATCACAGGATCAGATTGCCTTTGTGACTGTTGATTCGGCGAGCGCGAAGCTCTGGGTCATGTCTTCGGATGGAAGCAATCTCCAGCGTCTCGACAGTTCCGCTGCATTTTACGCACTCTCGTTCTCGCCTGACGGAAACACGCTGATCTATTCGCGTACCACACAGGTGTCGAACGAGGTGGTGGAGGAAAATCTGTCGACACACGCCCAGCAGATGCTCCTGCAATTCACCGATGGAACAGAGGTGGTTTCTCTCCGGCATTCCCCGGACGGAACCACGCTGAGCTACTATTCCTTTACCTCGAGCAGCCAGGTCGACCTCTACATAATCGGCGTGGACGGCAGCAATGCCACCTTTGTTGCCACGCTATCGACGGACGGTTCGTGGTCACCGGATTCACGGCGGATTGCGTATGTGCTGGAAAACTCCGTGAAGATAAAATCCGTGAAATGAAAACTCTTTGGATTCCGACTCTGACGCATCATGACTATCAGTTTTCAGGATAAACGATTACCCCCGATTTGGGAAAAGATTCAGCAGGGCGAACGGCTCTCGCTCCAGGATGGGCTGGTGCTGTTTGAATCTTCCGATCTCCTCTCTGTGGGAAAGATGGCGAACTTCGTTCAGCAGCAGAAGAGCGGCGACGCGGTCTATTTTGTGGTAAACCAGAAGATCGAGCACACAAACGTGTGCGTTCTCTCGTGCAAGTTCTGTGATTTTGCCACGAAGAAGGGCTCGCCGGATGCCTACGAAATGACCACTGAAGAAATTCTCTCGAAGTTGTCGCCGGAGATTGCCGAAGTCCATATTACCGGCGGCATGCCCCCCGACTGGCCCTGGGAGCGTTACGTGGATATTGTCCGTTCCATCCACGAGAAATATCCGAACGCCGATGTGAAGGCCTACACTGCGGTCGAGATCGATTTTTTCCACAAGAAATTCAGGAAGTCGGTTGAACAGGTGCTGCAGGAATTACAAGCGGCCGGATTGAAGACGATGCCCGGAGGCGGCGCCGAGGTATTCTCGGAACGCGTCCGCAAACTTCTCTTCAATCAGAAGATCGGTGCAAAAACATGGTTCGATGTGCATAAAACGGCACACCGGCTCGGCATCCCGACCAATGCGACAATGCTCTACGGGCATATCGAAACGCTGGAGGAACGACTCGTTCATATGATCCGGCTGCGCGAAGCACAGGACGAGACCGGCGGTTTTCTCAGCTTCATCCCTCTCGCATTCCAGCCGGGAGACACCGGGATCAAACCGCGCAACCAGTTTACCTCCGCGATCGACGATCTGAAAACGATTGCCGTGAGCCGGCTGATGCTCGACAATATCCCGCATATCAAGGCATACTGGGTGATGTTGACCGAAGAAGTGACCGCCGTCGCGCTGCATTTTGGTGCGGACGATATGGATGGCACCGTTGGGCAGGAACGGATTGCTCACGATGCGGGAGCTGTAAGTCCGATGAAGCTCGCCAAAGACCATATCATCAGGATGATCAAAGATGCCGGCAAAATTCCCGTCGAACGCGATGTCTATTACAATGCCCTCTCGGTTCACACCGATCGCGTGATCGGCAAGATTCCCTTTCTCAACTCCGTGCCGTTCTACCATGCATTCGAAAAGAATCAATTCAGGATTCTTCCGATCGTACCTCGGCGCATGGGACTGCTTGTGGAAAAAGGAGAAATCATCGCCGGACCGTTTTCGTTGATGGATTATCTCCGGCTCGAAGACCGCCTTGAGCTCATCAACTGGTGCATCGCCACGCGTGATCAGGTGAAAAGCGTCATGCTTTTCTCAAATCACGGCTGGGGCGATCTGGAGGGAAAACGCATCGGTATCACCGACGATACCGCGACCTCGATACGACTCCTGCAGGTTCTCCTCGAGAAGAAGTACCATGTGAAAGCGAGATTTGAACGACTGCACGCGGGAGTAAACGATTATTCGGGGTATGACGCGGTGCTTCTTATCGGAGATGAAGCGCTCCGCGGGAATACATTCGGACTGCAGGGATACGAACTGGTCTTTGATCTTGCGAAGGAATGGTATGATTGGAAAAAACTCCCCTTCGTTTTTGCGGTCTGGGCGGTCCAACGATCTCTTCCGCAGGAAGTGAAGGACGAGATCAGCCGCGGTGTCGAGTATTCGGTGAAAACGGCGGAAACAAGATTTCGTGAAATCGGACGGCTCCAGGGGCGTCGGATCGGGTTGCGTGAAGAGGATGTGGAAGAATATCTCGAAGGACTCAACTTCCGGCTTGGCGAGCGGGAACGCGAGGCGATCCGGGAATTCAGGAAAATTACCCAAGAGGAGATTATTGCGTGAAGATTCGTGGGCGCAGATTCGAACAAGCAGCGCTGATTTTGTCCGGGAGCGGGAGTTGAGATGACACAGCTTTCGTCTTTGTACGAACGGGTCCGGGCCGGAAGCCGGCTGACACCCCAAGAAGGACTCGACATCCTGAAGAATGCCGAGCTTTTGGATATGGGTGATCTGGCAAATCAGATCCGCATGAAGAAAAACCCGCCGCTCAGGCAGGACGCTCCGGCGGTAACATTCGTGATCGACACGAACCCGAATTATTCAAACATCTGCAACATCGACTGTATCTTCTGCGCGTTTTACCGCCATCCCGGAGAAGAAGGAGAGTACACCTACAGCGTGGATCACATGATCCGGAAGTTCAAAGAGGCGGCGAGTCACGGGGTGACGACGGTACTTCTGCAGGGTGGAGTAAATCCCGCTCTTCCGTTCGAGTACTACCTGAACATGGTCGAGCGGACGGTGAGAGAAGTCCCGCAGATTACACCGCATTTCTGGTCCACCTCGGAAATCATCGGCATGTCGAATGTGTCGGGGCTCTCGATACCGGAGGTGTTGCGGAAACTCTGGGATGCAGGGCAGCGGACGATCCCCGGCGGCGGCGCGGAGATTCTCTCGGACCGCGTGAAGAAGAAAATCTCACATCTCAAGGGAACCTCCGCTGACTGGCTCAATGTGATGCGGGAAGCACACAAGATTGGATTCAAATCCACGGCAACGATGATGTACGGTCACCTCGAAACCGACGAAGATATCGTGGAACATCTGGAAGCGATTCGCCGGCTTCAGGATGAGCATCGAGGATTCACGGCTTTTGTTCCGTGGAGCTTTAAACCCGGGAATACGCCGCTGGAAAAAATCATTCCGAGGTATGCAACACCGCTCCGATATCTTCAGATGATCGCTTTTTCGCGCATCTATCTGGATAATTTTGATCACATTCAGGCGTCGTGGTTTTCAGAGGGGAAGAAAACCGGTCAGATCGCACTCCATTTCGGTGCGGATGACTTTGGCGGAACTCTCTTCGAGGAAAATGTCCATGCCGCCGCGAATTTTGTGAACAAGACGAACACTGAAGAGGTCATCACCCTAATCCGGGAATCGGGTTTTCTTCCCGTTCAACGGTCCACGACATATGAGGTCCTGAAGGTCTACAAGAAATCGGAAGCCGCATAATAACGCGGGACCCGTTAGTACCACCCCGAGAAATTTCGGAAAACCACCACACCCGATGTATAAAATCCGGCAGTTCATCAGACTTCGCCGGGAGAGGAATTGCTCGTTGATCAGAAAGGAAATTCAATCATGGTGAGGTCTTATTCACGCATCATCACGTTACTCCTGGTGAGTGCCGCCGGAACGACTATGTGCTGGGGTCAGATGCCCCTCAAAACTGATCTGCTGAAGTACTACGATAAGCTCATCCCTCCCGTCCTCTCTTCCAAAGAAGCGTATCAGAAGGCGAAATGTCCGGAAGGGGCCGGGAATCCGTGCACCGATAACGCGATGTTCGATGATTTGCGGAGCAAACTCAACGAGCACGTTAAGGAGCTCACCATGCAGTCCGCTGCGGGTGAATCCGGCATGATGAAGCAGATGCAGGATCCGGATTTCCAGAAGAAGCTTGCTTCGATGAGCCAGGAAGAAAAAATGGAGTTTGCCATGCAGATGGCACAGCAGATGAAACCGCCGGCTCCGACTACCGCCGAGCCGCCGGCCGTACAGGCAGTGATGCGCGAGGCGGGGAAAATCAATGACGAAGTGGGACAGGAGGATATGAAGCGGCAGGAGAAAGCCGAAGCCGAGATTGCGTATCGCCAGAAGATCGATACCGAACACAAGAGCATTGACGCGTGGCAGGAAGCCGAGATCAAGAAACTTCCGGTAGTGCACGATCTGACGATGGATTACCCTGATCCGAAAGGCGTGCACCGGGTCAAGCTTGAAGCAATCGACAAGCACCTTGCGGTTGTCGACCGGGAATTGAAGGCACAGTCAGACAAGTGGTCAAAGGACGTTGCCGCCGACAAACAGCGATATGGCAAATTCGGATCGGATCTGGTGGGGATTCATTATGGGGATGATGCCGCCAATGATGTCAGCCGCAACATGCTGGCACTTACACAGCGTCACATGCTGACCGATCTCCAGATGCTCCTCGAGCGGTCGAATCAGCTATGGAATGATGCGGCGAACTGGTACGAAAAGAAGGTCGAAATTCAAAATGAAAAAGTAGAACACTAATCTGCAGGCCGGGAGAAAATATCCGCGCATCAGAGTGTCGGAGCTCAGTGACCGTCTTCTTTAATAGAGTGTAAGAGGAGAAACCTTCGGAATCAACCCTTTCTCAGACCCCAGGCGGAAAAGATATTCCAAAGCTCTTTTTCCATTGTCTCCCATGTCGATGGTCAGTTCGCTGACGTACATCTTAACAAATTTCTCCCCGAGCGCGGTATTGATTCCTCTTCCCCATTGAAGGGCATACGGAATAGATTCGTTCTGGAACCTGTATCCGTAATCAATGCTTTCTTTCAATCCGCGAGAGAGTTTGCGCGCAAGATCTTCCCCTATATCCTTCCTGACCACATCAAGGCCAAGAGGCAGAGGAAGTCCGCGCGTTTCTTCCTGCCAAAGCTCTCCAAAATCCAGTACCTTCTGATACCCAAGCTCTTTATACGTGATCTGACCTTCGTGAATCAGTAAGCCCGCATCGATCTTGCCGTCATCGACTGCTTTCATGATCGCATCGAACGGCATGTCGACATTACGGATCCCGGGGGCAAAGATCTTGAAGAGAAGCGTTGCCGTGGTCAACGGCCCGGGAGTGCCGACGAGCTTTCCCTTCAAGCCGCCGAGCGTGTTATATGTTCTTGAAATGAGCACCGGCCCATATCCCTCCCCCATGCTTGCGCCGGTTTTCATAATCCAGTAATGGCGTTCTACCGAAGGAAAGGCGTGAGCAGAGATTGCGGTGACTTCCAGTTCGGCGCGCTGAGCACGGACATTGAGGGACTGGATGTCTTCGAGGAGGTGCCGGATGGTGATGCCGTCAAGTTTTACCTTGCCGCTTGCCAGGCCGTAGAACATGAACGCATCGTCAGGATCCGGGCTGTGACCTATCGTAATTATTCTGTCGGGCATGATGAGTATAATGGTGACCGCACAAGATACGGAATTTCACTGGAACTCGAAAGAGCTCCAGGCGATGCAAATGAAACGTGAAAAGTTTATATTGAAAGAATTGCACTACAATCGTTACCCGAACAAAAGGATTGTCGAATGAAAAAAGTCGTCTTACTCCGTCACGGAGAAAGTACGTGGAATAAAGAAAACCGGTTTACCGGATGGACTGATGTCGATCTCTCGGAACGCGGCGTGAATGAGGCACGTCAGGCGGGGCATATTCTCAAGGAACAGGGGTTTGATTTTGATGTTGCGTACACGTCGGTTCTCAAACGTGCGATTCGCACACTTTGGATTGTTCTGGATGAGATGGATCTGATGTGGATTCCGGTTCATCACGACTGGCGGCTGAACGAGCGTCATTACGGAGCGCTTCAAGGTCTGAACAAGGCCGAGACAGCGGCAAAATTCGGGGAGAAGCAGGTCCTGACGTGGCGACGGAGCTATGATGTCCAGCCCCCGGCGCTTGAAGACCATGATGAACGAAACCCGGCCAGCGATCCGCGATACCGGAGTCTCGATTCCAAGGAAATTCCTCTGACAGAATGCCTGAAGGATACGGTCGCCAGGTTTTTGCCGGCATGGCATCATACAATCGCACCTGCCGTCAAGTCCGGTAAACACGTTATCGTTGCCGCCCACGGGAATAGTCTGCGGGCACTGGTGAAGTATCTCGATAATATTTCCGATCAGGCGATCGTTGAACTGAACATCCCGACCGGCATCCCGCTGGTGTACGAATTTGACGATGCGCTCAGGCCGATCAGGAGCACATATCTCGGTGATCCCGAAGCCGTAAAGAAAGCTGCGGAAGCAGTCGCGAAGCAGGGAACAGTTCGTTAACGTTCAGCCGACCGCAGCAAAAAAATCTGCAAGCTTCTTCTTGTCGAGACGGCCGTTGGTGCGTACGCCGCTGCACACATCGACCGCGAACGGTTTTACGGATTCGATAGCCCGGCGCACATTTTCCGGCTTGAGTCCCCCCGCGAGGTAGACGGGTTTATCGATCGCTTCCACGATTTTCCTGCTGATCGCCCAGTCGTGCACTTTTCCCGTGCCGCCGAGTTCCTTTGTCCGGAGTTCCGGATTTCCGGAATCGAGAAGAATGGCATCAACATGCGGTGCCAGATCGACTGCCTCTCCGACCGCTTTTTCACTTCGGACATGAAGGACCTGCACGATGCGTATGCCGGGAAGTTCTGCACGTAAGCGCGTATAACCTTCCGGCGGGAATTCATCGACCAGCTGAAGAGTCCGGACATGGAGGGCGCGCTGTTGCCGAATTACCGCTTCCGGTGTCTGTTCGGAGGTCAGGAGAAACGTATCGATCCCGGGAGGTACAGATGCAGCGATAACCGCGATCCGTGATTCCGGAATTGGTCCCGGTCCGCTCGGCATTGCAGATACCAGCCCGATTGCCGAGGCACCATGGGAGATCGCCAGTCGCGCTTCCTCAAGATCCTGGATACAGCAGATCTTTACCCTCGTTCTGTTCCCGGGCTCATCATTCATCGAAGCTCCTTGTAGCGAAAACAGCTGATAAGGTGATCATTCACCATACCGCATGCCTGCATATAGGCGTAACAGATTGTCGAACCCACAAAGTTGAACCCGCGGGATTTAAGTGCCTTGCTCATCGCCTCGGATTCGTTCGTTGATGCCGGAACATCCTTCATGGATTTGCGCCTGTTGACGATCGGTTTCCCATCCACGAACTGCCAGAGAAACGCATCGAGCGTCGTTCCTTCCTCGCGAAGATCCAGGGCAGCGCGGGCATTGCGAATGCACGCTTCGATCTTCAATCGGTTCCGGACGATCCCGCTGTTTCCCAATAACTGAATGATTCTCTTCCTGTCATAAGCGGCTATCTTCCCGGGATCAAAATTATCGAACGCTTTCCTGTATTCCCCGCGTTTTCGGAGAATCGTTATCCAGCTTAATCCTGCCTGAGCGCCCTCAAGACAGAGCATTTCGAACAACCTTCTCTCGTTGTGAACCGGAACGCCCCATTCCCGGTCGTGATACGATCTGTAGAGTGGATCATGTTCTCCCCACGGACACCGGGTTTGCACCTGTTTGTTCGTCTCTCTCATGCACAAAGATACAAAATAGTTGAACGAATCTGGAATTGCATTTCAGAAAGAAGAATTGTTTATTCATCTGGAGAATAATTTCACGCGATCAATTTTATACGGACCTGATTCCATTCCATGTCACTACGTAGAAACTCACTGATCTTCATCATAACCGGGCTCTTTCTGGCAACGGCGGATACCTCAGCGCAGTCGGGGGTCGATGTCGTTAATTTCTATCCCGTTGCCGATTCGGTGACCCAAACGCCTTTCCCGATCGGAAGGTATGAGATCAAGTACCGGAAGAATCTCATGGGCCGGTATGTGACATTTATCGGAAAAAAGAAAGATCGAAAGGTCCTTATCGCTGCTATTACCATGGAGCCGATCAAAAGCGTGCAGAAGGATATGCGTCTCAGTGTCGAATTTCACGGGCCGAAGCCGTACATCGGGGAAGTCTCAACATGGGGATACATTTTCGACCGGAACGGCGACGGCAGGATCGATTATCTGGCTCTCGTGGGCGGCGCAGCGGCGGTGGAGGATTCAAGCATAACCGATGACTTCCCCGGCTTTCAGAATCCGATGAGCAGAAAGCAGTTCGAACAGTATATCGAACATACACGCATCATGTTCAATCACTATGCGGATGATAATTACGATGGGGAAATCGATGCGGTGGTACATTATGACATGGATCCGATCAGGAACTGGATGAAGCGATGGCTCGTCGTGCGTTCCACAAAGTTTGACGGCCAGTTCGAAGAGGTGTGGGCATTTCGCGGAAAGATGAGCCCGAATCAGGAGATCACGAATTTTACGCCGACAGAAGTTCCCTACTACGAACTTGGAAGCGACCGGAGTGTGATGACAAAACAGGTGTTCGATGAGGCGAGCGGTTTTCTCCAGCTGATCAATCGCGCTCTGGCGGAGTGCAAGATCAAACCCGATCAGTTGTTACACTAACGGGTAGCCGCAAGGAGCCCTCCATCCGCATTCAGTAGTTCAGTTGTTACCAGCCAGCGAAGTGTTCCCCTTCCGGGTGCCGCCGGAAGAGCCACTTCGATACATGCCAGATCTCCCTTTCCCATCGCCACGCGCGCATTCCTGCTTCCTGTGAGAAGGAGTGAGATAAGTGCGCTCAAATGCGGTTCATGACCGACGCAGAGAATTGCCGTCCCGGATGCCGTGTTCAGCTCCTTGATGAGATTCGCGGGATCGCTCGAGGGAACCAGGTGTTCTGTCGATGAACGGCGCGCGGATATGAATTCTGATACTGCATCCGCGGTCTCCGCTGCCCTTTGCAAAGGACTGCAGAGGACGATGTCCACGCTCATAGCGGTCTGCGCCAGGAATTTTCCGGCTTTCCGCGCTTGCTCTCTGCCAAGTGGTGAAAGCGGCCGGGATGCGTCATTCGTCCCGCCGGCAACGGCGTCTCCATGCCTCAGCAGGAGCAATTTCAAGCTACAGAATCTCCCTCAGGCGTTCGGGGGGTCTGGCGAGTACGGCCCGATCCCCGCGTTCTACGATGGGCCGTTCGATGAGGTCGGGATGACGGGCCATCAACTCGATGATTTCCTCATCGGTGAGTGTGGTCCTTGCCATTCCGAGATGTGTATAGAGGGGTTCTTTCTTGCGCAGGAGTTCGCGGGGAGAAATTCCCATTTTCCGCAGAAGCTCCCGCAGCTTCTTCCGCGAAAGAGGGGTGACGTAGTAATTTACCGACTCTGTGTCAATGCCCGACTCGACAAGAAGCCCGTAAACCTTCCGGCATGTCGAACATGTTGGTTTCTGGTATATCGTGATCTTGTCGTTGTTCACGGTTTACAAGCGAACGCGCAGTCCGCCACTTACCGGAAAATATTGTCGAGGCTCATCAAAAATCCCGAGGAACGTTTTTGCCTGGATGAAGATAGATACTGGATCAACAACCGGGGCTTCGATGCCGATACCGAACGACCAGGTGAACGTTGACTGATGTTTGCTTTCCATCGTGTATGTTGTTGTGCCGAGAATGCCCGCGCTGTCCCGCTGGTAATACATATAGCCAATGCCGGCAAGAAAATAGGGCGCGATGGAATGCCTCGACGAGGAAAATGCTCCCTTGAAGTTTAGTGATGCGGTAAAGATCATTTCCGGTCCGCGCGCGCTCAGTCCTCTCTGCTGTATCCCCGCCGCGCTGTCGGCAGGATACTGGGGCAGCAGCCATGAGCGGTATCCTGCATCATTAAACGTGAACCGGCTGTATTCAACCGAAGCATAAACTGCTCCGTATCCAATCGACCCGGGCTTGAACGAATATCCGTAACCGATTCCGCCGTTCCATCCCTTCTTCCAGATTTCCCGGGTCTCGGCGGGCAAGTACGGATACGAGGGGCCTCCGAGGAGATACACTTCTGATGTTGTCCGATCGGTCATATCAGTCATATCGGTCTGCGCGTGAGCATACGATACCAGTGCAAGGCAGCATGTTGCGATAACGACACCATACTTCATACTTGGACTTCCTTTGTAGTGATTCGAGAGCGATTCGGTTGAGATGACAGGAATAAACTCCGACGCGTACCGAGGGTTAAATCAGAGTAGCAAGAGTATACGAAGGTTTTCTCTCTTTTTCAAGGAAGAGAGGGCTGCACGAAGACGATTTTTTCCCTTTCCATGACCACGGCGCCTTCCTTCAGGCCCTTCATTTTTCGGACAAATTTGCGTTCACAGTACGCAACAGGCACATTGCTCCCGCGCCGCATCTTGCTGTAGTATGCAGCGATCGCTGCAGCTTCCCGAATTGCCTCCTTCGCCACCGGCTTTGATTTGTCGACGACACGCAGGATCGTGTGCGAGCCGCTTGCCCCCCGTACATGAAACCAGTAGTCGTGGGGTTTCGCGTACTTCATCGTGAGCAGGTCGTTCGAGGCACTGCTCTTTCCTACCCAGACCTCATAACCCCCTGTTACCGAAAATATACGGAACGGTACCGATTCTTCTTCCATCTGATCACTGGACGGGAGCATGCGTTCGATTTCCTTTTTATGATTTGAAAGAAATGTTCGGAATTCATCATCCGATACCAACGAGCCGAGATCCTGCTCAAGCTTCTGCAGGACATCCGCTTCGTGTTCAAGCGAAGCTCTTCGGCGACGCGATTCCTCACTTCCCAGCCGCGCTTTTCTTGCCCTCTCGAAATAGCGCTCGGCATTTTGCGCCGGAGAAAGAAGCGGATCGAGGCGGATGACAACCGGGCTTCCGCTTTCGAAGATATTCGGGACCTCGGCCTCGGACGCTCCCTTGTTGATAGCCGGAAGATGTGCGAGAAGGAGATTCCCCGCCTGCTCAAGCTGAGACGGATCTGTCTGCTGAGAGGCGGACGCTTTCTCGAGTGAATGCAGTGTACGCTCCAGCTCCCGGTGAATTGCTTTCGAGAGAGACGGTTTCGTAATCGGGACGCTCCGCTTGCGAAAACGCGCCCGCAGCGCCTCAAGAATCCCGTCGTTGACTGAATGGAAAGATTCGTCTGCAGGAGCCGGCATCTGGTGCAGCGGGATTACCGAAAAAACCGATTCTCTGGTTACGCCCTCGTAGAAGCGAGGTTGAGGGTGTTCGAGATCAGCATAAACGGACTTGATCGCGGCGGCAATCCGGAGATACTCATCGTCGGACACTTCCTCCCGGGTCCTTTCTTCGGACACACCGCTTCTGACGATAACTTCGCGGATGTACAATTTCCCAAAATGAGGAAGGCAGATCTTGATTGTCTCGTGGATTGATTTCTGATCTGCGGTCATCAGCTTCCGGCGAAGATCATCGTGACTCGCGTTCATTTCAAGAGGCGTGCGGGTTGATGGTGGGGCAACGCGTGTCCCGGCGAGCGACTTGTTGCGCTTGAATGCCTCGACGATCACATCTCCGCGGACCAGAAGGATATTGCTTTGCACGGTGTTGTACAAATGGAATTGAAGATCGACGCCTGTGCTGAGCTCGAGGAAGATAATGCGGTCCGACTCGTGCATGCGGACATTCGAAATCACCGACCCGCTCAATGATGTGAAGAGATTGATCGAGTTCTTCCGTTTGCGCGCAAACTCTTCGCGAAGAACAAAATAATTGAAGTTCGGTTCCACAGATGCCGAGACGGTGACGATTTCCCTGCCGGCGGATCCAGCTTTCACAGAGACAAGAAGTTCATTTCTGTTCTGACTGTAGATCTCAACAATTTCCGAACCCTTAAGGAGCGGTGAAATCTCGCGACAGAGGGAGAGAAGTGTAAAGGAGTGAACGAGCATGTATGGCTGCAAAGTTATGCACAATATATCCAAATGCCCGTCCTGACACAATAAAAAGAGGGATTGAAGCCGGTCCGAATGTGAATAACCGGTGGATAAGCTGTTCACATGTTTTCCTTGACGTGAGGAAGGGAATTTCGTACCTTAATTGACAAATTCCCCCAAAATCTTTCGTTTTTGGTATGATTTCAAGCATGACCGGTTACGGGCGGGGCGAACTTTCCTCCAACCGGGTAACCGCCGTTGCAGAAATTCGCTCAGTAAACAGTCGATTCCTCGAGGTTACATCGCGTCTTCCCCGGACGATGTCATTGCGGGAAAACGATGTGAAGGAGCTGGTGCGTACGAAGTTCAGCCGCGGCAAGGTGAATGTTGTTCTCAACGTTACGCACGAGAATGATAATGAGCTTCCGCTGAAGATCAACAAAGCCGCGGCCAAGGCGTATCTCAAACTTCTCACCGATCTGAAGAAGTCGGTAAAACTCAAGGACAAGATTACGCTGGAGCATCTTTTGAAATTTCAGGACATCATCGAGATCGATGAATTTGAAAAAGGCGATGAGCGGGAATGGCTGCTGCTGCGACAGGCATTGACGTTGGCGCTTGATGAGGCGGTTGGGATGCGAAGGCGTGAAGGTGAGGAGCTCATGAAAGACCTCTCTCAGCGTGTTAAACGGCTCGACGAGATACTGGATATGATCGAACGGCTCGCGCAGGGAACCGTACCGGAAATGAAATCGATGCTGGAAGAGCGGCTGCGCGCATTGGTGAGCGACCAGTCGGTTATCGACGCGAAGCGACTGGAAATGGAACTCGCCCTCTACGCAGATAAGCTCGATATTACCGAAGAGTGCGTCCGGTTTCGGAGTCATAATAAATTTTTTATGAAGGCAATGCGGGAAGAAGACGCGGCGGGACGAAAGCTGAATTTCCTCGTGCAGGAAATGAACAGGGAGGCAAATACGATAGGCTCGAAAACGAATCACGCCGAAGTCGCGCATCTTGTTGTGGGGATTAAGGAAGAGCTGGAAAAAATCCGCGAGCAGCTCCAGAATATTGAATAACGGCCGACGGGACGCAGTGACCCATTCCCCGATGTTGATTGTTATCTCCGGTCCGAGTGGATGCGGAAAGACGAGCATAGCCCACGCCGTGCTGATGCGGTATCCCGAACTGGCATTTTCGGTTTCGGCAACGACCCGCCAGCGGCGAGCGAACGAAGTCGACGGGAAGGATTATTATTTTGTTTCCAGGGCGGCCTTTGAGGAAGAGATCGGCAGAGGAAAGCTCGCAGAGTGGGAACAGATTTACGGCGACTATTATGGAACGCCGAACGAGGAAATTCGCAGGGCGCATGGATCGGGAAGGTCCATTCTTCTGGATATCGATGTGAAAGGTGCGCTCTCCATCAAGAAGAAATATCCGGATACAAGTTTTCTGATCTTCATCAAGCCGCCGAGTCTTGAGGTGCTCAAGACGCGGTTGATGAAGAGAAAGACGGAAAGCCCCGATGCTCTCCAGAAAAGAATGGACCGCGTTGCCATGGAATTGGGCCAGGCGGATCAGTTCGACAGAGCCATCGTGAACGACCGGCTGGAGGATGCCATCAGCGAGGTGGAGCGGATTGTTGCGCCCTTCGTCCATGCAGCCGCACCACAGAACCAGATTTCAAAATAGCGACATACATCAATAATCAGGGAACAACATGCCAATCAAACCACTTGATATCGAGGCACTCAGCGGCAAAGCGGAAAATATTTATGAAGCGATTGTCGTGCTGCTGAAGCGTGCCCGACAGATCAATGAAGAAATGAAAATCGAGTTTAACCAGCGGATCGAGATGCTCCAATCGCGTATCTTCGAGCCCGAGGAAGAAACGGACCAGCCGCAGACGAATCCGGACCAGATTCTGGTGGCGCAGGAATTTGAGCATCGTCCCAAGCCGACGGAAACGGCGATCGATGAATTGCTCGACGGCAAACTGGCATTCCGTTACAAGGAAGAAGAAGTCCCGCCGCCCGCAACAACATAAGCCGGTGTAGAGCTTTCTCATGCTCAAAGGGAAGCATATCGTCGTTGGTATTACCGGCGGGATTGCTGCTTACAAGATTCCGTTGCTGATCCGGAGTTTCCGGAAAGCCGGGGCCGATGTTCGCGTGGTGATGACGGAAGCAGCGGCGAACTTCGTGACGTCCCTGACCCTTTCAACGCTCTCTGGGGCCGAAGTTGTCCGCGGAACATTTTCCCCGCCGGAGGGCAGCGGTACCAACGCGGGTACATGGCATATCAAGCTGGGAGAGTGGAGCGATGTGATGGTAATCGCCCCTGCGACGGCAAATGTTGTTGCGAAGCTCGCCCACGGCTATGCGGACGATGCTGTCACGACCCTCGCTCTGGCAATGCGCTGCCCGGTCGTGGTTTCCCCGGCCATGGACGTTGATATGTGGAACCACGCCGCGACACAGACGAACATCGATACGCTTCAGGAAATGGGGTACATCGTCCTGCCTCCGGAGGAAGGCGATCTGGCGAGCGGGCTCACCGGCAAAGGACGCCTTCCCGAGCTGGAAGTGATCGAACGGGCAACCGAGGATGTTCTGCAGAACCGCCGTAAAGACCTGAAAGGCGTGCGGATTCTGGTAACGGCCGGGCCGACGTATGAAGCGCTCGATCCCGTACGTTTTCTCGGGAATCGGTCATCCGGCAAAATGGGTTTTGCTCTTGCTCGCGCGGCTTCAGAACGGGGTGCAGAAGTTACGCTCATCGCCGGCCAGGTGCACCTTCACACTCCCAAGGGGGTTTCAAGAATTAATGTCGAGTCCGCACAGCAGATGTTTGAGGAAACCAGGAAGTGTTTCCTGCGTCAACACGCTGTCATCATGACCGCTGCAGTAGCCGATTTTGCTCCGGTATCCGTCTCGAAGAAAAAAATCAAGAAGGAAAAACGCTCTGAACCGGCATTTTCCCTGCAACTGAGGAAAACCGTTGACATCCTCCATTTTCTCGGAGGGAAAAAAGGGAAAAGAACACTGATCGGGTTTGCGCTCGAAACAGACAATGGGCTTGTGTCTGCGAAGAAGAAGCTGAAGGAAAAGCACCTCGATATGATCGTTCTGAACAATCCGCTCGAGGAAGGAGCGGGATTCGGCACTGATACCAATATTGTTACCCTTGTGTCAAAGCACGGCAAAGTGGAACGCCTGAAGAAAATGTCGAAGCACGCAGTTGCGGACCAGATACTGAACCGGTTTGCCGGCAAGCTCAGGCGAAAGTAACATCCTGCAGATTTCACATGACGACTCCCGATGAAAAGAAATTCCTGAAGGATGCCGAACGCTATCTTTCCCAGCAGCAGGATCTGTTTGGGAACATCCTTTACACGGAGCGGCAGGAACAGCCGCAAATTCAATCGGCTGTCTCCGAGGAACTGCCGCTTTATCCGAAGGAGCCCTGGACCGCAGCGGCATCGCTGCGGGAAATGGAAGAGCAAATCTGTACCTGTATGAAGTGTCCGCTCGGACAAACAAGAAATATGTTCGTTTTCGGAGATGGTAATCCCCATGCAGGCCTGATGTTCATCGGAGAGGCACCCGGTGCCGACGAAGATGCCCAGGGGAAGCCATTCGTCGGAAGAGCAGGTCAGCTCCTCACGAAGATCATCGAGGCGATTCAGATGAAGCGTGAGGATGTCTATATCTGCAATATTTTGAAATGCCGGCCGCCCAATAACCGCAGGCCTGCTCCGACGGAAGTTGATCTCTGCACGCCGTATCTCAATAAACAGATTGAACTTGTCCGGCCAAAGTTCATCATCTGCCTTGGATTGACGGCGGCACAGTGGCTGCTGCAAACCAACGCAAGCCTTGCCACGCTCCGCGGGAAGTTCCATGATTTTCGCGGCACCAGACTTCTCGTTACGTACCACCCTGCGGCGCTCCTTCGCAACCCCGAATGGAAAAAGCCGACCTGGGAAGACATGAAAATGCTGAAAAGCGCGTACGAGGGAATGACGGCTTAACAACGATGAATCCTCCTCCCATCGATACAGGATCTTCCGGATCTTCACCCGCGGGACGCATCCCTCCTCAGGCGGTCGAAGTTGAGCGTTCTGTCCTGGGCGCAATGCTCATTGATAAAGAAGCTGTTCCCAAAGTTCTGGAACTTCTCGATCCCGCGAGTTTTTACGATCCGACACATCTGAAGCTCTTTGAGGCGATGACGGTGCTTTTCGAACGGGGAGATCCGATCGATGCAGTCACGGTTGTCGAAGAATTGCGCCGGCGCGGGCAACTCAACCCTGCCGAGGATCCGATGTTGATTACCGAGCTGACAATGAGCGTCCCTTCCTCCGCCAATGTGGAATATCATGCTCGGATCGTCCTCGAAAAGGCGCTTCTCCGGAGTCTGATCAGTTCGTCGGCAGAGATTGTTACGCGTGCGTACGATGACACGGAAGATGCGCTCGATCTGCTCGATGAAGCCGAAGGGCGGATCTTTCAGATTTCCGATCGACGGTTGAAGAAATCCTACACACCGATCAAGAAAGCCGTTCAGGATACATTTGAACTTCTCGAGAGTCTTCATGGAAAACACAGCGGGGTTACGGGTGTGCCCACCGGGTTCAGAAAATTGAACGAGCTGACCGGCGGGCTCCAGCGGTCGGATCTTGTCATCCTTGCGGGGAGACCCAGCCAGGGAAAAACCGCTCTGGCCCTCTCCATCGCCCGTAAAGCTGCGACGGATAAAGAAAAGAAAACGTCCGCGGCGATTTTCAGTCTGGAAATGTCTGAACAGCAGCTTATTATCCGCATGCTCTCCTCGGAAGCAAAGGTAAACGCGCATCTTCTCCGGACGGGCCGGCTTTCACCGGATGAATGGGGGCGGTTAAGCAGAACCGCAGGAAGACTGGCGGAATCGAAGATCTTCATCGATGACTCCGCGTCACTGAGCATCCTCGAACTGCGTGCAAAAGCCCGCCGGCTCAAAGCCGAACATAACATCGGTCTGGTGATTGTCGACTATCTCCAGCTTGTTCAGGGTCCCCGCAATGCCGAGTCGCGTGAGCGAGAAATTTCTTCAATCTCCCGTTCGCTCAAAGCCCTCGCAAAGGAACTGAATATACCGGTCGTCGCACTCTCGCAGCTGAATCGTGCCGTCGAATCGCGCACCGACCGGCGTCCGATGCTTGCGGATCTTCGTGAGTCCGGTGCCATCGAGCAGGATGCCGATGTGGTGATTTTCGTTCATCGCCCGGAAACCTACAACCAGAGAAGCATCATCGATGAGGAGGGGAATGAAATTCCCTCGGAAGGCATTGCGGAAATAGTGATCGGGAAGCAGCGTAACGGTCCGACGGGTGTGGTGCTGCTCTCGTTTGTGAAGGAATATGCGAGTTTTGAAGATCGCGCTCCGATGGGATTGGCAGCGCTGGCTCCCCCGCCTCCTGTTGTTGACGAAACTCCGTTCTGAAAACCCTCCCGCAGTCCTTTTCTGAATTCATGAGCCATCCGGACACGCACTGGCGGAACCCTTTTTTCCGTCGAAGTCTTTCCATTCTCCTCACGGCGGTTCTCTTCTTCCCGCTTTTCGCAGCAGCTCAATCTGCAGACCGGAAAATTGCGAACGCTGTATTCTCGAACGCATTCACACACAAAATGATCGACAAGCCGATCGGATCGGTTATGATCTTTGTCGGCAAACAATTTCTCGGATATCCGTATGTGCCGAATACGCTCGACACGGCTGATTCGGAAGTGCTTGTCTGCGACCTCCATTCCTTTGACTGTGTGACGTTTGTCGAAAACGTTCTTGCCCTTTCACGATGCATCAAGAAAGACCTTCTTTCGTTTGAATCGTATCAGAAAGAGTTGACGAGCATCCGGTACAGAAATGGCGTTCTTCGTGGATACTCCAGCCGGCTCCACTACTTTTCCGATTGGATCTTCGACAATGAAAAGAAGGGGATTACTGAAAATGTCACCCATTCGATCGGGGGCGTTCCGTACCGGAAGGTGATAAAGTTCATGTCGACCCACCGCCCTTCTTACACAAAGCTCTCTGCGGATTCGGTCTTCCAACAAATTGTGGCATGCGAAGAAAGCCTGAACACCCGCTCGATGTACTATATCCCGAAGTCTCTGCTGCCGAAGGTCCAGTCATCAATCCGGTCGGGGGATATTCTTGCGATTACCACAGCACAGCCGGGACTTGATGTCAGTCATACAGGGATTGCCGTAAGGGGGGAAAGCGGAACGTTGCTCTTTCTCCATGCACCCGATGTCGGGGAGTTCGTAACGCTGACAAAGGAACCGCTGGAAAATTATCTGAATCGCCATCCAGCGCAGACCGGCATTATGGTTGCACGGCCCAGAAATCCGGAATAGGAACCAGGAAGTGTTTATTAGCGACGCGGTCGTTCGCGCCGAAGGAGGGACGCGAACTGTTCACGGTCGATGCGGAAGGGGAGCCACTCGTTTAACTGGTGTGCTCCGATATGCCGGTAAAATTCGATCGCGTTGATGTTCCAATCCAGAACAACCCATTCCATTCTCCCGCATTTCCGATCTCTCGCCTCTTTCAGACATGCCCGGAAGAGCTTTCCACCGATATGCCGTTGGCGGAATTCAGGGAGGACGAAAATATCTTCCAGATAGAGCGTCGGCAGTGCCCGAAACGAAGAATACGTTTCGAAGAGAATTGCATATCCGACAGCTTTGGGGCCGGCAAACGCAAGAAGTGCATCAAACCGCTTCCTCTTTCCTGCGGCATCGCGGAGGAGCCGTTGCCGGGCAGCCGCAGTCGGCTTCGGAAGATGCTCGAAGTCGGCAAGCGCATCGATGAGAAGGAGCAGGTCCTTCCCGTCTTTCCGCGTGAAAGGCCGGATGACGAGCTTGTCTACGGCTTTTTGGGATGCTCTTGTCGTGGATGGAATGCGCGGCATTTCAGCACTGGCTGGGGCGGATACTTTGGGTACGATGCATCGTTCGTGGAATACGTGCAGAGGAGGAACCGATTTCCTTTTCTGTTACGGAGTTGCCGGATATGCCTGCAGCTCGTGCACAAACTCTCTCCGGGAATTTCCGCGGGGCGTGTTACGATTTCCTCTGTCCCGGCTCCTGCGACTCGAGCTGCTCGAGGACCTTGCTGATTCCCTTTGACACAAGAGTATCGAGCAATGTTCCGGTGAGCTTAATCGACGGCTCATCGAGCTGTTTGAGGCCTTCTTCGGATCTCTTGAGCTCGGGTATGATATCTTCAGCGAGATTGATGACCGAGGGATCGTTGGTAATCTCTTTTGACGATGTCGATCCCGCCGCCCCGAGCGCGAATTTCGCGCCAAGCTCCCGGATGGGTTTGAAGAATCCCTCCGGAACTTCTTTCGTGCTGGTGGCGATCATCTGTCCGACATCCGACATGCGCTTGTCGAGTGACCGGCCGCGCAGGCGCGACGAACCGGCGAGCGTGTACATGGCATTGGTCATATTCGAGCTGAGCGCCTGAGAACCTGCCTGCATTGCGCGGTTGAGACTTCCGCCAAACTGTTCGATGTGTTCCCCAAGAGCCGTGAGACCGTACTGAAGGGAATTACCAAACGATTCCAGCCCCCTCCGAACCTCTTCACCGTGTTGTGCCGTCGACTGAGCAATGATCTTTGCCGCCTCGATTTGGGAAAGTCCCTGAGAGTACGTCGTCAGCATCTGTGTGGTTCGTTCAATATCAAATTGAATACGGTCGATCATTTTCGGATTGCGCTGCTCGAAGTAATAATCACGCGCCTTGTACGAATGCCACAAGGAGACCTGCATCATGGTCTGCAGAAGCGATGGATCCGTCGTAATGGCCGCCATTGCTTTTTCACCGATGTGCAGGTTGATGGCTGCTTCCCAGTCCCTCGTTCCGAGCCGCATGAACCACTGCCGCGCGGCAACGAGATCATTCAGGTCGTCGAGCGAGTGGATTTCCTTCTCGGCACCCCGTTGCGCATACCCCATCGCCGTGAGATAGGCAACCCCGACAGCTGATTTGTGAATTCCAAGATCGGAAAAGAGCCGGAAGGCAATAATAAGCTGATCGATCACTTTATCGGAGAGATTTCCCTTGGTATAGTGATCCTTGACCTTCTGGTAAATTTCCTGTGCACGCTGGAGTGAGAGTTCCGCGATCTCCCGGTATCTCTGCTTCAGAATGACGGTCTTCTTTGCGTGCGTATCGAGATATTTCTTGTCGCTCTTCCGCAGGTCATGGATGGCATCGCGGATCTCCCGGAGGGACACACACTCGGAAATATCGGTACTGCCGCAGAGGTAGCAGTGGTCGCGCGCACCTTCGTAATCGATCCAGCGGTGACCGCATGTTCCACACCGCTCCATCCCGAGTTTTGCCGACATTGCCGCCGTATTCATTGTTTTCTTTCCGCGACTTGCCGTATGAGTCGGTGGTATTCATCCTCCGTCAATTCCCCGAAGGCGTATTTTGTCTCGATGGTCTCGCGGTCGAAATGCTGACGGGCCTTTACCGCAACCTGCTTGTAGGTCTCCTGAGCGCGAATCCGGGCAAACCCCCGGAGAGTTTCCATTTCTTCCTGGTATAAAATGGCATACCGGGAGGCATCTCCGGAAAGGTCGAGCATCTTTTCGCCTTTCGAGATATGCCGCAGGTTGGTAAGCTCTGCGAACTCCTTCGGACTGATATTTTGCAGGAGCTCCAGGGCGACTTCGAATTCCTTCGCCTTGTGATAAAAATGATACGCCATCTTGAATTCGCTCTCGCGCAGGAACCAGTCGGCCATCTCCTTGTATTCGGCGACGGTTAACGGTGCGCGATCGTAAATATAAAAGGTCGTAAGGTGATCACCGCTTTCGCGCTTGAGCGCACCAAGACTGTGCATGTCTCCCTCTACCCAGAAATACCATTCTTCCAGATCATTGCGGTTCTCCGTCCGGGCGAGTTCGAGAAAATCTGAAACGCGTCCCCATGCCTTGAAAAAAGCGTACGAGAGGAGGGCAATATCTGTATTGTGCGGGTTGTTGTTGACCGCGGTGCGGAGGATTTCGACAAGCTTCTCTTTTTCATTTCCGGGGAGCGCGAAAAAGAGCTTGATCGGAACACGCGGGATTCTCCGCAGGGTATGTGTGTGGTCGTAGAACTGGAAGAGCCGCTGCGGATTGGAATCCGGAACCTCGAGCTCGAGCTGTTCGATCGCGGTGTAAAAGCGTTCGTTGTTGAGGAGCTTTCTGATCCCCCCGTACCATGGAGTATCGGCATCCCGGAATGCACTTTCGAGGAACATCCGCCACGAACTCATCACACTCTCGGAAAAAGAGTTTTCCGTCAGAGGGATCGTCGTCTTGAAAAGGTCGAGGAGATTATGATCACGGCTCAGCACATCATCGCGTGAATCTCCCGCGCGGAGCAGCTGCATCACAAAATAATGTTTGATCCAGGGTCTTGAAAGTGATTCATTCACCCCATGCCGGATCTCCGGTTTCTCCTTCGTTCTTTCGATGAGGTGGTCGGGATATGTCCCGCTCACCCCCAATTTTAAACGCTCACGCTGCGTTCGAAAAAGCTGAAGTTGAATCAAGTCTTGTGATCCTTATGATAGAAATCCTGTTTTCCTGTAACACTTTAAGTCGTTCGGGAAATATCAACCCGAAGAAGTACTTAGCTTGGGTGGAAATATACAAAAATTTTTCTGCAACAACACAATATCCTTCAGAAAGATGAAATCCAACCTCTATCGCATCGGAAAGCGATTCAAACCGATTGAAATCAGCGGTTTTCGAGAACAACTGATGAGATCGAGCCGGCTAATTTCGGCAGGTTGCTGTCGGCTTCTGTGAGATGAATATATTTCTGACAGAAATCGAACGGATCTTTTGAAATGGTCTCGATCAGTGCCTCCCTCCCCAGCCGTCGATCAATTTCGCGGGCCATGAACATACCCGCCATTGCGCCATAACTTCCCCAATAGCCGCTGAGATTTGCACTGCGCAAAAGAGATTGTGCTCTCGAAGGAGAGAGACGGTTCGAAAGAAGCTCTGAAGCATTCGCATTAAACGTCTGGAAAACCTCCTGTGTCCGCTGGTACCAGTCGCGGGGAAGATATCCGCGTCCTTCCTGGTCCAGAGAGAGATAATAGGCAATGCCTTCGTTCTGACAGATGTCGAGAAGCGCGTCGAATGGGGTGCCATGCCGGGCGTAGAATTCCTTCCACGACGCCGCGTTCTGTTTGTACGCTCCGAATGCGGCGTGGAACGTTTCGTGTGCCACGACACCGAGAAGAGCGACGAAGCGTTCCTCAAGCTCCCGGCCATACTCGACCGTCTTAGAGAGATTCACCACAATGGTCAGCTCTCCCTGTCCCTCGCCGACAAATTCCGGGATGTCGCCGTGCCAGACGATTCTCCGGACGAACGCATCGACGTTTTCGTGGCCCAGAGCGACGACGTACACGGGGATAGAGAGCGAAATCCTCGCATTTGGCGGGAAGATCTGTTCGACCGTTGCAACGACGCGTCGGTTGAAGTTCTCCTTTTTCATCCGGTCGAGAATTTCCTGGATCCTGGCAACATTCTTGCGCGCATCCTCCAGATGAAAAATGTCGTCCGAGATGATGTCGTGGTACTTCAGAGAATCCAGATACGAGGCAAGAAGTATGGAGACCGATCTGCGGTCCGCGATGAGCCCCGCCGTAGAAGCCGCGATACGATTTCCCCTCAGGTCGGCAAGCGCCTTCGTGTTGACGGGCTGGTCGTTGAACAGCGCGATGGTCTGATCGATGGCGGAATAGTCAATGATGAGATTGACATTGAAATCCGGATTTGTCTGTGCCCCGGCGTCTGCACATGCCAGATACAAGACCAGCGCGAAGAGAGCGCGAATCCCGGGAAGGTACGATTGCAGCATGCTTTTCACCATTACGGAACGCGGAGGAGTAGTGAAGCACCCGGCTGATCGGTGTGCAGGATAAATGGTCTTCTGCGGGGATGAATGAGGAGAGACGGCACGTCAGCAGAGCATCGGAATACGAATACCGAATTTTTTCGCATTGTCCACGGCGCGCTGATAACCGGCATCTGCATGCCGGAGAATCCCGGTTCCCGGATCATATTCCAGAACACGTGCAAGACGTTCGTCTGCCTCCCGGCTTCCATCAGCCACAACAACCATTCCCGCGTGGATCGACATGCCGATCCCGACTCCGCCGCCATGATGTACGCTTACCCACCCGGCGCCGCCGACAGCATTGAGCAGTGCGTTCAGGATCGGCCAGTCGGCAATGGCATCGCTTCCGTCCTTCATCTTTTCCGTCTCCCGGTTTGGAGAGGCAACGGAACCGCAGTCGAGGTGATCCCTCCCGATGACAATGGGAGCGCGGATTTCGCCCCGGGCTACCAGTGTATTGAAGATTTTTCCCATCAGCGCTCGCTCGCCGTAACCGAGCCAGCAAATGCGGGCGGGAAGACCCTGAAAGTGAACGCTCTTCTGTGCCTTCTCGATCCACCGGGCAAGCGGCTTATTATCCGGAAACGTTTCCAGAATTGCGCGGTCGGTCCGGAAAATATCCTCGGGGTCTCCTGACAAAGCCGCCCAGCGGAATGGTCCCTTGCCGTCGCAAAACAGCGGCCGGATGTATTCCGGAACAAAACCGGGGATGTCGAAGGCGTTCCTGATGCCATGAGCAAGTGCTTCGCCGCGGATATTATTTCCGTAATCGAATGTCACCGCCCCGTTTCGCTGGAGCCGCAGCATCGCTCCGACGTGTTCGGCAATGGATGCCTGCGCAAGCGAGATATATTTTTGCGGATCGGATTTCCGCAGGGCGAGTGCTTCCTCGTACGGAATGTGGCCGGGGACGTACCCGTTGAGTGTATCATGCGCGGAGGTCTGATCGGTCAGTACATCGACATGAATATTCCGTGCTGCAAGCTCGGGGAGAACTTCTGACGCATTGCCCAGAAGGGCAACGGACTTTGGCTCTCTGAACGCCACGGCAGTCTGCAGCCGGAGGAGTGCTTCGTCGAGTGAGGTTACCATTTCATCGACATACCCCGACTTGAGCCGCTTCTCGATCCGTGAGCGGTCGACCTCGATGGCGAGGCATGCAGCGCCGTTCATCGTTGCAGCAAGCGGCTGGGCACCTCCCATTCCGCCAAGTCCTGCGGTCACCAGCAGTTTCCCGTGCAACGTTCCGCCAAAATATTTCTCTGCACATGCTGCAAATGTCTCGTACGTTCCCTGCAGGATACCCTGGCTGCCGATATAGATCCAGCTTCCGGCGGTCATCTGTCCGTACATCGTGAGCCCGAGCCCCTCGAGCCGGCGGAATTCATCCCATGTTGCCCAGTGAGGAACCAGCATCGCGTTGGAAATCAGCACCCGGGGCGCCCGCTCGTACGTCTTGAATACGCCGACAGGTTTTCCCGACTGGATCAGAAGCGTTTCATCATTTTCGAGCTGCCGCAAACTTTCAACGATCGCGCGAAAACATTCCCAGTTACGCGCAGCCTTTCCGGTTCCGCCGTAAACGATCAGCTCCTCCGGCGTCTCGGCGACCTCAGGGTCGAGATTGTTCATCAGCATTCGAAGTGCCGCTTCCTGAATCCAGCCTTTGCACGTGAGGTCAGTTCCGCGGGGAGCGCGTATCACTCGATCGGATATCATAGTGTCCATAGCTTCGGCCTCTTTCGTATTCCTGTTGTCGGATGCATCCGGCCCGGCATCACTCCGTCAGAGTTTGTAGCCGATCTTCCGGAGAAATTCCTGCCGGTGGGCTATCTGCTCTTCATTTTCGATTCCCTTCGGCGCCGAACCGTCGATAACACCGAGAATTCCCCGTCCCTGATCGGTGATTGCGACAATGACTTCGGTCGGATTTGCAGTTGCGCAGTAAATAGAGCAGACATCCGGCACATTCTTGATCGTGTTCAGAATATTGATCGGAAATCCCTTATCCATGAAGATGATAAACGAGTGACCGCATGAAATCGCCTGAGCATTTTTCGTCGCCAGATCGATCATCCCCTGATCATTTCCCACAAACCGGACGAGAGAAGGTCCGGATGCTTCAGAAAATGCAATACCAAACTTCATCGAAGGGTTGGTAGAAATGATCGCCTCATAAAGATCCTCGACCGTCTTGATAAAATGGGACTGACCCAGAATGAAATTGATATCGGCGGGCTTTTCGATGCGGATTGCTTTCAGTTCCATGGGGCTCATCCTCCTCAGAATTCATCATAAAGTTGTATGCATACCAAATTTCCAATTTTCTGCATCCAAAATCAAGCTTTTGTACGAAGACATTCGTCGAATGTGATGATCCGGACTTCGGATCTGAATTTTCCTCACGATGCATGCCAGCGGTCAGGCAATTCGAGAGAATGGTTCGCCGAGCCCTTGAATCTCTCGAACAATTGGGGTATATTACCAGACGGCGTCGCGGCTCAGGGTTCGAAGCTCAAGCCGAATTCCGCCCAACCTTCAGTACGAACTTGAATATGAGCTATCTCGTCACCGCCCGCAAATGGCGGCCGATGATATTTGATGACATCATCGGACAGTCACATATCTCAACGACGCTTCGCAATGCAATCGCGACACACCGGTTGTCGCACGCGTACATCTTCAGCGGGCCGCGGGGGGTGGGCAAAACGACCGCGGCGAGAATCCTCGCAAAGGCCATCAACTGTACCAGCCCCAAAGACCAGAATCCCGATAATACCTGCGATCTCTGCCGTGAAATAACGGAAGGGCGCAGCGTGAATGTCTTCGAAATTGACGGCGCTTCGAATCGCGGCGTTGATGAGATCAGAAACCTCCGGGAAGCGGTACGCTACGGTCCCGCAAAGGGAAAATACAAGGTCTATATTATCGATGAAGTGCACATGCTGACGAAGGAGGCATTCAACGCTCTTCTCAAGACGCTGGAAGAGCCGCCATCGTATGTGGTGTTCATCTTTGCGACGACGGAGATCCACAAGGTTCCGCTCACCATTCTCTCACGCTGCCAGCGCTTTGATTTCCGCCGCATCTCGATCGACGAGATCGTCGGCCGGCTGCGGCACATCGCCGGTGAAGAGCATATTACTATTGATGATGATGCCCTGCTTATCATCGCCAAGAGGGCGGACGGGTCAATGCGTGATGCACAGAGCATCTTCGATCAGGTCGTTTCGTTCTGCGGCGAGAAAATCTCCGCAAAACAAATCCTGTCAATGCTGAACATCGTCGACGAAGAGATGTTCTTTCGCGTCAGCGCGTTGATGAAGGCGAGAGATGTCAAGGGAGGACTGCTCCTCGTCGAGGAGGTCGTCAATGGCGGATTCGATCTCAGAGAATTCCTCAGCGGTCTCACGGAACACTTCAGAAACCTCCTGGTCGTTCGGTCTACCGGGGCGACAAATCTCATCGAGACCTCGGAATATTACAAACAGAAGTACCAGGAGACCGCAACCGCCTTCAGTGAATCGGATTTGCTGCGGCTGATCAGGCTGGCGGGTGAAACGGAATCCGCCCTGCGCTGGAGCCCCCAGCCGCGTCTCAAACTGGAACTGGGACTCATGCAGATGATCAAACTGGACGGGAGCGTGGAAATCTCACAGCTTCTTCGTCAGCTCGAAGAGATAAAAAAAAAGGAAACTAGCATTTCCGGCGAAAGTTCTGCCGGGAAGTTCGGTTCACCGTCATTAGCACCCCGGATGTTCCGGCAGGAGTCTTCCGAGGCGCCCGTTCGCGGCAGCGTGAAAGCTTCCCAGCCCACGCTTCGGGCGGATCAGGTTGTCACGCGACCTATGCCTCCGTTTGAGCCCCGTAAGAGCCCTTCGCTTCAGGAAGTTGACCTGGAATCCACCGCCCTGAGATCGCCGTTTCCGCAGCCGCCGGTGAGTGTTCTTTCTGCGGGCGACGCGGCAGGTAAATGGGGAACATTTCTTGACGCCGTCCGGAAGGAACGAATTGCTGTCGGCACGATGTTGAGCGAAGCAAATCTCCTGGATGTCCGGAACAACATGCTGCGCATCGGCTGCCCCGACGATTTTCATCTTGACGGATTGCGGCGCAATCGTACCTTCCTGCAGGATATTGCCGAGCGGATCTACGGCGCCCGGGTTCAGCTTGAAACGATCATTGACCGCCACCGGTCAAACGCGTCCGAGACCGACAAGCCGGAACAAACAGCGACAGCTTCATCACCCGGAACGGCTCACGGATCGGATGTTTACTCCTCCCCGATCGTTCGGGCCATTATCCGCGAATTTGACGCAAAGGTGATTGGGTAATTCTTGCGAGCAATTTCCTGAAAATCATCTGTCGGCAATAAGAGCGGAACGTGATGCGATGAAATTGCCCATGAAATACCTTCCTCCGGTGTTCATACTCCTGGTAATTGAATTTTCCTCTCCGTTGAACGCGGCGACTCCCGCAAAGTATGCCGGCGAGTTTATTTCCATCGGCGTGGGCGCCAGGGCGCTCGGGCTCGGCGGCGCGTATGCCGCAGTTGCGAACGATGTTACTGCCGGATACTGGAACCCCGCAGGTTTGTCGGAACTTTCTTATCCGGAAATCGTCCTGATGCACGATGAGCGGTTCGGAGGTCTGGAGAACTACGATTACGGCGCGGTGGCGATTCCGGTGAGCTCCCGCTCCACACTCGCACTCAGCGTCATCCGTCTCGGTGTCGATGACATTCCCAACACCCAAAATGCCTGGGTGGATCTGAATCACGACGGGCTCATTGAATCAAACGAGACCATCGACCAGAGCAAGATCACCTATTTCAATGCGGCGGACTGGGCGTTTTATCTCTCCTATGCGAAAAAGACTTCGGATGTTTTTACCTACGGTGCGAATCTCAAATTTATCCGGCGGGAAAACGGACCTGCGTCTGCAACTGGCGTGGGATTTGATGTCGCAGCGAAGTACCGCCCGGATGAGCACTGGGTGTTCGGGGCAAATTTTCAGGATGTGACAACAACACTGGTTGCCTGGACAACCGGCACCAACGAGCTGATTACCCCGACATTGAAAATCGGTTCGGCCTATTTCTGGGATGCGCTGGGCGGCCGCTTTGCACCAGCGGAAGATGTCGATGTGCGGTTCGAAAACCGGCAATCCGAATCCAATGCTCACCTCGGCGCGGTGAGCTTCGATTTCCACAGCGGCGTGGAATATGTGTTCAGGAAACTTCTTGCTGTCCGCTTTGGCTACAGCGATATTGGGTCGATGAATGTTGGTGCGGGCATCCACCTTCCCAAGCTCGACATCGATTATTCGTTTGCGAAATTCGATGACGCCGACCAGCTCGATAATACACACCGGATCTCCCTGACATTCACGCTGGAGGCGGAGCAGTATGTCCGGAGCGCCGAGTGAACCCGGCAAAACGGCTCGGTACTGTCCTCTTCGCCGTCGTCCTCTGGTCGTGCGCCGCAACTCTCCCGTACGCGACGGATTATCCTCTCAGCGGGGAACTTTTTCACTCCAACGATGGAGTGCTGACGGGCTCAGTCCCCCGCGGCTGGTTTGCCTCCACGGATGATTCCGTTGATGCATCGCTGTCCGCCTGGCTCATCAAGCAGGATTTCAGCGCAGTACTGCTGATTCGCGAGCTTTCGCTTGATCGGGAAACGATCAGGAATGTGGACAAAGAAGGGATCACCTATCTTGCCACTACCAGTGCCGGACTGCATATAACTGCGGCGAGAGAACCGGTGATCGATCTTCAGGAATTCGAGCTTCATCGGGTTCGGTTCTGCGGATATGAAGTGCCGGGGAGTGCCGGCCGAATACGAGTGGTCGTCTTTGAAGTGCGCGGTAAATATTATGAATGCGAAGCCCGGCCGGTCAAGGGAGCGTGGTCAGGCGATGAACTGAAACGCATGTTTACCGCCCAGCAATCCGTTCTCGCCTCGTTAACCTACTGATCTTACTTTGTGGTGAGTACAAACACTCCGTTCCAATCGTCGGGAGGCGGGGAATTTTTGTACAAGACCGTCCGCTCGAAGTACATTCTGCTTGCGTAGTCGTCGGGCATGAGTGAGAGCGCATGCTGGAATTTTCTTGCCGCCTCATCCCACTGCCGGCAGCGGTAATGCTTCAATCCTGCGGCGAAGCTTTCAAGGAAGGAAAGGGTAGCCGGAGGTGCTGTAACATCAGCGGTATCGATGAGCTCATAGACGCGGATCGGTTCCGTCTTTCCGGCCACCACGAGGAGATCGAGTTCGCGCGCCAGCACTTTTCCCTCAACCTGTTTGTACGTGCTTTCGCTGATCATGATGCCGGTGTGGTACTGTTTGTTGGCACTTTCAAGCCGAGCACCGAGGTTGACGCTGTCGCCGATGACCGTATAGTCAAACCGGTTTGACCCGCCCATATTTCCCACGATCACCTCACCGGTATTGATGCCGATCCGCATGCTCAACTCGGGCTTTCCCTCCTGCTGCCAGACTTTATTAAGTCCGATAAGCGACTTCTGCATCTGGAGAGCGGCAGAGCATGCCGAAAGCGGATGATCATCCTGCTGGATGGGCGCACCCCAGAACGCCACTATGGCATCCCCCTCGTACTTGTCGAGCGTTCCATTATGAAAGAGGATGATGGAAGTCATGATATTCAGATACTCGTTCAGGATCGTCACAAGATATTCCGGCGACATCTTTTCGGATAACTGTGTGAAATGTTCGATATCGCTGAAGAAGACCGTGACAACTTTCCGTTCACCGCCAAGACGCAGCTTTTCCGGATGCGCCACGAGTTCTTCAACGATCGTCGGGTTGACGTAGCGGCTGAACATGCTCTTGATCAGTGCTTTTTGTTTCCGCTCGGTAACATAGTTATACACGGTGCTCCCGATGTAGCAGATGATAACGGCGAGAAACGGACTTGTCATGTCTGCCAGAAAGTTGCTCTCCACAAAAAGCTTGATCGATGCCCAATAGATGATGAACAATTCCGCAATCACGATGGCGATGCCGAGCAGCTCGATGAGCAAACTGTACTTGGTCCTGATCGCTTTAAGTGCGGCGGTAAAAACAAATGTGAAGAGACTCAGCCCGAACACAACCAGTGCCGTCATCCAGAAGGGCTGCCGGACAATGAAATTCTTGTCGAGGATATTCTGAATAATGTTGGCATGGATCTCAACCCCATACATCTTGTTGTCGCTTTCGCGGGTTCCGGCGGCGATAGAGACCGGAAAGAGGTCCTTATCTTCGGGCATTGTCGAACCGATCAGGACGATCTTACCCGTGAAGGTGCCGTCATAGAGATATCCGTTATCGGGATCATCAAATGTATTGATCTGGGTGCCCGTTGCCCGCTCCTCAACCGTCTCGAAGTCCTTATCATCGAGCACATCCGCGATGTTCACTCTCCGGAAGGTATTTGCGGGCCCGTAGTAATTGATGAGGTAAGAATTCGGATCATACTTCGGTATGGAGCGATTGGCGTATTCGAAATACTCATCCCCCACACGCGCAACCGTCGTGCGAGGGAGGTTCAGAAAACAGTTGAGCACCGCCATTGAGAATGTGGGAACGCGCTGCTGCTGCGACTCATCATAAATGAATGGCATGGATCGCCGCAACACCCCGTCGACATCTTCCCGCGCGTTGACAAGACCGAAGCTGACCGAACTGTCGATGTAGACATTTCCATACTGCTCGTTGTGCTCGTGGAGAATTCCGCGGTGAAGGTCGGTCTCGATCTTTCCTGCAAGCACAACATTCCCCGTTTCATGAAGTGCCTTCCGGAATTCGACATCGTTGTGCGGGTTCTGAGAGTCACCGGAGGTCAGAATCACGTCCAGGCCGATCGCCTTTGCGCCCGCACGCTTGAGGTTGCGGATGAGACGGGTGTAATACGATCGAGGCCACGGCCATTTCTCTGGGAGCGATTTGAAGGACTCCTGGGAAATTTCCACGATGATGACATTGGAGGTGTTCCGGATCGCCGTATTGCTTCCGCGCTCACGGAAGCGCAGGTCAACGAGAGAAAGTTCCGCTCTTTTCAGCGGCGGGAACGTGCCGAGAATATCCTGTGTCAGGAGGAGAACAAACGTTGCGACGAGAAGACTGATGCCGATGTGCGTGAGGTATTCACGAATCGATTTTGAAATCGGCACTCGCATAATGATTCAGATGTCCGCGCGGAGGATGATACTCCAGACTACATCATTCGTGAGTGGCATAACGTCGAAGAGCTTCGAGTTGAAATAGAGCGTAAGTTGTGGCCGGATGCTGAGCGTCCGTGTGAAATAATACTGGGCGCTGGCATCCACCAGCACGCGCTGAATATCGCCAAACGTCGGGCTCAGGAGGGCATTAAAACGCAGCCGGTCTTCCAGCATACGGTACTGCCCCGATGCGGTAAGAGTTGTGTAGCCGAGCGTTGTCGGCGATTGTCCGCCGGGGGACGAGGTGTCGGCACTGACAAACTTGCCGGCATTGACGGAAATACTCACTACTGTCTGCAGCGGAATCGTAAACTGAGAGCTGTTACTTACTGTAACCGCCGTGTTCCGGGTGTCGAGATGGTGATAGGTGTTATCATTCCGCGTCGAGGTGCTCACGCTGAGCGATGCATTCTGTTCTCCATACCAGGAGAATTCCTTCCCGATCTGGACGAGGACACGGTTTGTCTGATCATCGACTGCATAGAGCGAATCGGTCAACGGCAGGTCGTTGAGATTCGAGGCGTGGAGATACGCCACAGTGAAATTCGGGGCATCGGCCAGCGGGAAATACGACACGCCGACGTTGATTGTTGTATTCGCCGTGGTCGTCGGTTTTGTTTCTGCCGTATTGTCCTCCAGACGCTCAACGCCTGCGGTCAGAAAAATCTGGTTCTGCATCAGCCGGATCCGGTCGGAAACATTGTACCCGGCAACATCGGTTTGAAGGTATGACTGACCGAACGATTCGTAGCTCTCGCCATGGCGGAGATAGGAGAGCTTGAAATTGTTATCAACATAGTCGAGAAGCATATTCGCTTCATACGATAATGTGGGAAGATGCTTCGCGTTGAGCGGGATGAGATTCTCATTGACTGTTATGAACGGCGACACGATATCCCGGATTCTCTTGATGGTGTTGCGCGAGCTGCCTGAATAATCGCTGAAGATTGAATCGATTTGGGAGTCGGAAAACGTCCCGTTCGTGATGTCCTTGTTCGTCGCGCTGATGGCCGCCTGCCCGTTTAATTCGAACCGCCGCCGATCCAGAACAATGAGCATATCGGATCCCAGCACGAGGTTCTCTTCCGGCTTGGAGCCGAATTTTGTCGAGTTAACGTCGTCCTTCGATTTCAGATACGTGAAGCCGAGGTGCGATTCATCGCGCTTTCCGAAGCTGGGCCGCACCACAAGGAGATTCCGGTCGAATGTTCCATACGATTGGAGTTTTGCCCACCTCTGTGTCGCCGGATCATAGAGCACGTAAAGTCCCGACGGATCCCGTTGTTGCTCTGCCGTCAGACTGTCGGAAGAGAATGTCTTGATCGTATCACCGTCGATTTTTCTGACGATGGATCCCTCGGCGACATCCAGATTGAATGTGCCAAGGGACAGACTGCCGGTCAATCCCCGGACGCGTTTGCCGTTCATGAGAAGATCGGGGAAAACCGGATAGCTGTCACCGTAGCCCAGTTTAAGCCAGGGCGACTCACCGCCGATAAAGAAACGGTCCTGGGGCTGCCGGTCGGCTTTTTCCTCGTCGGTAACGTGGAGATTGCCGAGAATGCGGAAATCGCTGTACTGTGCCCTGGCACTCAGCGTGGCGCGGTTGTATGGTGTAGAAACATCCTGGATGTTCTCATTCCGGGTTTCGAGCTCCGCCGATCCGCCGTACGTCCAGTGCGGTTCTCCCTGGGCAGAAGGGGCGGTACTTTCGGGGGACCTGACGACGAAGTCGAGAACGTCCCGCTCCAGTACTTCTCCCTGAGTGTTCCGAAGTTCGAGAGACAGTCTGTGTGACCCGCTTTCCAGTGGTGCGGAAATGTTATCCGGCCGGTCGACGACGAGATCGCCGGAGATCACTGCTCCGGATGAAATATCTCGTCCGTCGATCGAGACTTTGATCGAGGAGCGATCGAGCGTGGAATCGAAATTGATCAGCGAGAAGGAGATGAGAACATCTGATGCCTGCACCTCTTCATTCTGTTCCGGACTCAGGATCACGGCGCGGTTGAGTATACTTGCCTGTTCCTGCACCAACACTTTCAGCGGCTGCTGCTCGGCATTTTCGATGGGATATGTTTCCGGAGGAGCAGTGCTGTTCCGGATAGTGAGAATGAAATAGTATTCGACAAACGGAGGCGAGACCGATGTACCCGGCAGCGTGACAGATGCCGTATTTCCGCTCACCGCCATTTCCATCCGGCGATACGTGTTTTCGCCAAACTGGCGGTACGCAAGTTCAATCCGGTCGATACTCGCCGGCTGCACGAGCTCGGCCCGAATGGTCAGCGGTTGACCTGCAGTTCCGGTTCCGGCGGCAACGCCGGATATGCGATCACTGATTTGTGCCGTCGCGACAGAGAAAAGAAGCAACATCACTGCGCATGTCTGCCGCACACGGCGAGCAACCATGGAATAGTCAGGGGATCTGCTGTTCACGGTTCAGGGCTCGTGTATGGAATGTCTTGTCAAAATTTTCGTAAGATACTAAAAGTTCCCTTAACGCGCACCTGGTTATCGGTTATATCTGAGCTTCAGCTCCTTCGATTGTCCATTCGGATCTTTGAACTGGAGATCCAGTTCATTGAGAGAATTGTTCGTTGCAACCGTATTCGCATCAGCCAGTTCCTGCTCCGTTGCTTTCCGAGAGCTGACTGATCCGTCCTGATTCGAAAACCCGATAAATCCCGCCGGAACGTTAACCTCCTTATTCGTGGCACTGTTCTTCAGGTTGACGAGGCCTTCGGTAACGATCAGCGTGTCATTTCCCTTGCCACCCGACCACTTTCCTTTGGTTCCGCGGATCGAGGCAACGGAGGTTGGTGAGGTGAGCTGAAAGAGTTCGTTTTCGTGCTGTTTCTGCACGTCGAATCCTACGGATCCGCCGTTCAGCTGGATGGTCTTGATGCCGGAACCGCGTGAACCCTCGCTGCTAATGGTCAGGACCGATTGCTCGCGCACACGCAGGATGCTGTTATCCAGAAACTTCACCACGGCGAGCGAGCGCTGACCTGTCTTCAGCTGATCGCCCGAAACGAGATTCTCTCCCCTTGCCGCTTTCACCCAATCAGTGGACAAGGATTTTCTCGTGACATCCTGAACAGTCTTGAAGATCATCGCCACGGAGACCGCATCGCTCCCATACCCCAGGGAAAACGGTACGACTAAGCTTCCCGAAATACAGGTGAGCACGATAAGCATCTTCATCATCAATTTGCGAAACATATTCATTCTCCTTCCTTCCACGGCGATTATTCGACAACAAGATCGATATCGCCGGAGCCGGACCTCAATTCATTTAACAGGTTGAGAAGCTGATCCCGCGTGAGCGTCTGTCCGTTCAGCTCAATGGTTCCGTTGAGGTGAAAATTTCCCGTGCGAAGCTGCCGGATGGTCGATCCATATCTGCTTCCGACTATCTGCTCGAGCATATCCAGAATGACATCGTCGGATGTGAGTCCGGGCGTACTTGCCACGGTGAACGACCAGATCGGACTTGAAATGGTTGATGATGTTCCGCCCGCCAGAAGAGTGCTGCCGACAACCTGCCAGACATAAGACTTGCCGTTCTCTAACGGTCTTCCGCCGGTATAAAGGAACGAATTCTGACCGTTCAGCTCAACCTGCAGCATTGGCGGCTGATGGGCTATAGCATCTTCACGTGATTGATTGTTGCCCAGCTCTGCAACGGTCAGCGTTGCCTGAACACCGTCCTGATAAAATTCGAACATCGGGAACTGATTCGTTACCTCACCGTCTCGCGGAGCGCGCAGCTCAACCCGGGACGGATTCGTTACCGAGAAGACGATCGGCGTGCTGAAAATGGGACCGCAGCTGCTCCCGTCAAGTTCAAGGCCGAAGGCGTATGTCCCGGCAGGAAATTTTCCTGTACCGAGAGCAACATCTTCAACTTTGTCTTTCACATCTGAAGGGAGGTCAAAACTCGAATCCCGGACCAGGCCGGCACCGTGTCCGATTTGCAGATTGGTGATCGTCATCCCACCGGAAGGTATCGCAAACTGTCTGGAAGTGAAGTCCAGGGCGGGATCCGACAGTGGCGTCCCATCGGCTAATTTGATGTGCACCCTGATGTGCAGAACGCCGTACGCGGTCGACGGAGAGGTATTGCCGATATTCAATGTGAACAGAAGCGCACGGCTCTCGAAGTGGTCAAAGTCGATTTGAGCGATCGAGAGCTCATGAACCGGAACATACGAAACATTCATGGAAAGCGGGCACTGAGCGCTCGCTTGCCCGTCTGAGAGCATGACGAGAAAAACGCATCCTGCCACCACGCCAAATAGCTGCAGTATGAGAGATTTCGATTTTCTTCCAGGCATAAATCACCTCGAAAAATGACACCAGTTTTCAACATTCCTCACCGGAATGGTCGAATATAATTTACTAAAAAACACGAGAGTTGACAGAACGTTGTGGCATTGATCACGCAGGGTGATCAAAATCTGGAAATATCGTTGTAAATAATGAATGCCATGAAAGCAAGCAACAGTATAAATCCTGCCTGCTGGATTGCAAGCTTTACTTTATGTGGGATCTCCCTGCGGATTATTTTTTCGATGATGAGCATCAGGAGGTGTCCACCATCAAGTGCGGGAATTGGAAGGATATTGAGGATTGCGAGACTCATGGAGAGTTGAGCCATAAACCAGATAAAGACGAGGAAACCGGATTCGGCACTCTGTGTAGCCATCTGGGCGATGGCAATCGGACCGCCGAACGACTCCTTGACGGTTGCCTTTCCGGAAAAGATCTTGCCGATTGTAAGCGCGAATAACCCTACCGACTGCCGGATCTCCTGAAGCGCTTCACCGAATGCCTGAGGAATCGTGTAATTGATTTGTCGTGATGGCCCGACATACAATCCGCCGACATGCATACCGATGAACCCGTCTTTGGTGACGGTCGTTGTCCCCGACATGGTCGTCGAATCCCGCTTCCAGGTGAGGGCGATTTCCTTTCCGGCATTCCGGTTGATAGCAGAAACGATCGCAGGCCAGCTGACCGCTTTTCCGTTCAGGGTCAGGAGAGTATCGCCGCCCTTCAGGCCGAGCTGCTCGGCCGGCATATTCGCAATGACATCTTCGACGATCGCTTTCGTGAATGCAACGCCGATATCCGATTGTGGAGACTGGGCACCCCGGCGATCACGAGCTGCGACCGAAATCCAGATATCTGTTCCCCCGCGGTCGACTTTCATCGACAGGTCGTTACCGAGATTGTCGATGTAGATTACATTCTGCACTTCTTCCCAGTGATGGAGGGGCGTGTTGTTGACGGAAAGAATCTTGTCGCCGGCGCGCAGGCCTGCATGGTCCAGAGCGCTCCCTTCCGCAACATATCCGACTTCCGTCGTCTCTTCGAGGTACGTTCCCCGTTCATAGTGAATCCACCAGAAGATCATGATCGCCAGGAGAATGTTCATGATCACCCCGGCGGAGATGACAAAGATCCGCGAGGATATCGGCTTCGACCGGAATTCCCACGGCTGCGGCTCGTGTTCGATGAACTCCGTATCCATGCTCTCATCCACCATCCCCGCGATTTTGACGTAACCGCCGAGAGGGACCCACGACACGCAGTAATCAGTATCTCCCACTTTCTTTCCGAACGCGCGCGGCGGGAAGCCGATGGAAAAGCGATCCACCCGCATCCCGGTAAGCTTTGCTGCCAGAAAATGTCCGAGCTCGTGTATGAATACCAGCACCCCGAGAACGATGCCCGTATAGAGAAGCATGTTCAGGATCTGCATCGCGAAGCCCCTCTCATACAATCACCTTTTGCAGAGTGAGCTCGCGTCGTGCGTATTCACGTGCGAGCTGCCGTGTGACGGAATCGGCAGAGACGATCTCTTCCAGCGTTGCGGATGAACGATGCTGATTTTCCCCGAGTGCATGACGGATCAACACGGGAATTGAATCAAATGCGATTTCACGCGTAAGAAACAGCTCGACGGCCACCTCATTTGCGGCGTTCAGGATTGCCGGGGCAGTTCCACCCATGTGCAGTGCATCGTACGCAAGCTGGAGGCACTCGAATTTTCGCAGGTCGGGTTTGAAAAATGTCATCTCCTGCAGTGCTGAAAAATCGACACGCGGGAAATCCGAGGAAACTCGTTCCGGCCAGGTCAGTGCATACTGGATCGGGAGCTTCATATCAGGCATGCCGAGCTGTGCCTTGATCGATCCGTCGACAAACTCGACCATCGAGTGAATGATGGACTGGGGATGCACAAGCACATCGATCCGATCGGGCGGTAGTGAAAATAGCCAGTGCGCTTCGATGACTTCAAACCCCTTGTTCATCATCGTGGCGGAATCGATCGTAATCTTGTTTCCCATTTTCCAGTTCGGATGACGAAGTGCTTCTTCCACGGTCACGGAGTGGAAATGGTCCTTCTCAAGATGAAGGAATGGCCCGCCCGAAGCGGTCAGGATGAGCCGCTCAATAGTTCCGTGCGTTTCACCTGCAAGACACTGCAGAATCGCGCTGTGCTCGCTGTCGATGGGAATAAGCCGGGAACCGCTTTCTTTCAGCAATCGGGTGATCAATTCTCCTGCCACGACGAGAGACTCTTTATTGGCAAGAGCAACGGTCTTCCCGCATTTGATGGCTTCAACTGTAGGAAGGAGACCGGCGAAACCTACCAAAGAACTGATGACAATATCCACGTCGTCCCGTGACACAAGCTCAAGCAATCCATCCGTACCGGAATAGACCTTCAGTGAAGCAGGGGATGTCCGGCGAAACTCCGATGCTGCCTGCTTGTCGAGGATTGCGACGGCGCTGGGGTTGGAAATCTGCACCTGGCGCTGAAGCTCATCGGTATTCTTGTGTGTGGTCAGGTAAGCCGCGCGGTAGCGGTCGGGAAATTTCCGGATCACTTCGAGACTGTTCTTACCAATCGATCCTGTAGAGCCGAGGATGCAGATATTCTTCATAAATCCATAAAAAACAATATGCCCCAGGGTTCGTGGGGCATTTGTTGTTCTACGATATTATGAAAAATTCAGGAGGAAAACAACTCACATCCGAGGTCGCTCTTCACCTTTCAGCTTATGGAGGAATGGAATGAACCCCTGGCGTACCATTCAGTCGGCTTTGAGAATTTCTTTCCCCTGTTCGAGACCAAGCAGTTTCCTTTTCCTCCACAATCCGCCTCCGTATCCTCCCAATTCCCCGCTCTTGTTGATCACTCTGTGGCAGGGAATAACGATCGCGATGCGATTGGCTCCATTCGCTCTTCCCACTGCCCGGATGGCTTTTGGCGAGCCGATCGTTCCCGCAATCCCTTCATACGATTCCGTTGCACCGAACGGGATGGCCCGGAGCGCGTTCCAGACTTTCTGTTCGAATTCAGTTCCGGGATACACAACCGGCACCGTAAACTTCTTTCTCCGGCCGTCGAAATATTCCAGAAGCTCGGTTCGTAATCGGTGAAGATGCTCGTTTTCGCCGGGTACAATGGCCTGCCGGAAACTTCTTCTCAGCCGGTAGAACTGATGGTCGATCATACGCCGGTCGGTGAACTCGAGCAGGCAGATTCCCTCGGAAGTTGCAGCGGCGATCAGCGGTCCGAGGGGGCTCTCGATCCACGTTGTCAGAATGCAGTCGGAATCCCGGCTCTTGCCGGGCGGTGTGCCGAATGTTTTAACAAACGCATCGCGGAATCCACTGTGTGAGGTATATCCATAACCGAGAGCAACGTCGTCGAGATCTGCGCCGAGGCGGATCTGCTCGAGAGATTTTCCGAGGCGTCGGCCGCGGCAGTATGCCTGAAAGGTCATTCCGAACTCCTTCTGGAAGAAACGCCGGGCACGCGCGGGGTCGATCCCGTTGGCACGCAGGTCGGCATCCGAAAGTCGGGCAGAGGGATCCTTCTCGACTGTCGAGAGAATCTTCTGTGCCCATGCCGGCATCGAGCCGTTGGTCTCGAGAGGTCTGCAGCGCTTGCACGGGCGATAACCGGCGAAGATTGCTTCGCGTGCGCTGGGATAGTATTCGACATTTTCAGGAAACGGTTTTCGCGCTGTGCACGACGGCCGGCAAAACACTCCGGTAGTTCTCACCGCCAGGAAGAAGATGCCGTCGTACGAGCTGTCACGCTGTTTGTACGCGTTCTCCATTTCCTCATGTGTTGGAAGCTGATTCATGATTTGTCTCCGAATGAAAGTCACTTCTCCATCTTACAGAAATCAGCATTCATCTTCCACCGAAAATTGAACATGGATTTTTCCTGACCGTATGCCGGGAAAAGATCGAGGCATTTCATCTTCCCACATTGGAAAATGAAGCCGTTTTCACTATCTTTGGAAGCACAAGTATCAGAACTCTCACACGCAAAACTCGAAGCCGTCTGAATCTCGCGTTAATCAATATCAACCAGCTCGTTACCGTCGCGTCAGGGGGAAAGCTCGTAAAGGTGGGAGCCGAGATGAACAACCTGGGCGTTGTGGAAAACGGCGCGGTACTCGTGGAGGACGGTCTGATCACCTGGGTCGGGCGGATGGAGGAGCTGTCCATCGGTTCTCTCAAGGATGCCGAGATTCTCGATTGTCTTGACAAGGTAGTTCTGCCCGGCTTTGTAGACCCGCATACGCATCTTGTTTTTGCGGGAAGCCGTGAAGAGGAATTTGCGCTCCGGAATGCGGGCGCGACGTACGGAGAGATTGCCGCCGGCGGCGGCGGAATTTTGAGCACCATGCGTGAAGTGCGCGCCATCCCGAAGAAGGAGCTGAAAAAAAATGCCCGTCGCCATCTCAACGGAATGCTGAGACAGGGAACTCTCACTGTTGAGATCAAGAGCGGGTACGGCCTGGATGTTGATGCGGAAATGAAGATGCTGGAAGCGATCTCGGAACTGGCGGAAGAAGAAGTGATCGGCATTGTTGGAACATTCCTCGGTGCGCATGCGTTTCCTCCTGAATTTCGCGATCGAAAGAACGAGTATATCCATCAGATCACCGAGCGCATGATTCCGTACATCGGGACGAAGAAACTTGCCGAGTTCTGTGATGTCTTCTGTGATGAGGGATTTTTTGATGTGGAGAGTGCGAGAAAAATTCTCGTGCAGGGTCAGCGGTTTGGCCTGGCTTCCAAAATCCATGCCGATGAGCTCTCCGGGAACGGTGGAGCGGAACTTGCAGCTGAAATCGGCGCCGTTTCTGCTGATCACCTCGAGCATGTTTCCGACGAAGGGATCCGTGCGCTTGCGAAGAGCGGAGTCGTGGCTACGGTACTTCCGGGCGTTTCCTTTATTCTGCAGCATGGCTATGCCCCCGCCCGCAAAATCATCGATGGCGGAGTTCCACTGGCGATTTCCACGGATTGTAATCCCGGCTCCTGTCTCTCCTACAGCATGCCGCTGATGATGACGATTGCCTGTACACAAATGCATCTGACGTGTGAGGAAGCAATCTCTGCCGCAACACTGAATGCCGCGGCTGCGGTACGCCGCTCACAGGAAATCGGGAGCATCGAACCGGGGAAGAAAGCCGATATGATTCTCCTGGAAATTCCCAACTATAAATTTATTGCGTATCATGTTGGTGAAAATCATGTTGTGAAGGTCGTGAAGAACGGCGTGGTCCTCGAACTCTGACTAACAATCCCTGTGTCGTATGAAACAACTTGTCGAGTGTGTCCCGAATTTCAGTGAAGGTCGTGATCGGGGTGTTATTGATGCGATCGCCGAAAGTATCCGGAAGATCAAGGGAGTAAAACTTCTCAGCATGGAACCGGATAAGGACTATCACCGTTCGGTTGTCACGTTTGTGGGAGAACCGGAGGGAGTCAAAGATGCCGCATTCGCTGCAACGGCAGTAGCATCCGAGCGCATTGACATGACCAGGCACAAAGGCGAGCATCCTCGGCTCGGCGCGACGGATGTTGTGCCGTTCATTCCGGTTTCCGGTGTGACGATGAAGGATTGTGTGCGTCTTGCGAATGAATTCGGGAAACGGGTGGCAGAAGAGCTGCAGATTCCCGTCTATTTGTATGAAGAAGCCGCCCGCGTCGCCGACAGGAAGAATCTGTCAGTCATACGAAAAGGGGAGTACGAGGGGTTGCAGGAAAAGCTCAAGGATCCTTCCTGGAAACCGGATTATGGCGAGGCGAAATTCAATGCGCACTCGGGTGCGCTCGTTACCGGAGCGAGATTTTTCCTGATTGCGTACAACGTTAATCTTGCCACGAACAACAAAGATCTTGCCCATGAGATTGCTCTGCGAATCCGGGAAAGCGGCAGGACCGTCAAGGATGCCGTCGGGAGGAGCACGAAAATACCGGGGACATTGAAAGCCGTCAAGGCAATGGGGGTCATGCTGGAACGGTTCAACATTGCACAGGTTTCGATCAATCTGACGAATTATACTGTCACACCTCCTCATGTTGCTTATGAAGAAGTGCGGAAGGAAGCCGAAAAACTCGGGACGAGAGCAACGGGAAGTGAAGTGGTGGGATTGATACCGAAGGAAGCAATGCTGATGGCGGGAAAATTCTATTCGCATGCTTCACCGCAGTCAGAATCCGAGGATCAGCTCATCAGCCGTGCGATTGAATTTCTCGGGTTAAGCCATCTCGAACCGTTCAACCCGAATGAGAAAATCATCGAGAATCTTATCTGATGTGGGGATTTCTTCACCTTCAAGATGACCTATGAAACTTACCGAACTGACAGTTGAAAAATTCCTGAATGAACTTGCCTCTCAATCCCCGGCGCCCGGGGGCGGGAGTGTGGCCGCGTTGTCGGCGGCACTCGGCACTGCCCTGATTTCGATGGTGTGTAATCTGACCGTGGGTAAGAAGAAATACGCGGACGTGGAAAACGAGCTGAAAGGGGTTCTCGTCAAATCGGAAGAGCTGCGCGGCAAGTTTACGAAGCTTGTCGATGACGATACATACGCCTTCAATAAAGTCATGGAGGCATACGGCTTACCGAAGGAGACAGACAGCCAGAAAGCGCTTCGCACTGCAGCGATTCAGGAGGCAACGAAGGAAGCGGCTCTCGTACCGCTTGGCGTTATGAAACATGTGGTGGATGCCTTCGCGCTGGCTGGTGTCGTGGCGCGAAAGGGAAATGCAAATTCCATCAGCGATGCGGGTGTGAGTGCTCATCTCCTGCTCGCGGCAGCTGAGAGTGCCGCACTCAATGTGCGGATAAATCTCCAGGCGATCACCGATTCGGATTTTGTCGGCTGGAGAGCGGAGGAGGTCGACTCACTCCTTAGAACAAGCAAGACTGCTGCGCTTGAAATTCTCTCCGTGGTGGGGAAAAAAATCGAGGGAAAACCCTAAAGCCTGCTACCGGCGGAGGAGGGCAAAAGCGGAAGCAACGACGGCGGCCGTCTCCGTCCGGAGGCGCCGGTTGCCGAGAAAAAGTATGTGAAAGCCGGATTTCCGGCATCGCTCCACTTCTTCAAGAGTAAACCCGCCTTCTGGTCCGACGAGAATAAGAATCCGCTGAAACTGACCCGCCGAGGGAAGAGCATCCCGGCTATCGGCAACCTCTTCTTCGTGTGCGATAATCTTCAGATCGAAGAGATCCCGTTCCGTCAGGACTTCATCCAGTGTCATCAGATCACGGACGATCGGCAGAAAGGAGCGTCCGGATTGTTTCATGGCTGCGAGGGCGAGTTTCTGCCACCGGTCGACTTTTGCGTGCGACGGGATCGTCCGCTCCGTCGTCAGCGGTATAATCTCCTTGACGCCGAGCTCGGCCACCTTCTCGACGAGAAAGTCAAACTTCGACGGATTTTTTAACACGCCGACCGCAAGCGTAAGATCGACAGCAGGTTCGTGATACCGCACATATTTCTTGACGATTTTCCCATGTGCCGCCTTCTGGTTGATTTGCCCGATGACGACGTCGTACGCATTGCCAAGGCCGTCGACAACGCAGATCGCGTCGCCCTCCCGTTTTCTCATGACGTGTGTGAGATGGGCGAATTCCACGCCTTCGATTGAGACGGCATCGTCGTGGATCTGTTCGGGGGGAGAATAGAAATAATCCATAACCTGTCGTTAGAACGTCGCTCCCGCGTCGATGATAAATTCTCCCCGGCGCACCTCATTCCAGGCATACTCCGTGCGCAGGACAGAGCTGTAGGGAAGAAGGAAATGCAATCCCACACCATACCCCTTCACAAGATCAGCAATGGAGGGTTGGGTGCCGCGGAACCAGACCGTTCCTGCATCGCCGAATGCCGCGGCGACGATGCCGAATTTCCAGAGACCAAATTCTCTCGGAAGCCAGTCGACGGAAATGTATCGGGTAGGGAGGAGCGTCCAGTGAAGCTCCGATGAAATCCCGAAGATGCTTTCCCCTTCGAGCACTTCATCGAAATGGCCGCGGATTCTCTCACCGTATCCAAAAAACACATGTGCATACGGAGGGGTCGGCCCGGCGGCGACAACATCCGCAAATGTCCGTGCGGTCCACACCCATCCGCCTCCGAGCGGCGTGTAATGTCGCAGGTCGGCGGCGTACCGGACGAAGTCGATAGTGTTACGCGGCAGCCCGTACTTCGTGATGCTCAATTGTGCCAGCGAGCCAAGAGAGGGGTATTCAATCAAATCCCGGGAATCGTACGTGTATCCGATGTTAAAGACAGGAAATGCATCTCTGCCGTCGGTGGAGAGCGTCCGCCCGGGGAGATATTGTGAAACCTCGATCACATCGTATTCCACACCCGCCCGCAGGGTGTGGGCGATGCCGAACCTTCTGCCGACACTGAGCGATGCCGTAAGATGATGCTGATCATAATTCGTCGTGTCGAGCTCTGCCAGCAGACTCTTGTTCTGTTCGGTACTGTACGAAACATGTCCTTCCAGAAACCAGATTCCTTCTTCCGACAGGAACGGATTCCGGTATGTCAGCGAGACGAGCGGATCGAACCCAAGGACAGCGGCCGTGAAGAGCTTTTCATCGCGTCCGCGAAAGTTGATATCCGCGAGCCCTGCACCGTAGAAAAATTTGCTCCAGTCCCGGTCTTTAAATCCGAAGATCGGATAGGGAAAGATGAACCAGCGCTCATGCACGATGACGAGTATATTTGCCTTTCCGGGATTTGTGGGAACCACCTCAAGGAGAACCTGGTTAAAAAGACCGAGACTGTAAATTCTGTTCTTGTCGAATTCGAGAAGATCGCGGGTAATCGGAACGCCGGGGTGCAGCGACATTTCGCGGCTGATGACAAAATCCCGGGTGTGCGAGTTCCCGGTGATCAGGACGCTGTCCACCGCAAAAACCGAATCCGGAATTTCTTCGGCTGAAGCCCGAACTTCAAGTGAATCCTGCGCCCGAAAGATCTGCGGAAGACAGAGGGCGAGAAAAGAGATCAGTAGTGTGAGGCGCAAGGGAGAACTACCGTGTTAATCAGAAGAGCTTGTTCCCGCCTTTGAGCGAACGAGTGATCGATACTCGACGGCGATGCATTTATTGATAATAACGGACAATCCCGCATCCCGTGCAAGTTGTGCGGCATCCTCGTTGATAACTCCCAGCTGCATCCAGACGGTCTTTGCATGAACCGCAACAGCGTCTTCCACGATGGGGAGCACGGCATCTGAACGCCGAAAAATATCCACGATATCGATTTTCTCGGGAATCTGCCGGACTGATGGAAAACACTGCCGGCCGAGAATTTCCGCGTACTTCGGGTTCACCGGAAAAACCGTATAGCCGGCTGATTGCAGAAATTGCATGATCGAGTTGCTGTCGCGCCAGGGTTTCGGAGAGGCGCCGACGACTGCAATGGTTTTCGCGTTCCGGAGAACGGACCGGATTTCGGTATCATTCATGATGAATCCGCGCGGCCCGGTCCTGTGCATCAATGAGCTGCAGCGCACGTTCCGCTGCACCCTGCTCGGCGTCTTTCTTGTTTTTGCCGAATCCGACGCCGTACGATTGCGAGCCCAGCATGACTTCGATGGTGAATGTCCGATCGTGATCAGGGCCCTCCTCGCGGATCGTGACGTAGCGGGGAAAGCCAAGACCCCGCGACTGGGAGAGCTCGAGGAGCTGGCTCTTGAAATTCTCGTCTTCCACCCTGAGGTCTCCGGTTTCGAGCACTTCCTCGAGACATCCTTCCACAAACTCCTTGGCGCTCGCGTATCCGCTGTCGAGGTAAATCGCCCCGATGAGTGCTTCGAAGGCGTCCGAGAGAATCGTTTCCATGCCCCGCCCGGGGATTTGGAGAGCGCTCGGACTGATGAGGAGAAATTCAGAGATATTCCGGTGCTGTGCATACACGGTGAGCGCTTTCCGGTTTACGAGCCGGGAGCGCACCTTGGTGAGGTCTCCCTCTCTTGCCGACTGATCGGCACGAAAGAGATATTCGGCAATGACAAGATTCAGGACGGCATCGCCGAGAAATTCCAGCCGTTCATTGGATGCGGAGGCACCCGTTCCGGCGACATGGAGATATGACCGATGGGAAAGTGCTTCCCGGAATAACTGTTTATCGCGGATCTTGTACCGGAGAGCAGATTCGAGGCGGGAAAAGTCGATGGGCGGGAGTTTCGCCGGCCTTTTCAGAAGAAGCAGCTCGCTGAGCCGTATCAGGAAACGGCGCAGAGAATTCATAAACGTCAGGTTTCAATTCTCCCGAAATTTTCGGAACAGGAGCGATGCGTTATGGCCGCCGAAGCCGAATGTGTTACTCAGTGCAATGCCGACATCCTGTCGAATCGACTTGTTGGGAACATAGTTCAGATCACACTCCGGATCGGGAAATTCGTAATTGATCGTCGGCGGAATTATACCGTGATGCATTGTCAGGACGGAGACTATTGCCTCGACTGCACCCGCGGCTCCCAGCAAATGGCCGGTCATGGATTTCGTCGAACTGATAAAGAGTTTTGGAGCATGACTGTTGAACACGGATTTGATCGCCTGCGTCTCGGACTTGTCGTTGAACGGCGTCGAGGTTCCGTGTGCGTTGATGTATTGAACTTCCTCGGGCCGGACCCCGGCATCCTGAAGGCAGAGCCGCATGGAACGGATAGCCCCTTCACCGCCTGGTGCGGGTGCGGTGATATGATAGGCGTCAGCCGTCAGGCCGATGCCGGCGATCTCTGCATAAATTCTCGCGCCGCGTTTGCGTGCATGCTCGAGTTCCTCCACGACAAGCATGCCCCCGCCTTCGCCCATAACAAAGCCGTCGCGCTGTGCATCAAACGGGCGGCTCGCTTTCTCAGGAGCGTCATTGCGTGTTGAAAGTGCCTTCATCGCGTTGAATCCGCCGATGCCCATCGGTGTGATTGCCGCTTCCGAACCGCCGGTAAAGATCACGTCGGCATCTCCACGCTGAATGAGGATCAATGCGTCGGCGATGGCATGTGAGGAGGTGGCGCATGCCGAAGTCGTTGCGTAATTCGGTCCCTTTGCCTGGTAGCGCATCGAGATATATCCCGCAGCGATATCAGCGATCATCATCGGGACGAAGAACGGACTTATGCGGTGCGGGCCCCCGGTTTCATGGACAGTCTGCATTTGCTTGTGCCACGTCCACATCCCGCCGATTCCGGATCCGAAAATAACCCCAATCCTGTTGCGGTCTTCCTTTTCAAGATTGAGCGCCGAATCCCTCACCGCCATCTCTGCACACGCCATTGCATACTGCGTGAACAGATCCATCCTGTTCACCGCTTTCTTTTCAATGTACTGGAGCGGATCAAACCCCTTGACCTCGCAGGCAATCTTCGTGTCGTACTGTTCGGCATCAAAGCTGGTGATCTTGCAACCGCCGCTCTTGCCGTCGACGCAGTTCTTCCAGAATGTGTCCAATGTCAGCCCGATGGGAGTGATCACTCCCATACCTGTGACGACGACACGTCGCTTCTGATTATTTACCGCCGCGCTCATGCTTGCTTCACCCTCCTTCGTCACCCCGGTTCAGCATACTGCTGCAGGTGACGATTGACGAGTTGAATGTGTTGTGGACTACGCTTTGGCGGAGAGATACTTGATCGCATCACCAACGGTTGCGATTTTCTCCGCATCCTCATCCGGAATTTGGATATTGAATGCCTTCTCAAATTCCATGACGAGCTCAACCGTATCGAGCGAATCCGCGCCCAGATCGTTCGTGAACGATGCTTCCGGCGTCACCTGCGATGCCTCCACGCCGAGCTTGTTCATGATGATGTCCTTGACCTTTCCTTCCACATCTGCCATGATGATTCCTTTCTAT
>DATIXJ010000042.1:0-38406 GCA_035518715.1 Bacteroidota bacterium | reverse complement strand
GATATCGCGCTGGTCGGAGAGATGGTCCGAAACATTTCCTATTTCAACGCCAAGCGGTATTTCAATTTTCCTCAGCTCGGCGAAATGAACAGTGCCCCCGCAAGGAAGGCAGGATAAGTTGATCACCGCCGAAAAACTCTTCGATCTTACCGGATCCTCTGCAATCGTCACCGGCGCGAGCACCGGGCTCGGAAGAGCAATGACGATCGCGCTTGCCTCAGCGGGTGCGGACATTCTTCTTGTCGATCATTCTCCGCGCAAGGAAACGGTGAAGGAGGTCGAATCACTCGGTCGAAAGGGTTTCCCGATGGTGGCAGATCTGCAGAACATGACCTCGGTGGACAAGATTGTAGCCGAAGGGATCAAGCGCTTCGGGAAGATCGATATCCTCGTGAATAATGCCGGCATTATCAGGAGATCCCTCGCAGTCGAGTATACGGAAAAAGACTGGGACGAGACGATGAACGTGAATGCCAAGGCGGTCTTCTTTCTCGCACAGGCGGCGGCCAAAGAAATGCTCAAGAAGAAGCATGGAAAAATCATCAATGTGGCGTCGCTTCTGTCGTTCCAGGGAGGAATTCTGGTCCCGGCATACTCCGCAAGCAAGGGGGCTGTCGCCCAGATGACGAAAGCAATGGCGAATGAATGGGCGCCTCACGGGATCCGCGTCAATGCCATTGCTCCGGGTTACATGGAAACCGGCAATACCCGGGCTCTCCGTTCCGACCCTGTGCGGTCGAAGGCAATTCGTGAGCGGATTCCCGCCGGCCGCTGGGGGGTCCCTGAAGATCTTCAGGGTGCCATGGTGTTTCTCGCATCGCCTGCTTCGGACTATGTGAACGGACATGTCCTTGTGGTCGACGGGGGCTGGCTTGCACGCTAACTCTTCACATTTTGGAATACTATGATGGACGTTCGATATCTCCCGGATCAGGAATCGTACAAACGCATGACCACCGCGGAGCTCCGGAAAGCATTCCTTCTCGAGCACCTCTTCGTTCCGGGTGAGGCCAATATCACGTATTGTGATACGGACCGCGCAATTGTCGGCGGTGCCGTTCCGCTTGATGGCGCTATCGCTCTGGAGGCAAGCCGGAAAGAGATGGCCGCGGAGTATTTCGCGGAACGAAGAGAAGTCGGTATCGTCAATATCGGGGGAACGGGAAACATCATCGCCGACGGGCATGACGTTCCTCTGGCTGCTAAAGAGATGCTCTATGTCGGCCGGGGAACCCGCAAAGTGGTGTTTACCTCCGCGCGCGCGTCTGATCCGGCAGTATTTTATTTTGTCTCCTTTCCGGCTCATGCATCGTATCCGACGACCAGGATATCCCTGCCGCAATCCGAAAGCACCACAATCGGCTCGATCGGGAACGCCAACAAGCGCACGATCCATCGCTATATCCATCCTGCCGGGATGAAAAGCTGTCAGCTCGTCATGGGCCTGACGGAACTGGATTCGGGGAGTGTCTGGAATACGATGCCCTCACACACTCACCAGCGCAGGATGGAAGTCTACCTGTACTGCGGCCTCGATCCCGACTCCATGGTCATTCATCTGATGGGTAAACCGGACGAAACGAGGTCGCTGATTGTTCGCAACCGGCAGGGAGTCGTTTCACCGAGCTGGTCGATCCACTCCGGTGCGGCAACACGAAACTACTATTTTATTTGGGCGATGGGCGGGGAAAATCAGGAATTTTCGGATATGGATAATGTGACTATGCAGGAGCTGTACTGACCGGGCACCATGGAGTCGCAAGGGTATTGATGTTTTTTTCTTAATATGAGGATACGAAGATGGAACTCGAAAAATATTCACTCGGTATTGGAGATCGGTTTGGTGCGGAAGGAGTCGCACAATTGCGTGCGTTGCAGCAGGCGAAGGCGCAATCGGTAGATATCGTGCCGGTCTGGAACAAATCGAACCGTGAGCATACAATTATCGGAACATTACCCGATGATACGCGGCGTGAAGCCGATGACGCCGTTCGCGCCTGCGGCTGGAAGGATTCCTACTACGTCGATGCGGATCATATCGGATTGAAAACGGTCGAGCGCTTTCTCGCTTCGAGCAATTTCTTCACGATTGATGTTGCGGATTATATCGGAAAGCCGACCAGCCCTGCAGCAATGACGGGGTTTGTGAAAGAGATGGCGCAATTTAAAGGGAAGCTGCAGATCCCCCATATGCCCTCACCCGTCGCCGTGACGGACGAGCTTCTCATTGCAATTTCGGAAAAGTATCTCTTCGCAATCGAAGAAGCGGGGAACGTCTACAGGGAAATCGCATCCAAGAAAGGCGCCGGATCGTTTGTGACGGAAGTCTCCGTGGACGAAGCCAGCTCCCCACAGACGCCGGCCGAGCTCTTCTTCATTCTGGCCGCCATTGCCCGCGAAGGAATTCCCATTCAGACCATCGCGCCAAAATTCACCGGATCGTTTCTCAAAGGAATCGATTACGTCGGAGATTGCGGTAAATTCGCCCGTGAATTCGAAGATGATCTCGCCGTGATCGCTTTTGCCGTCAAGACCTTTGATCTTCCGAAAAATCTGAAGCTGAGTGTCCATTCGGGAAGCGACAAATTCTCACTGTATCCCATCATCCACGCGGCAATCAGGAAAAATCACGCCGGGTTGCATGTGAAAACTGCCGGCACAACATGGCTCGAAGAGCTGATCGGACTTGCCGCAGCAGGGGGAGAGGGACTCAAGCTTGCAAAGGAGATTTACGCCTCCGCGTATGCCCGGTACGACGAGCTCTGTCAGCCCTATCTCTCCGTGATCTCGATCGACAGATCCAAACTCCCCGACCCGAAAACCGTAAACGCCTGGTCCGGAGCGGAGTATGTCCAGACGCTGCAGCATAATCAGGCATGTAAGAGCTACAGCATCCATTTCCGGCAGCTTGTTCATGTGGGGTATAAGGTCGCAGCAGAGATGGGGGAACGATATACGAAGCTCCTCAAGGAATGCCGGGCGGAGATTGAACGCAACGTCACGACGAACATCTATGACCGGCACATCCGGCCCCTCTTCCTCGGACAATCTGCCGGTGTGCAGATGCCCCCGTCGAAGAAATCGCAGGCTGCGTCGGTAGCGATGTGATCATGGCGGGTCAACATCGTCGGTGTAATGCGCATCATGGTTATTCGTGACATCTGATTTCACCTATGGAACAGAGCACTTCCACATCACTTCATGACCAATCTTCACCCGGGGGTTCATACCGCTGGCTGATCTGTGCACTTCTCTTCTTCGCCACGACGATCAATTATATGGACCGTCAGGTGATCGCGATCCTCAAACCCGTTCTGCAAAGCGAGCTTCACTGGTCACACCCGGAAAATATCGAAGAGGAATATAGTTACATTGTGATGGCATTTACGGTGGCGTATGCATGCGGCACGCTCCTCTTCGGATGGTTCATCGATAAAGTCGGTACGAAGATCGGCTATGCCCTGTCGATCGTCGTCTGGGGATTGTCGTCACTCGGCCATACGCTTGCACGAAGTTCGTTCGGGTTTGGCGTTGCCCGAGTCGGTCTCGGTCTGGGGGAATCGGGAAATTTCCCGGCTGCCATCAAGACCGTGGCGGAGTGGTTTCCGAAAAAAGAGCGCGCTCTGGCAACGGGAATTTTCAATTCGGGAGCAAATATCGGCGCCGTGCTGGCGCCGGTCATCATTCCCTGGGCGATCTACTATTTTGCCGCCGATCCTGCGCATCCGTTCTGGCAGGTCGGATTTCTTATCACCGGTTTGTGCGATTTCATCTGGCTGGCGTTCTGGCTGTCCATCTATCAGAAACCGGCGAACAAGAAACGTCTGTCGAAAAAGGAATTCGAGTACATCCACAGTGATGCCGAAGAACAAACTGCATCAGTTGAGAAAGTTTCCTGGGCAAGACTTCTTGCCTACCGGCAGACCTGGGCGGTATTTGTCGGAAAATTTCTCACTGATTGTGTCTGGTGGTTCTACCTCTTCTGGCTCCCGTCGTATCTGAAGGATAAGTATCAGGTCGACATCAAGGATATCGCGAATTTTGCGCTTCCGCTCATTCTGATCTATTCGATGACGACGATCGGGAGCGTCGGCGGCGGCTGGTTTTCTTCCCGCCTCATCAAGAACGGCTGGACCATTAACAAAGCCCGCAAGACCGCGATGCTGACATTTGCGCTTGCAGTGACGCCGGTGATCGCAGTGAAGTTCGTGTCCCTCTGGCCGGCGGTTTTTCTCATTGGTCTCGCTGCGGCGTCACATCAGGCGTGGTCGGCAAATATCTTTACGACGGCATCCGATATGTTCCCGAAAAAGGCGGTCGCTTCAGTGACGGGTATCGGCGCGATGGCGGGCGCGGTCGGAGGAATCCTCTTTCAGTGGTTGACCGGAGCCCTCCTTTCCTCGACGAAAGCAGCAGGAACCATCGAGACGGGATATTTTGTCGTCTTCGTTCTCTGCGGTTTCATGTATCTTACGGCGCTTCTCTTGTTCCATCTCCTCGCACCAAACATGGAGATCGTTCGTGTCTGAATTACGCGAAAACAGTTGATCAAGATACGTACCCGATATCAAGAACACTTTGAATGACGAGCATGAACCTGAATGATCTGATGAAAGCGTATGACATGACCGGGAGAACCGTGGTCATGACCGGCGCAACGGGAGTATTGGGGAAGGAAATCGTCTTCGCCCTTGCAGGATGCGGGGCGAATGTTGCAATCCTCAGCAGGGATATCGGCAGGGGAAAGACGCTGATCGACGGGCTGGGCAAAACAAAGGGAACGTGCGTCGCGCTCCAGGCAGACGTCCTTCAAAAATCCTCTCTCGAACGAGCTGCAGAAGGGATCCTCTCGAGCATGAAACGCATCGACTGCCTGATCAACGGGGCGGGAGGGAACAACCCGAAAGCTACGACGAATCCGGACCAGTCGTTTTTTCAGCTGAGCGAGGAAGGGTTGCGGTATGTTGCGGATCTCAACCTCCTCGGCACCATTCTCCCCAGCCAGGTTTTCGGGAAAATCATGGCATCACAAAAAGCCGGGGTGATCCTGAATGTTTCGTCGATGAATTCCTTTCGGCCTCTGACGCGCATACCGGCATATTCTGCGGCAAAAGCCGCCGTGAGCAATTTCACACAGTGGCTTGCGGTACACATGGCACAGGAATACTCGCCCGATATACGGGTGAACGCCATTTCTCCGGGGTTCTTTCTTACTGAACAAAACAGGTTTCTGCTCACGGAGAAAGAGACCGGTGCATTGACGCCGCGGGGAAAAAAAATCCTGGATCATACGCCGATGGGAAGATTCGGCGAGCCGGCAGATCTTCTCGGCGCGGTTCTCTGGCTCCTCTCGCCCGCATCGAGGTTCGTGACAGGTGTTGTTCTCCCCATCGACGGAGGATTTTCGGCATATTCCGGTGTTTGACCGATGATCTTCTTCCAAAAGGGCTCTCCAAGTGCGCGGATGTGCCGCAAAGATCTGCAGGCAGGGCTTTACGAAGCGCTCGACAATTTTCGCGACCGGAAACGCGTTCTGGCAATTCCCCCCGATTATACCCGATTCCATTCTCAGGCAGGAATTCTCACTGAATTTGTCTGGGAATATTTCGGCGACCACCTGACCGACGTTCTCCCGGCAACCGGCACACACTTCCCGGTCTCGGATTCCGAGAAGGATGCAATGTTCGGCAGAGTTCCCAAGAGTCTCTTTCGCATCCATGACTGGAAAAACGGTTCGGTCACCCTTGGAGAGATTCCCGCCGATTTCGTCAGGAAAATTTCCGAAGGTGTGGTGGACTACCCCATCCCAGTCCAGGTCGATAAGCTGGTTGCCTCGGGTACGCATGATCTCATCATTTCCCTTGGACAGGTGGTTCCTCACGAAGTGATCGGAGTTGCCGGATACAATAAGAACGTCTTCATTGGTACGGGCGGTCCGGAAGCCATCAACAAAACACATTTCCTCGGCGCGGCGTACGGAATGGAGAGAATGATGGGAAAGGTCAAAACGCCCGTACGTGAGGTCCTCAATTATGGGGCGCGCTGTTTCGGCTCCCGTCTCCCGATCCTGTACGTTCTCACCGTGGTTGCCGCCGAGCGTGACGGCTCTCCGGCAGTCCGCGGATTGTTTGTGGGTGACGATGAGGAATGCTTCCAGCGTGCTGCAGCCCTCTCACTGCAGGTGAACGTCGAGCTTCTCGAGAAGCCCCTGAAGAAGATAGTAGTGTATCTTGATCCGGCGGAATACAAGAGCACCTGGCTCGGCAACAAGAGTATTTATCGGACCAGGATGGCCATTGCCGACGGAGGCGAGCTGATCGTCCTGGCACCCGGCCTCGCGCAATTCGGGGAAGACAGGAATATCGACGCCCTTATCCGAAAATACGGGTATGTGGGCACATCCCGGGTGCTCGCGCTCATGAAGGTTCACACCGACCTTCAGCAGAATCTGGGCACCGCCGCTCACCTCATTCATGGCTCTTCCGAGGGCCGGTTCAGCGTCACCTATTGTCCCGGCAATATCTCCCGGCCGGACATGGAGAGCGTCCATTTCCGATATGCCGAACTCGATGAGATGATTCGAACGTATGATCCGAAAAAATTACACGATGGAGTTAACCGGTTATCGGATGGTGAAGAAATCTACTATATCTCCAATCCCGCACTCGGATTGTGGGCTTCAAGAGAATTCTTCCAGTCACAATGAGATCATCCGGCAAATCTGATCCATGAAACTCGTCGTCGACAAAAATATTCCTCTGGCTGAGAAAGCATTCAAGCCGCTGGGAGAGCTCCGCCTCGTCGAGACCGGGACGTTCGGTCCGGAAACTGTCAGAGATGCAGACATTCTTATCGTGCGTTCGGAGACAAAAGTTGACCGCCGGTTGCTCGACGGGAGTGCGGTGAAATTCGTCGGCACGGTAACGATTGGCACCGATCACATCGACATCGAGTATCTTACGTCCCGCGGTATCGTGTTCGCAAGTGCCCCCGGATCGAATGCAAATTCTGTGAAGGAATATATCGTGGCCGCGTTGCTGCGGCTGGATATTGGATTGAAGGGGAAATCGGTCGGAATTGTCGGAGTGGGGAATGTGGGAAGCAAAGTGGAGAAGGCATGCCGCGTTTTGGGTATGGAAGTGCTGCTGAACGATCCCCCGCTTGCCCGCTCCACTGGTGACCGGAAATATCTCCCGCTTGATGCGCTCATGGAATGTGATATCCTCACCGTCCATGTGCCGTTGACGCGCACGGGACCGGATCCGACGTACCATCTTTTCGATCGGGACCGGCTCGGGAAATTGAAGCCGGAATCGCTCTTCCTGAATACTTCCCGCGGTGCGGTCGTAGAGACGACTGCTCTGAGGAATGCCCTGAGTTCCGGTCATATCGCAAATTCCGTCATCGACGTCTGGGAAAATGAACCGGACATCGATCTCGATCTCTTGTCGGTTGTCTCTCTTGCAACACCGCATATTGCCGGCTACTCGCTCGACGGGAAGGTTAACGCCGTACGCATCATCCACCATGAGCTCTCCCGGTTCTTGTCAGGCTCCTCCGATGAGCGGCTCGATGTTCCGTCCGCAGGAACGTCTGAGATTGCCGTTCCCGCGTCACATCAGCCGGTCGAGCGCGTGTTGTATGATGTCATTAGGCAATGCTACGACATTGATGTCGATGATCATGCGCTTCGCCAGATGACGGATATTCCCGAGGCGGATCGGGGGGCGTATTTCCGGAAGCTCCGGAAGACGTACCGAATCCGTCGGGAATTTTCAAACGTAAGTGTGCGCATCCCCCGTGAATTTGCCGAGCTCGAGCCGATACTTTCTGAACTCGGTTTCAGGACATCCCGGAAAACGTAGGTGTTCTTGATGGAAGATTAAACCGAAATGGTTCAACGAAACATACATCGACTCCGGTTTGAAAGGTTGTCTGGAATCGGATTCTTCCCGGAAGGAGGAGAAAATGAGTAACCCCGTGAAAGTTCCTGCAAAGGGTGAATTGGATTTTGTATCGCTCGGCGCACTTGTACACCGGCTCGATCCCGGTGTAATTCCCTTCCGGAAGGCCTCCCGATGCCTCATTCATGTGAGCGGGGGAGAGTATAACGTTGCTGCGAATCTTGCGGATTGTTTCAAATGCAAATCCGCCATCGTTTCAGCAATGGTCGATTATCCCATCGGTGACCTCATTGTCGAGCGTGTGAGGGCGATGGGCGTGCGTCCGTTCTACAAACATTTTATCCATAACGGTGTTAACGGTCCGAACATGGCGACCGTATACAGCGACCGTGGGCAGGGAGTACGTGCACCGGTGGTTTTTTATAACAGGTCGAATGAAGCAGCAGCACAGCTTAAGCCGGGGGATTTCGACTGGGGTACGATTTTCGCGGGTGGTGTCCGCTGGTTTCACAGCGGGGGGATTTTTGCCTCTCTCTCCGAGACCACGGGGAAGCTCATTGTGGAGGGCATGACCGCCGCGAAGAAGGCGGGCGCAGTAACCAGCTTCGATCTCAATTTCAGGCAGAAACTCTGGAATATCTGGGGCGGCGAGAAAAAAGCCGTTGAGGTCATCGCTCACATCGTTTCGCTTACGGATGTGCTTGTCGGTAACGAAGAGGATCTCCAAAAGGGTCTGGGCATTCCGGGACCCGAAATCAAGGCAAAGTCCAAACTTGATCCGACGGCGTTCTTTTCCATGATCGATGGTGTCGTGAAGATGTATCCGCAGGTGAAAGCGGTTGCCACCACTCTGCGTGATGTTCACTCGACGAACCATCACAGCTGGAGTGCTGTCTCATGGGTGGACGGGAAAACGTACGTCGCACCTACAGCAGAGCTTGAGGTTTACGATCGCGTCGGCGGAGGCGATGGATTTGCGAGCGGGTTCTTCTACGGGCTCATCGCCGGAGAGGATCCCTCAGAAGCGGTGAAGCTTGGATGGGCTCACGGGGCGCTCGTCACGACGTTTCCCGGGGATACGACGATGGCAACACTCGATCAGGTGCGAGCATTTGCAAAAGGCGGATCCGCCAGAATACAACGTTAGAGCTGGTGTAGTGGGGTTTCATAATGAATCAGGAGAATGAATGAGTACATTGAATCAGAAAGCTGATATCGGATTGGTCGGTCTCGCGGTCATGGGCGAAAATCTCGTTCTAAATATGGAAAGCCACGGCTTTACGGTAGCCGTGTTCAATCGGACGGTTGATAAGGTCGATCATTTTACCGGCGGCCGCGCAAAAGGAAAGAATATCGTCGGTACACACTCAATCCCGGAGCTTGTCTCGTCGTTGAAGACGCCGCGGAAGATTATGCTGATGGTGAAGGCAGGAAAGCCGGTGGATGAATTTATCGAGCTTCTCCTTCCGCATTTGCAGAAAGGTGATATCATCATCGATGGCGGAAATTCTCATTTCCCCGATACGATTCGCCGGACAGAGTATTTGGAAAGCAAGGGATTGCTCTTCATCGGTACGGGAGTTTCCGGTGGGGAGGAAGGCGCACTGAAAGGTCCTTCCATCATGCCGGGCGGCTCGTCGTCCGCATGGCCGCACGTGAAACCGGTATTCCAGTCGATTGCGGCCAGGGTTTCCGATGGTACCCCGTGCTGCGACTGGGTGGGGGATAATGGTGCCGGGCATTTTGTGAAGATGGTGCATAACGGCATCGAGTATGGCGACATGCAGCTGATCTGTGAAGCGTATCAGATCATGAAAGAACTCCTCGGCATGAGTGCCCCGGAAATGCATGAGGTGTTCAAGAAATGGAACACCGGTGATCTGAACAGTTACCTTATCGAGATCACGCGTGATATCCTTGCATACAAAGATACCGACGGAAAACCGCTCGTTGATAAGATCCTGGATACTGCCGGACAGAAAGGGACGGGAAAGTGGACCAGCGTTTCGTCGCTCGACCTCGGCGTACCGCTCACATTGATCAGCGAGGCAGTGTATGCACGATGTCTTTCTGCCATGAAAGACGACCGTGTTGCTGCCTCGAAAGTCCTCTCCGGTCCAAAACGTTCATTTACCGGTGACAGATCCGCATTCCTGGCAGATCTCGAGAAAGCACTGTATGCCTCGAAAATTGTCTCATATGCACAGGGATTCACGCTCCTCCGGGCTGCAGCAGAAGAGTTTTCGTGGACGTTGAACTACGGGGGCATTGCGCTTCTCTGGCGCGGCGGATGCATCATCCGCTCGGTCTTTCTCGGTAGGATCAAGGAGGCGTTCGACGCGCGTCCCGGTCTCCCGAACCTCCTCCTCGATCCGTTCTTCAGGGAGAAGGTCGAATCGGCCCAGGAAGCGTGGCGGCGAACTCTGGCCACGGCAGTCACCAACGGGATCTGGGTGCCCGCGTTTTCAACGGCACTGAATTATTTCGACGGCTACCGGAATGCCCGTCTGCCGGCAAATCTGCTCCAGGCACAGCGCGATTATTTCGGAGCACATCAGTATGAACGCATCGATCACCCGCGTGGAAAATTCTTCCACACCAACTGGACCGGCCGCGGCGGCGAGACAGCTTCTACAGCATATAGTGCCTGATTGATCCCGGCAAGGATTCGAAACATGCCTCTCAAAATTCCGTCATCATCAAATCGGGAATTCGATCTCCTCGCACTCGGCGAATGCATGATCCGCCTCAGCCCTCCCGGACACCAGCGCATCGAGCTGACACCGTACTTCGAAGCGTATGCCGGCGGGGGAGAATACAATGTGGCCTATGCACTCGCCAGGTATGGTCTGCGAACTTCCTGGATCTCACGCTTTGTCGACAATCCGCTTGGTCACTTTATCCGCAACCACGCCCGCGCCGGCGGCATGGATCTCAGTGAGGTTCTTTGGGTTCCGTATGACGGCGCCGGACGTGCAGATCGTATTGGATTGAACTTCACCGAAGTGGGAACGGGTGTGCGCCCGAGCGTTTCACTCTATGACCGGGGACATACGGCAGTCTCGCACATGAAGCCCGGGGACGTCGATTGGAAGAGGATCTTCTCAGCCCGCGGAGTCAGGTGGTTCCACACCGGAGGAATATTTACCGCCCTCAGCGATTCGTGCGCGGATGTTGCGCTCGAATCGATGAAAGCTGCCCATGCATCGGGTTCGGTCGTGAGCTATGATCTGAACTTCAGGAGTAAACTTTGGTCGAGTGAGAGAGCCATCGAGTCCACACGCAGATTGATGCCGTTTGTCGATGTTCTTTTCGGGAATGAGGAGGATTTCCAAAAAGTTCTTGGCATCCCTCAGGAAAATACTCCTGAGGATCTCCGCAATCTCAAGACAGAAGAATACAGGAAGATGATCCTGCAGGTGGTAAAGGAGTATCCATCGGTCAGTCTCGTCGGGACAACACTGCGGGAAGTTGTCAGCGGACTCGTCAACAATTGGTCCGCAATCCTCTATGCCGGCGGGAAGTTCTATGAATCGCGGAAATATGAACACCTGGAGATCGAGGATCGCGTCGGAGGAGGAGACGGATTTTGCAGCGGCGTGATCTATGCTCTCCTGAACGGAATGGATTTTCAAACATCAGTCGATTTGGGTGCCGCACATGGAGCACTGCTTCAGACAACACGCGGTGATACGAGCATGGTAACGCTCGACGAGATTCGACATGTCATGTCCGGGGCAAGCGCCCGCATCAAACGGTAGGAAGAACTGTGGCCATGAGTACTCAGAATCAGTCCAGGATGTTTGCACTTCCCGGTTTGATAGGAAGAACCCTCTGTTATCTCTCCCTTGCTGCACAACCGGTTTTGTCCCGGCAGGTTAACGTTACCGTGACAAACCCCGGCTCCTTCGACCGGCCCCTTGAAACGATTGAGCTCTCACGGGAAGCGCTCCGGTTTTTACCTGCCGATACCCCTTTCGTCCTGGAAAAGGGAAGGGAAACAGTCAGTCAACTAATCGATCTGGATGGAGACGGATCTTGGGATCAACTCGTCTTTCAATCGTCGTTCGGAAAGAACGAGCGAAAACACTTCACTGTCCGGAAGCGGATGCGGAATTCAACCCTAACGCAGTCTCAGGATGTCGCATCTTCCAAATACATTCTGCCGCGGAAGGATATCGCGTGGGAAAATGACCGCATTGCACACCGCATCTATGGTTCGATACTCGCCGGAAATGTGCTTGACGGCATCGATGTCTGGGTAAAACGTGTGCGTTATCCGATTATCGATGAGTGGTACAACGGCGATTCGCTTCCCGGTGTGAAGAGAATATCGTATCACGTCGATCATGGCGAAGGTGCCGATATGTTTGATGTTGGAAGCTCCCTCGGCGACGGCGGATGCGCGATCTGGTCCGGGGGAAATCTGATCCGCAACAGATTCTTTTCTTCATACCGGATTGTTGCCTCGGGGCCGGTACGTACGATGTTTGCGGTGATGTATGACAGTACAAACCTCAATGGTCATCGGATCTCTGAGACCCGGATGTTCACACTCGATGCCGGTTCGAATCTCAACAGGATTGAGGTGACGTACGGCGGGCTGAGAGCAGGCGATCCCGCCACCATTGCGGCTGGATTGGTCAAGCGTGAGAATACTGCCCCGGATGCAGACACAAGCGCTGGCTGGCTGAGTCTGTGGGGACCAGTCGATAACGATTCATCACACGGCTCTCTTGGTCTCGGCGTGGTATTTCTGCCGGGATCATTCGACAGGTTCCTCGAAACACCCGAGCACGTCCTCTTTGTGGGGAAAATGAGTGACGAAATGCGGTTTGCCTACTATACCGGCGCCGGCTGGACGAAAAGCGGCGACTTTCCTGATCGTGAAAGCTGGATTGCCTATCTCGGGCAATGGGAAAAGAGGATTTCACAACCGCTCAAGATCGAGATAACAGCATCTGCGAAGTAACATGGTCCACAGTCGACCACGATTGAGTAAAGCGAAAGTCCTGGACACGCTCCTCGAGAGGGGCATTGTGGCGGTGGTTCGTCTCTCCGACGGCAGAAAGCTGAGGAGTGTCGTGGAGGCGATCGCTGCCGGAGGAGTGAACTGCATCGAAATTACGATGACCGTTCCGGGTGCGATCGGAGTCATATCTGATCTTGCCGCGAATGCACCGGGGGATGTGCTCATCGGGGCAGGTACGGTTCTTGACCCGGAAACAGCCCTGGCGGTGATCAGGGCAGGCGCGGAATTTGTGGTGAGCCCGATTTTCAACCCGGAGGTCATTGAGGTCTGCAAAACGGAGGAGAGGGCCTGCATCCCCGGGTGTTTTTCCCCGACTGAAATATACACCGCGTGGAAAGCGGGAGCGGACATCATAAAAGTATTTCCTGCCCGCAGTCTGACTCCGCGGTTCTTAAGGGATATTGCAGGACCCCTGCCAGGCATCCGGCTGATGCCGACAGGCGGAGTGACGATTGAAAATGCCGGGGAGTGGAAAGCCGCAGGAGCCGTGGCAATCGGCATCGGAACGGAACTGCTGGAAAAGAAGGCGATTGCAGAAGGTCGATTTGCCGAGCTCACCGATCGTGCGAAACGGCTCGTGCAGAACTATCATGCTCGTCCAGCCTGAATTCGGTCCCGCCCCCGCTTCGATCAACAAAAAACCCCGGCCAGATCCGACCGGGGTTTTGAATGTCCACTGATGAAATCCGCTTATTCATACCAGTAGATTACGCGGTAAACTTGCAGACGATTAATTTCATATTCGGCTTCGTTCACAGCAGCCGCGCTGTAGCTCACGTTTGAATTCCCCTTCATGATGAAGTCGCTTCCGGTCGCGCCTGCTGCAAGCACAGCCCCGTACACGTTTGGTGTTCCCGAAGCAAACTGCACGTCGATCGTCGTCGATTGATAGCAGATGACGATGCCGTGCCACTGGAATGTCCCGGCAAGGGTCAAGCTTCCGTTGACCACTAACATACCGTATCCCTGTGCGTTACCGTTAAACTTCACTGTTCCATTGCAGTACACGATGGTCGGATTTGTTGCGGTCCCCCATGACATATTGCTGTTGTATACCCCGGATCCGTACGTATAGCTTGCCGCATTGATGTACGTCGACACGTAGGACGATGGATCCGGAATCGTCGTGTCGACTTTGACGTCCTGCGAGCCGTTAATCTTGCTGTCGTACGCTGATACCGTTGTGGAGTCTGCTTTCGTGAGAACTCCGACGCCGGGCTTATAGTTAGTATCAGGCGGCGATGGCAGCAGCGTGCCGTTGATATCATGATCTCTTCCGTCGATGGAGGGGCTCCCGCTCATCTGAAAGTTCACGCTGGGAATATGCAGGTTCACAGCCGAATTGAATGCTGGAAACGGCACCGGATGTCTCCATAACCTCAGGTTCATGGTTCGTGATGTGTCCATGTAATGCGCGCTCGCATAGATATCGACGGTGTCCAGCTGCGGGGGCGGATGTGTGAGTTTCACTTGTAACGAACAGACCCCTGACATCGTATTGACAACCATATTCACCGTCTTCCCGGAGTTAACCGAATCCACGAGCGGATAATCCATATCGAACTGGTGAAGAAGCATGTTGACTGATGTGTGGGCTATGTTCCGGGCATTTGCATACCTGTCGAATCCTGAGACATTCGTGATCAATCCCGTCTTGGAGGTATTCAATATATACCCGATATATCCTGCAGTCAGTGAAAAAGCCAAAACGAGCAGTATCGCATATTTTCCCATACCGTTACTCCCTTATTTAGAGATTTCTGGGGTAGATGACTTTCTGGTACATTGCGCTCGCATACGAATAACCGCCTGAATATGTCGTGTCCATCGGAAGCGGACTTTGCAGCGTAAGCTGGATACGGATCGCCTTGATGCTGTCGAGCCAGTTGCCCGTTACCGGACACGACATGAGCGAGTCCTTCGAGTTGTAGTAGGAGAGCTTGAACGTTGTGACACTGTAATTGATAAACGTGTTGCTTAAATTCTCGTACCGTGCGAGCATCCGGTCGCTCGGATTCTGGCTTGCCGTCACGTACCCTCCCAACTGATACATGATGCTGTCGACGTGCCCGGGCGTGTTGGGGAGATCTGTCTTGAACTTGAACTTGGTTGAATCCGCAATGGATATCGCTCCGTGCCGGGGGACGGAATACCCCGCCTTGTAAATGTCGAATTCCAGAATCCGCGCCAATTGTATCAACTGCGTCTGCGTATCGAAATCGATGAACGATTTGTCGCTCTCGCTGACCAGGTTGAGGTTGACGTTGGCAATTGTCAGGATGAGCATCCCGAGTATGACTGCCGCGCCGACGATGTCGATCATTACTGCCATAGGATTCCTCTGCTTGTCAGGTTGTTCTCAGAAGTAGTTGCGGTAGACTGCGACATCATACTGCTGGAAATAGCCGGGACCCGACCAGGGATTATATGTTTTTCCCAGAGGGGTGATGTTCGGATGGCGGACAGTAACGACTATCCGCTTGAGAAAGGTCTGGACTCCGGAGTATTGATCCGGATTTGCCGTCGTCACATAATAAATGGAATCGGTTACCGCAAATACCCCCATGCTCGTCCAGACATACCGTCTGTAACCCTGGTAGTCGCTGATGTCATCATAGTACTTCAATGACTTATAGGACGAGGCGGTGTCCGGAGATTCCGGAAGCGGCACGTGTGTACCTTCGCTCGCATCGGGTCCGAAACTCGCACTCGGAGTGAACTGAGTCGAGTCTTGGAATACTCTCGCCGTATCAGGAACAACCCGTTGGTCGAATTTCTTGGTCTGGATTTCATCGATCATACTCTGTGCAATCGAGATTGCCATGAGATTGGCTTCCGCAAAGAGCATCGTCTGATTCTTGCTGGTCAACATCGAATTCACGCTGCCGGTGACGAGAGTCAGCATGACAAGCGCGCCTATGATAAAAAACATCTGGTTCATAATTCAGTCTCGCTTTTAGTGTCAGTGTCCAAAGCGCACGTGAAGTCTCTGCACCATCTCACCCGCACGGGCTCCCCAATTACCGATATACTCAAAGGACCGTATCAGCCGTTGTCAGAGATCCTCATAGCACTATCATGGTAACATTTTACTCATTTTGCTTCAATCCCGCTGTGACGTAGTCAATCAAAAAAGCTTCAAAATAGGTCGGAAATTAGTATTATTGTTGGCCTGTGGGGCGATTAATCGAAAATAATCTGCAAGAAGAGGCCTGGTGGGGTTAATACGGAACACGAGAGTCCGCAGGAGAAGGAACTATCTCTCCGCTTGCGGCATGGATCCTGCTTGTTGTACGAGTGTGATCCCACAGGATGAGGCAGGAATTCCCATTGAGATGCTGCGAACCGAAATCGAGCGTCGTCAAAGTGAGGCTTTCCCGGTCGCATCTTAATTGCATTTTCCGCTGTTTTTTTATACCTTGAGAGGGATCAAAAAGCCGCAATGCATCCGGGAAAGAGGGAATTCGGGTTTTCGGACGGATAGCGGAATGCTCCCATCGGCTGTACGAAGTACCAACAAGAGATGCGCCCGTAGCTCAGATGGATAGAGCGACAGCCTCCGGAGCTGTAGGTCGCGCGTTCGAATCGCGCCGGGCGTACCATTCAACTTACACTTGAGGATCTTTCGCAATGCTTTCACCAAAGAAGAAAATTTCAAAAAAGGAAATCAAGCAGGACCCGCTGATTTCTTTTTATGATCAGTCCGTTTCGTTCTACTATGAGAATAAAAAGACCATCGGCTATGCGCTTACCGCATTGGCGGTTCTTGTGGTTGGCATTATCATCTACACCAACAACCAGAGAACAAACAATGCCAAAGCGGCGGCGGAACTCGGCAAGGTCTTTCCGATCTATGATGCCGGAGAAAACGACACGCGCCAGTACAAAGTCGCTGTGGAAGGAGCGGCGGACCGCGGAATTATGGGACTGCGGGCAATTGTCGATAATTACGGCAGTACGGAAGCCGGAGAGCTTGCACGTTTCTATCTGGCGAGCGCCTACTATAATCTCGGCCAGTACGACGATGCACTCAAGCAGTACGAGAGTTTCAGCAACGGGAGCGATCTCCTGAAATCGTCGGCGGATGCCGGTATCGGCCGCTGTTATGAAGCGAAACAGGATCTCGGGAAAGCGGCAACCTACTTCGAGAAAGCTGCCGGAGTATCGAAGAATTCGCCGATGACTCCGGAATACCTCAATTCTGCCGCACGGTGCTACGGACTTTCGGGTGAGAAAGAAAAAGCAGTGACACTTCTCAAGAGACTGAAAAAGGACTACCCAACTTCGACATTTGCCCGCGATGCCGATCGCTATATCAGCCAGTTTTCTGCCTGAGGGCTTTCCGTTTCGCATATGCACAACCCATTCTTTCTCGCCAAGGAATGGGTTTTTCATTTCTCTCCGGACGTTCCGTTCGTCTGCTTGCGTCGGATGGGACGCCGAAGTTCCTGAACCCGACATCGTTCGATGATCTTTTCCATTCATAAGACACTCTCGCGCCACATCTGGGCCATTGCCGCACCGGCAATCGCCGGACTTTCGTCCCAGATGGTAGTCTCGATCGTCAATACGGCGATGGTCGGCCGGCTCGAGAATACCCAGGTGCAGCTGGCGGCGATGGGGCTCGGTTTCCTCGGCACGTGGGCGATCACCTCACTTTTTTCAAGCCTCAGTACCGGAACGCACGTCCTGGTTGCACGCAGACATGGTGAAGGAAATCCGGTGGGAGTTGGTGAAGTCCTCAACAACTCGCTCTTTATCTGCTTCATTGTGGGTGTGATTTTCGCCGCGATCGGATTTTTCTTCTCCCGTCAGATCATCGGATTCTTTTCGAAGGACGATGCGGTAACGGAAGCAGGCGCCGCATATATGAAGTATCAGTTTCTCGGGCTCCCGTTCTTTCTTCTCATCGTTTCGTACAGGGGATTCTTTTTCGGGATCGGCCACACGAGGATTTTCATGGTCTCGGCGATCATCGTGAACGTCTTCAACATCGTCTTCAACTACTTCTTCATTTTTGGTGCATCGGGATTTCCGCGGATGGAACTTGCAGGAGCGGGGATTGGTTCCGCCATCAGCATGTTCCTCGGCTGGCTCTTTTTCCTCTTTGTAACTTTCCTGAAGGATTATCGAAAACAGTATAGGTACTTCTCACATTTCAAGGTATCTAAAGAAGTTATAGCACAAATCGTCAATATTTCGATACCAGTATCCCTGCAGAATATCCTTATTCTTCTCGGGTTCCTCATTTTTGTCGCAATTACCGGGGTCATCGGTACCGTGGATCAGGCGGCAAGTAACGTCGTCATTAACGCGCTCTTCATCTCGCTCATGCCCTGCTTCGGTTTCGGCATCGCGGCGCAAACGCTCGTCGGGCAGTCGCTGGGAAAAGGAGATGCACAACTTGCCCACAGGTACGGCTACGAAACAGCGAAGTTGACCACGATTTTCACGGTCATTATCGGTATCCTGTTCGTGCTCTTCCCGGATGCAGTTATTCTGATCATCACCACGAAGCAGGAAGTAATCGATGTGGCGCGTCCGATCCTGCAGATCGCCGGAGTTGCGCAGGTATTCTACGGGTCGGGGATCATCTTTGCGAGCGCGCTGCAGGCCGGCGGGTCAACCGTCTTTGTGATGCTCGTGGAAGTAATCACGCACTGGATCATTTTTCTGCCCCTGAGCTATCTGTTTGGCGTCACGTTCGGGTGGGGAATCAAAGGCGCATGGGCGGCGCTTCCCATTTACATACTGGCGTACACGGCGACCAATTTGTACCGGTTCCGGAAATCAAACTGGATCAAAGTTTCATTGTAGCGGCACGTGCCTAATCTCATTACACGGCTGAAGAAATTCGTCCTGCTGGTGGTTGCATCGGCGCTGCTGATCCTCGTCTTCATCGCCGATGTCGTCCGGCAGAGCGTCGATTTCGACATCGGGTGGGTAAATCTCCTCCGGGGCGTCTTCGTGCTGTGCGCGTTCCTCATTATCACGTTCGTCGTCGAGTCTCTCTGGCAGCGTGAGCAGGCGCCCACGAAGAAGCTCGGCTTTGCCCTGGTGATTTCCCTCGTCGTCGTGATCGGCTCCAGTCTCCTCTTCTTCATCTCTCCCAGCGGGTTTGACTCGAAGAACTATGCGCTGATTCCCCTCGGGTTCGACGAGGTTGTCTGGTCGAATATCTACGGTGTTGTCCTCGGCACGACCATGATCGTTGTGCTGCTGACCCTGCGGGACATCCTGTTCTCAAAGCGCAAGAAGGGGACTGGGAGAAATTTCGGGATATTTCTCGGCCTTGCCCTTGCCACTGCTGTTTCGACGATGGCTTCCCGGCCTCTCGAATCGAGCGTGGTTACATCGATCCTGCTTGTGCTGACGATCCTTGCCATGGTCATGAATTCGTTCCGGCTTTCGTGGATTGTCTATCTCTCGAAACGCGAAAAAGTCCTCAGCATCATTTATGGTTTTCTCCTCTTCGGCATATTTATCGGATTCGATATTATGATCTCCCGAAATACCGAAGTGGGGAAAGTTCTCCTCTATTATTCGACGCCGCTGCAGTCGTTCATCTCGAGCGTGAGTCTTTTCGCGACAATGTATTTCGGGATGACGTTCATCAGTACGCTCTTCCATCTCCCGACGGCGGAAGCATTTGACCGGAAGATCAGCGAGGTTTCATCACTCCACAACCTCAGCAAGCTCGTCACGCAGGTCTTTGATTTTAATGAACTTGTCGACTCGGTGACCACGATGACGCTCGAGGTTTGTGAGGCGAATACGTCGTGGCTCGAGATCATCCACTACTCACAGAATTCTTCCGGGCAGAGAAGCCTCCTCGGAACACCCGCGAGTCGGCCGGAGGAGACAATTCAGATCGCCGCCATGAAGAACATCACGCGCGAGGATACCGATCTCATTGCAGACACGGAGCACAGCCCGTTGCGCGACCTCGTCCTCACGAGCCGTAAACCCGTCGTCATCGACAATGTGAAGGCCGACAGGCGAACACAGTATATCACCGGGGTGAAAACGAAGATCAATTCGATGGCAATCGTCCCGCTGGTATCGCATGATGCGGTGATCGGCATCCTGTTCGCGACGAAAGATGTGGAGTATGGGTTCGACCGGGATGACGTCGAGGTGATCTCGGCATTCGCCGATCAGGCGACAATTGCGATTGAGAACTCACGCCTCATCGAGAAATCACTCGAGCGTGAGCGCCTGATGCGTGAGATGATGCTGGCGCAGGATATGCAGAAAAAGCTCCTTCCCCAGCAGGTGCCGTCGCTTCCGCAGGTGGAACTGGAGGCGTTATCCAGTCCTGCCTTCGAAGTAGGCGGGGATTATTACGATTTCATTATGCTCGATGAGCGACACCTCGGAATTCTGGTCGGTGATGTGTCGGGAAAGGGAGTATCGGCAGCATTCTATATGGCGGAGATGAAAGGAATCTTCCAGTCGCTTGCGCGCATTTACCGCGAGCCGAAGAGCTTTCTCTCGCGGGCTCATGAGACGCTGAGTGCCACCATCGATAAGCGTTCGTTCATCAGTCTGATTTATGCGGTCATCGACCTGCAGACCGGAGTCATGACCATTGCGCGGGCAGGACACTGCCCGATGCTCTTTGTCTCAGGAAACCATGTGGAATATATCAAGCCGACGGGACTCGGACTCGGGATTGGAAAGAAGGAATTCTTCGAGAAAACGATCACACAGGAAGATCGGCAGCTGAAGTCCGGAGACATCGCAGTCTTCTATACCGACGGTGTCACCGAAGCTCATCCGAAGGATGGTCCCGAATTCGGGTACGAGCGGCTGCAGGAGGTGGTTGCGTCACTCGGGAAACCCTCTGCGGTTGATGTGCGGGATGCCATCATCATGGCGGTTGACGAACACATGCAGCACGAGCCGCCGGAAGATGACCTCACCATCGTCGTCATGAAATGGATCAGAAAAGATTAGTCATGCATTGTTCTCTCAATAATCGGAGCGTCGTCAATGAACACATTTAAGATCGATCACCGGGAATCGCAGAGCATCAACGTTCTCGATCTCAAGGGGTATCTCGATGCCCATACAGCCCCGGAGCTGGAAAAGGCCTTCCAGAAGCTCATCGACGGAAAGAAATTCAGCATCGTCGTGAACTGTAAGGACCTCACCTACATCAGCAGTGCCGGACTCGGGGTCTTCATGGCCTACATCGAGGATGTCCGGAAGAACAACGGGGACATCAAGCTCTCGAACATGTCGCCGAAAGTGTATAATGTTTTCGACCTGCTTGGATTCCCGCTCCTCTATGATATTACAAAGGATGAGAAAGAGGCCATTCAGAGGTTCGCGGCGAAGAAATGAGAAACATGCCGCAATGATGGATTACGCCTGTATGTGCCACTTTCGGGAAAAATAACGACGTGCAATTGAAAATTCAGAGCCGCACCGAAAAGCTCCACCTCGTCAGGGAGTTTATTTCCGAGGCGGCGAGAAAATACGGATTCGATGAAGAGGCGGTGGGCAAGATTGCTCTTGCCGTAGATGAGGCATGCACGAATGTCATCAAGCATGCATACAATTACGCACCGGACAGGGAGTTGCAGGTGAATATCCAGAAGTCCGGAACAAATTTGGAAGTCGTCATCACACATGACGGCAAGTCGTTCGATCCCGAGGCGATCAAGCCGCCAAACATGCCCGATTACCTCAAGCACTTCCGTCACGGCGGACTCGGCATGCACCTCATGCGGTCTCTCATGGATAAGGTTGAGTACCGTGCGGCTTCGAACAAGAAGAACGAAGTTCATCTTCTCATCCAGCTTCCTGCCGGAACCAGCCGGTCATGAGCCGCGGCCGAACACCCCGCAACACCCGCCAGTCCGGACATCCTGCCAACTCCCCCGAGTCCGCATTTGAAATGGGGGCGCTCTTCGAGTTCAGCGCCATCGTCAACGGAACGCTCGATCTGCAGTTCATTCTGAATCATTTTCTGCTGACCCTTATGGGGCGCCTCCTCTCGCTGCGCGGGATCATACTCCTCGCGCAGAGGCATGGTGAATTCAGGGTTGCGCATGCCAAGGGACTGCCGTCCGATCTTATCGGGAAACCCTATCTGTCAAAGAGAATCCCCAAACGCGTACTAGCGCTTCATGGGAAGAGCAAAGAGACGTATGCATGGCTCAAACCGTTTACCGATGCAGGATTGAATTTCGTCGTACCTCTTTCCATTCAGGGTAGAATCGTCGGAATCGCGGGGTTCGCTCCGAACGCTGTCCGCAACAAGCTTACCGGAAAAGAGCTTACGTATGTGATGTCGCTGGCAAATATTGCCGCAGCAGCAATCGACAAGGGGATCATACTCCAGCAGGTCGGTCAGATCAATCGTGAGCTCGACGGAAAAGTCCAGGAGCTGAATACACTTTTCGAGCTGAGCAAGGAATTCAATGCGGTTCTCGAACAGGACCGGCTGATCAAGCTCCTCATGTTCTCGGTTATGGGTCAGATCGGGGTGAACCGGTTTGCGATATATCTGGAGAACGCGGGTCGGATGGAAATTGTCTCTTCGAGACTTGAGAAGGGTGTGGGGAAGGATGTCACTCCGTATTTCTCGACGCTGAATACGCCCCGAAAAGTCGAATCGATGAACAAGAAGAGCGATGCGGAATGGAAGGCCCTTTTCCGCGCAGCTGGCATACATGTTGTCATTCCTCTGCAGATCCAACAGCAGACGAAGGGTGTCCTGGCGCTCGGGGAGAAGATCCGCGGGGGAGAGTACACAAAGACCGACCTGGATTTTCTCTTCTCGGTAGGGAATCTTGCGATTATTTCACTTGAAAACGCCCGACTTTTCAAAGAGGCGATCGAGAAGCAGCGTCTGGAAGATGAGCTTCAGATTGCCAAGGAAATACAGCGCGGACTGTTGCCGAAAGCGCTCCCATCGATTCCACAGTTCGATTTTGCGGCGATCAATATCTCTTCGAAGCAGGTGGGCGGGGATTACTATGATGTGCTTCCTCTGGAAGGTAATCGCTTCGTCATTGCGATAGGGGACGTTTCCGGAAAAGGAGCTCCGGCGTCGCTGCTGATGGCAAATCTGCAGGCGACGATCCGTGCACTTGTTCCGCTCGGACTCCCGCTGGGAGAGCTTACCCGGCGAGTTAACGATCTAATTTGTGAGAATACAGGGCTTGACCGATTCATCACATTCTTCTGGGGGATTCTGGATGTCGGGAAATCCACATTTCAGTACAGCAGTGCGGGTCACAATCCGCCGTTCTTGCTCCGTGCCGACGGGAGGATGGAACGGCTCGAAGAAGGCGGGCTCATTCTTGGAATCATGAAAGCCGCCACGGCATATCCTGTCGGGGAAATCCAGCTTGGCGCCGGCGATGTTCTCGTTCTCTTTACCGATGGTGTGACGGAAGCCATGAACACACAGAACGAGGAAATCGGTGAGGAAACGGTGGAGGGAGTCATCCGCAAAAACCAGCCATGCGATGCACGGAAGATTCTTGCCTCGATCGTTGACGCCGTGAAGGAGCACAGCCGCAACGCTCCGCAGTACGACGACATTACTGTCGTTGTGCTGAAAGCAGAGTAGTTGTTGATTTTTGATAGCGCTCTTTGTATCATTCCAGTGCACATGGAATCCGTACACCGAGAGCTGAGGAATCAGACAATTCTGTCACTCCTTGAGTGGGGGAGCAATGAGCTCGCGGAAGGGGGTGTTGAGAGTCCACGCCTGAATTGCGAACTTCTCCTGTCGCATCTCCTTGGTTACAAGAGAATGGAATTGCGCGTAAAGTATGGCTCACCGGTTCTGCCTGCACAAGCGGAGGAGTTTCAATCACTCATCGCCCGCCGTCTCCATCGAGAGCCGCTCCAGTATATTACCGGCAACACCGAGTTTATGGGGCTGAATATCTCCGTTCAGCCAGGTGTTTTCATTCCCCGTCCGGAAACAGAAATCCTCGTGGAGGAAGCCGTTGCAGCTTGCCGGGCCTCGACAATCCCTCCCAGAAACATCCTGGAGATCGGAACCGGTTCGGGAAATATCGCCATCGCGCTCGCGACATTTCTTCCCGAGTGCCATATCGACACGATCGAGTCGAGCAAAGAATCAATCCTGATCGCAAAGAAGAATATTGCCGCGTACAATCTTGCGGATAGAATCACCCAGCTTCAGGGAGATATCTTCAGAAACGGATTCGCTCCCGGCCGGAAATACGAGCTTCTCATTTCCAATCCTCCGTATGTTTCGGCATCTGATTTTCTGGAAACGGAACCCGAGGTGAGAGAGCATGAACCAGCCGGAGCAATCACCGATGAACTTGACGGTTTGACATTCTACCGGAAGATTACTACCCTTTCAAATTCATTGCTCGTACCCGGAGGGTGGGTTCTTGTGGAAATTGCCTGCAATCAGGAGGAACCGGTTTCAGAACTCTTCAGGAAGAGCGGATTTGAGAAGATACAGAGTGTAAAGGATTACAGCGGATTGCCGAGAGTGGTGAAAGCACGCAGAGGCGCAACCACGTGATCGCCCTCCTTCAGAGAGTGAAGGAAGCGCATGTTGCCGTGAATGGCTCGGTACACAGTTCCATCGGCGGCGGCATCCTGATCTTTCTTGGTGTCGGCCGGAATGATACTGATGACGATGCAGAGTATCTTGCACAGCGCTGCTCGAACCACAGAATCTTCGAGGATGAACAGGGTAAGATGAACCTCTCTGTTCGCGATGCAGGGGGGAAACTGCTCGTGGTACCACAGTTCACGCTTCTCGCCGATACGCGGAAGGGAAACCGCCCGAGCTTTACAGACGCCGCACCTCCCGCACTCGCCGAACGGCTGTACAGTCGGTTTGTCGAGATGCTGGGAACGGAACTCGGAACCGAACGCGTCGCAACAGGTGTATTTCGGGCAATGATGGATGTCCACCTCATTAATGATGGTCCGGTAACGATCATAATCGAGAGCAAAAAATCATGAAAAAATGTTTCCTCGTCTTCTTCATTCTACTCCTGGGCGGATCACTCCGTGCAGGCCAGGGGATGCGAACCACTTCGGTCGGGTCGTTTCGGATCCAGTATGAACACGGGATTTCGCTTCATAACGCAAAACTCTTCGGTGCCCTTTTGGACACTTCCGTCGCCGAGATGAAAAAGCTTCTCGATCTTTCGTTCAAGGGGAAAATTGATGTGATCATGTTTACGTCCGTTGAACGATTCAAACAGGATTCGCAGACCCGCATATTTGATGACGGGGATTGGAACGCGGGAAAGATCTATTTTTTCCTCAATCCGGGACCTGTTCATGAGGGGAGAATGCAGGAAGTTGCCCGTCGTCTGGCGGCACGCGTAGCGTTGAGCCATGAGCCCGGATGTCCTCCTTGGTTTGCAGAGGCGTACTCTCTCTCCGTCGGCAATGACCTCGAAAGATTCGGGAAACCTGCCCGCTCGATGACATCGAGTTTTTCGGATCTGGGCGAGGATTATGTCAGTTCCGAAGGAGAAAAGGACGACTTGGAGCTTTACGCAAAGCTCGCATCGACGATCGATTTCTTCAACATTCATTATGGAAAATCCAAGGTGGAGGATGCTCTGCGGGGATTCAAGACGAGCGATAATATTCACGAGGTTTTCCAGACTGCGTTCCAGGAAAAGTTTGAGGACATCGAAAAGGAGTGGGTGAAGACGCTCCGGTCTGAAACACGGTAATGAGCAGTCCCGCAACCCATCTCCTGTTCCTTTTTCTTGATGGGGTTGGCATCGGACACAAACTCCACAATCCTTTTTTCGAAGCAAGAATACCGGTACTTCAGTCACTCCTGGGAGGGAAAATGGCAGAATTGCACGACTGCCACCGTTCAGATAGTCATGCCTCTCTTGTTCCGCTCAATGCTACGTTAGGTGTTGATGGTCTGCCGCAGAGCGGGACGGGGCAGAGCGCGCTTCTGACCGGACAGAACACTTCCCGGATCATTGGCAGGCATTTTGGTCCGTATACCTATTCATCGCTCAAACCCGTTGTGGAAAATGAGAATATCTTTCTGCAACTGGTGCGACGCGGGAAAAAAGTCTGCTATGCAAACGCCTTCCCACGAAGATATTTCGATTATATTCACTCGCCGAGAGCCAGAATGACGCCCATTGCCTATTCGTGGTTTTCGACCGGGATGCAGTTCAATGGCGCGGAAGAACTGCGCAAAGGAAGGGCTCTCTCCGCTGATATCACCAACGAGCGCTGGCCAGACCTCGGGTATCCCGACATTGCGCCGATCAGCTCTGAACAGGCCGGACGGCGTCTTGCGCGTCTGCTTCGGAAAAATGATCTCGTTTTTTTTGAATACTTTCAGACCGACCATGCAGGCCATCACCAATCGATGGCGGAAGCCGTCAGCTGTCTCGAACGGATCGATGAACTTCTCGGCGGCTTTCTCGACGAAGCCGACGGGAGTGAAATGACGGCGCTTGTTACGAGCGATCATGGAAATATGGAAGACCTTTCCGTAAAAACGCACACGCGGAACCCGGTGCCGTTGCTGGCGTTCGGAGCTCATCACCATGTATTGACCGCCGGTGCGAAAAATCTTACACATGTCTCCCGGGGGATCCTGAAACTCCTTACCTGACCTTAAACATCGGGAGGCATGCGGTCTATGTTCACACATAGTCCTGCAATGAAATGTGTCGTTCCGTTCGGACTCGGCATTGTCACCGGATGGTACCTGGTTCTGCCGCTCATCTGGACCGGGATTGGAGTTCTCCTTGCGATTGCGTTATCATCATACCTTATCCTGAAACATGCTGAATCTCAGGTCCTGCCAATTTCGCTCTTCACCCTTCTCTTCCTCTTTGGCATTCTCAAAATCACATGGGACGGCAAGTATGTCTTCAGAGAGGATATCGAAAACTTCATCTCTGCAGAACGCACAGTAACCCTCCGAGGCACTGTAACGGATGAACCGAGGTCGACATCATATACGGTCAAATTCGTTCTTGATGCCGATTCGCTTTTCATGTCCACCCGCTGGGCTAAGGTCCGCGGGGGAATTGTGGTATCGGCGAAACGTTCAGCATTCGACACGACACTCTGCCCCATGCTGACGTACGGGACTCGGGTTGAGATAACAGGACAACTGGTCGCTTTTTCTCCGCCGCGGAATCCGGGTGAGTTCGATTTCAAGAGTTACCTCTCTCTGAACGATATCTTCGCGAAGTTCATGCTCGATTCCATCAGCATCGAATCACGGGAGACGCACGGCTTTCTTGCCGCTCTGGTGTATCCGCTCCGCCGGTCCGTATCTCATAGGATCGAGATATTGATCGGAGGAGACGAAGGGAATTTCCTCAAGGGGCTGATCGTCGGTGAGCGGACCGATATTGACGCTTCGGTCAAATCGGCGTTCATCAACGCAGGAGTGATGCATATCCTCGCTGTTTCAGGGCTTCATGTCGTGATCGTTCTGCTCATGCTCACGGTGCTGTTCAAGGCATTGCGGCTGCCTGAGCGCGTCCGCATTCTGCTGAGCTGCGCGTTTCTCGTGTATTACAATTTTCTGACCGGCGGTGCGGCTTCGGTTGCCAGATCTGTCATCATGGCAATTATTGTGCTGGCCGGAGGACTCTTCGAACGTAAACAAAACATGTTCAATACGCTTGCTGCATCGGCGCTGATCCTGCTCTTTTGGGATGCTCGGCAGCTCTTCCAGGCGGGGTTCCAGCTCTCCTACGGAGCCGTGTTTTCGCTCGTGTACTGTCATCCAAAGCTCAATGCTGCCAGCGAATTGCTTCCCTGGGGTCTGGGGAAAACCAAAACCGTGTCCCTGATCGTCGAAGTGATGGGGGTGTCACTGGCGGCGACCATCGGAACTCTTCCGTTCACCGCGTCATACTTCGGGAAAATATCCCTCATCGGACTCCTGGCCAATGTCGTGCTTGTTCCGCTTTCGAACGCCGTGTTGGCGCTCGGCATGCTGACCATCGTTGTTTCCTATCTCTCGTGGTGGGTCGCGACGGTGTATGCCGCCACGACCCATCTTGTGACCGCAATATTTCTGTGGGGAGTGAAAGTGTTCGGCACGATGCGATATGCTTCGATTGGTGCCGATTTTTCCATCTTCACTTCGATCTGTTTTTATCTGATTGCAGGTGGTATGCTGCACATGTATGACGTCACCCGTCGAAAGAAAGCCCTGATGGTCTTCATGATCGGATGCGATCTCCTCCTCGTCGCGAATATCGTGCATTCGGACGCCCCGTACCGGTTGAGGGTGACGTTTCTTGACGTCGGCCAGGGAGACGGAGAAGTGGTCGAATTCCCCGATGGAAAAGTCATGCTCGTGGATGCGGGACAGCGCATGGAAGGGTACGACATCGGGACGAGGGTCGTGATTCCCTACTTGAAATGGAGAGGAATCCGGAGGGTCGATGATGTTGTCGTGACGCACCCGCACAGCGATCACCTTGGAGGCGTTCCCGCAGTTCTGCGCGGTATTCCTGTGACAGAAGTGATCGATGCAGGGTCGACCGCGAAATCTTACCTGTGCCAGGAATTCAAACGCATTCTCGATTCAATCGGAGTTCCCGTCGATACGGTGCGTGCTGGTTCCACCGTCGACACATATCCCGGCATCCGGTGTTATGTTCTCCATCCCTCTGGGGAATTCGTGCCGTCACTCCAGCATCCCGCGCGCAACCTCAACAATGAATCGGTCGTGCTGAAGATCGTATTTGGAGCGACGACGCTTCTGCTCGAGGGGGATGCAGAACGGGACGCGGAGGCGAGGATGGTCCGCGTGTATGATCGCTTTCTCAAGTGCGATCTGTTGAAAGTCGGGCACCACGGAAGCCCGACAAGCAGCAGCGTGCCGATGATGGACCGCGTTCAGCCGCAAACTGCCGTGATTTCGGTTGGGGCCCGCAATAAATTCGGTCATCCTGCCCCGAGAACTCTCGCCTTGCTCAACAAAATGCACGTGCAGTATTTCAGGACTGACAAGGAAGGAGCAGTCATTTTTGAATCGGATGGCAGCTCATGGCAAAAGAAGGACTGGCGCATGCCTTGAATCTCAATCGGGCATTTCCTATTTTCCTCCAAACACAAACGCCATATTGCTGATTTGATTTGAATGCCTGAGCGCAGGAAAAAGACCGTTGGGCGCACGAAATCGGCGGTCCGCGAGCGGAAAGATCAGTTCGAGACCGATTCGGGAATCCACATCGGGCGCTGCTATTCCGGTACCAGGAAGAAGCATGATCTTGGCACACCGGGTGAGTACCCGTTTACGCGCGGCATCTATCCAACGATGTATCGCGGACAACTTTGGACCATGCGCCAGTACGCTGGATTTGGGACAGCGGAGGAATCAAACAAACGATACAGATATCTCCTGGAGCACGGGACAACGGGTCTCTCCGTCGCATTTGATCTCCCGACGCAGATGGGGTATGATTCCGACCATCGCATGGCGGAGGGGGAAGTGGGGCGGGTCGGGGTTGCGATCGATTCGCTCGAGGATATGGAGACGCTCTTTCAGGGGATCCGTCTCGATTCGATTTCTACATCGATGACCATCAATGCGACCGCGGCGATTCTTCTTGCCATGTATGTGGCGATTGCGAAAAAACAGGGCGCCGATCTCCGGAAGCTCTCCGGCACCGTACAGAACGACCTCCTCAAGGAGTACATTGCGAGGGGCACGTATATCTATCCTCCTGCGGCATCGATGCGTCTCGTGACCGATATCTTCAAATGGTGCAGCACCGAAGTACCGAAATGGAATGCCATCTCCATCAGCGGATATCATATTCGTGAGGCAGGAGCAACTGCTGTCCAGGAACTCGCCTTCACGCTGTCAAATGCTATTGCCTATGTTTCTGCCGCCATCAAAGCCGGGTTGGATGTCGATACATTCGGTCCGAGGCTTTCGTTCTTCTTCAACGCTCACAATAACGTCTTCGAGGAAGTGGCAAAATTTCGCGCGGCGCGTAGAATGTGGGCAAGAATCATGAAGACGCGCTTCAAAGCCAGGAACCCGGAATCGATGAAACTCCGGTTTCACGCGCAGACAGGCGGATCGACGCTTGCGGCACAGCAAATCGATAACAATGTCGTCCGGGTGACGATCCAGGCGCTTTCTGCAATCCTCGGCGGATGCCAGTCGCTTCATACAAACAGTCGTGATGAGGCACTCTCCCTTCCGGGGGAGGATGCAGCGCGCCTTGCCTTGAGAACTCAGCAGGTGATAGCGTACGAGTCGGGAATTGCAGACACCGCGGATCCGTTGGGGGGATCATATTTCGTGGAAGCACTGACGGACGAACTTGAAGCAAAGGCGGAAGAGTACCTGCGGGTTGTGGACCGGATGGGAGGAGCCATCGCGGCAATCGAAAAACACTATTATCAGGACGAGATCGCAAAGAGCGCGTACAACGACCATAAAGCGGTTGAGAAGAAGGAAAAGATTGTCGTCGGCGTGAATCAATTCATGGCCACGGAAGCTTACCAGCCGTCGCTGTTGAGGCTCGACGGTTCCATTGAGTCCCGCCAAAAGGAACGGCTGCGCAAGCTTCGCGCCCGCCGGGATCCAGGGGCGGTTTCATCCGCGCGGGAAGCGTTAAAAAATGCCGCGGTGGGGAGTGAAAATCTGCTCCCGTTTATTTCGCGGTGCGTTGAAGCCTACGCCACACTAGGGGAAATTTCAGAAACGCTGCGGGAAGTCTGGGGGGAATATCAGGCGTAGCCGCGGCTTGCGGCGGTCAGATGATCGGCGTGCGGGCATTTCCCCTGCCGCGGTCCGTGGAACGATCGGGTTTGGATCTTCCGTTCTCGACGGGAGGCGAGAGAGGACGACGATCTTCGGGGGTCGTGAGATACCGGACCCACTCCTTCAAAAATGCTATCGGTTTTGCTTTCCGCACGAACCCGTCACTCTTGCTGTCCTTGGCTACTGCAACCGTATAATCATCATCGAATGCTGAAACGAAGAGAAAGGGAATCTTTTGGAGTGATTCCGTTGCCCGGACGTTTTTATGGAATTTTATTCCATCCATGACCGGCATGTAGACGTCAGAAATGATGATATCGATTTTTTCATCGTGGAGAAGATCCATTCCCTCCGCACCGTTTCCCGCCTCGAACACTGTCCATCGTTCTTCTTCAAGCGCATGTCGAAGGAGCATACGGTACGATGATTCATCATCGACGATAAGAACGTTCATGTAGTCCTCGCCCCAAAAAGTGTGATCTCCAAAACCGGTCAAACCGTTCCAATATAGATATTTTTCCGGAAATATCCATACCGGCGTCCGGCGGCAGCGAGTTTGGGAATATTCGGAAAAATGCGTATGTTTCCAGCACTTGAAATTGCTGGCGTCCCTCGGAGCGTGGTGAGCGTGAATCGTGCGGGATGGACGGGACGTACTCATTGCCATGGCGATTTCGGATCTGCAGAGTGTCGTCGTTCGTCCCGGGATTCCACGGGAGCTGCAGCTTTCCGAATATCAACTATCCCTAAACAAAGGAAATAACAATGCGAATATTCGGCTTCATCGTGGTATTTATGGCGCTTTGTGCGGCATCCGTTCCGGCGCAGTTCAAGGATCAGGGTTTGGGTCTCGGTGTCTCGTTCGGCGGAACGTTTGGTCAAACAGATATTCAGGACAAGAAAGCACAATTTCTCGGCCGCGCGTTTCTCCGGTACGGTCTGATCAATCATATCCAGGCAGAACTTGGCGGCGGCCTTGGAAAAGTGAGCGGAGCAGAATACCGATCATTCATCGTGCCGGTGGAACTCCGGGTTCTTCTGAGTCCGCTGAACTCCGAGACATGGAACCCGTATGTCTACGCGGGTTTCGGCCGGCTCTTTTATGATCAGCAAGAATTTCCGGCGACAGTAATCCATCCCTATCAGAGCGACTGGACCTCCGTTATTCCTCTCGGCGTCGGCGTACAGTACCTTCTTTCCGATCGTACGGCACTCGAAGCGACCGGCGGGTATAACCGCACAGGAACGGATCAGATCAAGGGTGTTTCACCAAGCCCGAACGACGATGCATATTGGAGTTTTTCTCTTGGCCTCACCGTTCTCGGTGAAAGCGGATCAGCAGATCCCGATCACGATGGACTCACGAATGATGAAGAGAAGGAACTTGGCACCGATCCGCATAACGCCGATACCGACGGCGACGGGATAAGCGATGGAGATGAAGTGCATGTTTACCATACCGATCCCCTGAAGAAAGATACCGATGGTGACGGACTTTCCGATTATGATGAAATTTTTAAATATCATACCGATCCGTTGAAAGTCGATACGGACGGCGATGGTTTGAGCGACGGAGACGAGGTCCTGAAGTATCACACCGACCCGTTGAAGATGGATACCGATGGCGACGGGCTGAGTGACGGGGACGAAGTCCTGAAGTATCATACCGACCCGCTGAAGATGGATACGGACGGTGACGGACTGAGCGACGGCGATGAAGTCATGAAATACCATACCGATCCGCTGAAAGTCGATACGGATGGCGGTACGGTCAGCGATGGAGACGAGATCAAGAACGGCACGAATCCCCTCGATTCAACGGATGATGTCAAGAAGCCGGAAATCAAGGTGGAAGCCGGACAGGCAATTGTACTGGAAGGTGTTTTATTCGAATCGGGAAAATCCGATATTCAGCCGCAATCAGATTCCATCCTCACACTGGCATACAACACGTTGAAACAGAATCCCGCAATCACCGTGGAGATCCGCGGCTTTACTGACAATACGGGAAGCAAGAAGAAGAATATGAAGCTTTCCCAGGATCGGGCGGATGCGGTGAAGAATTATCTTGTGACGAAGGGGATCAGTGGAGACCGGATCACAACGAAGGGATTTGGTCCCGATCAGCCGGTTGCCTCCAATGCAACGAAGGAGGGCAAGCAGAAAAATCGCCGCATAGAATTCTTCAGGACAAAATAAGGGAAATTCTGATGTTGGAAAAAGCCCTCATGACTTCGGCCGTGAGGGCTTTTTTATTTTGATGCAAGAAAGAGTGCAGCCGACGGGCAATAGATTCTCACCTGGCATTCTGCGCAGCGCGGAGACCGCGCCGTGCAGACCGCCCGTCCGTGAAGGATGAGGAGGTGGGAAAACAGAATCCATTTTTTTCGCGGAACGATCGGGAGGAGGTTGCGTTCCACTTTTTCGGGCGCAGTATTTTTTGAAAGCCCGAGCCGGCCCGAAAGCCGTTTCACATGCGTATCCACCACAACTCCCTCTGCCCTGCCGAACACGCTGCCGAGAACGACATTGGCAGTTTTTCTTCCTACACCCGGCAGTGTCGTGAGCTCTTCCATTGTCTGCGGCACGACGCCGTGAAAGTTCTCCATCAGGGCCTTGCAGCAGCCGATAATATTCTTTGCCTTCGCGTGGAAGAAACCGGTGGAGTGAATCATCTTCTCAAGCTCACGGGGGCGTGCCGCGGCAAACGATTGCACGGTCGGATAACGTCTAAAAAGGCCCGGTGTGACCAGATTTACACGCTTATCAGTGCACTGTGCCGAGAGGATCGTGGCAATGAGGAGTTCGTGGGGGAGCGAGTGATGCAGGGCCGTTCGAGCATCCGGATAAGATGTTTCGAGAATTTTGATGATTGATGCCGTCCGCGCCCGGAGCCCTTCTCCGGTCCCATCTGATCCCTCCGACTTCCCTGAACCCTGACGTGAACCCATCAGCCAATTCGGGTGTCGCCAAAGACTTTGGTGAGGGAGATGTGAAGCCGACGCGATTGCGACGCGTATGCCTCGGTCGATGTCCTGATCTCTGAGGAAAATCCGCTCTTGCGCTCACCGAATACGTTCAGATCTCCGAATACGGAAGTCGCGGAGACCGAGATGGCAGCATCCTTGGGAAGCAGTATCGTTGAATTCCCGAAAACACTGTGCACCTTGAGCTCATGGGTGCCATCCGCAAAGACCGCTCCGCTGAGATCGATATGGGAGTCTCCGAAGATCGAAGAGATTGAACCTCCCTTGAAATTCTGCGAGGTGATTCTGCTCGTGATATCTCCGAAAATCTGTGACTGGTGAATGAGCTCGCCCATGAGTGCGGGCCCGGTATAGGTGCCGGAACTTGTCGGCGGGGGAGGAAACTGTTGATCCGGCGGGGGGGGTGCCGAAGCCGGCGGAGGAGATGAAGCATCGGGTGCCGGCGGTGCCGCGGTGTTCCCGCGCCTTCGCAGAAGCATAAATCCGCCCCAAAGAATGAGAAGGACAGGCCAGTAATTGTGCAGAATCTCCGAAAGATCGGCATAGCCAAGATTATCCAGAAGAAGGAAAACACCAAACAGGATGAAGAGTGTGCCCCAAAAAAGATTTCTCATAGACATCTGATTGAAGTTAGGTTCTGTTCATGAATTGAACGACATCCCTGAGTGATCGCGTGTTGACGATATCGCTTTTCTCGAGCCATCCTTTGCGTGCGGTACCGACACCATACCCGACGTCCCGCAGGCCGTGGACATTGTGTGCGTCCGGGTTGATGCTGATTTTCACGCCCTTTTCCTTCGCATACTTGCAGAATCGCCAGTCGATGTCGAGCCGCATCGGATGACTGTTAATCTCGATGATTTTTCCATAATCGGATGCTGCATTGATGACCTGTACCATATTCACGGGGTATCCGTCGCGCTGCAGCAATAGGCGGCCAGTCGGATGACCGAGCATCGTCACATATTTGTTCTTGAGTGCCTTGATGATCCTTTTCGTCGCTGCGGTTTCCGACATCTTGAATGCACTGTGGATAGAAGCGACGACATAATCGAATGTCTTCAGGACGGAATCATTCCAGTCGAGAGACCCATCCGGCAAAATATCCACTTCCGTGCCTTTAAAAAGGCGAAAGCCCTTAAACCTCTTATTCAGTATATCGATTTCCCGCTCCTGTTGTTTCACCTTTTCAGCGGAAAGACCACCCGCGTATGCGGCAATTTTGCTGTGATCGGCGATTCCCAGATACTCCCATCCAAGAGTTTGGGCTGCCTCTGCCATCTGCTCGAGAGAATTTGTTCCGTCGCTGTAGGTCGTGTGGCAATGAAATGTCCCTCGAATTTCCGACTCCTCGAGGAGTTTCGGGAGCGTGTTCTTTTCGGATGCCTCCAGCTCGCCCATGTTTTCGCGGAGCTCGGGAGGTATGTAGGTGAGCCTGAGGGCGGAATAGATATCCGATTCAGTCTTGCATACGGGAGGTGCTTTTTTCGACCTGGTTTCGGGCAGGACGGAAAATTCATATTCGTTGAGACTCCAACCGAATGTTTTCGCCCGCGATCGCATCGCGACATTATGATCCTTGCTTCCGGTAAAATACGCGAGGGCGAACGGAAATTCCCTTTCCTTCACCACCCGCAGATCGCAGTGGATGCCGGATTGCAGGATAACGCTTGATTTCGTTTCTCCCTGGCCGGTTATGCGCTCGACATCGGAGTGGGAGGTGAAGAGCTTCATGATGATCGGAATCGCTTTGGGTTTTGCGCTGATGAGGATGTCGATATCGCCGATGATTTCCTTCTTCCGACGAAGACTCCCTGCGATACTGCACTCTATCACTCCATCGGCGGACTTCAGTCGTTCCAGAATACGTTCCGCGGCTTCCCGCGCGGTTGAGATGAGGTATTTATCACTCCTCTTTGAAAGGGCTTCGATTCCGCGGAGAATACTTTCTTCGGTCTTCTTCCCGAACCCCTCAACCGCTGAAAGCTTGTGCTGTTCCGCAGCTTTCCGGAGACCGGCGATGGTGGAGATGTTCAGTTTCTCGTGGAGCAGCTTGATGCGTTTCGGACCGAGACCCTCGATCCGCAGCATTCCGAGGAGCCCCGAAGGGAGCGACCGTTTCAATTCCTGATGCGCCGACGATTTCCCCTTCGTTAGGAGATCGGAAATCTCTTTTGCAAGGCCTTTACCGACGCCGGGGATGGATTCAAGCCGGTTCTCTTGGAGAACAGTGTTGAGATCTTCGGTGAGGGATTCGACGGTCCGCGCGGCATTGTGATACGCACGGCACTTGAAGGGGTTTTCGCCTCTCAGTTCGAGTAATGTTCCCATCTCCTCCAGAATGGAGGCGATTTCGTTGTTATTCATTACTCAGATTGTAAGGAATGCGGTGAAGATTTACAAGTCTTACCAGTCGAGAATGGCTCCTTCTGCCGCAAGCCCCGGGCCGAGGGCGAGCATGAATCCGTGCTCGCCGGCGTGCGGGCGCGAACGCGCCATCGTCTCCTGCAGAACGAACAGAACTGTGGGCGAGGACATGTTGCCGTAATGCCGAAGGACGTGCTTGCTGTGGGCGAGTTGGGTATCGGAAAGATTTAACACCTTCACGATATTGTCGATCACCTTGCGCCCGCCAGAATGAATGACCCAATGTGTGATTTCATCCTTGGTGAGATGATGCTTCGCTAGAAGCTCGTTGAGAACTGTTTGAGAAAGATCACCCGCGAGGACCCGGATGTCCTTTGACAGGTTAATCCGCAATCTACCTTCCCGTTGCTCAAAGCCGACAGCACTGAGGAGAGCCGGTTCGAGATGAGTTGCAAAACCGCGGATTTTTGGAACGGATGGCTCTTCAGACATGCCGATGAGCACTGCTGCAGCACCATCGCCGCAGATGGCATTTCCAACAGCGGTCTCGAGACCATCGTCGAGATAGTAACACGCGGTGCATATCTCCACCGCAAGAAGGAGGGCTTTCTTGTCCGGGTATGCCTTAACAAAGTCGTAAGCACGTTGCAGTCCAGGCATCGCGCCCGCGCATCCCATGCCGAGAAGGTCGGCGCGCTGGATGTCTTTCCGCAGATCCAATTCTTTCGAGAGAATTGATGTGAGACCCGGACAAAGGTAGCCCGTACACGATACGACGACGATGCAGTCGACAGTATCTCCCGTGTAGCCCCCCGAAGCGAGACAGCGGCGGATCGCTTCCGAGCCGATCAAAATTGAATTATCGTGAAATCTTCGATGGAGGTCATCAAGCGATTCGCCGGGATTGAACTCATTGATGTCGAATGAGAGATGCCGGAAATCGATATCGGAATTCATGAATATCTGTCGCACGCGTTCGGTGCGGTAGAAGGCAGAATAGCGGGCCGCAAGCTCATAAATCTCCTCCTGCGCGTACCGGTGTGCCGGAAGAGCAGTGCCAATGGCAAGAACTGCAGGCGATAACGACATACTCATGTGGAAGAACTGAGAGCCGCTCAGGCGGCAACGTGATCTTCGAGTTCCAGGGGGAGCTGTTCAAGAAACGCTCTCACGCGCGCCGCAACCTGTTCCTCTTCAGCCAGCGTCACGAGTTCTGCCCGGAGTTTAGCGACGCCGGGAACGTCTCGTAGATATCCGCTGTAATGTTTCCGGAATTCCATCACACCGTAGCGCGGACCCTTTTGCTGGACCGAGAGTGATAGATGTTCGAGCATCAACGTAATGCGCTGCTCGAATGTCGGTTCGGGAAGCATCTCACCTGTCTGCAGGTGATGTTTGGTCTGTTCAAATATCCAGGGGTTGTGAATTGCGCCGCGTGCAATCATCACGCCATCACATCCGGTTTCCCGAAAAACGCGTGCAGCGATCTGCGGCGAGTCAATGCCGCCGTTCACAATGATCGGAATCGACACCGCCTGCTTCACGGCGGGAATGTACGTGTAGTCGGGATCGCCCTCGTGACCTTGTGCCCTCGTCCGGCAGTGGATCGTTAATCCGCGGATGCCGGTATCCTCCAGCATCTTTGCGACTTCCACTATCCTGATGGATGACGTGTCCCATCCCAGTCGTGTCTTCACCGTGACGGGAATGCTGACTGCCCGCACAACCGAAGAGACGATCTGTTGAAGCTTCGGGAGATCCCGAAGGAGGCCGGCTCCGGCCCCGTGGCCGACGACCTTCTTTACCCAGCAACCGCAGTTGATATCGAGAATATCAGGCTGGAGCGCTTCTGCCATTTGTGCAGCCCGTTCCATCGAAGCACCTTCGGCACCGTAAATCTGTATGCCGAATGGGCGCTCTTCGGGGAGGAATTCCATCTTCCGGTGGGTTTTCGCTGATGACCGGACAAGTCCCTCTGCATTCACGAATTCCGTGAATACGACATCCGCTCCACGCCGCTTGCAGATAAGCCGGAAGGAGATATCGGTAACATCCTCCATCGGTGCGAGAAGGAGAGCATTCGGTATGTCAAGTTGTCCGATGTTCATTTCTTTTCAACAGTAAGCTATCCAAAAAAACCGTGTGAAGCAAATAAAAATCCCGGGCTGCAAACCCCACAGCCCGGGATCAAAGAGGGGGGCGAGCAAATTACTTCATGAGCATGATTTTCTGGGTTGCGGTGAAGTTGTCCGATTGCATCCGGACAAAGTACACTCCACTCGGGACTGTCATCCCGTTTGCATCCCGTCCATCCCACTGCACCGTCACGCTGCCCGGTGCCTGATCTCCCGTCATCAATGT